>NZ_JAIQDI010000001.1:0-638932 GCF_020034665.1 Niabella beijingensis | reverse complement strand
TGTTTTTCGGCTTTCAGATGCTGCACCAGCGAACTAAAATAAGGCTGCTGAAATTCTTCCTGCAATTCCTGTTTCCAGGAGGGATCAATGGCTACTTCCATCCGTGCTGTTTTGGGTAAAAATAACAACTTCATCCAGAAGCACAAAGATTTCTTGAAGGCTATTAGATGGCTGGTTTGTAGTGTGCTAGATATAGCGATTATTTTCAGGGTAAACCAAGGCTGATAGCAGGTATCGATAATTTAACATTTCCCGGGGAGCTTGCTGTTTGATTTTGGCTACTTTTATCGAAACACTAAAGCACTTTAAATGAATCCGTACATCTTATTTCCTGTAGTTTGGATTGTTGCTAATGGTATTTATTCGGTCATCATGTATGTCTTTCTGAAGGACCGGTTATACAAGGAAAAATATGTAACCATACTTAAAGTGTCGCTTGCCAGTTTATGGATCATCTCATTCCTGGGAATATTTGCGGCCTGTCTGATCTTTTTCTGATAAACGGCAGCTGCGATTGTTGGAATTGTTCCGGTTATGTTTTAAATTGAAATATATTTTGAATAAATGGAGTATATCGACTATTATAAGGTCCTGGGAATATCCAAAGATGCTTCTGCGGATGATATAAAGAAGGCCTACCGGAAGCTGGCCCGAAAACATCACCCCGATCTGAATCCCGATGATAAAGAAGCTGTAAAATTATTCCAGCAGATCAATGAAGCGCATGAGGTATTGAGCGATCCGGAAAAGCGGAAAAAATACGATCAGTACGGTGCCGACTGGAAGCATGCCGATCAGTTTGAAGAAGCGCGCCGGCAGCGGACTTCCGGCCAGCAAGGTCATCCTTTTGAAGGTGGACAATATACTTATAGCAGTGGTGAGGAAGGTGATTTTTCCGATTTCTTTTCTTCGCTTTTCGGTAATGCCCGCAGTGAGGGGCGCTCCGGTACCCGGTTCAAAGGTCAGGACTACCGGGCGGCCGTAACGCTGAACCTTTCCGATGCCTACCGCACACATCAGCAAACGTTTACCGTCAATGGAAAAAATATCCGGATCACCGTTCCTGCAGGAATTGAAAACGGACAGGAGATCCGGATTGCCGGTTATGGCGCGCCCGGCGTGAACGGAGGACCCAACGGAGACCTGTATATCACATTCGATATAAAAAATGATACGGGCTTTGTGCGGAAGGGGAATGATCTGTATACCCATGTATCCCTGGACCTCTACAAGGCGATGCTGGGAGGAGAGGAAACCATCGATACCATGGGAGGCAAAGTAAAACTATCCGTAGCGCCGGAAACACAGAACGAAACAAAAGTGCGCCTGAAAGGCAAGGGGTTCCCCGTGTACAAACAGGAAGGCGTTTTTGGTGATCTGTATGTTACCTACCAGGTGCAGTTGCCGAAGAACCTGTCGGAGAAAGAAAAAACATTGTTTAAAGAGCTGGCTCAGGAAGCCGAAAAAAAATAAAGATGGAGCGTCATACAAACAGCATATCGGTAGAGCAGTGTTGCTCCTATTACAGGATCGAAACCACATTTGTGCAATCACTGAATGATCATGGACTGATTGAGCTGGTGCAGCAGAATGAAAGTTATTTTATTGCATTTGAACAGCTGGCGGATCTTGAAAAGTACATGCATATGCATTACGATCTGGATATTAATATGGAAGGCCTGGAGGCAATAGCGCACCTGCTCAATAAAGTGCAGCGGTTGCAAACAGAGATCCGGGGGCTGAAAAATGAACTGGGGCACTGATGCCGCTCTATGCGATCCGCAGCTTAATGGCATGTGGTTGTTAAAAATGAGATTATTTCCTTTATACGGAAGGGGGCCTGCTATTGGGTACCGGCACATAAAAAAAGGGTTGTTGCTTTTTTTTATGTGGTGTTCCTGCTGTGTCAATGCCCAGGAACAGGGGTTGCCGGCGGCTATTGCAGACCAGTTTTATATGCAGTACCCATATGCCACTGATCTCAGATGTAAGGTAGACGGACGAAAGGCCGTTGTTGATTTTCTGATGAAAAAAGAAAAATACCAGGCCATTTATAAAAAAAATGAATGGGAATACACGGTAATGGATTTTAGTTTTGACCGGTTGCCGGAAAAAATAAAGGAACGCTTCAGAAAGTCCCGTTCAGGAGTGATAGCCGTTGCCGATGTGGATGTAATATACGTTCCAAGCGGGTTTGAAGCGTATCGCATCCGGATCGGGGAACCCCGTGATCTCAAAAAATACATTTATTTCAGTGAATCGGGGAAAATCTTTCATACTGCTCCATACCAGGACTGACCGTACGTCCATCGCTTTTTAACCCCGTCTTTTCTGTTTTTTTGTTTATTTTCCGCGTGAATTAAACTTTTTAATCATGCGTACCTCAAAAGGTTTATTATTTTTTTGGGTTGTTTTTTGGGTAATGAAGACCGATGCCCAAAACGGTTACTGGCAGCAGCGGGTGAAATATGTCATGAATATCGATATGGATGTATCTTCCAACCGGTTCAAAGGAAGACAGCAACTGGAATACTGGAACAATTCACCGGATACGCTGGATAAAGTTTATTATCATTTGTTCTGGAATGCCTTTCAGCCGGGAAGTATGATGGATGAACGGAGTAAGCGACAGGGTACGATTGAGATCGGAAATAAGTCAGACTGGGATCCGCGTGTGAAGGACCGCATCAGCAATCTGAAGCCGGACGAGATCGGATACCAGAAGGTCAGCCGGCTTACCATGAACGGGACTTCTCAGCCCTATGAAGTACAGGGCACCATCCTGATCGTAAAACTGACCCGTCCCATTCTGCCCAAACAGAAAGTGACATTTGCAATGGACTTTGAAGCGCAGGTGCCGTTGCAGATCCGGCGAAGCGGAAGGGACAACCCAAATACCAAAGTACGGTATTCCATGAGCCAGTGGTATCCCAAATTAAGCGTTTATGATAAAGACGGCTGGCACCCTACACCCTATGTGGGGCGGGAGTTTTACGGGAATTTCGGCGACTTTGACGTGAACATCACCATTGATAAAAACTACATCCTGGGTGGTACCGGTTACCTGACCAATGCCAACCAGATCGGGTATGGGTATGAAGCGGAAGGTGCCGCCGTGACCCGTCCGGCAGGAGACAAGCTTACCTGGAAATTTACGGCACCGGAAGTGCATGATTTCATGTGGGCTGCGGACCCGGAATTTGTTCACCGGTCGAAAAAGATACGGGAGGATCTTACCTTACACCTGCTGTATAAACCAGCTAAATCAACGCCTGAAAAATGGGAAAAGATATTATCGGATGCAGCGCAGGCCCTGCCTTATATTGAAAAGACATTCGGTCATTATCCATATAAACAATATTCTTTTATTACCGGTGGCGATGGCGGCATGGAATACCCGATGGCCACGCTGCTGGCCGCTCCGGGCGCCTGGCTGCATGAATGGATGCACGAATGGTTCTACGGACGGCTGGCAACGGATGAAACCCATTATCCGTGGATGGATGAAGGAGGGGCTGATTATGCAGATACGCGGGTCTCTGCATGGCTCAACCGGCAGGGGGTACCGGGATATGAGCGGCCCGATTCCACCTACTTCCAGTACCTGGATCTTGTTAAGAGCGGAAAGGAAGAGCCGCTAAGCACACCCGCTGATCATTTTAATACGAATTTCGCCTACAGTCGTGCCAGCTATATCAAGGGTTCCCTGTTCTTATCGCAACTCGGTTATATCCTGGGGGATTCGGTAAGGGACCG
This sequence comes from Niabella beijingensis, assembly GCF_020034665.1. Taxonomy (NCBI): domain Bacteria; kingdom Pseudomonadati; phylum Bacteroidota; class Chitinophagia; order Chitinophagales; family Chitinophagaceae; genus Niabella; species Niabella beijingensis. Next base: position 635,176 of record NZ_JAIQDI010000001.1, on the reverse strand, counting down.
GGTGCTGCTGAATTATTATAACCAGTGGAAGTTCAAACATCCTGATGCGAATGATTTTATCCGCGTGGCACAAAAAACAAGCGGCACAAAGCTGGATTGGTACCGGGATTACTGGATCTACAGTACAAAGACCATTGATTATGCCATCGACAGTCTTTGGGAGGAAGGAGGAAAGACAAAGATCCGCCTTCGCAATGATGGCCTGATGCCGATGCCGGTTGATTTCCTGATCCGCTTTAAAGATGGTACGCAGGAGCTGCATAATGTTCCGCTGGATCTGATGTACAATGCCAAACCCCCTGAGGATGCCGGTATGCGGTGGAAGGTTTACCCGCCCTGGCCCTGGACCAATAAATTTTACACCATAGAAACCGGTCACCGCCTGATGGAAATAGATACCGGAGAGATCGATCCTGGTTTGCGGATGGCTGATATCAACCGCCGGAACAACAAGATCCAGCTGCGGTACTAAGTGCTGTGTAAGGAGGATATTGCCTGGATATTATTGATCTGCTCCGCCTTTGCGCTCGGGCTCCTTCACTTCGGGCCATTTGGCTGGTTGCCCGTTTATCGCCGGCAGCACGCGTTTTTCACGGCTGGCGAGCTCAGGGTCTTCTGATGCCATATAAGCCAGTATCGCTGTGAGGATAACATTATTCCGGACTTCGTCAAACACGATTTTATCGTAAGTATCGCGGTTGGTATGCCAGGTGTATCCGCCATAACCCCAGCTAAGCGAGCCGAGCATAAAGCTGGGTACGCCTGCTGCCACAAAAGAAGCATGATCCGATCCGCCGCCGCCCGGCATGCCGGGAAAACTGGTTTCAATACCGGAGGTTATTTTTTTGGGCGCCGCTGTCAGCCATCTGCCCAGGTAATCGTAGGCATTTACAAAGCCCTGTCCGCTGATACTGGCAATACGCCCGGTTCCGTTATCCTGGTTAAACACCGCCTGGATGTTTTTTACGATTTCCGGGTTGTCCTTTACAAAAGCCCGGGATCCATTGAGTCCCTGTTCTTCGCTGCCCCATAAACAAACCAGTATCGTACGCTTGTTGTTGGGATAAAGCTTTTTAAGGATGCGCAGGGTCTCCATCATGGTAATGGTGCCGGTGCCATTATCGGTAGCGCCCTGGGCGCCGTCCCATGAATCGAAATGTGCGGAAAGAATAACGTATTCATTGGGTTTTTCTTTTCCTTCGATCCGCCCGATCGTATTAAAGGTCTTGACCATTCCAAGTTCTTTTGATTGTACATTGATCCGGATACGGGGCTTTTGCCCGTTCACGGCCATACGGTATAGCATACCATAGTCTTCTACAGAAATATCAATGGTCGGGATTTTTTTAGTACGCGCGCCGAAGATCCGGTTGGCGCCCATGATGCCGGTCCAGTTTGAAATGGCAATGGCCGCAGCACCCGCTTTCTCCAGCGCTTCAGGAAGGGTGCTGTTGTTGTAGCCGGTATTGGCGATCCGTTTGCGGAAGGCTTCCGTATCGTCTGCGCGTTCTTTCATCATCTTTTCGTAAAGCTCGGGTGTGGCAAATTCCTTGATCTGATAATCCGGCCGGCCGGACCTCTGATATTGTGCCATCAATACGATCTTGCCTTTAATGCCGGCGAGCCAGCTGGTAAATTCCTGCGGGCTAGTTACATACGGCAGCACGATTACTTCACCCTGCACCGGAGTTTTGGTAGCCGGGCTCCAGGCAAGTTGTGTGGCTTCCAGGCTTTTGATACGGGGGGCGGTCAGCTCTACCTGTGAGCTGCCGCGCTGCCATCCCCGCCATTCACCAAACTGCTGCCTGCTGCCGCTTATGCCCCATTTTTCAAAGGAGGCAATAGCCCAGTCGCTGGCTTTCTCCATTTCCGGGGTGCCAACCAGCCGCGGCCCGATCCCATCCAGAAGTTCGCTTGCCAGCTTCTCCAGCTGGGAATTACCGGTGGCCTCATTAATGATTTTTTCCACAACAGGCAGTAGGTGCTCTTCAGAAGCCGGTGCCGGTTGTGCTGCGACAAACTGATTACCAAGAAAAAGCACGGCCAGGGCCATTTTTGAACGCAAACGCATAAGGTTATATTTGTTTTTCTACAATATAACCACTTTAGGGCAAAAAGCAAAAAGGTGTATCTTTAACCGACATTATTAAGGCAATGGAAACGTTATTGATAACCGGTACTGCCTTGTGGTGTTTTAAACATGAGGTCATTACGCGCAGCAAAAAACGCGACGCGGGATTTTACATATCCGCCGCCAAACCCTTTCACCAGCATTTAACAGATATCGCACTTACCGACAGGGCCATTGAGCTTTCGGGTAACGAATATTATTCCATACCGCTGGAGCTGATCTCCCAGCTTTATATCGGCTTTGATGAATGCTATACACGGGCGCTTATATGGAACTTCGGCCTGGGCGGCCAGCCGTTACGCATTATCACCAGCAACGGGCAGGTGATGTATTTTTTTATCGACTATAACCTGCTGGGAACTGCCAATAAAATCTGGTTTGAACAGATCCGTGAACGGATCGCCTGAAAGTGTCTTTTTGCGGGATATACTATCCCGGTTTATCCTATTATTGTATGGGCACCAATAAGACTTGTTATACTTATTGAACGTATGCTGCACCGCTGCAGCAACAATACTTTGTGCGATACCGGTAGCCCGGAGGGCATCCGTTTGAATAGCCCTCCGTGGTGCGCTTGAGGGCTATTCACATTGAGGCTTTCAGGCCTCTTTCTTGATTAAGGATCAGATTATTTTTAGTCTGAGGAATGCGCTTGGACAGCCGGCAATACTGGCTTTTGGTACCGCCTCCCCGCTTCTTCTGGTAATGCCTGCCGGCAGTTGTTCCGGACCACAGCTGAAAACCCGGCAGCCGAAAAGAAACAGTAAGTCATAATGCCCTATTTTTACACCCCATGAAACGCAAGCATGTTCCACAGGTTGTAACAACAGTTGCCAAAAAACTGGCATACCGGTTCTATCATTTTAGCGAGAAGGTTTTTCAGCCGCCGTTCGACCGGTATGATTTTGAAACCTTTGATGTAATCAACCGTGTGGTAAAAAGAGACAGTAACTGTATCGACATCGGCGCACATAAAGGAGAGATCCTGAACGCACTTATAAAAAAAGCTCCTGCCGGCCGGCATATTGCATTTGAACCCATACCTTACCTGTTTCAGCGGTTGAAGAAAAAATATAAGGACCGGGTACAGCTTTTTAATACAGCGCTTTCCAGTGAAGTCGGGGAAGCGACCTTTACCGTTTTTAAGGACCGGCCCGCCGTCAGCGGTCTGAAAGAACGCAATTTTGATAATGCCGCTTACAACAAGGAACAGATCATTGTAAAGGTAGAGCGACTGGAAGACCTTGTTCCTGCCGGGCAGCCGGTACACCTGATCAAGATCGACGTGGAAGGGGCAGAGCTGGAAGTGCTTAAAGGGGCGAAACGTATATTAGAACAGTACCATCCCGTTGTACTGTTTGAGTTTGGAAAGGGCGGCAGCGATCTGTACGGCGCCACGCCGGAACTGATGTATGATTTTTTTGATGCGCTGGGATATACACTTACCCTGCAGCAATATTTTCTGAAGAACCAGCCGGGGTTCAGCCGCGCGGAATTTATCGGGCAATTTGAAAAAGGCTATAATTATTTTTTCCTGGCGCATAAGGCAGACAAACCGGTTTTAACCTCGTAAGCTGCAGCAATGCATTGACGGACCCTTTGTTGTTTCCGCTTTACCGGTTATTTAGGGACATATACCAGGTATTTTTCCTGGAAAAAAGGCTCAGTGAACAGATCGCTGACGGCCATGATATGTGGCCGGGTGCCGCTATCAAAGATCTCTTGCGCGAGATCGCCGCCCTTCAGGCAGATCAGCCCGGGGGCGTGTTCCCCTTGCTCTATAAGCCGGGTCGTATGCAGCGTATGATCCTTGCGGATCAGCGGCCTGCTCCATTGCCACAGATCTTTCAGGGGCGCCACTGCGCGGGAAACAACAAAATCAAATTTTTTATCTTTAATGTCTTCGATCCTGCAGTGACGGGTCTGTACATTTTTTAACCCGATGGCTTCCGCCACACCATCCACCACTTTTAGTTTTTTCCCGATACTGTCTACCAGTAAAAACTCCACTTCCGGGAAAAAGATGGCCAGGGGGATACCGGGGAATCCGCCTCCGCTTCCAAGATCAACGATCTGTGTGCCGGGTCTGAAACGGAAGATTGCCGCGATGCTGAGCGAGTGCAGTACATGTTTTTCATAAAGGCTGTCAATATCTTTTCTGCTGACCACATTTATTTTCTCGTTCCACTCCTTATACAATCCGGAAAGGGCGGAGAACCGGGCTGCTTGTTCCGGTGTAAAATCATCGAAATATTTTGAGACGATATCCATGCTGCAAAGAAAACAATTTCCCGGCGATCGGACGGTATTTATCCGGCAGGGGGAGCGCCTGCACTTCCTGATGACCCGGGGAACCGGGCCCTGGATTAGCATCCGGTTCCGGGGCCTGTTGTTTATTTCTTTGTGAATAACCCTGTTAATAATTCGTACACAAATAAAGATTTTTTTCTACCCTTTTTAGGGTCTAAATTCGCTTCCTGATTTCAAGGGCACAAAGCGGAATCCCCTCAAAAATCAATAAATTTAAGGTTGGAATAGTTACCCGCGGAAATGTTAATTAAAGACCCGAGGTGTCGGTTTCTTGTCTTAAGAGGCAGGAGGTCAACTTTTTTAATATAATGGATTTAAAGAATGTAAATAAAGACAGGAAGCAGAAACGCAGAACGGCGGTAGACCTTGGAACCATGGTATACGGGAAAGTGCCGCCGCAGGCGCGGGAGCTGGAGGAAGCCATCCTGGGTGCGATCATGCTGGAGAAAAATGCTTTTGATGCTGTTATCGAAGTATTAAAACCGGAATGTTTTTATGTGGACGCCAACCAGCGGATTTTCCGTTCCATGCAGTCGCTGGCCAATAAAAGTCAGCCCATCGATATCCTTACCGTTGTTGAAGAGTTAAAGACCCGGGAGGAACTGGAAATAATAGGGGGTGCGTATTATGTTACCAAACTGACCAATACCGTAGTATCGGCCGCAAATATTGAATCGCATGCCCGTATCGTGCTGCAGAAATTCATACAACGGGAGCTGATCCGCATCAGCGGAGAGATCATCAATGATGCTTTTGAAGACAGTACGGATGTATTTGAGCTGCTGGATGATGCCGAATCAAAGCTTTTTGAAATAACCAACTCACACCTGCGCAGTACCATACAGCCGATCGATTCGGTGCTGGTACAGACCATACAACGGATCGAGGACCTCCGGCACCGCAATGAAGATATTACCGGTGTGCCCAGCGGCTTTAAAATGCTGGATAAAGTGACGTACGGATGGCAGAATACGGACCTGATCATCCTTGCTGCCCGCCCTGCGGTGGGTAAAACGGCGTTTGCCCTTAACCTGGCCCGCAATGCTGTGATGAATAAGGTCAAGGAACATCCCACCCCGGTGGCCTTCTTCTCGCTGGAGATGAGCGCCGCACAGCTGGTACAGCGGGTGCTCTCCGCCGAAAGCGAGATCATGCTGGAAAAGATCGCCCGTGGTAAAATGGAAGACCATGAGATGAAACAGCTTTATACCAAAGGGATCCAGCGGCTTTCCCAGGCGCCGTTATTTATTGATGACACCCCTGCGCTGAACATCTTTGAACTGCGTGCCAAATGCCGTAAGCTGAAAAACAAGCACAACATCGGTATGATCATTATCGACTACCTGCAGCTGATGAGCGGCAGCGGCGACAGTAAGGGGAACCGGGAGCAGGAGATCAGCTCCATCAGCCGGAACCTGAAAGGATTGGCTAAGGAATTAAGCGTACCCATTATTGCGCTTTCACAGTTAAGCCGTGCCGTGGAACAGCGGGGCTCCAAGGATGGCAACCGGGTACCACAGTTGAGTGACCTGCGGGAATCGGGTGCTATTGAGCAGGATGCCGACATGGTGATGTTTCTCTACCGCCCGGATTATTATGATATGAACACCAATTCGGAAGGTGAGGATCAGCGCGGACTTACGGAGGTGAAGATCGCCAAGCACCGGAATGGTTCGCTGGAAACAATCAAGCTAAAAGCGCTGCTGCATATCCAGAAATTCATCAGCTGGGAAGAAGATCCTTACAATATCATGAACACCCCTGGAAGCAGCTGGAAGCGTATTGATGAAGAAGAAGGTGCGGGCGGAGGCGCCAAACTGTTCCAGGTAGAGAGCAAAATGAATAAGATGAAGGATGATGAGTTTGATGATCTGGAGGATGCCCCCTTCTAAAAAAATAAACCTTCCCGGTTTACTGTCTGATATTGTCCCGAACTTTGCCTTGAAACTTAAACGATATCCAGGTTTTGCAGCTTCCTTTTTTTTATATCAGTGCGTATGCGCCCGGCCAGCAGGCATTGGTGCTGGATGAAAATAATTCCCGGCATGTGGTGCAGGTGCTGCGTATGCAGACCGGAGAACAGCTGCATCTGACAGACGGATGCGGGCATTTGCTTACTGCATCTATTGTGCAACCGCATAAAAAACACTGCGAAGTAGCCGTGGAACATGTGGTCTTTACGGAACGGCAGCGACCAGAGATCACGATAGCTATTTCTTTGCTGAAGAATGCAGGCCGCTTCGAGTGGTTCCTGGAAAAGGCAACAGAAATAGGAGTGGCGGCGGTGCTCCCGCTGATCTGCGAACGTACGGAAAAAGAAAGGGCCAAATCGGAACGGTTGCAAAATATACTGATCAGTGCCTTATTGCAAAGCCGGCAGGTATGGCTGCCGCAGTTGCCCGATCCGGTTAAATTTGCCGACCTGCTGAAGGAGACTGCCACCTACAGCACCGCTCAGCGGCTGATCGCACATTGCATCGATGATGAAAAATATTCCCTCAGGGAACAACCGGTTGAAGAGAGGGGCATTATCCTGATCGGACCGGAAGGCGATTTTACCACCGATGAAATTGGCGCCGCTCTGCGGCAGGGCTATAAACCCGTAACACTTGGTGCCACCCGGCTGCGAACCGAAACCGCAGGAGTGGTTGCGGCCGCGCTGCTTTGTGTGCGGTGAGCAGCGACCGTTAAAAGAGCGGTCCCGGCAGTGACACCACACGATAATAAAGCACAATGAGTTCCAACAATACAATGAAACCTCCGGAATACCTGCGGGAGCTTGTGGAAGACCGGCTCCGGAAGAAAGCGGTTGAATGGACCATTCCCGAATGCGGCCTCTCGGCGGCCTACCGTTTTTCTGTAACATTTACGGACCATAGCAGCGTATTTGTAAAAGCAGCTACGGATGCTCCGACATCGGATTGGCTCCGCCGGGAACACCTGGTGCTGTCTTCGGTGGAAGCACCGTTTCTGCCCCGCCTGATCGATTGGATCGACATCCCCGGAACAGATCCGGTATTGCTGACACAGGATCTGAGCGGAGCCTACTGGCCCGCAGGCGCTTTGGGGGTGCACTGGAGACCCGGAGATATGGAGCGGCTTTTTCAAGGATTGAACAGTGTGGCTGCCTGCAGCGCTTTACCCGGTCTGCCGGCCCTGGGCAACGGGCCCCTGTGCTGCTGGCCGGGAATCGCCGCAGATCCCGGATCCTTCCTGGCGCTCCGCTTGTGCACTGAGCACTGGTTTCGTAAGGCGGTGGATGTGTTGACCGCCGCAGAACCGCTTGCAGACCGGTCGGGGGATCAGCTGGTGCATGGTGATGTACGAAGCGACAATATCTGTTTCGTGGGAGATCAGGTGGTGTTTGTAGACTGGAGCCATGCCGCCGGAGGCAATGCCGATGCGGATCTGGCCCTGCTGCTGCCGACACTTCACCTGGAGGGCGGACCACTTCCTTCGGAGATCATGCCCGGCGGCGGCAACATTTCGGCAGCGCAATGTTCGCAACATTTTATGCGGCTGCAACAGGATCACCTGATGCCGCCGTGGCTAAAGACCGTTTTTATAAAGCTCATTGCCATAACGTTGGAATGGGCAGCAGACGGCCTGGAACTCGGAAAGCCCGATGGAATATCCTGGCATTCCCTGTAATGCTATTTGGAATTGACGGCAAAGCAAATTACTTTTAATACAGGAGTTACCGGTATGCCGGTGCTGTTCTGTCTACAAATCGTTACGATGATCACTTATCAGGAAGAAAAAAATCTGAGCGCAGAGGAATTTATTGATGTGCTGGTACGGTCGACACTGGCCAAAAGAAGACCCGTGGATGAAACGGAACGGATCCGCAACATGCTGGAACAGGCCGGCCTGGTGATTACCGCCCGTGACGGGAAACGGCTGATTGGAGTGGCGCGCTCTTTAACGGATCATGTATATTGTACTTATCTTTCCGATCTGGCGGTTGACCTGGTCTATCAGAAAATGGGGGTCGGGAAAGAATTGATACGGGCTACAAAAGAAGCAGCTCCCCGGGCACGGCTGATCCTGCTGGCAGCACCTAATGCGGTTCAGTATTATCCCAGTATGGGAATGAAACAATGGCCGCATTGTTATTTCCTGGATGATGCCAACGAGCTGAAGTAACGCCTGAACCGGCATTGCCATCAAAATTATATAATATGATACTGGATAAAATCTTGTTTTTTACTGCCCTGCTGCTGGTAGCACTGATGGCGGGTCTTTTCTTTTCCTTCAGCGTATCGGTAACACAGGGGTTGGGAAAGCTGGACAACCTGAATTATTTAAGGGCCATGCAGCACATCAACCGGGAAATACTGAACCCCGTATTCCTCCTTTGTTTCACGGGAGCTCCTTTTGCGCTTATCGGCGCCACGATCACAAAGTTTATATACCACCGCGAGTTATTCGTATTCATGACAGGGATCACGCTTCTGTACATCATAGGTGTATTCCTGGTGACCATGCTGGCAAATGTGCCGCTAAACAATTACCTGGCAGCTCTTCATCTCGATCAGTTGAGCGCGGCAGAACTGGAAGCAGCCCGGTCGAAATTTGAACAGAGCTGGAACCGGTTCAATCATATCCGGACGGTTTTTTCTATTGCCGCCTGTGCATTGCTCATTTATATCAAGATAAAATAACCTGCAAGGGACCGACGCGGAGAGGTGCTGTTATACTGCGTGCGCGTCAAAGGACAGTACTACGTCGGTAATACCGGGTTTCATCTGCCGGAGGGCCACACCCGCTGTTTCCAGCATTTTCTTGGCTGCTATAAAGCTTTCCCTGGTGGCGTATTTATCGGAGAGATAAATGACCTCTTTAATGCCCGATTGTATAATGGCTTTACTGCATTCGTTGCAGGGGAATAATGCCGTATAGATCTTACAGCCGCCGAGGTTGATCCCGATATTGTTCAGGATCGCATTCAGCTCTGCGTGGCAGACATAAGGATACTTTGTTTCCAGGAAAGCGCCTTCGTTCTGCCAGGGAAAAGCATCGTCGCTGATGCCGATGGGCAGCCCGTTGTAGCCTACACCCACAATTTTGTTCTGCTCATTTACGATACAGGCCCCAACCTGTGTGGATGGATCTTTGCTGCGCTTTCCGGAAAGCAGCGCCACACCCATAAAATATTCATCCCATGAAATGTAATCAGTTCGCTTCGACATGATATAACGGTTCCTGTAAATATACGGTAAGCTGCCAATATGTAGCCATCGCCTCCCGAATAGGATTATATTTGTAACGCAAAAAAAAGAAAGGAATGAAAGCGATCAGCAATGTGGTGATTTATACGGGTGATGAGGTCTTGAGGGATCAGTGTATTCTCATAGATCAGGGTACGATCGTTGCAGTACAGCCGGAGATCCCCGCCGATGCGGAGGTAACGGACCTTGGCGGGAAGAATATTTCAGCAGGCTTTATTGACATCCAGCTGAACGGGGGCTATGAACATTATTTTTCACGGGACCCGGGCCGTGCGGCATTGGAAGATATGTGCAGGGCGAGCGATGCCTATGCCACGCCCTTTTTTCTGGCCACGCTTATTTCTTCTCCCCATGAAACCATCCTGGAGGCCATCACGGCCATCCGCAGCTTTAACAACGAAGGCCCGGGAATATTGGGTATGCACCTGGAAGGGCCATTTATGAATCCCCAGAAGAAGGGCGCACACAGCAGCAGCATTATCCGGAAACCCACGGATGAGGAACTGGATACCATCATCTCCCTTGGAAAGGAGGTGATACGCGTGATGACCATTGCCCCGGAATGCTTTACTGATCGTCAGCTGGAACGGTTGCTGGAAACCGGTATCGTTCTGTCTGCGGGCCATTCCATGATGACCTATGAGCAGGCGCAGCATTGTTTTTCCAGGGGAATTACCCTGGTGACCCACCTCTATAATGCCATGACCCAACTGGGGCACCGCGAATGCGGGCTGGTGGGCGCTACTTTTGATAATGACAACGTATACGCGCCGATCATTTTGGACGGCGGACATTGCGATTATGCAGCAGCGCGGATCGCTTACCGCCAGAAAAGGGATCAACTTTTTCTGATCAGTGATTCCTCCTTCCTGGGGCGTAAAAAAAAGCGTTTTGACTGGGAGGGGCTCGATATTGAAATGATCGATGGATATTACCGTGATAAAGCAGGACATCTTGCCGGTGCGGCGATCTCCATGCCCGAAGCGATGAAGAACGCCATGGATTTTGTGGGCGCCACCTTACAGGAAGCCGTGGAAATGGCCACCAGCAGGCCCGCCCGCGCCATCCGCCTGGCCGACCGGATCGGCTTTGTCAGAAAGGGATATCCCGCTGTGTTCTCGGTTTTTGATGACAGGTTAGCCGCTGCTGAAACCCTCGAATTTCCCGGTGGCAGGCACCGGTTCTGACAAAAGACCCCCGGATCGGATTTCGCCGCCATAACGGGAATATTTATGTACTTTTGCCGCATAATTTAATGCGAATGGCTATAACCCCAGGACCGCTTTTGCAGCAGGTAAACGCTCCTGCCGACCTGAAAAAGATACCGGAAGATCAACTTCACGAATTTTGTGATGAGCTCAGACAGTACATCATTGATGTGGTGAGCATCCACGGCGGACATTTTGCCGCCAGTTTGGGGGTTGTGGAACTGACGACAGCCCTGCATTATGTATACAATACACCAAACGACCTGCTGGTATGGGATGTGGGGCACCAGGCTTACGGGCATAAGATCATCACCGGCAGGAGGGACCGTTTTGAAACAAACCGCAAATACAACGGATTGAGCGGCTTCCCCAAAATTTCTGAAAGCGAATACGATACATTTGGAGTGGGGCATTCCTCCACTTCCATTTCAGCGGCGCTGGGAATGGCCATTGCTGCAAAATATAAGGGAGAACAGGAGCGGAAAGTAGTGGCGGTGATCGGCGACGGATCCATGACAGCAGGTATGGCTTTTGAAGCAATGAACCATGCCGGTGTGTCCAATACCGATATGCTGATCATCCTGAACGACAATGGCATTGGTATCGATCCCAATGTGGGGGCTTTAAAGGAATACCTTACGGATATTACCGTTTCACCCAAGTATAATAAATTCAAGGATGATGTCTGGAATGCCCTGAACAAGCTGCCGGTGGGGAAACGGATCTCCAAGAGCATTGCGCATAAAATGGCGGAGGGACTGAAAGGAATGCTCAACAGCAATGCCAACCTTTTTGAAGCACTGAAACTGCGCTATTTTGGCCCGATCGACGGTCATAATATCACAAAACTGGTAGACACGCTGAGAGACCTGAAACAGATAGGAGGTCCCAAGATCCTGCATGTGATCACCACAAAAGGAAAAGGATATGCCCTGGCGGAAAAAGACCAGACCAAGTGGCATGCCCCAGGGTTATTTGATAAGGTGACCGGGGAGATCATCAAAAAAACATTTGCGACTCCGCAGCCGCCGAAATACCAGGATGTATTTGGTAAGACGATCATTGAACTGGCAGAAAAAAATGATAAGATCTTCGGTGTTACTCCTGCTATGCCTTCAGGCAGCTCCTTGAAATATATGATGGAGCAGATGCCGGACCGCGCGCTGGACGTAGGCATCTGTGAGCAACATGCCGTTACATTAAGCGCGGGAATGGCCACACAGGGCCTGCGGGTATACTGCAATATATATTCTTCATTTATGCAGCGGGCCTACGACCAGGCCGTACATGATGTGGCCATTCAGAAGCTCCCGGTTATCTTCTGCCTCGACCGGGCAGGGTTGGTGGGTGATGACGGCCCCACGCATCATGGCTGTTACGATATTGCTTATTTCCGTTGTATTCCGAATATGATCGTGAGTGCACCTATGAACGAATCGGAGCTCCGCAACCTGATGTATACGGCACAGCTGCCTTCCACAACACTGCCTTTTGTGATCCGTTATCCGCGGGGTGAAGGGGTGATGCCGGAATGGAGAACGCCGCTGGAGGAACTGCAGGTTGGTAAAGGCCGTAAACTGAAAGAAGGGAAGGACATTGCCATACTGAGCTTCGGGCACCCGGGTAATTTCGCCGCTGCTGCGATTCGGACCCTGCAACAGGATGGCATCATGCCCGGTCATTATGATCTCCGGTTTGTGAAGCCGCTGGATGAAGCATTGCTGCATGAAGCCTGCCGGAACTATCCCAAACTGATTACTGTGGAAGATGGTACCGTAATAGGTGGTGTAGGTGCGGCCGTACTGGAGTTTATGGCGCAACATGGTTATAAGAATGAAGTGCGCATCCTGGGAATACCGGACCGCATCGTGGAGCACGGGACACCCAAAGAATTACAACGCGAATGCGGATATGATACGGAAGGGATCATAGCAACGGTACGGGAGATGATGAAAGAAAAACTGGTAGTGACCTCGGGAAGTATTTCGGTGTAAGAAAAAAAATATATATAAGAATAAGCGGTGTTGCAGAAGCAGCACCGCTTTTTTGTGCCGGATAAACTGCTGCGGTGCCGGCGATGATATGTTTATGGATGAATCGTGAATGAAGGGGGCGGATACCGGATCACTCCACTTTCTTTTCGGGGGTTGCGGATAACGGTTCCTTTCGCTGTTCCAGCATGGCCGGCTCTACACGTTTCTGAAGGGAGGAATCAGGAGCCGCAGGCCGGGACGAATCCGGTCGTACCGGGCTTTGCTGTATTTCACGTTGCATTTGTCTGCGTACATTCCGGAATATCTCACCCAGCGTATCAAATTCCTTCCGGAACGAGATACCGCCACCGGTACGTTTGAGTTTGGCGGCACCGGTGCTGTTGGTGGTGAGGTAGTCCAGGTTCTCCCGGTAAAAGAAATTCAGCCGGATGCTTCCGCTCTGGTTCAGCATCCATGCAGCGGTTACGTCCGGCAGGAACTGTACTGTTTGCTGGATGGAAGATTGCAGGGGAACCTCCATGGAACTGCCCAGTGAAATAACGAACCGGTCCTTAAAGAGCGGTACCAGTATGGCACCGTTTACATTGGCCTGGTTGATGTCAAAATTACTGCTGGGTGCAGAAAGGATATTCCTGTTGTACACCGAGCCGTTAAAGACCACACTTACGTCAGCCCCAAGTATCTTTCGCAGCTCATTGTTCAGCTTTTTGTTGATCTCATTAAAGAACAGGCCTGATAAACTCGAGATGGTATTATAGGTGAATTCATTTACGGTACTACCGAAATTAGATCCCGTTTCCGGTGGCGCAAAACTGTTGAATACGATCAGATAGGTTACCTGTCGGGTTACCTCCGTCTCATTGTTCTCTATCTGCAACAGGGCATTGGTGATATTGAAATCATTGCGGTACTTGCTGTTGGGATCCAGTTCCAGCTGGAATTTAAAGTCCGGCTTCGACAGCAGGCCGGTAAGTGTTGCGGTTACATATACATTTTCGCGGGTGCTGGAGTAACTCTGGTCAATATTGGTGATGGCCGAGAGCGGCGAAAAGCTCACCCGTTCGGCTTTATACTGTGCTTCCAGGTTCAGGTTGGCCCTGATGGGGTCCCCCGTCCAGGAGATATAATTCTCGCCGCCTTTTTTTATTTCAAACGGCTTCTTAAAGAACGACTGGAAGGTATAGTTGTAACTTCCTTCGGTGATATCGAACCGGCCGTGGATGCTTAGTGGTTCTGTGGTTCCCGAATGGATATTCAGCTTACCGGAGCCCCTGCCCTTGATCTCGTCCCCGGTGAGGTCGTCCATCACAAATTTCATTTCAACCTTGGGGTTGGCCGTTACATCAAGATCATAGGTGATCTTATTGTTCCTGTCCTTGAAAACGCTGTCGTCCATGGCCTCCCCGTATTTACGTTCCACCAGCCAGTCGGGCATCTGACCTGCTTTGGAGCTGGAGGAGGCAATAGTGAAAGTGCTTTCATCATTATAGGACGCAATGGCATCGATCTTCATGTAGGCGTTCTCTTCCGGTCCTACCAGGGAAAATGAACCTGTTGCCCTTACATTTCCATAAAATGTTTTATTATCGCTGTAAGTCGTATTCAGTACCTGCACCGGGCGGTTATTGGCCGCACCGCGGGTACCTGGTTTCCGGGTAGACACATTCACGTCAAAGAACATGTTCTTAAATGCATTATGTGTGATGTTTCCCTGCAGGTAAACCGGGTTGTTGGTGATGGTATCCCGTAGTACGATACCATCCAGGTTGATCTCATTTTCCTTCAGCTCGATCTCATTGTCCTCAAGTGCATAATAACACTGGGTGAAATTGACCCTGAGCCCCGCCTTATGAAGCCGTCCCTTACCTACGATGTTAAGGTTGTCGAACGGGCCCTTCAGGTCGAACTTCCCGGTGATCTCCCCCTGCATATCGGAGAACAGGAATCCAAGGAAACGGTTGATGTACTTGATATCAAAGCTGGTGGCATTCAGTGAAATGATATTCTTCTCCTGGCTTTGACGGTCCTTTAAGAACAGGTTGATATTAAAGGCCAGGTCCTTCTGCTGCGGGTGCAGGGTCTGGCCATTCGCCATCAGTTCCATGGTGGCCAGGTCAAAAACGATCTTAGCGGAAATGTCTCCGATCGAATCATTATCGAAACGCACAGCCCTCCCCATAAAATTATCAGAGATGATCCGCATGTTCTTTCCGGGGTTTTCCAGCAGAATATCCCCTGATACCATGCCTTCCAGGCGATTGTTGGGAACGATATATTTGGAGAGGTCTCCCAGGTTGAGGTCTTTAAGCGTAACGGCAATATCGTTCCAGCTGCCCACATCCGAAGGCAGTGTACGGATCCGTATTTCCTGCGCGTTTTCGCGAAGCACGAGTTGCCCGTGTGCTGGTACATTCTGCCGGAATTCCAGCTCTCCTTTGTTGTCGATGGTCCAGGTCTTTCCGTTTAAAACAAACGAGGAAGGCGCAAATTCGATTTTAACCCCGTTACTGTAGGTGCGTACGATGGTATTCAGTCTTGCCTGATCAAGACCGGCGGTGCCCCCGGAATAGATCATGACGCGGGATACATCATTTTTGGCAGCGATATTGAACAGCGCCAGCGGTACATTTAAACTGTCACCGATCAGAATATTAGTGGTCCTTCCCGTAAGCGACAGACTGTCGTAATTTCCCCTTCCGGTAACCGACACATCATTGAATTTTAAACGGTCGTAACTGAAGAAAGGAACTTCGGCATCCAGCATCAGGCTGTTGGTAAAAGTGTTGATGCTTCCCGTGATCACTGCGTTATTAAACCCGCCCAGACTGCTGTCTATGATCGGCGTAAAGCTGTCAAAATTCTGTGTCTTTATTTCAAATGAAAAGGCCTGTTCTTTTACTTCGCGTGTGGGCGGCTTTATGTAGGCCGGATAATAACGGTTCAGGAACCCGATAACGGAATTGGGCAGATCGCGTATATTATAGATCCCGAAAACATTTACCGAGAATTCATTGGAAGCAATGCTGAGCCGCTTTTTATCTCCTTCGAGAGAGGAATTGATGGCCAGCGAATCGAAGGATAAGGGAGAGCTGTCGCGTACCATTACGGCATCCGTAATGGTGGCATGACCGAGGAAATCATCGATGGATTTTCCTGTAAATGCCGCATTGATCTTTCCGGACAGTACCAGGTTCTCCTGGAGCAGGTTCAGTTCCCTGAAATGGATCTTCCGGATGTCCGAAATAAAATTAAAGACCGGTACCGGCTTGCTGAAGTCAACAAGCCCGTTCAGATCCAGATCGGCATTCGGGTCGGTGATGCCCAGTTTCCCGTCAAAGACCTTATTGTTGATTTCGCCATCAGCAGTGATGTTCTGGTAACGGTATTTATTAAAGTCTACATAATTGATCTTTGCGGATAAGGCCACGGAACCGCTTTCAGGATTGAAGCCGGCACCTTTCAGCTTGGCATTAAAGCTTACATAACCCAGGTCTCCGTTCTTTAACAGCGGCCCCAGGTTGAAATTATCGGTTGCAACGCTTCCCGAATAAACCGGGTTACCGCCTTTCGGGATCTTCATGTTCACATCCGTTTTTACGGTACCCAGGCCGGTACGCAGTGTTCCGAAGGTTACAAAGTCGCGGATAAAGCCCGTATAGCTTCCTACGAAATTGAGGTATTTCAGCTGCGAAAGATCCGGTATGGAGATCTTCTTCAGATCAGGCGCAAAAGCAAGGGCATCCGCATAAGTGGTCCGGAAATCGGCTGCCTTTATATCCATAAAGGTTTCGTTGATGTCCGGAAGCCCGCTCAGGGAGGCGTCTCCGGCAAAGTAAGTATTATTACCCGCCTGTATTTCCAGTTTGCGTCCTACCAGGGCTGCTACCGGTCCTTTGATATCGCCGCTGAGGATGATCTTTTTCTTCCAGGTGCGCATAGCCGGCGCAAAGAATGCAATGTCATCGCTGTTGATATCCGCTTTCTTAAAACGGCCCTCCATATGCACCTCCGAAATGAAATTGCTCATACTGGAGAAACCGGCGAATTTCATACTGAAATAATCCGAGAGCCGGCTGTCATTGGTACGCAGATCGAGGTCATTAAAAGTGATCTCTTTCGGCGTCACCTTTGCATTGGCCGCGAGTTTTTTTACTTCCAGTCCGCTCCGTTCTTTTGTGGTCAGATCAATCTTCGTGGTAATGGTATCCATCCACCACCGGACGCTTTTCAGGTCGATATCTATTTTGGAAAATTCAATATGTTTTCCGTCGAAGGCTTCCGGGGCAGGCGGAATGGTATCATTATCTGTTTTAAAGGTGCCGTCGTTTATTGCAATATTTCCGGCCTTGATCTCCCATTGTGAGCTGTTCCATTCCAGCCCCCCCGGTACCGTTTTCCCGGACGATGTATCCCGGGGGGTATCATTGTCGGTTGTCTCCGGTTTTCTGCCGTCATAGGAGTGCAGGGCTACATAGGGCTTGTTTACCGTAAGCGCATCGATATCGATCAGCTTCCGGTCGAAGTCGATCTTTTTGGGATCTACATGAAGTGAGGCGAGCGAGAAAGTAAGGTCTTCCCCGGTCCAGCGATCTTTCTTTTTTAAAAGGATGTTTTTCAGATCCACCTCCCGGAAAGCGATATTGACCGTTCCTTGCTTTTTGGGCTTTTTGCTTGCCGGGGTGCTGAAATAATCCAGCAGGAACTGATAACGCCACACCGAATCGGTACGTTGCAGTTGTATATACGCATCTGTAAGCCCGATGTATTTCAGTTCGATATTCTTTTTAATAAAGAACCAGTCCGTAATGTTAACGGTTATTTCGCCCGCACTAAGGATCGTATCTTTCTGACGGTCCTCCACCAGTACACCCTGGAGGTGCATCTTGTTAAAGAGGGAAAAATCAACATGGCGGATATCGATGCGGGTCTGAAGGTCTTTCGACAGTCTTTTTGTTACTTTGCTGATCAGCCAGTTTTGTACCCCGGGCATCTGCAGGGCCAGCCACAATACAACAATGAGGCCTAAAAGGGCCCCAAAAACAATCAGTGTTATTTTTTTTAGCTTCTTCAGTAATTTACGCCATTAAAATATGTGTAAAAGTACTTGATTCAATGAGTACGCACAAATTTGCAGGCGATCTCTCTGTAATTTTATAATTTTAATTGCAATGGTCCGGATAACCCTTTACAGGGATCAGGACAATGGCGCCGGGAAGAATATTTAAAAACCTCATATGCGTAAACTGTTGTGCGTGATCGTTCTTTTTCTGATGGTTCCTGTCGTCAGGGCCCAGCAATTCGGCGGAAACCCTCCTGCTGTCCGCTGGAAGCAGATCAATACCGATACCATGCGGATCATCTATCCGGAAAAACTGGACACAACTGCAAGCAGGATCGCTGCGATCATTAACGACCTGGCGGCAAAAAACTATCATCCCCTGGGAAAGCGGCTGAAGAAGATCGACATCGTTTTACAGAACCAGCCGGTCAATTCAAACGGTTATGTGAGCCTGGGACCCTTCCGCAGTGAATTTTACCTGACCCCGCCTTCCGATAATTTTGACCAGGGCAGCCTGCACTGGCCCGATCAGCTGGCATTGCACGAGTACCGGCATGTAGAGCAGTACAATAATTTCAACCGGGGACTGAGCCGGGTAATGAAAACACTTTTTGGCCAGGAAGGCTATGCGGTTGCCATCAATGCCGCTATACCGAACTGGTTCTTTGAGGGAGACGCGGTGTACCAGGAAACCAGCCTGTCTGCACAGGGCAGGGGACGGATGCCTTCTTTCCTCAAAGCATTTCCTTCCTTGTGGAGCGATGGAAAACAATACCGCTGGATGAAACTGCGGAACGGCTCGTTAAAGGATTACGTGCCCAATCATTACGACCTTGGCTACCTGCTGGTGAACTACGGGTATGAACGATACGGAGCGGATTTCTGGGGCAAGGTCACTTCAGAGGCAGCCGCCTATAAAGGATTGCTCTATCCCCTGCAAAAAGCCATAACAAGAAATACCGGTTTGTCTTATAAAAACTTTACAACCGCTGCGTTTGCTTTTTACAGGGACCGCTTCGGATCAAGGACCACAGGCGCCTTTAATGACAGCGCCGCTGCCGTTTTCCCGGCAGATCATAAAACCCTCACCAGCTATTATTATCCGCAACAGGTAAGTGCCGATTCCCTGCTTTACCTGAAAACCTCCAACAAAGAACGGCCGGGATTTTATCTGCTGGATAAAAAAGGAGAGCACCGGTTACGCATCCGGGATATCAGCAGCGAACAGCAGTTCAGCTATGCAAACGGAAGGATCGTATATGCCGCGGTGGAAACTGATCCCCGCTGGTCCTGGAAGACTTACAGCGTGCTGCGCGTGGTTGACCTGAAGACGGGAGCACAAAAACGGCTGACAAAAAAAACGCGCTATTTTTCTCCCGACATCGCCGCGGACGGAAACCGTATCGTTGCCAACAAAGTAGACCTGCTCGGGCATTCTTCCCTGGTGGAGCTGGATGCAGCAAGCGGAGCCGTGCTCCGGGAGTTTTCGGCTGCGGGCACCGACTATTTTGCAAATCCCAGGATCAAGGATGCGGACCGGGTAGTGACTGCCATCCGCCAGAAGGACGGCACAACCTATGTCGGCCTTGTGGATCTGAACGAAAAAACCATCCGGCCCCTGACGCCGCCTTCCTTTAAAACAGTAGGTCAGGTCAGCATCACCGGCGATACCGTCTATTTTGTAGGAGCGGATGATTTGAGCGATGCGGTCTTTTCAGTGGAGCTGACATCCGGCGCATTGAGGAAGCTGAAGACCGCGGAAAACAACAGTTACTTTGTCAATGCAGGTTTTGGCAAACTCAACCGGAGCCGGTTCACTGCGGATGGTTTTCAACTCCGCCAGTCAGCCGCTGCTACGGCTGTATGGGAACCGCAGGAACCTGCAGCTTTTGTTTCCGGAACTACCGGGATCGTCAGCGATTCATTGACCGGCGGCAGTGGTCCGCTGGAGCAGGAAACAGGCTTGCTGCCTTCAAAAAAATACCATGCACTCACCCGTCCCATTAACCTTCACAGCTGGAGGCCCAATTACGATGATCCTGAATACAGTTTTACCATCTACGGGAATAATGTATTGAACACCACACAAACCGAATTGTATTACCTGTACAATGAAAATGACCGTACCCATGCCGTTGGCGGAACCCTGACCTATGCAGGTTTGTTCCCCTATATCGGCATCGGAACGCAATACCGTTTTAACCGGAACCAGGTGGTACAGAAAAAACTGCGTCAATGGGATCAATGGGATAATTATCTTTCGCTGAGTGTTCCGCTGAACTGGAATCATGGAAGGGAATTCCGTTTTTTCAATTTAGGCACCAATATCGGGTACCGGCAGGATTTTTCCAGGGGCGTTAACCAGGCGGGTTTCCCCTCTTCCGGTTTCGGATACATTACACACAGCATGGGGCTTGGAACACAGGTGCAGCGGGCAATACAGGATATTTATCCCCGCTGGGGGATTAACCTGAGCACGCAGTACCAATATGCGGTTAATAAATGGAGCGGTCAGCAGCTTTTTGCGCGGACAACCGCGTATCTTCCCGGCATTTTTAAAACACATAGCCTGGTGCTTTCAGCAGCCTGGCAGGAAGCCTTCTCGCGGTCCCTGCTCTTCTCCAACCGGATCAATTTTGCCCGGGGCTTTAATGGTATCGATTCGGCACGTATCGGAACGGTTACAGCCGCGTATCATTTACCGTTATGGTATCCCGACTGGGGCTTTGGGAACATACTGTACCTGCAGCGGCTGAGAGGCGCAGCATTTTACGATTACACAGCGGTTAAAGGAAAGCAGACCGGTTACTACCGCGGACTTCAAAGTGCCGGCATCGAGATCTATGCCGATACACAATGGTGGAACCAGCACCCGCTGACCTTTGGGTTCAGAACCGGACGATTGCTTACCCGGGATCCTGTAACACCCGGCCGGAGCTGGTTCTATGAGTTTATACTGCCGGTGAGCATCATACCCCGTTAGATCTCAGGGGCGCGGGCAGGACTGGATTTCAGACCTTCGTACCACCCGTCACGTTTTCTGCCTGGCGGATATGCCGTTCGTTGTGATAAATAACAAAGCGCAGGGTATCTCCCAGTTTTAACCGGATCAGCTTTGAAAGACTGGTCCCCGTTTTTTCTTTTCCCAGGTCGACCTTCCGCGCCTGTTCCAGCAGCTGCAAAAGCTGCCGCTGGTTATCAATAAATGTGGTCACTACCGATCTGTTCAGGGATGCATGGAGGGCGTTCATAGGTTGTGGGGTCTTCATTTTTTTTCGCGAAGTATCCGGGTGAATGATCTTTGCAAAATAATTGCCCAGCCGGCCTGGCCGGTAGGTGGCAGCCGGCAGGGAAGCAGCTTTGCTGATACAGGATTGGAGCGCATCGAGATAATAGCTGCTGTACCGGTTCAGGTGCTCAAGGCATTCCAGCGCGTTCCAGCCGCCGGCAGCGGGCCGTTGGGCTAATGCTGTTTCGGGCAGCGGCAGCAGTGTTTCTGCAAACCGGATATGCTTCTTTGTAAGCTGAGCCAGGGAATCAAGTAAGGATTGCGATTGAAGGGTCATATCTTTTTTTGCAAAATTCCGCCGCTGTCTGAAAAAAACTATTGACGAATATCAATGTTTTTTCAGTCGTGAAAGTGTCTCAGGGCTCATGCGGAGGTAATTGGCGATATGCCGGTTGGAAATTTCCTGGAACAGCCGCGGGCTCCGTTGCAGCAGCCGCCGGTACCGCTCTGCAGGAGAACCGGTAAGAATATCCTTTTCCCGTTCCAGCAATTGCAGTACGAGTTGTTCCAGCAGCAACTGCCAGGTTTTGCGGTTTTCGGGCACCGCTGCGATAAACTGTTGCAGAGCGGTCTTGGAAATGACTGTTACGCTTGTTTTTTTCAGCGCCTGTATCCGGTAGGAAGAAGAAGCGCCGGTTAAAAAGGAATCCATCAACACCACAAGATCGCCCTTGTAACCAAACCGGATGTTCTGTTCCGCATCTCCGTCTTCAATAAAGATCCGCATGCTGCCGCTCTCAATAAAATAGATATTTGTATCCGTATTGTTTTTTGTACGGATGTACTCATTTCGTTTTAGTATCCGTTGTACGGCTGTAGGCTCAAAAACAAGGAGCTGGTTCACAAAGTCGGGACGGTTCATGCTATAATTGTTTTTTATGTTGGTATACCTTTTCCGTTGCAGTTATTCCCTGTATCGGATTGTATTATTTACCGGCGATCTCCAGGAACGGTTTCATTCCGGGATTGCGGTTATTACGATTCCAGAGCAGTGACAACTGGCTGCGCTGGGGGATCCTGTTCAGTTCGATAAAGCGCACCGGCACATCATATCCGCGGCGCAGGGAAGCAGGTACTACCGCAATGCCCATTTTCTTCTCTACGAGTTTAAAGATCGTCAGGGCATTCACCGTTTTATGGTGGACACGCGGTGTAAAATCATGGTCACTAAAAATACTCATTACCAGTTCATAGTAATCATTGCTGTAATCGCGTCCGAAAAGGATGAACTGTTCTTTTTCGAACTGCTTCAGTGATCTGAAATTTTTTGCCTGAACGGGATGGTCTTTGGGTACCACAAGCGCGAAAGGTTCTTCATATATTTTTTTTAGTCTTAATCCTGCAGGGGCATAGCGCATCCGCACCACTCCGCAATCCAGTTTGTCCTCCAGCAGGTATTCCACCTGGGTTTCATTGGGCAGTTCGTTCAGGTTTACCTCGATGCCGGGATATTTTTTATTAAGCCGGTAGAGGATATCGGGGATAGCGATCTGTGCTGCCGAACCGATGAACCCGATCCGGAGCTCTGCTATTTTTCCTTCGCCGATCTGGTGTAACTGAAGCCGGATATGCTCCAGATGACCGGTCAGTATATCGGTTTCCGATTTCAGGTACCGGCCTGCCGGGGTAAGTTGTACAAAACGTTTTCCCCGTTCAAACAGCAGGGTGCCGTAGATTTCTTCCAGTTGTTTGATCTGCCGTGTTAATCCGGGCTGGGAAATATACAACCGTTCCGCGGCCTTCCGGAAATGCAGTTCTTCTGCCAGTACCTGGAAATAATGCAGGTGCCGCAATTCAACCTGATAACTCATAGTTATTAATTATTGATAAAGATAGTATTATTACTTATTAATTCTCAAAAGTACCTTTGAGGGATATTGGTGCTTCGTGAGTACCCGGACACAAATAACAGGAAGCTGATATGAAGGAACAAACATTTCAATATGGTGAAGCACACCTGAACATTTCCACGGCGCTTGCCATTGCAAGCGGAACGGTAAAAGGGTGCCTGTCCGAAAACGGAAGGATACAGGTGCGGAAAAGTGCTGCCCTGGCGGCACAGATCGCAGCATCCGGTACTGTGGTCTATGGTATTAACACCGGTTTTGGGCCTTTGTGCACGACCACTATTAACCGGGAGGAAACCCGCCTGCTACAGGAAAATATATTAAAGAGCCATGCCGTGGGTATGGGCGAACCCATCAGCAGGCAGCTGGCAAAGCTGATGCTGGTGTTAAAAGTACATGCACTGGCCAGAGGCTTTTCCGGTATCCGCGAAGAGACGCTTGACCGGATCATCTGGCACATTGAAGAAGACCTCGTGCCTGTGGTGCCGGAGCAGGGCTCTGTTGGTGCATCGGGCGACCTGGCGCCGCTTTCACATCTTTTTCTGCCGTTGATCGGTCTTGGCCGGTTGTATGATAACCATGAAATAAAGCCGGCCGCCGAAGTACTGAAGCAATACGGGAAGGACCCGCTGCAACTGAGTGCCAAAGAAGGGCTGGCATTGATCAATGGTACCCAGTTCATCGCGGCGCATGCGGTAACGGCGGTAGCCCGCTTCCATCAATTGCTCACACAGGCCGATCTGAATGCCGTGCTGATGCTGGAAGGATTGAGTGCTTCCGGAAAGCCGTTCTACCGGGAGCTGCACGAGTTACGGCCTTTTAAAGGCAATCAGTTCGTTGCTGCGACGATTGACAACCTGCTGCGCGGGTCGGAGATCGTGGCGGCACATGCCCATTGCTCAAGGGTACAGGATCCTTATTCGCTGCGGTGTATTCCGCAGGTACACGGCGCTTCCCGGACGGCCTGGCTGCACCTGAAAGAGCTTGTGGAGACGGAGATCAATTCGGTCACAGACAATCCGCTCCTGATCAATGAATCGCTTACCATCAGCGGCGGAAACTTTCATGGTCAGCCGCTGGCACTGGCACTGGATTATGCCTGTGTGGCAGTGTCAGAGATCGGAAATATCGCAGACAGGAGGGTCTATCTGTCCCTGGAAGGCGATACGCCGGGTGTGCCGAAGCTGTTGCTTCCATCTACCGGTCTGAATTCCGGGTTTATGATCCTGCAATACACCACGGCTGCGCTGGCCAGTGAAAATAAAAGCCTTTGTTATCCGGCCAGTGCCGACAGCATTCCCACTTCACTGGGTCAGGAGGATCATGTAAGCATGGGATCGATCAGCGGGAGGAAGTTGCTGCAGGTGATCGGAAATGTAGAGAAGATACAGGCCATCGAATTGATATGTGCTGCACAGGCGCTGGATTTTCATGCACCGCTAAAACCCACACCGGTAGTGGAAAGCGTGCACCGGAAAATACGATCAGTGATCCCGCATATCGACACCGACCAGGTGATGACGGATTACCTCGATGCAGCAGTATTGCTGGCACGTACAGGTGCGCTGATCACGACGGCAAGGACCGCCGCAGCAGAAAATGCATTGCCCTATATTACCCTTTACGGGGAACTTTTTGATGTTTATTGATTATGAAGAATAATATATCCTATCAACTGACCGGTCCTTTCAGGGAAATAGTTACCCTGGCCGGACTTCCGCTTAAAGGCGCATTAAAAGATGAGGCCCTGCAGGTGATACCCAGCGGGGGGATCCTGTGGAGGGAAGGGATGATTGAAGCGGTTGGTGCTTTTGAAGCACTGGCAAAGACCCCCGGCGCCGTTATCACGGAATCAAGGACAGGGGGAGTGGTTTTGCCGGGCTTTATCGATATGCACACCCATATTGCCTTCGGAGGTACACGTGCGGATGATTTCGCGTTACGCAATGGCGGAAGCAGCTACCTGGAGATCGCGGAAAATGGCGGCGGTATCTGGAGCACTGTAAAAGCCACAAGGGACCTCGATCAGCAGGAACTGGCGCAGCTTACGGCACAGCGGGCGGATGCATTGCTGCGGCAGGGGATCACCACCATTGAAGTAAAAAGCGGTTACGGATTAAGTGTAGAGGAGGAATTGAAGAGTTTACGCGCGGTACAGGATGCCGGACGGATCGCCAAAGCGGATCTTATAGCTACCTGTCTTGCCGCACATACATTACCAAAGGATTTTAACGGACCGCCCGGTGCCTACCTGGAACTGATGGCCCGTGAATTGCTTCCGCTGGTGAAATCCGGCCAGCTGGCCCATCGTGTGGATGCATTTGTTGAAAAAGGTGCCTTCTCCGCAGCGCAGATCCTGCCGTATTTCCGGGAAGCAAAAGCACTGGGGTTTGCCATCACCGTGCATGCTGATCAGTTCAGCACTTCGGGAAGCGAAGTAGCCGTGAAGACCGGAGCATTAAGTGCGGATCACCTGGAAAGTGCAACGGAAAAAGCGATCGCGTTACTCGCGGGTTCTTCGGTCATTGCTACGGCATTGCCGGGTGCTTCCATAGGATTGGGCTGTGCCTTCGCACCGGCGCGGAAATTGCTGGATGCCGGTTGCAGCCTGGCGATCGCCACCGACTGGAATCCTGGATCGGCACCCATGGGTGCTTTAATGACGCAGGCCTCCATACTCGCCTGTTTTGAGAAGCTGACGAATGCTGAAGTACTTGCGGCGCTTACCTTCAGGGCCGCAGCAGCACTGGCCCTCCGGGATCGCGGGGTGCTCACATCCGGTTATAATGCTGATTTTATATGCTACGACGCAGACAGCTATAAAGAGATCATTTATCAGCAGGGGCGGTTGCAACCGGTGCAGGTATGGAAGAACGGTGTGTGTGTGATGAATAGGGAGTAAAGAATAGCAAGAAGGGGAACCGGAAAACAGGAAGCGTTAAGACAGGTATGGCCAGCGAATGATCACCCGTGTTCCCTAAAGACGAAAAGAAACAGATATTACCCAATGCTGATAACTAAAAGCTGATAGCAGACAGCTCGATTCTCAATTCTAATAAACAATGACATTTAAAGAAGAAATACAACAGGGTATACCGGAAATACTGCCGGAGCCGAAAGCAGCGGATCCCGGTCTGAGCCATGCACCAAAACGTAAAGCCATTCTGAACCGTGATGAACAACAGCTGGCACTGCGGAATGCATTACGTTATTTTCCCGCTGCCTGGCATACGGAACTGGCAAAAGAGTTTTTGCAGGAGCTGCATATGTATGGCCGCATTTATATGTATCGCTTTATGCCGGAGCATCCGGTATATGCGCGCTCCATCGACCAGTACCCTGCCCATTCGCAACAGGCAGCAGCCATTATGCTGATGATCCAGAATAACTTGGACCCCGCCGTGGCACAGCATCCGCAGGAGCTGATCACCTATGGCGGCAACGGTGCCGTGTTCCAGAACTGGGCACAATACCGGCTCACCATGCAGTATCTTTCTCAGATGACGGAAGAACAGACATTGCATATCTACAGCGGGCATCCTATGGGGCTTTTCCCTTCTTCACCTGCAGCGCCCCGGGTGGTGGTCACCAATGGCATGATGATTCCCAATTATTCAAAACCGGATGACTGGGAACGCTTCAATGCATTGGGCGTAACGCAATATGGACAAATGACCGCAGGGTCCTATATGTACATCGGTCCGCAGGGCATTGTACACGGAACCACAATTACAGTCATGAACGCCTTCCGCAGGCAATTAAAGCGGGATGCGGATTTCAGCGGAAAACTTTTTCTTACCTCCGGACTCGGCGGCATGAGCGGTGCACAACCCAAGGCCGGAAAAATTGCCGGGTGTGTAACCGTATGTGTGGAAATAAATCCTGCCGCGGCACAAAAACGGCACCGGCAGGGATGGGTGGATGAATTGCTGGAGGATATGGAAACATTGGTACAACGTACCAGGAAAGCACTGCAACAAAAAGAGGTGGTATCGCTGGCTTATATCGGAAATGTAGTGGATGTGTGGGAACGGTTTTATGAGGAGGCTATTTTTATTACCATCGGCAGCGACCAGACCTCTTTGCACAATCCCTGGTCCGGCGGCTATTATCCCGCTGGGCTTTCATTTGAGGAAGCCAACCGGCTGATGGCGGACGAGCCGGACCTGTTCCGTGAAAAGATAAAGACTTCCCTTGTCCGGCAGGTAAAGGCCATCAACCGGCATGTGGTAGGGGGGACTTATTTTTTTGATTACGGAAATGCTTTTTTGCTGGAGGCCGGCAGAGCGGGTGCTTCCGTGTTTGCAGCAGACGGAACCACTTTCAGATACCCTTCCTATGTGCAGGATATACTGGGTCCTATGTGTTTTGATTATGGCTTCGGACCCTTTCGATGGGTCTGCACTTCCGGTAAGGAAGAAGATCTTGCGGTTACGGATCAGCTGGCGCTGGATGCAATGATGGCATTGAAGGAAGAGGCACCGGCCGGCATATACCGGCAGCTGGAAGATAATATCCATTGGATCCGGGAAGCAGCCCGGAACCGGCTGGTAGTGGGTTCACAGGCACGCATCCTTTACGCGGATGCAGCAGGACGTATACGGATCGCCAGAGCCTTTAATGAAGCGGTGCGGAACGGATTGCTGACGGCGCCTGTTGTGCTGGGGCGTGATCATCATGATGTCAGCGGCACGGATTCTCCTTACCGGGAGACCAGCAACATCTATGACGGCAGCCGTTTTACGGCAGACATGGCCATCCACAATGTGATCGGAGACAGCTTCCGTGGTGCTACCTGGGTGTCCATACACAACGGTGGTGGCGTGGGATGGGGCGAGGTGATCAACGGCGGATTCGGGATGGTGCTGGACGGGACCGCAGCGGCAGACAGCAAACTGACTTCAATGCTGTTCTATGATGTGAACAATGGTATCGCACGCCGGGCCTGGGCCCGCAACCCCGGAGCGATGGAAGCCCTGGAGCGTGAGCTGGAACGTACACCATTGCTGAAGGTGACGCAACCCAGCTTGGTGAATGATGAAGTGCTGAAGGCATTGTTCTGACGGGGCTTTCAGCAACCACATATATCTCAGATCTCAAGTCTCAAATTCAAACCCCATGATCAACGGATATCAACCACCAACAACAGAAAACTGGCAGGGGCGTATTGATGGTACCGGGCCCGCCTGCCAACGCTGGCACCAGGTAATGCAGCTGCTGGATCTGAATGAGACGATTACAGCAGATCTGGCAGGAGCTTTTGTGTTGCTTGGATTTGCCTGTGATGAGGGCGTGCGCCGCAACCAGGGAAGACCGGGAGCTGCCGCGGGACCCGGAAGCATCCGTACTGTTTTAAGAAACCTGCCGGTACATCATACAGCGCAGGTTATGCTCTATGATGCCGGAAATATCATATGTGAAAACGATGATCTTGAAATGGCACAGGAGCAGCTTGCCGCAGCGGTCAATGCGATTCTGGAAAAAAAGGGGTTCCCTGTGGTACTGGGTGGCGGACATGAAGTGGCATACGGCCATTTTAAAGGGATCCGCCGGAGCAGAAGGAACAATGATATTACAGGCATCATCAATTTTGATGCACATTTTGATCTGCGGGAACCGGGCGTATCAGGAGCGAACTCCGGTACCGGCTTTTACCAGATCGCAAATGACCTGCAGGAGCAGGGCGCTCTTTTTGCCTACCTGCCTGTGGGCCTACAACAGATCAGCAATACGCTACAGCTGTTTGAGACGGCAGGAGCACTGGGTGTGAAGTATATTGAAGCAGCCGCGATGTACGACCTGAACCTGCCATCCCTGGAACAGCAGGTGCAGGCATTTCTGAACCATGTGGATGAAGTTTACCTGACCATCGATCTTGACGTATTTGCTGCAGCTTATGCGCCCGGGGTAAGTGCTGTTGCATTTAATGGCATTACACCGGGTTATTGCTTCCTGTCGTTGTTGCAGCAGATTTTTCAGTCGGGCAAGCTGGTGTCCTTTGATATCGCCGAGCTGAATCCCGGTTTTGACAAGGACCAGCGAACGGCCAGACTGGCTGCAGAACTGATCTTCAGACTTGTCTGTACCATTGATGCTTCTCAATAATCGTGCTGGGCTGTTTTATAACAGAAATTACATCTTTACAGCTGTTGCCGGAGATAGATCATTGAACGCTGTTTTACCATTGGCCGCCGGTGCATATATCCGTGTTATTTTTACCAGCCTGTTATACCGGCGTTGTGCATACTGGTATTTGGGCCGGGCCGATGTTTCAACCGATACCTGTACATTGCCGGAAGTATCGATCCGGTAACTGTCCGGATCCGCAACGGCCTGGTTATCGACGATCACCAGGGTGCGGCGGGTTAGGGCAATATTGCGGAGCAACAGGAAGTGCCCGAGCGATAAGGTATTCCGGGAGGCTTTTGTTTTGATGCGGACGATGCTGTTTTCACCATATTGTGCAGTGGCGGTAAAGGCGGCCGCTCCTTTTAACAGGGTCAGGGAGCTGGCACTGTCGGCAGGGGGCTTTCCGGTTGCCGGTTCCTTGTCCGGAGTTTCAATGTATGGCCCGTTCTGTGCCTGCAAGGGATTCTGCATGCTGCCCGGCAGTATGCAATTCATCAATAAAATAAAAAGTGCTTTTTTCATAGCAACCGTTTTTAATAAAGCAATTCCCGGAGGGATAATGATACAGCCACCCGGATACAAACAATACCGGGCCCGGCTCAATGACCTCAGCCTTTTGAAATGACTGCCAGTCCGTGTTTGATCTTGTTGGCCTTGTGCAACAGATCGGCTTTTTCATCACTGATCACGGTAACATGCCCCATTTTACGACCGGGCTTGGTCTGGCGTTTTCCGTACAGGTGGAAAAATGCATTTTCGATTTTCAGCATTTCATCAAGGCCTTCGTAAAATACATCACCGGAATGCCCCTCCTTACCCACGATGTTCAGCATGACAGAAGGCATGATCGCCTCTGTATTCCCCAGCGGATAATTGAGCAGGATCCGCCACACCATGTCAAACTGGGAACTGTAATGAGCTTCGATCGTATGGTGTCCGCTGTTGTGGACCCGTGGGGCTGTTTCGTTGACAAGGACTTCTCCGCCGGGTGTAACAAATAATTCCACGGCAAAGATCCCCGGAGAATTGAAATTTTTTACAGTGGAAAGCGCAATAGCTTCTGCTTTCCAATAGGTCTTTTCTTCCAGATCCGCCGGACAGAGCTGGAAGTCGAGCAGGTTTAACCCTTTGTCAAAGATCATCTGAACGGCAGGGTAGATTGCTATTGCACCGGTCTGGCTGATGGCGATCAGCATCGCGATTTCTTTTGCCACGTCCACTTTTTTCTCCAGTACGGACATGGCATCAAAACCTTTTGCAACATCCTGTTCCGTTTCCATGATCTGCACACCCCGGCCGTCATAACCGCCTTCGGCGATCTTATGTACTGCGGGAAAAAAAGGAACCTGTTCTGCCAGTTCCTGTATGTTATGTGTAAGGATGTACTCGGCGGTGGGTATCTGGTGATCGGTATAGTATTTTTTTTGTGCGGCCTTGTTGCGGATGGTGCGCAATACAGCGGGACGCGGGATCACCTTTACCCCTTCCTTTTCCAGCGCTTCCAGTGCATCCACATTTACGTTTTCGATCTCGATGGTAAGGGCATCCAATCCTTTCCCGAACTGGTATACGGCATCATAATCCCTGATATCGCCTTTTACAAAATGATGGCAGAGATGCGCGGCAGGACAATGCTCGTCATTTTCGAGGACATATGTTTCCACCGGATAGTTCGCCGCTTCCTGTAGCAACATTCTTCCCAATTGGCCACCGCCAAGAATACCTGTTTTTTGCATGGCGCAAAGATATGAGATTTGGGATTTGAGCAACCAGATTTCAGCGATCAGCTTTCAGACGCCTGATGCCGGATCGCAGCTGAATGCAAAGAACTGACGGCTGAAAGTTCAATTCCCGATCCTCAACTCTGAATGCTCGGTTCCCCTTTCCCGATCCCTGATGACCAGGAATATCATTATTTTAGCACAAAAAATATGCGTATTGATTATGCGGCGACAGCCCCCGACGGATATAAAACCCTGCTGGCGATGTATGGCTACCTGAAAACAACGGATCTTGCACCGGTGCTGCTGCATATCGTTTACCTGCGTGTTTCGCAGATCAACGGATGCCCTTATTGTGTAGACCTGCACTGGAAAGATGCGGTGCGGGAAGGGGAGGAGCCCAGAAAACTGAACGGGGTTTCCAACTGGAAATACATGCCTTTTTTTACACCGGCCGAAAAAGCCGCGCTGGCACTGGCGGAAGAAATGACCCTGCTTCCGGGGCAGGAGGTGAGTGCCGCTGCTTTTGAGGAAGCACGTCTGCATTTTAATGATAAGGACCTGACGGACCTGAGCCTGGCCATCGCTCACATGAATATGCTGAACCGGGTAGCCATTACGTTTCACAAGCTGCCGGCAAAATAGAGCGCGAAACGAAATAAAAAAGCGGACGACAGCGCCCGCTTTAATCATATCCGTCTGCTTTTCAGCAGGTAATTCAGATCCGTTTTAAAAGCTCCTCCCCAATGGCATCGGTGCCAAGGATCATTTCTTTTGGAGTAGCAGCGTCGGCAATATCACCGGTACGGAATCCGGCTTTCAATACCTGGTCTACCGCGCTGATCAGGTCTTCACTCTCCTGTTTCAGTCCGAATGAAATATCAAGCAGCAATGCGGCAGACAAAACAGATGCCATCGGATTGGCAATGCCTTTCCCTGTGATGTCGTGCGCCGAACCGTGAATGGGCTCATAAACGCCGGTACCATCACCAATGGATGCGGAAGCCAGCATACCCATAGAACCTGCGATCTGGGAAGCTTCGTCGGTAAGGATATCCCCAAAGAGATTGGCGGTAACCACCACATCAAAACGTTTGGGATCTTTTATGAGCAACATGGCGGTAGCATCCACAAACTGGTGCTCTACCTGTACTTCAGGATATTCTTTAGCCACCTGCTGTACCACTTCGCGCCAGAGGCGGCTGGTTTCAATAACATTTGCTTTATCTACCGAACATAATTTTTTGTTACGGGTCATTGCTGCATCAAATGCCTTGCGGGCAATGCGCTCCACCTCGAACCGGCTGTATTGTGCAATGTCAAAAGCAGTATCGCCATTGTCCTTGCGGCCTTTTTCTCCAAAATAGATATCGCCTGTAAGCTCCCGGAAGAACAGGATATCCGCACCCTTTAAGATCTCGGGCTTAATGCTGGAAGCACCCAGGAGCTCATCAAATAATTTGATAGGCCGCAGGTTGGCATAAAGCCCCAGTTCCTTGCGCATCTTCAGCAAACCCTGTTCCGGCCGCACTTTGGCGGAGGGATCATTGTCGTATTTGGGATGCCCTACAGCACCGAACAATACCGCATCGGATTGTTTCATTTTTTCCAGACTTTCATCAGGAAGCGGGTTGCCGGTGGCCTCGATGGCTGCATGCCCGATCAGGGCCTCATCATAGGAAAATTCATGGCCATACTTTTCGGCGATCCTGTCCAGTACTTTTTTACCTACCGCTGTCACTTCCTGACCGATCCCATCCCCGGGAACAATGAGAATATTTTTTTTCATGTGTCTGTTTTATTTGATTTTAGCCATAAGGCCTGTTTTATTAGAAATTTTTCAAAAAGCCTTTCTGGCGGGCCTCTAAGTTAAGGAAGCCGACCTGTTTTGTAAAAAAAACTATAAGCAATTTGTATGCCCCTGCTATCGTGATGGTCCGCGCTGCGCGGCTTCCGGAGCGCAGGGCAGATCGGTCCGGCATTACCATTTCCAGTTCAGCAGCTCCTGATAGGGCTTTTGTTGCTGTTCCGCAATCGCTTGCAGCAGTTGCTTTACCGCACCGGGGTCCTGTATCCTTAATTTGGGTATAAAGATCATAAAACCCGCGCTGCGCTTTATAAAATAATAAGTACCTGTTTCGAATATGGCTTCCGTTTCCCTGGTTGAGAACCGGAGGGAATGCAGCTCGGTGTTTATCTGTAACTCCTCATCAGAAATGTCAAGGGTAACATATTTATTAAAATTTGCAGAAAAGGTTTTCTCGGCATAAGATGCATAAAAGTTCCTGTACCTGATTTTCAGATACCAGCCGCCGAAGACCATGAACACCACTCCTGCTGTCGCAAAATAATAGAGCGATCCGTTTCCGGATCCACTTTCTTTGAAGAGAAATCCCAGCGCAATAAATACCACTCCGTACAACAATCGCTTTCTCCTGATGTTCTCCCGGATATTGGATACTACAGCTGCTGAGAACAGGGTGTAATAGATATAATCTTCTTTATCCGTCCGGTATTCCAGGCTCATATCAGGTTCAGCATTTTTTGCGTGGCCTTGATGGCGGCAACGGTCTGGTCGCTGTCGAGCCCGGTAGTAGTGAACTCGCGTCCATTGTGGTTCCAGGTAATGATGGTCTCACAAAGTGCATCCGATTTTCCTCCCGGTGGTATGCGGACAATATAGTCGCTCAGTTTGGCGAGCGGTAGTTTTTTTTGCGTATAGATCTTGCGCAGGGCATTCATAAAGGCATCGTACTGACCATCGCCCTGGGCATTTTCCTCCACTACACCGTCTTCGAATTTAATACGGACGGTGGTGGACGGGCGCATGTTCTTGGAATGGGTCAATACATAATTTTCAACATGTACCTTTTCTGCAGCGGTATTGCTGTCCAGCACGTCCGAGATGATAAAAGGCAGATCGTCCTGGGTTACGGTCTCTTTTTTATCACCCAGTTCGATAATGCGCTGGGTTACTTTTTTCAGGTCTTCATCCGGTAACTGGATGCCCAGCTGCTGCAGATTATTTTCGATATTGGCCTTGCCCGATGTTTTCCCCAGCGCGTATTTCCGTTTACGTCCGAAGCGTTCGGGCATCAGGTCATTGTAATAGAGGTTCTTTTTTTTGTCGCCGTCTGCATGGATGCCGGCCGTCTGGGTAAAAACATTCTCACCTACTACCGGCTTGTTGGGGGAGACGCGGAATCCCGAAAAGGCTTCTACCAGCTTGCTGATCTTGTACAATGCCTTTTCATTGACGCTGGTCTTGACATCTTTCTGAAAATCGTTCAGTACGGCTACGATGCTGGCCAGCGGCGTATTTCCGGCCCTTTCACCCATGCCGTTGATCGTAAGGTGCAGTCCGCGGGCGCCGGCTTTTACGGCTTCCAGCGCATTGGCCACTCCAAGGTCATAATCATTATGGCCATGAAAATCGAAATGCAGCTGCGGATAGCGTGCTGTGATCTCGGAAATATAGGCCTGTGTTTCGGAAGGGATCAGGATGCCCAGCGTGTCCGGCAGCAATACCCGTTTTACCGGTTGCCTGGAAATAAAATCCAGGTACTGGAAAACATACTCCTTGGAGTTGCGCATGCCATTGCTCCAGTCCTCCAGGTATACATTGCAGTCGATGCCTTTTTTCTGGGCCTTTTTTATAACGGCGGCAATATCTTTAAAATGTTCGTCAGGAGTTTTTTTGAGCTGATGGGTAAGATGATTCAATGAGCCCTTGGTGAGGATGTTCATCACTGTTGCCCCCGCTTTCTCTACCCAGTTGATGGAGGTGTCGCCATCCACAAAGCTGAGTACTTCAATTTTATGAAGATGCCCGTTTTCCTTTGCCCAGTCGGTGATGCGTTTTACGGCCTGGAATTCACCTTCCGAAACGCGGGCAGAGGCGATTTCGATCCGGTCTACTTTTACTTCCGTTAAAAGCAGTTGGGCAATCGTTAGTTTTTCCGTTGCTGAGAAGGATACACCGCTGGTCTGTTCACCATCCCGCAGCGTGGTATCCATTAT
The DNA here is from genome assembly GCF_020034665.1 of Niabella beijingensis. Taxonomy (NCBI): domain Bacteria; kingdom Pseudomonadati; phylum Bacteroidota; class Chitinophagia; order Chitinophagales; family Chitinophagaceae; genus Niabella; species Niabella beijingensis. The sequence goes on along the minus strand of NZ_JAIQDI010000001.1, from coordinate 600,237 downwards.
TTCGATCGGTCGTTGTTTCATTTTTTCCGGTGTGTTACCTGATCCCGACGAAGGGTGCACTAAAACGATGGTGTCCTGCTTCGTCAGGCTCAGTAGGACACCGTTTTTAAGAGGTCATAAAGCGGATGGCCTGACTAGTACAGACTTTTATCCGCAAATGCGCTGATCTCCTGTTTCATGGATTGTAAATAGTCGATATCATCAAACCCATTCATCATGTTGTGCTTTTTATAGGAATTGATGTCGAAGCTTTCTTTTTCCCCCGTAGCGAGGATGGTGATGGTCTGCTCCGGAAGGTTCACTTCTATTTCTGCTTTGGGATCTGCTTCAATGGCCTTAAAGATCTTATCGAGGAATGCTTCGCTTACGGTAACCGGAAGCAGACCGATATTGAGCGAGTTGCCTTTGAAGATATCTGCAAAAAAGCTGGATACCACGCAACGGAACCCATAATCATAAATGGCCCAGGCTGCGTGTTCGCGGCTGCTGCCGCTTCCGAAGTTCTTGCCACCCACCAGGATCTTACCGGAGTAAACAGGGTTGTTTAAAACAAAGTCCTGCTTGGGGGTATCATCATTACTGTACCGCCAGTCGCGGAACAGGTTGTCGCCAAAACCCTTGCGCTCCGTGGCTTTCAGGAAGCGTGCGGGAATGATCTGGTCCGTATCTACATTTTCAATGGGGAGGGGGACTGCTGTTGCTGTTAATACTGTAAATTTATCGTATGCCATTTTTTAAATTATACATTAAATATTATACTTTCAAATGTTGAGCATCTTTATTAGATCGTTACTGTCCAATCTATGCCCATACCAATTCTTTTTGTTTTTACCCGTTTGTCTTTTTTCTTCAGATAAATACTGTCGGTCTTATTGACAATAATTGCAAATTGCTTTGATGGTCCGTTAATTCCCCCGTTTACGATTACCTGTTGTTTTGCAGGAATGAAAAACGAGTAGGAGAGATCCTGGTAGTTCTTTTTAACAGCGATCTTCGGACCCGTATTCGGCAGGGTACTCACCGAATCCGGATGGTACCGTAGCGCGTTGTTATCTGCAATTAAAACATCCATTTGTTTATCTTCTGAGGAATCGTTTCTTGCGATGACCCTGTACATCGGGTCACAAGAGACCGTGAGAAAAATAAGAAACAATAATAAGAAACGAACTATGTCCATATTTATACGTGTATTCCTCATCACAGAGCACCGGAAAGATTTATTTGCGATAGTCCAAGTGTGCGACGCAACGCAGCTGCCATGGATACTGCTGCCCGGACAAAAAAATTATGCCGGAACTTCCTCCATAAGCTCGCGCGGATCTGTTACCACACCGGTTACGGCTACTGCGGCAGCTACATAAGGACTGGCGAGCAGGGTGCGCGCACCGGGACCCTGGCGGCCTTCGAAATTACGGTTGCTGGTGCTTACCGCGTATTTGCCGGCAGGTATCTTATCTTCATTCATCGCCAGACAGGCAGAACAGCCGGGCTGACGCAGTTCAAAACCCGCATCGGTTAAAATATCCAGGATGCCTTCTTCTTTGATCTGTGCTTCCACAATATGCGAGCCGGGTACAAGCCAGGCGGTGATATTCGCTGCTTTCTTTTTGCCTTTTACGATGGCTGCAAATGCGCGGAAGTCTTCGATGCGGCCGTTGGTACAGCTGCCCAGGAATACATAGTCGATCTTTTTACCCAGCAATGCTTCACCCTCTGCAAAATCCATATAGGCCAGTGATTTTTTATAAGAAGCTTCACCATCCTGAACTTCGGAAGCTTTGGGTATATGGTGGGTGATGCCGGTTCCCAAACCAGGGTTGGTTCCGTAAGTGATCTGCGGCTCGATATCGGCTGCATCAAAATGAAGTTCTTTGTCGAATACCGCGCCTTCGTCGGTCTTCAGGGTCTTCCAGTAAGCGAGGGCGGTATCCCAGTCGGCTCCTTTTGGAGCTTTATCCCTTCCGTTGATATAATCAAACGTGGTCTGGTCAGGGGCGATCATACCACCACGTGCGCCCATTTCTATCGACATATTGCAAACGGTCATACGGCCTTCCATGCTCATCGTTTCAAATACCTCACCGGCATATTCAGCAAAGTAACCGGTGGCACCACTTGCCGTGATCTGAGAGATCATATACAGGGCCACATCTTTCGGAAGTACGCCTTTCCCCAGTTTGCCATTAATGGTAATGCGCATTTTTTTGGGTTTGGGCTGCATGATGCACTGGGAAGAGAGTACCATCTCCACTTCGGAAGTACCGATCCCGAAGGCGATACAGCCAAAGGCCCCGTGTGTTGAAGTGTGTGAGTCGCCGCAAACGATGGTCATGCCCGGCTGGGTGATACCATTTTCGGGCCCTACCACGTGTACGATGCCATTCTTGGGGCTGCCAAGCGCCCAGAGCGAAATGCCGTATTTGGTCGCATTGCTGGAAAGCGCGGCCAACTGGTTTGCTGATAAAGGATCGCTTACCGGCAGGTGCTGGTTCAGCGTGGGGGTGTTGTGATCGGCGGTAGCAAAGGTCCGTTGCGGATACATTACCGGAACGCCTCTTGTTTCAATGCCAAGAAAGGCCACGGGGCTGGTCACCTCATGGATAAAATGGCGGTCAATAAACAAAACATCAGGGCCATCCTCAATATGGCGTACCACGTGGGCATCCCACACCTTATCAAACAAAGTAGTCGCGTTGCTCATTATAAATCTTAAATGGTTTAAAATATATCCAAATGAATGTCTGTAAAATTAGACAAATTTTTAATGGAATAGCACAAGCGGGGAGGCCTATTTAAGGATCTGCCGTTGTTGTTGGAATTTTTGGAAAATGTAAAACACCTCCGGGTTTTGCAGGGTATACGCCCGGGGAGCAGGATTTAATGAAATGTGGTAATTATTTGATAATCAGTTGTATGTGAATGTTTGATGGCTTTGTGATGATCCGGGTTGCCGGATTTGTCCGGTTTCAATAACCGGCATTTGGCAAGCGTAGATCCGGATGGAATTTGATAGCGCAGGGGAAGGGGCTGAACCCTCCTTCCGGAGCCTGAAGCGGGCGGGGAAGGAGATGGTTAAAGATGTTTCCGCAGCTGGTAATCGTTCATAAAAAAGCCGTTACCGATATCGATATCTTCGGTTTTTATGACCTCGTAGCCCTGGCTTTTATAAAAGCCGAGCGCCTTATTGTGGCGGTTCACATTCAGGTAAAGGTATACCGCTCCATAACCTCCGGCAACAGCCTCCATGGTTTGCAACTGGTATTTGCCAAGGCCTTTTCCATGCAGTCCCTGCGAAAGGTAGATCTTATGCAGTTTCCAGGAGGTGGGGTCTTTTTGTTCAATCGCCGTATAACCGGCATCCTTTCCGTCGTGGTTCAGGATAAAATATTCCACGCCGCGGTCCATTTCTGCTTCCAGTACCGGAAGGGCATACATGCGGTCCAGCATATAAGCGATCTGCGGTTCGGTAAGGATTTCTTCAAATGCCTTCGGCCAGATATCCAGCGCCAGCTGATGAATGACGGGCGCCTCGTGTCGGGCGGCTTTTCTTATGGAAGTTTTCTCCTGCTGCATACTCATCAAAGATAGGGAAGGAGCGATGGACTTGTATCAGAGGTTATAACCAACCGAAAGACTGAGTCCCCGGTTGCGGAACTCCTCCCGGGTCATTTTCCCGTTTTCTTTCGGGGCGATATTTCTCAGTCCGGCCTGTGCAGTCAGCTGCAGGTAGAACCTGTCAAGCAGCATCATGCCGGCCAGCAGGTTCAGGCCCACATCAGTACGTTTCCCGTAATTGAATCTCCGGTCATGAGGGTCCTGTCTGTCGATATTGGTATATTCGATGGTACCGGTATTCCACCCCGGCGAATTGTAGTTCAGTGTCCATCTGCCGCCGATGCCGCAGGCAAAATAAGCCCCGGCACCAATGTAAAACCGTTCCGCATCAGACAGGGATTAATGCTGAGTATGCCCGCACCATCATCGTCTTCATAATCCTGCCGGTAGCCCTTTGTCGTAAATGAAAGACCGGTTTGCAGGTACACATTGTGCCGCTGGAGTTCCACGGGGATCAGGGCGAGCAACCCTAGGTTATAACCGGTGTTGAACTTATTATCGATCGGAGTGCTGTTGCGGCTCTCTTTCCAGCTCACTTTTGAAAAATTGATACCGGCTTTCAGGCTCACTTTTGTCTGGGAACGGGCAGAACACCAGCAGGAGAACAGCAGTATTAGGATAAATGGATACTTCATAAGCAATAGTTCGTTGAATTGAATGGATCAATATTTTCAGGATCAAGTTACTGCTATTTTAGCCGTGCCGGGGATCAGCGGATTAAAAATTTTGGTTAAAATTAAAAGCCACCCCCGGAGGGGTGGCCTATGTTTCATGAGTTCGGGACTAAGGGTTTTAGAATTTATATCCAACGGAAATTCCAAATCCGGTATTTTTCATTTTTGCGTCTGGTTTGTCACCATTCACTTTGGGAACGATATTCAGCAGACCTAATTGCCCGTTCAGCTGAAAGGACAGTTTGTTTGCAAATTCATACCCCACGAGCAGGTTAGCACCGGCATCAAAAGGTTTACCATAAATTTGTTTGTCACCACCAGAGGCATCTTTTGTGTCATTTTTAAATTCCAGTTTGCCATCAGTGCTGATAGAATTATTACCGCTGGAGACCTTGCTATCCCATTTTCCGCCGATACCATAGGCTACATACGGACCAGCACCCAGTAACAGTTTTCCTGATCCCAGTTCCGGCTTGTAAAGGAAGTTTACAGGAACCTCAATATAGGAAGCGGAAACCTTAGAGTTTGTGTTTGCATTGCCACCGAAATAGCTGTTGTCTGTTTTAAAACCTTTTGTGCTGAACAAAGCACCCGGCTGTACATAAAACTCATCAGCCACCGGGATATCAAATGTTACTCCCGCATGGAAGCCCGGGTTCAGTTTAGTGTCCACTTTATTATTATCTGCATCTTTAATGGTGGCGTTTGAAAAATTCGCGCCCGCCCGGATACCGATCTCCACCTGTGACATGGCTGCACCGGAAATGGTGACCGCTGCAGCGACCATTAATGTCTTCAAAAAATAATTCTTCTTTTTTATAAAAAACATTAGAAAACTCTAAGCGAGTTAATACAGAGTAGATTACGTTAAGGAGGTTTGTTATAGGTAACGATTTAGTAATGGTGCTCATTGCACTCACTTTCAGTGGTTTTCTCCTTGTAACTCAACGCAAATTTACAAAATATGAATAACATCTTTTGTGCTAAGCAGATTGTTTGCTTTTTAAATTTGATATAAAACAAATAACATTCAGTATTATATAGAGAAAAGTAAACCCGTATAAGAAAAAAAATCTTACCCAACTTGGGTGTAACTTGGGAAAAAGAGCGATTGATAATCCCAATCTTTGTATAGAGCAATTCTTCAATTGCAATTAGTATTCTAACAAAAACTATATTGCCATGAAATACTCTTTACATAAAATCATAGACGATGTAAGTCAATATGAAATCAAAATTGTGAATGAGGCATCTGGATCTTTGGACGAGGCACTCAAAATGATTAGCTATTTGCAAGAAGTCCTTATCGCATTTAAAGCATCTGTCGTCAAAGAAGGTTTTGATAGTGAATGGGAAGAAATCAATTTTTTCAGGAACGTCAAACCTGGTGTTCTCTGTAAACTGATTTATTATAACAAGGTTTATCGTATTGAATGTGCCTGCCCTCTTGGTAGCGGGAAAATATACAGAAACTATTTTTCCAACCAAATAAAAGAACTCAAGCAGGAATTTGAAGAGAATATTTTTAATTCCGAATTCTACCGATACTATCGGTCGGGAAGAAATGACCGAGACCAAACCTTTTTCAGATTGGGCAATATTAATCTCTATGATGGGTTGAACAGCTTTGTTTTTGAAATCGACCATCACTTTTCCACTTATTATGATTATAAAGTTGCACGCATCATAGCCAACGATCTGCTCCAAAATTATTTGCATCTTAAAATAGATTCAATCGAGGACAGTAACTTTAAGGATGAAGAAGCCACTAAAGACATTTTTTGGACGAGTAGTAAAAATGCCCTTGTAGAACTCATATATGCGATGTATGCTTCAGGAGCTGTGTCACATGGAAAAGTGGGGATAAGAAAACTAAGCATGATAGCGCAGATAGTTTTTAGTGTTTCGTTGGGTGATCTTCATCATGCGTTTCACCGTATGAAAACAAGAGCAGGTTCCCGGACAGCATTTTTAGATCATCTCAAAATTTCTCTCGAAGAATACATGGATAAAGATCTTTAGCCATTTTATACAGCTTACATTCAAAAAAGTTAAAAGCAGTACCAAAACGTACTGCTTTTTCTTTTACCCATATGTGCCAATTGGCAAATGTTAGCAAAACTCCTTTCTAAAACCCCTCTAATGCCTTGAAAACTCTATAAAACGAGGGTTTTTCCTAATTGTGAAAATTTCTAAAAAAACAGCCAAACCAATTGGTAAGGCTTGGCAGACAAACCCTGCCAAACTACTCAATTTTGCATAAGTGACATTAAAGAGTTGTGCAATGAAAATTATAACAATTGAAGAAGAGGCATGGAAACAGTTGAACAACCGTATCAATGCCATTGCCGATTACCTTAAAAGACAGGAGGAAAATAGCTACGATGAGCTATGGTTGAATAACCATGAGGTATGCCAATATCTGCATATCAGCGAAAAAACCCTATGGCGAATGCGTACCAAGGGTGAGATAGCTTATTCAAAGTTTTATGGACAATATTTCTATACCATAGGGGCTATCAAGGATATGCTAAATGCCAATGCTGTACAAACCAGTGACGAGTATGTAAAAGAGCTGATGGCAAGAGGCAAAAGCTATATCGAAAAAGGCAGAAAGTTGAATACTGGCAAGCAATAACACTACCATTAAACATATGAATATGAATATCGACAGAATTGAATTTATAGCGTGGATGGAGCGTATTTTAGAACGTCTTGATCTATTAAAAGAGCATATAGATGAAAGCAAGAGAAGCCGTAACAGTATAGACGGTGAAGAATTATTGGATAATCAGGATTTGCTACAGATGTTGAAAATAAGTAACCGCTCATTACAACGGTATCGCTCCATCGGTAAGCTGCCTTACTATACAATTAGCGGAAAACTCTACTACAAACTATCGGATGTACACCAGTTTATTAGGGAAAGTTTTAATCCTCCCGCCAAATAAATAAAGCCAAACTGTGACAAATGCTGCCTTTAACTGCCAATTGTCCTAAACCAATGAACGCTTCTTATACATTCGGCAATGAATAATAAATATTTGATAGTATGAGTGAAGAAACAACAACACAAAAAATGCCCGAACAATTTTCAGACATACTGCTAGTATTGGATAAAGAGAAAAAGAAAATTCAGGCTGTAAAGAGTATTGATGATAACGGGAATATGGAAACCGTTGATCCTACGAAAAAAAATCAGAACCAGTTTATGCGGGTGGACAAACATGGAGACTTCTTCTCCAACTTCTTCTCCAATTTTTTTAGCCAGCTAAAGAACCCTAGCAATTTTTCATTCTTCAAGGTACCTGCACCTGTTGCGGTTGAGAAAGCACAGGAAATGCAGCAACAAATAAACAATCCAACTCCCGAGGGAGAAAAAGTGATGAAAGATCAAGAATTAAAACCAGAGTTAAACCTGGATAAAAAACAAGAAAATCAAGACAATATGGAAACAACACAGACAACACCGGAAACAAGCGAATACCGCTACAAACCGGAACAGATAGATTGGGAGACGATGAACAATCTTGGGTTGAGTAAAGAAAAACTTGAAAAAATGAACCTCCTTGACCCGCTGCTTAAAGGCTACAAGACCAATGAACTGGTTCCTGTGAGCCTGAACCTCGGGACAGCTGTTACCCGTATGGATGCTCGTTTGTCGCTACAGCCGAATGATAACGGACAAATCGTGGTTGCCATTCACGGTATCCGTAAAGAGCCCAACCTCAACTTTGAATTTTTCGGACATAAATTCAATCAAGATGACAAGGATAACTTGCTAAATACCGGAAATATGGGGCGTGTAGTCAACCTGACAAATCCGAAAACAGGAGAAACCATTCCATCAATCATTAGTGTGGACAGACTGACAAATGAATTGGTTGCCCTAAAAACCGATTTCATTAAGATACCTGACGAAATAAAAGGAGTAAAACTTGATGAAACTCAAAAGCAAACTTTAATGGAGGGTAAACCGCTTCAAATAGAGGGTATGATTTCTAAAAAAGGAACAGAATTTTCGGCAACATTACAATTCAATGCTTTTATGCGCTTTGTATTCTTCAGGATGATTATAGAAAAAGCTCATTACGGGACTGTTGGCTACAAAGGGAACGATGCCGTCTGCTTCATATTGGAAGGCTTTCAAGCCACCAATCCAAGCCATCACAATGAAAATGGCTATCCTGGTGAAATTGATAAAAACCTTTTGGCTGTCAGCTAGAATTTGGATAATGCTTTTCATCGTTTAAATTTTAATTCTCAACACTTTAAACGGCTTTTTAAACTGCACTACCCCCTCGTGAAACCAAGGCATCAACTGAATTTGCGAATTGGAAATGTATAAATATCCATCTTCAGAAATGCTGTAACTGTCTGGCCAGATCAGTTGTTCATCATCCTTTACAATCGTCTGCATTTTCAAATCCGGAGTAATTTTTACGATTGAATTCTGCTCCAAATCTCCAAAATATAGATTCCCTTTTTTGTCGAAGATCATTCCGTCCGTTGTGACGAATTTTCCTAAATCTTCTACACTTTTGTTTAAAACAGTCTCAGTTGTCTTAAAATCTCTCAACAAATCGGTTTTAATTCTATACAAACGGTTATCTGTAAGCGGCTTGTAGTACACATATTGATTATCGGGAGTGAGCGCAATACCATCTGAATTCACTTTAAGTGAAGAACCGTCACCTTTTTTAAGCTCCGTCCCCAATGGAGAAAAATGATAATTCGGGTCAGATTTTACAGAAGGGGAATTGGCTAAAACCAATCTTGATTCTCCTGTGTTAATATTCAAAACAATGATTCCACCTGTATTTGAATTGCTTAAGTAAGCAAAACCATTTTCATTATCCACCCGGATATCGTTGATGTAAACATCTTCTCGTACTACATTTTCTGGAAATCTGTATATTTTCTCGATTTTATTAGTGGCTAAATTTATTTTAACCACTTTACTGCTGTGCTGGTATACTTTTCCAAGCCCGATTCCTGCTGCATCTACCACCCAAAGAAATCCTTTGTCATCAGTCACCACTGCTTGAACGCATACAAATTTATTTTGGCCATCTTCACCTTTTTTAAAGCTATTCCATTCAGCATCGGGATAAGGAACTGGTTTTCCATCTTTCACCTCAACCACTGAATAGGAATGCGAATCCAGCCAATAAGGATAATTCACAAAAACTCGGTTGTCTTTTGCTACAGCAACACCTGTTAATTGATAAGTACTGTCTGCAAAAACTTCTTCTAAAATTGGCTTTTGTTCAGCAACCTGCTCAATTGTGTTTTCTTGAGCATCGGCTTTGGTTGATGAATTATTATTGCAAGCTGTAAACAATGTGACCAACATTGCAATAGCCGTTAAATATGTCAATTTCATAATTTTAAATTTTGATTTAAAGCGTTATCACTATTTTACCCACCGTTCTGCCCGTTTCCTGCTCCAAATGAGCTTCTCTCATTTGTTCGAAAGGAAAAACCTTTGAAACATGAGGTTTTACAGCACCACTTTCCAAGAAAGAAGCAATCTGTTTCATATCCTCACCGCTGGATTGTACTAGAATGAAATAACCTTTCACTCCTTTAGAGTTTGCCTTTGAAGTGACCTCTTCATTCAATCCTGTCGGAATACTGATGATAGAACCACCTTCTTTGGTCACTTCAAGAGAATGGTCGATATTATCTCCTCCAATCGTATCCAACACAAAATCAAAAGTTCTGCCCGCTGATTTCCAGTCGAAACCGTGATAGTCGATATGTGAATCTGCACCTAGGCCCAAGACAAAATCTTTGTTTTTAGCGGAAGAAGTTCCCGTTACTTTCGCTCCCAAATGTTTGGCAATCTGTACCGCGATATGCCCAACTCCACCTGATGCGGCGTGAACCAAAACTTTTTGCCCTTCCTGAATATTCGCATTGTGAACCAAAGCCTGATACGCCGTAAGCGCAACCAAAGTGGAAGCTGCAGCATCTTCAAAAGAGATATTTTTTGGTTTTAATGCCAGTTGATTGGCTGGAACCGCTACAAATTCTGCATACGCTTTTCCGTGTCCGGGAAAATTAACCATTCCGAAAACTTCATCGCCTATTTTAAAATCTGAACTTTTAGTTTCTTCCACGATCCCGGAAATATCCCAACCCAAAATCAATGGATTTTCTGTTTTTATTCTTCCATAAACGCCTTTTCCAGAACGGCTTTTTGTGTCTACAGGATTAATACTGATAGCTTTTACTTTTATCAATACTTCACCTTCGTTAATGGCAGGTCTCGCCAATTCCACATATTCTAAATTTTCTACGCTTCCTGCTTCTTTTAATATGATTGCTTTCATAATTTTTTTTTAAATGTTATATATGATGTTTGATCTTTTTACTTAGTTATTTAGAGGTTTTGCATTGATTTTCAACTTGTAAATCACAACGGGAAGTTCCACTTTGCTTTTTCCGTTTTGAAATGCCGCCAAACGGTTGAGCTGACCTGTGGGAATCCATAGATAGCCGTTGTCATCAATCCATAAAGCGTCTGCCCAAAGCAATCTTTTGTCTTTAATGACCAGACTTTCTTTTCCTTCTGGTGATATTTTAATGATTTCGCTTTTATTGACATCGCTTACATAAATATTTCCGTCTGCATCGATGGCTGTTCCTCCTGTTGATGGGGTTTTATAGAATAATTCTACTTTCGATGCCAGATCTTTTTCAGATATATTTTCATCATTCAGATATTGCGTTTCCACTCTCCAAAGCGGACCGCTTGCAGGCTGAAAGTAAAGCCATTTCCCATCGGGAGAAATTTCCAATTGGTCTGCGTGGATTCTCACTTCATTTCTTTTTTCATCTTTCATGATTTTCCCTTCCGCTTTTATGGGTAAATTATCCGTGGTTGAAGGTTGATTTTCTAAAACTCTTCTTCCTTTACCTGTCGTTTTATCCAAAATAATTAAAGCCGGTTCTCCCGCATCTGTCAGATAAATGATGTTTCTCGAAATTCTTAGATCATCAATAAAAGTTGAAGGTTTTGCAAGTCCAGTAAGGGGAATTATCTGTTGAATGGTATTGGTTTTAATATTAATCGAAACCAATTTTAATGCATTTCCTGATAACGGATTTTGTCCCATTGAAGGTGTTCCGGTATCCACAATCCAAAGCTGACCATTTACGATACGTATGGAATTCGTCCTTACAAACTTTTCGTTTACATCTTCACCAGGTTGCCAATTGTTCCAATCTTCATTGGGGTAGGGAATGATTTTCCCATCTTTTAAAACTTCGCCCACACTCATTCCTTTTCCGCCTTCTATTTTAGGGAAGTTGACGAATATTCTTCCATCGGAACTTGTGGTTACACCGTTCCAAACTAAGTTCGAAGTTGCTACTTGCTGTAATTGTGCATTGGCAAATCCGCAGATAAGCAGCAGAGGTAAAAGGCTAAATGTAATTTTCATCTTTATTTGATTTCAATAATTTTGATAGTACAAAGTTACCTTCAACTATACCTGAATAAATAGTACATTTCGAGGAATAAATAGCACAGATTTACATAAACTAAAAATCCTCCACCTGGGAGGATTTTACTTTAAACGGTATAAAAAGCTTTTGGAATGTATCGATACCCTTCTTCATTTCTTTCGATAAAGCCTAAGCCGGGATATGGCAAATGATCTCCAAAAAGGAGTTGGTTTGAAGATGCTAATTTTTCAAGAAGATTTTTTCGTGTTTTAATACCTAATTCAAAATCAGAATCAATTTGATTACCCCATTCAGGATGCGCGACCAACAATATGTGCTGAAAAGTATCAGCTATATGTAATAATTCTTCTCCCTCAGATGTAATGGTAATAATTGTGTGTCCAGGCGTATGACCTGGTGCATGTTCCAATCGAAGAAAACCAAACAGGTCGGCGCTATCTTCATAAAAAGTAAGTTTTGAATCGATTGGTTTAAAATGGTCTCTTGCAAACTGGATTTCAAAATCGGAAAATTGATTTTTCGTACCTTTTGAAAAGTCAGGTTCCTCAGACATCCAGAATTTATATTCTGTTTCTGAAATATAATAATGAGCATTTTCAAAAACCAATTTGCCTTCTTTGTCAACAACTCCTCCAATATGGTCAGGATGGGCGTGAGTAAAAACAATATCCGTTATTTCTTGAGGACTAACACCTAAATTCGCCAGGTTTTCAATTAACTTGCCACCAAGAGGTGAAAGCATAACACCACTACCTGTGTCTATTAGAATATTTTTCTTCCCGTCTGTTATTAAAAGAATATTACCTGCCAATTCTAATTTGTCTTCCGTAAGCCTATTTTCATTTAAAAATTTTTTGAGTTTCTCTTTTTCAATATTAGGTGCAAACATTGGCTGAATGTTTTCAATTTCAATAACTCCATCTGTAATCACAGCCAAATGAAGTTTTCCTAATTGGAATTTAAAATATCCCGGATTTTTAATGTTGTTGAGTGTATTCATTTTTTTATAAATTTGTTGATACAAAATTAAAGCAAGTAACTATCTAAAAGATATTACTATCTTTTTAGATAGCACTATCTTTTAAGTAAGTAATGGAATATTATGGCTAGAGTAACTGACGGTACTGAACAAAAAACTTGTATGGAAATAATGCTTCCAATACAGGACGCATTAGAAATTTTAAAAGGAAAATGGAAATTACCAATTATCGTTTCTTTATCTTTCGGAAGTAAAAGGTTTAGGGAGCTTGCAAGAGAAATTCCTAAGATTACAGATAAGGTTTTATCAAAGGAACTAAAGGAATTGGAGACAAATCTATTAATTACCAGAACCGTACATGACACATTTCCCCCAACAGTAGAATATGAAATCACTGAACACGGATTGTCCTTAGAAAAAGTAATTATGGCGATGAAAGACTGGGGCCTGGAACATAGAAAAAAAGTCACAGCAAGTTGATTCTTGCTATGACTGTAACAAATTGTAATGCAGTTTTAATTTCAGTTCATCTGCAATTTCCTAAACTCCAAAGGTTTCATTCCCGTCTGTTTCTTGAATAATCTTGTGAAATAAGAGGCGTTTTCAAAGCCTAATTCATAAGCAATTTCAGCCACCCCTTTTTCGCCCAATCTCAATAGGTTTTTCGCTTCAGAAATCATAAAAATATGAATCAGTTCCATTGCGGTTTTTCCGGTTTCCTGTTTTAATAAGTCACTTAGGTATCTTGGAGAAACAAAAAGTTGATCGGCTAAAAAAGCAACATTCGGAAGACCATTTTTCTCTAATAAGCCTTCATCCAGATATTTTTTCAACGCGTCATTAAACTTGGAAGCTGTCTTGCCTGTTACCTGCGCTCGGTCGATAAATTGCCTTTTGTAATATCGCTGCGCATATTTTAAAATCGATGAAATATGACTTAAGATAATCTCACGGCTGTACTCATCGGGGTTATTAAAATATTCTCCCTGAATTTTTGAGTGGAGTTCCAGTATAATCTGTTCTTCTTTTGGCGAAAGATGCAGTGCTTCCGTTACTTCATAATCGAAGAAGCTATATTTTTCAATTTCCTTGAAAAGCTCGTGTCCATTCAGATAATCTTCGTGGATCATCAGCATATAGCCTTTTTCTTCGAATTGAAGGTCCTTCAACTCTATGATTTGACGTGGTTTTGCAAAAAACAAACAACCATTATCGTGGTCGTATTGCGTACGACCGTACATAAAAACTCCCGATTTTATTTTTTTGAAAGCTATCACATAACAATCTGTTGTAAACTCCCGGTTTCCCAAAGTACACGCCGATTGGCATCCAATCATACTGAAAAGCGGATGTTCAGGAGCATCCCAATGATTCCCCAAATGCAATTCGGTAAGGGTTTTATAATGTGTCATTACTGTTGAATTTGAAATACTAATTTACTGTTTTTTTAATGACCGTGAGCGGCAATACTCACTTCTTTCCATTCTTGGATATCATTTAATCTTTTGGTGTAAATCTCATTGATAGCGTGATACGCAATTTTACCCAACAATAATCGTTGAGGAGGATTTTGATTGTCGATAAGATTCAAAACAGGTTCTACTGTCGCTTCTGGTTTTCCCCAGGTATCCGGATTTTCCCCACTTTCGGCAAATGCAGCACGAACAGGGTTATAATCTGCAATCTCCGAAGAAGTCTGAACTGCCGAAGCTCCTGCCCAATCTGTGGCAAATCCGTTAGGTTCTATTAATGTCGTTTTAATTCCCAAATGAGCTGTTTCTGAACCAATCGTTTCAATTAAACCTTCTATCGCAAATTTTGAAGCGTTGTACAATCCTAAAAGTGGCAAAGTCGTTAATCCCAAAAAGCTGGAAATCTGAATGATATGTCCGCTTTTTTGTTTTCTCATCACTGGTAGAACGGCCTGTGCTACCCAAAGTGAACCGAAAAAGTTGGTTTCCATCTGGTCTCTCGCCTGCTGTTCTGTCGTTTCTTCCGTTGTTCCGAATAAACCAAAACCTGCATTATTAATCAAGACATCAATTCTTCCGAAATGTTTTTCTACCTGTTCCGTTACTTCAAAAACTTCTGAACGGTTATTAACATCAAGCTTTAAAGGCAAAATATTGTCGCCGTATTTATCTTTCAAATTCTGTAATGAAGAAACGTTCCTTGCGGTTGCCGCTACTTTGTCTCCTCTTTCCAAAAGTGCTTCAGCCCATAATTTTCCGAATCCTTTTGATGCTCCTGTGATAAGAACTATTTTACTCATTGTTTTAATTTTTTAGTGTTATTTAATGAAGCAAAGTTATCATCAAACCCAACCGAACTGCTAGCTCATTTTAGCTGAAAAATAGCACAGAAATACGTTTTGGAAAAAATTTAAAAATAAAAAAGCCTCCCAAATATACATCTGGAAGGCTTCCACTTAAAACTAAATACTTATATTAAAACACTTCTTAAATAGCCTGTGCCAAAGGAAAATCAATAGGAATCTGAGTGTTGGCAAATACATAGTTGGTAAAACTTCTCAACGCCACCAAAGCAGTCAGTTCAACTAGAGCTTTTTCGTCGAAACCTGCATTGAAGAAATTTTCTAAAGCCCCGTTTCCTGCGTTGCCTTTATTGTTTGCAATGGAGTGAGCCAATTTAATCGCAGCTTCTAATTTTGCCTCAGAAAAACTTCCTTTTCTGATTTCCAGCGTATCTTCTTCTGTAAAACCTCTCATTTTCGCCAATGTAGTGTGCGCTGCCAAACAGTAATCACATTCATTGACTTGCGAAACGATTAGATTAATCGCTTCTCTTTCTTTTGCCGTAAACGATGAGTCGTGTGCCAAAGATGCCTCGGTTTCCAACATTGATTTTAAAGCGGATGATGAATAGCCTATCGTTGCGTACAAATTGGGAATTTTTCCCATTTTTTTCTCTACAGATTCTAAAATGCTCTGTGCACTAAAGCTTAGCTGTTCTTTTTCGGGTACTGAAATTGTTTTCATTTTTTTACGATTTAAATTATTTCATTTTGTTAATACAAAGTTATATCAGCACACAAAGAAATTACTAACCCATTTCAGCGGAAGAATAGCACAGAAATACCCATAGTATTAAATGCTTCTCTTTCGATACGAAGAAGGGGATTTACCTTTATATTTTTTAAAGATCCTGTTTAAATGACTTTGGTCTGTAAAACCAAATTCTAAAGCAATTTCATTAATACGCATATCAGTTAACATTAAACGGCTTTCAATGAGCTTCAACTTATAAAGCATAATATATTGTTGCAGGCTTTCTCCGGTGTGTTTTTTAAAATATTCGCCCATATATTTTGGAGAAAGATGAAACTGTGCCGCCAGTTGGTTGACTTTTAATTTCTCTGGCTCGAAAATATGTTGATGAAGGTAATTAATGATAGGCATTACACTGGAAATTTTACCATTGAAAACTTCCTTTTCCTGCAAAGTAAGATTGCGGGCAGCATAGGTAATAATGGTATTTATTAATTGTTGAATGACTTGCTCCTGATGAGGTGCCTGGCTTGCCCTTTCACGAATTAAAGCTTCGACGGCGGCACGGATAAACGGCTTGTCGGTAACGGTTTTTAGAATGCAACCCGGAAGATGATTGTGGCTGTTAAAAATATATTCCAGCTCACGGATGTTTTGGCTGTTTTGGGTTTTAATATAATCGTTATTAAACCTGATGAAGAAAAACTGGCTTAACGATTGAACCTCGAAACTATGCAGATCCTCTGGAAAAATCAGGAATAATTTGTTAGGCGCATAAGGAAGTTGATGCTCATTAATGATTTGGATGCCTGTTCCTTCCATCACAAAAACCATCTCAAAAAAAGTATTTTTTCGGGGTTTGGCGGTGTACTCGTGCGTTTCGAGCCATTCTAATTCATAGGTACTGTATAAATTTTGCACTTCCATACCTGCAATTTTACAAAAAAATCCAGTAAAAAACCTTGTTTACTTCCTTGTGTTTAGTTGAACTTTGTAAAAAACTTTATTATGAATGATATTTCTTATCTCATGTTACGTCTGGTGGCGGGCATCAGTTTTTTCGGGCACGGTTTGGTAAGGTTACCAAAATTGAATGCTTTTAGTCAATGGATGACTGGCAGTTTTTCAAAATCAATGTTGCCACAAAGTTTGGTTACGCCTTTTAGCTACGCCTTGCCAGTGGCAGAATTCACTATCGGTATATTACTAATCTTGGGCATCTTTTCTCCTAAAGTAATTATCGCAGGTTGGGTTGTGATGCTCCTATTAATGTTCGGCACTTGCCTAATAGAAAATTGGGAGGCTTTACCATCGCAAATGATACACGCCATCATCCTTGTTGCGCTGTACCAATTCATCGCTGCAAACAGCATTTCACTAGACCAATTTTTTAAAAAATAAAAATATGATTGACAGAAGAAAGTTCATAAAACAAGGCAGTTTGCTTACCACAGCGGGCTTGGTTGCAAGCGCCGTACCATTTTCTGGAATGGCGCAAAGCGGAAAAAATATGCAACCAGAGTCCAAATCAAAAAAATCAAAATGGTTGGATGGTTCAAGATTGGTGGTTTCAGTTTCTATGCAGTTTGAAGCCGGCGGGCAACCCGAAAATGCAGAAAGCCCTTTCCCTCAAAATATGGAAAAAGGCTATAAAGATTTACCGGCAACAACCTGGTATGAGTACGGATATAAAGAAGGTATTCCTCGGATGTTGGATAACTGGGATAAGTTGGGTGTAAAAATCACCTCGCATATGGTGGGCAGTGCAGTGCTAAAAAATCCGGCATTGGCAAAAGAAATTGTAGATCGTGGTCACGAAGCTGCTGCACACGGAATGAACTGGGCTACGCAATACACAATGTCATACAACGAGGAGAAAAAGTTTATTAAAGACGGTGTGGATGCCATCAAAAAAATTACTGGTTTTGATGCAATTGGTTATAATGCCAATTGGTTGCGCAGGGGCGAAAACACGTTGAAAATTTTACAGGAATTGGGATTTTTGTACCACATAGATGATTTAAGTAGGGATGAACCTTTTATTCAAAAGGTAAACGGAAAGGATTTTGTAACGGTTCCTTACACATTACGTTGCAACGACATTCAACTCATTGAAGGCAAAAATTTCTCTGTTGATCAATTCGTACATCAGGTGAAAATGGAGTTTGATCAGTTGTATGAAGAAGCCGCAAATCGCAGAAGGCAAATGTCCATC
Organism: Niabella beijingensis; assembly: GCF_020034665.1. Taxonomy (NCBI): domain Bacteria; kingdom Pseudomonadati; phylum Bacteroidota; class Chitinophagia; order Chitinophagales; family Chitinophagaceae; genus Niabella; species Niabella beijingensis. The sequence goes on along the minus strand of NZ_JAIQDI010000001.1, from coordinate 582,270 downwards.
AGCTTCCACGACCGAATTGGCGGCACACCGCAAATGGTACAGGCGGCGAAAGAACTGTTCACATATATAAAAAAATACGAAGGTGTAAGTTTTAAGCGTAAAGACGAAATTGCGAAGATGGCTTTGGAAGATAAAACCACGATAAGAGAATGATAAGTGAAAGGTGTCAGTTGCGAAGAAATGTATAAGTCTTTCCGTAAAATCTACAATTGTGGTTTGGCGTGTTGCCGGAACTTTGCATTATAAATTTTAAACAAATTCATTATGAAAAGTACAGTATTCATCACCGGTGCATCATCGGGATTAGGAAAGGCAACCGCCAGATTATTTCAGCAAAACGGATGGAATGTAATAGCTGCAATGCGATCGCCGGAAAACGAAAAAGAACTGAATCTTCTTGAAAACGTTTTGTTGGTAAAATTGGATGTCACCAATTCACAACAAGTTCAGGAAGCAATAGCAAAAGGCACAGAAACATTCGGTTCGGTTGATGTTTTGCTAAACAGCGCAGGCTACGGATTGATGGGCGTTTTTGAGTCTTCAAATCCTAAACAGATTCAGCAACAATTTGAAGTGAATGTTTTTGGTTTGATGAATGTTACCAAAGCCGTTTTACCAATAATGAGAGCACAGAAAAAAGGAACAATCATTAATATTTCTTCGTTCGGAGGAATTACCGCCGGAGCTTTTGCCAGCTTGTACAACAGCTCGAAATTCGCAGTGGAAGGATTTTCCGAAGCTTTACATTTTGAAGTTTCTGCGTTCGGAATTGATGTAAAAATCGTAGAACCTGGAAGTATCGCTACGAATTTCAGAAGCGGAATCGAAATGATTCAGAATACAATTGAAGAATATAATGCGGAATTGGCAGCATTCGTTCCGAAATTTACCAAACGCACAGAACATATTCCAAAAGCGAGCGCAGAGCAGGTTGCGGAAACTATTTTCGGGGCTGCAACAGACCAACTCCCCAAATTAAGATATGTAATTGGCGAAGATGCACAGTTTTATATCGACTTGAAAAACAAAAATTCCGAAGCAGATTTTTTGAGATTGATGCAGGCGTAATTCAGCAGAAAAGTTTAAATTTAATACTAAAATCAGAAAAATGCCGGAAGCTTTTATTTCCATAAAATCGGTTGCAGACCTTCATCGTTTTTACAATTACGGAAGCCCAAAACATCCTTTGGTGACGGTGATTGATTTGAAAAACATAAGCCGATCTGACGAGAATTTTGCCAACTATTTTTACAGCCTTGATTTGTACACAATTGTTTTCAAAAAGTTCAAAGGAAGTTTAAAATACGGTCGTTCCCATTACGATTTTCAAGAAGGAACTTTGATGTTTACGGCACCCATCCAGGTAATGAGCCCGAGTGCAGATACCCAGATTGAGGAAGGTTGGTTTCTGGCATTTCATCCTGATTTTATTTACGGGTCAGATTTAGGAAAAAAAATTCAGAAATACACCTTTTTTCAATACGAAAGCAAAGAGGCACTTCACATTTCGGAAGATGAAAAAGTTTTGCTTGATGAAGTAATTGTTAGGATTAAAAAAGAATATTCGCAGAATATCGACCGCCATACTCAAGGTTTAATTTTAAATCAGATTGAAATGCTTTTGAATTATGCTGACCGATTCTATGACCGACAGTTTTTTACCAGAAACAAAACCGGAAACGATGTAACCCAACGTTTTGAAAGTTTTCTTAATGCTTATTTTAATGAGGAACAATTGATAGAAAAAGGCATTCCCGAAGTAAAATATTTTGCCGACAAACTAAATTTTTCTCCCAATTATTTATCAGACTTGCTCAGTAAATTTACAGGCAAAACAACTATAGAACACATTCATTTAAAGCTGGTCGATAAAGCAAAAAACATCCTTTTGGGAACTACAAAATCGGTAAGCGAAATTGCTTATGAACTTGGTTTTGAACATCCCTCGCACTTCACTAAAATTTTCAAAACCAAAGCCGGAATTTCTCCGCTGCACTTCAGAAAACAGTTTCCTGAGCAGAATTAAAAACATATAAAACTACTTAACCGCTTCTTTTTTATATTGAACAGGCGTTACCCCAACCACTTTTTTAAATAATCTGGTAAAATATGACGGACTTTCGAAACCTAAATCATAGGCAATTCCTGCAACGTTGCTTTCTGAACTCAACAGCAGATTTTTAGCTTCTTTAATCAAATAAATATGAACGTGTTCCAAGGCTGTTTTTCCGGTTTCCTGTTTCAGAATATCGCTGAGATAACGGGGAGAAATCGCAAGTTCTCCAGCCATAAAATTAACGCTTGGCAAACCGTCATCAATATGTTTGTTCGCTTTGATATACTCATCCAGAACCATCAGGAATTTTTTAACCATACTTCCCGAAACATTCGGGCTTCGGTCTATGAACTGTCTTTTGTAAAAACGGTCAGAATATTTTAAAATAGAATCGATATGCGACAAAATAATTTCCCTGCTGAATTCGTCCGAATTTTCATCATATTCTCTTCTGATTTTCTCATAAAGTTCCCACATAATCACTTCTTCCGAAGGCGAAATGTGAAGCGCTTCATTGATCTCATATTCAAAATAACCGTACTTTTTGATTTGCTCGTTCAGTGGATGTCCCGATAAATAATCTTCGTGGAAAAACATCACAAAACCCTTTTCAGCAAACTGAACATTGCGAACTTTAATGATTTGTCTGGGCTTCATAAAAACCGCCGAGCCATTGTTGTGATCATATTTAGTTTTACCATACAACACATAACCAGACTTGATTTTTTTTAAACCAATCATATAAAAATCTCCTGTAAATCGGTCTTCACCTACAGAATAGGTCATTAATTCTTTACAAGTCATCAAACTAAAAGGGGATTTTTCGGAGGTTCGAAACCGCTTTTCTCGTGCAATTCTACGATGCTTTTATAGTGATTGATTTTTTCCATATTTAATTGGGCTAAAAGCTTTAAGTATTATCAAATTTAAGAAATTAAAAAACAGAAATGGACAGCACTTCTGTTTTGTATAGTAACTAACTTACCTGCGAGCTTGCTTCCAATCTTTGATGCATCGAAGCTTTTCTGAACAGTAAAATGGTAACGAATAATGTCCCAACAATGATAAAATTTACCGAAGCAAATGTCTGAATATCTTTAATTTCAAATAAATTAATTAATCCATAGCCCGCAACTGAGCTTACTACATACACACCACCACCAGTCAAACCACTTGCAATTCCGGCATTTGTCCTGAATCTCTGTAAACTGTACGCATAAACATTATTGAAAATAAATCCCGATAAAAGATGTAATGATAAAGTGAAACCCAGTAAAAATAAAAATCCGTCATACTTTAAAGTGACAGTAAGCATTGCAAAAACGATGAGTAGCTGTAAAATTATCGCCGTATTTATTTTGGTAAAAAGTCCCTTTTTAATCATTAATTTAGAAGTAATTCCGCCACTCATTAAAGCAATTCCCGAAGCCAGTGAGCTATACCCCGTAACGACTGGCGAAAATCCATATACTTTTTCAATAATAAAGGGACTTACCATTCCGTAAACTACTAGAAGTGAATAGCTTAAACCAATAATGATTAATCCTAAATAAAAATCAGGTGTTCCCAACATTTTTTTGTAAACTGCTACAATTTCTTTTCTTTTAAACACCTGAAAATTCTGTAGAGATTCTCCTGTAAACCGAAGTTCGAAAATCAAAATAATGATGGTAAGAATTCCTAAGAGATAAAAATTGGATTTCCACCCGAAAAGTACCTGTAAATAGCCACCAATGAAGGGTGCAACAATAGGTGCAGTTGCCCAGACAATCGAAAAAAGACTGGTGTAGTGTTTCAGCTTTTCGCCTTTGTATAGGTCAACAAAAAAAGCTCTTTTCCCGACAATAATGAGTGAAACCGTGATCCCCTGAATAATTCTCATCAAATAAATCACATAAATTTCCGGAACCAAGGCAATGATAAAACTTGCCAAAGAAAAGGTGATTAAAGCAAAAATATTGATTCTGTATCTCCCAAAACTATCAAGAGTACTTCCGATAAAAAGCTGGCTAAATCCTGAACTTACCATAAATAAAAGCAGTGAAATCTGCACTTTCTCAACCGGTACACTCAAATCTTCTGCCATCGCAGGAAGTGACGGAATGTAAATATCCGTCGTTAAGCCATCCAGCGGAATGAGCATAAACGCCAATATTGTACTGATGTACAAATATTTTGTCTTTTGAAATTTCATATTGATAGGATTTAAAAAAAGAAAGCCTTGCTCTTTTTTATCAGCAAGGCTTTCATAAAAAAATTAATGACCGTGAGCTGCTTCGGAAACTTCTTTCCAATCGTTCCAGACCTTTAGTTTTTCGGCATAAACTCGTTCGGTTTTTCTTAATCCTACTTTTCCTAAGAATAAACGAAGTGGCGGGTTTTCGCTGTCGATTAATTTTAAAATTGCAGGAACGGTAGCATCCGGTGTTCCATAATCTTCAGGTAAAAGACCTTCAGCTTCTCCCAAACTGGCTTTCAAAGCATCATAAGCCGGAATTGCATCGCCGTGAACTGCAGAACTTCCACCAAAATCGGTTGTGTAGCCATTAGGTTCAATCATGGTCACGTTAATTCCGAACGGTTTCACTTCTGTTGCCAAAGCTTCGCTGAAACCTTCCACCGCAAATTTAGTTGCGTTGTAAATTCCTAAAGTCGGTAAGCTCCAAACCCCTAAAACACTCGATAACTGAATCACATGACCGCTTCCCTGCGCTCTGAAAATCGGCAAAGCAGCCTGTGTTACCCAAAGCGTACCAAAAACATTGGCTTCAAAAACATCTTTAATTGCTTTTTCTCCCACTTCTTCCACCGCTCCGAAAACACCATAACCGGCGTTATTGATGACAACATCTAAACTTCCGAAGTGATTTTTAGCTTTGTTTACTGCTTCAAAAACCGCTTCTCTGTCGGTGATATCTAAAGAAATAGGAAGAAAAGTTTCGGGATATTGTTCTGCCAAAACTTTATAAGCTTCAATGTTTCTTGATGTTGCCGCTACTTTGTCGCCTCTTTTTAGCAATGCTTCTGTCCAAAGTTTTCCAAATCCTCTTGATGCTCCTGTGATAAAAATTGTCTTTGCCATTTTTTAAAATTTTGATTGTTTTGTTTTTAAATTTTGATAAGACAAAGTTATCTCGCATCAGCACCAAGCTTGTAACCCAAATCAGCGGAAGAATAGCACAGAATTACGTTTTTGAAAATAATTTTAAATTTGTACTAATAACATAAGTAGATAATGAGCAATTTGACTCCCATTTTCGAATCGCATCACAAAAAATTAGGATTGGTTTCTTTTAATTCCGAAACGTTGGATTTTGTGAATGGAGAAACATTCAGACCTTACATCAAAGTTTTGTTCGTTCCCGCAGGTTATTCTTTGACGGTAGATTTCAATGTTTATGAAACTGAAAATCCGGCTTTGTTTTTCATTAACACCAATCAATATCTTGATATTCAATCGGCAACTGATGAAGATGCTTTTTTGATTTATTACAACAGAGATTTTTACTGCATTCAGATTCACGACGAAGAGGTGGCTTGTGACGGACTTTTATTCAACAATATTTTTGAAATTCCAAAGGTGGATTTGCTGGAAGACCAGCTGAAAACGGTGTCGCAATTATTTAATCAAATCAATGATGAACTTAATTTTCAAGACCGTTCATCTGAGGAAATGATTAGAACCTATCTGAAACAAATCATTATTAGAGCTACAAGACAATGGAAAAAACAGAATCTTCAATCCGAACAGTTTAATCTCATTAATGTTGAACAGGATTTTTTCCGAAATTTTAGCCGTCTGGTAAATATTCATTACAAAGAAAAACACAGCGTTGCCGATTATGCAGACCTTCTGAACCTGGCTCCCAAAACGCTTTCCAATAAATTTCACAAACTCAATCTCGAAAATCCGAATGAGATGATTAAAAACAGAATCATTCTGGAAGCAAAGCGATTGCTGCTTTACAGCGAATTGAGCATTAAGGAAATTGCCTATCAATTGGGCTATGAAGACCCAGCGTATTTTAATCGAATGTTTGCCCAAAAATCAGGGAAAACTCCGGCGGTTTTTAGGAAAGAAATTAAAGATTAATTCATCATTTCCCAATAGAAGGAAAAAAGTACAATTCTAATCGACCTTTTGATATTTTTCAGCACCTTGCAGCGACATACCTTTGTTTCATCAAAAAATAATAATTAAAAACAAAGATTATGAAACGTAACGCAACCGCCGTTTGGAACGGTACCATCAAAGAAGGAAACGGACATTTAACCACTCAAAGTACCGTTTTAAATCAAACCCAATATTCATTCAACAGTCGTTTTGCGGACGGCGTTGGAACTAATCCAGAAGAGCTTTTGGCAGCCGCCCACGCCGGATGTTTTACAATGAAACTGAGTCTGGATTTGACACAAGCCGGTTATCACCCCGAAAATCTGGAAACAAAATCTGTCATCACCCTCGACAACGGAAAAATCACACAATCTGAATTGACACTCAACGCAAAAGTGGACGGAATCTCCACAGAGGAATTTGAAAAAATAGCCAGAGAAGCAGAAAAAACCTGTCCGGTAAGTTCGGCTTTCAACTTCGAAATTATCTTAAATATCAACCTTCAAAAATAATTATAATGAAAACAGTATATGTCAAATTGCTAACCTTAGCAACATTTTTTATCATTAATTCTACTATTATGGCACAATCTAATCCAGCCTCACAAGACCCAAATATTGGCAGAGAAACCAGAGAATTTTTAAAAGCTCTCAACAGCGGCGACGGAAAACCATTGGAAACCTTGGCTCCAAAAGATGCCAGATTGGTTCTGGTAGGTGCTCAAAAATCTGTAAACTTCGATTATGCTGACATCGAAGAATCTGAAAAAACCATTACACAAGATGGGCAAACAGTAAAAATCCACATCGTAAAACCAAAGGGCGCAAAGGCCGGACTTCCTGTATTTATGTTCTTTCATGGTGGCGGATGGGTTTTAGGAGATTATCCTACGCACAAAAGATTGGTTCGTGATTTGGTTGTAAACAGTGGTGCAGTAGCAGTTTTTCCGGATTACACGCCCTCTCCGGAAGCGAGATTTCCAATTGCTATCAATCAGGCTTACGCAGCAACCAAATGGGTTTCTGAGCACGGAAAAGAAATTGGTGTTGATGGCACCAGACTTGCCGTTACAGGAAACAGTGTAGGCGGAAATATGGCAGCTGTTGTGGCACTGATGGCAAAAGATAAGAATGGTCCCAATCTAAAACAACAAGTGCTTCTTTGGCCAGTTACAGACTCAGATTTCAGCAGGGCTTCTTACGCAAACTATGCTCAGGAAAGATTCTTAACAACCCCATTGATGAAATGGATGTGGGATAATTATCTACCTGATTTAAAAGAACGTAATAACAAATATGCTTCTCCATTAAAAGCTTCTTTGGAAGAATTAAAAGGTTTACCACCAGCATTGGTTCAGGTTGCCGAGAATGATATTTTGCACGACGAAGGTGTGGCGTACGGAAGAAAACTGGATGATGCAGGCGTTCCAACAACAATTACAGAATACAAAGGTTTCATCCACGATTATGGAATGCTGAATCCGTTGGCCCATATCCCGGCAGTCCAAAAATCAGTTTTAGATGCCGCAATAGCTTTGAAAGTGGCATTATTTTCAAAATAATGCCAAAAATATTAAAGAAAATCCTGCCTGGTATTTATAGGCAGGATTTATTTTTTTGTGAATTTCTAAATGGTGACTATCTATTGCTTAAAGTAATATTATTTGGACTGTATCCAAAATGCTTTTTAAAGGCATAAGAAAAATGAGATAAATCCTCAAAACCCAAATCAACATAAATTTCTGAAGGCGATTTTTTTTGTTCGTTGATCAGATAATGAGCTTCATCTAAACGTTTCTGTAAAATCCATTTGTGAGGCGATGTGTGAAAGACCTTCTCAAAATCACGCTTGAAAGTCGCTAAACTTCTTCCTGTGAGGTAAGCAAAACGGTCCAAATTGACATTGTACATATAATTTTTAATCATAAACGATTCCAAATCAATTTTAAAAGGCTCTGAAAAATCGAAAAAAATATTTTTGAGTTCAGGCTGCGCTTCTATTAAAATAAATAAGAGTTCCTTTATTTTGAGGTCGATAAAATCTTTGGTAAGCAGTTTCGGATTTTCAAGAATGGTTTTTAATGATGTGATGTAATTTTCAAGTACATCGTTCACTTCAATGGCGATCATTGGTAAAGAGACTTCGGATTGAACGGATACTAAATGATAATCCTTCGCCATCGTTCTCAAAATTTCGTCACTCAGAAAAATATTGAGACTTTCAAAAGTCTTGTTTGTAGCAGGTCGTTTGGTAAATTTTACCAACTGATTTTTTCGCAGTAAATAAAAATCGCCCTCATTAGCAACGTATTTCTTCTGCCCGTAAGACAGGTCAAAACTTCCTGAAATCTGCAAAGTCAAGACGTGTTGCGGTACGAAATTTTCGCCGTTCCTGCTCGTCTCGTGATAGCACGAATAGACAATGTCTGATTTTTCCATTTCAATTTAATGCTAAAAGATAAAGCGTCATTATCAAATAACGCTTTACCAAAAATACAAAATTATTGTAGAACAGCTTTCGGTTCCAAATAAGCCTCCAAACCATACACGCCATATTCACGCCCAATGCCAGACTGTTTAAATCCTCCAAACGGAACCATCGGGTCGTGGCTGAAGCCGTTGATACAAACCCTTCCAGCATCTATCTGTGAAGCCATCTTTTGTGCTCTTTCGATATTAGATGAACTTATATAAGCCGCTAATCCATAAGGTGTATCGTTAGCAATTGAGATTGCTTCCTCATCGGTTTTGTAAGGAATAATGGATAAAACCGGACCAAAAATTTCTTCCTGCGCAATCGTCATATCATTTTTTACATTGGTAAATATAGTAGCTTTTACAAAGTTTCCATCTTCCAATCCATCAGGTTTTCCTATTCCACCCACCAATAAAGAAGCGCCTTCCTCCAATCTAATTTTGATATAGTTTTGAACCCTTTCAAATTGTTTTACACTTACCATTGGGCCAACATTAGTATTTTCGTTTTGAGGCAATCCAACTACGACCTGTTCTGCCGTTACTCTGGCAATTTCATTTACCTTTTCCAATTGACTTTCAGGAACCAAAAGTCTTGTTGGCGCAATACAGGCCTGTCCGCTATTCATATAGGCGCCGAACACCGCTGTCGGAATAGCTTGTTCTAGAATCGCATCGTCTAAAATGATGTTTGGAGATTTTCCGCCGAGTTCAAGGGTTACACGTTTCATCGTATCCACCGCTGCTTTAGCAATTAGCTTTCCCACAACTGTGGAGCCTGTGAAGGAGATTTTGGCTACATCAGGATTAACTGTTAATTCGGTTCTGACTACGCTTCCCAAACCGGTTACAAAATTAATGACTCCTTTCGGTAACCCAGCTTCGTGAAAAGCTTCCATTAATACCTGGGTCTGAAGTGCGCTCATTTCGCTTGGTTTGATGACCACGGTACAACCCGCTGAAATTGCTGTAGCAACCTTACTGCAAATAGATCCATTGCTGGCGTTCCAAGGAGTTATGATTCCCACTACACCAACGGGTTGTAAAAAAACTTTTGATGAATTAATGGTTTGTTCAAATTCAAAACCTTTAACGGACTCAATCATCGAATCAAACCATTGACCTGTAAATTCGTTACTCATCGAAGAGAACTGGAAAGTACCGCCATATTCTTCCACCATCACATCTGTAAACTCTTTCTTTCTTTTTTCGACTGCCGATTTTAGTTTTTCCAAGTAGGAAATTCGTTCCTCAACCGTAGCTTTTGAAAATGTTTTAAAAGCTTCTTTTGCTGATGCGATGGCATTTTGGGTGTCAACTTCATCAGCAAGTGTGACTTCACCAATTTTTTGGTTATTTGAAGGATTTATGATGTCTAAAACTTCTCTGCCGTGGGGTTTTAAAAATTCGCCATTGATGTAAATTTTGTCTACTATTTTCATTTCTAAAATTTTATATGACAAAGTTAGAACAGAAATTAATAGTGAACTTTGTAAAAAAGCTCATTTTTACTTTGTAAAAAAGTCCATCTCAATAACAGTGGATTTTTATTTTAGTCCTATGCTTAAACAACAAAATGAAACTAGGAGATAACTAATTTGGCAGTATCAAATTTAGTAATGGGTGCAGCACCGCTAACACCATTTACTAATGATTGCCAAAAATCGTTTACATTGTTTCCTATGGGAGTTAAAGCTCCAAGTCCTGTAATGACAACTCTTTTCATATCTTCTTTTTTAAATCTTCAATAACTATCAACAATGCAAATGAAATTAACAGACAGCCAATTCCTGCATATAAACTGTAATGAAAGGCTGTAACAAAATCGTTCTTTGCTTTGGCAATCGTAAAAAATAAACCGCCTATGAAACACACCCCCATTGAAGAAGCTGTTTGCTGAATAGTATTATACATACCAGAAGCAATGCCTACAAAATGATGCGATATGTTTTTTAGGGTAAGATTGATTAAAGATGGTAGTACTAAACCACCACAAAAGCCCTGAAAAGATAGCAAAAACAAAAAAGTGATTTCATTTGTTTGGTTATTAAGGAAAATTATTTGCAAAATGTAAACGATTATCATTAGTGCAACACCTATCTGAACAGGCTTTTTACCAAACTTATTTACTAAACGAACCGATAGAAAAGACGATAACATAAACAATACACCGTTTACGACAAAGTACATTCCTGCCTGCATTGATGTAAGGTTTAAGCCGCTTTGTAAATAGAATGTAGACACTAACAAATAGGAAGTGTGCATAGCAAAATAAAAAGCAACTAATATCAATCCTATATTATAATCTCTGATTTTGAACAGGCGTATGTCCATTAAAGGTTTTTGTTGTTTCTTTAATTTGTTTTTTTGATTGACAATGAAAACAAAAAACAATATCAGCGATGCCAACAGCATTGCAAAACTCCATAAGGGATAATCTTGTTCCCTTCCTTCCGTAAGTGGATAAATAAAAAATCCTAGCGCCAATGTGAACAGCGTTACTCCAGAATAATCAAATCTTTCTTGGAAATTGAGTTTGGTGTTTTCAAGATGTTTTTTTGCTAACAAAAAAGCAACAATGCCAATGGGTAAATTCACTAAAAAAATAAAACGCCAACCTTCAATAAAAGTATGTAAGCCTGAAAATAAACCGCCTAAAAATTGTCCCATTACAGAAGCAATACCCAATGTGATACCGATATAACCGATTGCTTTTGTACGTTCTTTACGTTCGGGAAATAAAACTTGCACATACGCTAATGCTTGTGATTGCATAAATGAACCGCTTACACCTTGAAAAAAACGTGCTGCAATCAGTACGATTACATTTGGTGCTAAACCGCAAATACAAGATGTGAGTACAAAGAAAAACATTCCCCATAAAAAAATTTTTTTCCTGCCGAAAATATCGCCTGCCCTACTACCTGTAACCTGAAAAGACGCAAACCCTAACAAATAAGCCGCAACTACCAATTCTATTGCTCCATCTGACGCATTGAAACTTTGCTTTATGGACGGCATTGCTATATTTACTATAAAAATATCTATTACTGTTAGTAACGGTGCGGTAAGCAATATGAAATGTTGTAACCACTTGTTAGAATGTTGCTCCATTATTTGATTATAGTATTATTTGCTTAATGCTTCTAAAAATTATTTGAGTTTAAAAATCGGTTAACATCACTACCAAATATTTCAGGATATTGAAAAAGAAAACCGTGTCCTGCATCGGGATATAAATTCAGTTGGGCATTGGGCAACAGGTTATACAGTTCAACCGAATTATGCGTAGGCATTTGAAGGTCTACTTTTCCGCCCGCAACTAAAATCGGGTTGGTTATGTTTTCGTATTGTATAGAATGAAGTGTGTCATTTCCCCAATTAAATCGGGCAGTGGCTTGAGATTGGGCTGCTTCTTTACTCACTGCCAAATCTTGGGGATATTTACTTGCTAACTTGCGTTGCCAAAATGCTTTTCCCAATTCACGACTTTTATCGGAAGCATTGAAAAAAAGTGATAAAAATTCTTTCATTCCCAATGTGGGTCTTGTAACCAATTCTGCAATTTTCGGGTCTCGCTGATTGATGCTTTTTGCTCCTTTGGGTGAAGTGCCTGCCAATATTGCATTGCGTACTATTTCATTGTGCAATACAAGTAATTCCTGCACTACGCAGCCGCCTATTGAAAAGCCAAGTACATCAACTTTATTATAACCAAGTGCTTTAATGAATAGGTAAGCATCTTCCGCCATTAACGCAAAACTTTCAGGTGTTTGTCCACCTGAACTTGCCACACCACGATTGTTGAACGTAATAACTGTACGTTCTGCTGCCAATTTCTCAAGTAATGCACCGTCCCAACTATCTAAATTGCCACGGGTGTGGATAAACAGAATAAGCGGAATAGTTGTTTTGGTGTTTGCTCCAATTTTTCGATAAGTAAAATAATTGCTATTTACTTTAATACTGTCTGTTTTATATTCATTCTTACTTACAGAAGTTTTTGTTTGTGCTTTTACATTGTTGATAAATCCTGACAACAGGAAAAAAGCACCGCTACTTAACAAAAGGAAAGTTCTTATATTATTCATTATATTTTAAGTTTACTTGTTTATTTTTCAAAAATCATTATCATGTCTTTTCTTCTTACTATACAGTTGGAAATAAAACCTTTACCGCTTCTTTTTTTGTTTAAAAGTTTGGCTAATGTTGTGATAATTCTTCCGCCTGTAGTTGAATTGGGGTTTTAGATTTTTTGCATCAATATTTTCTTTGCTTCTATGGAGTATTCATCATTCATATATCCCGATTTTGGAACAAGACTTGTTTCGACCAAACTATTTAAAACGTTGGGATGAGCACCAACAGAATAGTCGTTTTTGAAATTACAAGTCATTTTTACATTTCTTTTAATTATACATTTACAAAGAATTGATATTATATAACTGCTGTTAATTCCATTTCTACCATTGCGTTTTTTGGTAATCCAGCAACCTGAACAGTTGTTCTCGCAGGTTCGAGTTCAGAAAATATTTCTGCGTATTCTTCGTTCATCGAAGCAAAATCTTTCATATCTGTCAGGTACACATTTACTTTAACCACATCAGACAGCGAATATCCCGCTTCCGAGACAATAGCTTTCATATTACTAAGCACTTGTTTGGTCTGCTCTCTTATTCCTCCAGTAACTAATTCTGTTTCTCCAGGTTTCATACCTATATTTCCAGATACATATAGTAATGCTCCTTGCGCTACGACCCCCTGTGAAAATGGACCTATCGGAGCCGGAGCATCCGAACTAAATATTACTTTTTTCATTTTGATTTTATTTAATTTTTGAGTGTGTATAATTTCTCCGTTGGCAAATGACCAGTTTTTCCAAGCTGTTTTCTGAAAGGAACAAACACATTTATATTAGTTTATCAGTAATTTCTTTGGCTCTGCCAATCATTATATTTCTTTTTTGAAAACTGGCTGTAATTGTGGCTCCCTCTATTAATAGATAGATAGTGTCTGCCAATTCCTCTTTGGTAAGTAGGTTATTTTGGGAACTTATGTCTTTTAGTATTTCCAAAATATAATCCCTAAACTTCATTTTATTTTTTTCAATGATTTGAAACGCTTTTTTATCATCTTGTGGTACCTCCGCACCAGCTTTGATAAAAGGACATCCTCCGAAACCACTTCGAACTTGTCTTTTTATCCTGAAATCAAACAGTCCTAAAATCTTATCTTTCGGTTTGTCAATTTTATCTATATAGGCATGTAATTGGACAAACCAATCGCTGCTACTGTCTTCCAGGTAAGCGTGAAGCAATTCTGTTTTGGATTTGAAATGATTATACAACGAACCTCTCGCAATTCCTGCTTCGTCAATAATCTGATTGATGCCTGTTGAATTATAGCCCTGCTTATAAAACAGGTTTGAAGCTGTTGTCAGGATTTTTTCTTTAACAATTTCAGATGGTGTCATATTATTTTTTCTTTAGTAAGTAAACTCCTAAAAGCACAATAAACGCTCCTAAAAAATCTGATAAAACGATGGGTTCTTTGCCTATAAATGCACCGATGATAAGAGCAACTATCGGGGGAATATATGTAACCGATGATGCTTTAACACCACCCAATTTATCAATGATAAAATAGTAAATAAGAAATGCCAATCCTGTACCTAAAAAGCTAAGACCGATAATCAAGCCTAAAGCAGCGTTTGTATTTGAAAACACGTTACTCATCCCCTCGAATGGAGTAATGGCAAGCAGAATAATGGTTGCTCCAATCAGTTGATAGGAGGTCAATGCAACACTCGGAATTTGTAAAGGGCTGACGAATTTTTTTGCATAGATAAAAGATGCCCCAAAACTTAACGAACCAACAACCATATAGGCTATTCCTTCCCAAGTAGTGGGAGTAAAATCAGCGTTAAAAGGTTTTGCAAGCAGAATGATACCGAGCAAACCAAGCAATAGTCCCAAAACTTTACGAAATGTGAGTTTTTCTTCATTCAAGAAAAGCATACCAAGTACAAACGAAAACAACGGAGTGGAACCACTCATTGCTCCGGCGATACCGGAATATAACAGATGCGACCCCATTACAAAGCAATAGTAATAAACCACTGCTGCCAGTAACGACATTACCAAAAAGTGATACCAATACTTTAAATGTTCTTTTTTGAATGAGTGGGTAAATATACCGTATGCGATAATAGGCAGTACAGATAAAGCCACTCTAAGAAATACAACTTGCATAGAGGCGATATAATGAGATACGAGCCTCATATAAATAAAATTACTCCCCCAGATTAAGCCTAATGCCCAAAATGCAAAAACGGGTAGCATTTTTTTTGAAGTTAGATTTTCCATTGTTGAATTAATATTTTCTATTCGAACAAAGATAGTAAAAAAACAATTAGATAGACAAGTCTATCTATCTTTAAATTATAACAAGGTCAGAAAAGGGCTATTCTGTTATAGAAATTTGCTATTATTCCTCTTCCTGCTCTTCCATCCGCTTTATCAGTGCATCACGCAGGCTGTCAAGAAATTTCGTTCGGTTTACCTTCCGGTTTTTAAGCTCCATAAAGGTATAATAGAAGTCGCCCAGGTCAATATGAAAGATGCTTTCAAAAGTTTTGGCAATGATTTTAATATCGGCATTATCGAATGCACCCTGAGCGTGAAGGGCGTATATCAGTTCGGTTAATGCAGTCTTGCTTCCCGCCCAGTTTAGTTTTGGCAGGTTGGTAGATTTTTCTTTATACACCGTT
The DNA here is from genome assembly GCF_020034665.1 of Niabella beijingensis. Classification (NCBI taxonomy): domain Bacteria; kingdom Pseudomonadati; phylum Bacteroidota; class Chitinophagia; order Chitinophagales; family Chitinophagaceae; genus Niabella; species Niabella beijingensis. The sequence continues at coordinate 566,857 of NZ_JAIQDI010000001.1, read as the reverse complement.
TTATGAAGCTGGTCTTCGAGATAGACTTGTATCAGGTCATTGGCGATAATCTTTGCTGCCTTGTAATCGTGAGAGGTAGAAAAGTCCGGGTCTGCTTCAAAATAAAACGTGTCCAGACTTAGCTTTATATCGTATTTGTTCCTTGAAAAACAACTGATCGTCAATGAAGGAATTATTGGTGCGGTAGTATTTATAAACTTCGAGGTTGTTATCAAAGTACCGTTTCAGCTTTTTCAGTTCATTGTTGAGGTAATTCCTGATAGGTTTTGCACCATAAGGCTTCTTTGTTTCGATTTTATAAATCGCATTATAATAAATCAGCTTTGATACGATGACAGGTTTCTGGTGTTTGAAAAAACGGATTTCTTCATCTGTATTCTTAAATCCTCTGTTCACTACATACTCTTTTACATTCGCCAGGCATTTGATGATAAGCCTGATTACGGTTTCAACCTGTTGTATGGAGCTATCTGCTTCCATTTCCAATTCTTTGATGTCCGTTTCGAGTTTTCTAATGTTTCATTGTAAAATTTTTCCATTCGGCTTTTGCTAAGTTCTGATTTGGGGAGATTAAAAAAAGTACGCAGGCATTACTTCCAAGCCAATAGTACGGTTCCGATGATAATAAGGCTTGCTCCTGCAAATGTCTTTAGCGTAAGCTGCTCGCCTAAAAACAGGACGGCAATGATGATTGTAAGGGCTACACTTAGCTTATCAACGGCTGCTACCTGCGATACTTTCCCTAATTGCAAGGCTTTAAAATAGAATAGCCACGATAAGCCTGTGGCTATTCCTGAAATGATAAGAAAAGTGATATTCTGTTTTGATAAAATGCTCATTCCTTTTGCTTCGCCTCTTGCCATTATGATGCTCCATATCATTATCAATATGACAACCGTCCGTATCCCGGTTGCAAGATTGGAATTGACGTTCGCTACGCCCAGCTTACCGAATATGGCGGTAAGTGCAGCAAATAAGGCGGATAATAAAGCATAAACTAACCACATAATACACTGATTTAAAAATTCTGTACTAAGCCGATACCGAAACCTTTGTTCTGATAGTAAGGCATAACCATCGTTGCCGTTCTCTTTTCCTTACCCGTAAGCAAGCCATTGATTTTAGGGAAAAGCCAGTAAGCCAGCTCCGTGGAGAGAATGCCAAATCCTGCTCCTGCTACCACATCGCTTACCCAATGTTTATCGTTTACAGTTCTGTACACTCCGGTAAAAACCGCAGTGTTCTTAAACCCTCTTTTCAGAACACGCTCTTTTACTTCGGACAAGCTTTTTACAATCGTATTGATAATGGCTTCTAACCGTTTGGTTGGGCAATCCTCCTCAATTTCAAGTTCTATTATTCCTGTTCCCAAGTTTTGCAACATTTCTTTGTAGAATTTGTCCATCTAACATCATGTTTAATGTATCTTATTATTCATGATTCTTAACATTATTTATATTTCTGACATCAGGCGAAAATATGTAAGTATCCCAAAATTTATCAATGCTCCAAAAAATCTATCATGAGTTCAACTGTCTCCGTTGGCTTTTCAGTTAAAAGGAAATGCCCGCTATTTTCTATTTTTTTTAGTTTTACATTGCTTATCATTTTAGGAAGAGACATTGCCAACATATCGTATCCGCTACCGCCAATTCCGAGTGTAGGAACCGAAAGTTTATTGTATGTCTTCATGTCTTGTATATCTTGAGGAAATGCTTGATACCAACCATTTGAAGCCCTTATAGCATCTTTATTATTATACGCTGCGGCATAGACCGATTTATGAAAATCACTTATACTGTTTACATCTTTCAATAAATGATTAAATAACCATTCTATAACAACATCCATACGCCCTTCAAGAAGTCGTTCAGGTAATTCTTTGACCTGATTAAAAGAAAGCCACCAAGGGTAAAGATAATTAGCACCTAATATAGGTAGCATTGGTAATTGATACATCCCTTCGTCAGGATGAGGGGTGTCTAACATAATAAGTTTAGCAACTATGTCTGAATAATTTACAGCGAAACTAAATGCAACATGAGCACCTATATCATGTCCAGCAATCGATATTCTTTTTAATCCCAAATGCTGTACGAGTTCAAAGACATCTTTAGCCATATTTCGCTTGTCGTATCCTTCAAAAGGTTTATCTGAACTTCCCATGCCACGAATATCGATAACAATAACGCGATATTTTTTTATGAGTATTGGCATTACCTTATTATAAGCCCACCATGTTTCGGGATAGCCGGGGATTAAAACCAAAGGATCTCCTTGACCACCTATTACATAATGTAGTTGAATGCCATTTACATTAATAAAATGATTATTGAAATTCGGTAGTAATTTTATAAGTTCCTCGTCTGAATATTGCATATACATTTCCTTTGTTATCATATAGTTTACCGATTCAATCCAGAAACAAAAATATTCACCGAAGTACATAATAGGACAGAATATATGTTTCCAAAGAGTGTGTTTTTGTAGTATAAATTATTTAACTGCGAAGGCTTCCATGTGTATAATAAGGTCGAGTATTTTGTTGGAAAAACCATACTCGTTATCATACCAGCTAATCAACTTTACAAAATTTGGAGACAACGATATTCCTGCCTTTGTATCGAATACGGACGTTCTTGTTTCTCCTATAAAGTCTGTGGAAACAACTTCATCTTCGGTATATCCTAATATTCCTTTCATTTCATTTTTTGAAGCTTCTTTAATTGTTTGGCATATTTCCTCATAAGTTGCAGGTTTTTTAAGTCTGCATGTTAAATCTACCACAGAAACATCTAATACGGGTACCCTAAAAGATAACCCAGTAATTTTACCCGAAAGTTCTGGGATTACTTTTCCTACAGCTTTTGCCGCTCCTGTAGAAGATGGTATAATATTTCCCGTCACTGCCCGTCCACCTCGCCAATCTTTCACAGAGGGGCTGTCAACAGTCTTTTGTGATGCTGTAGCTGCATGTATGGCAGTCATCAACGCTTCCGCTACTCCAAATTTATCATTTATTACTTTCACCAACGGGGCAACACAATTGGTAGTACAAGAGGCATTTGACACAAAAACTTCTCCATTATACATTTTCTCATTTACCCCCATAACAAACATGGGAGTATCATCTTTCGGAGGGCCTGACATTACTACCCGTTTAGCACCTGCATTTATGTGACCTTGTGCATTTTCCTTTGTCAAGAATATGCCTGTTGCTTCAATAATGTATTCTGCATTAATTTCATTCCATTTTAAATCTTCTGGATTTTTCTCGGATGTAATTCGGATGATTTGTCCATTTACTAATAAATTACCGTCCTTTACGCTGATTTCCCCGTCAAAATGTCCATGTACAGTATCATATTTTAGCATATAAGCCAAATAATCTACACTGGTCAAGTCATTAATGCCTACAACTTGGATGTTCTCGTATTTTTGAACTGCACGAAAGACAAGACGACCTATTCGTCCAAATCCATTAATACCAATTTTTATCGTTTTCATAATTAAAATATCTTTTTTGCAAAATTACTTTTTTATTGATTTGACAGAAAAGACATACTATATACAAATACTGCCAATATAAAAAGAATTACTATTTTTGTGAAAACAGTTGAAATGAAGAATACCAAAGATATTAGGCACGTTGTAGTGTTAGTCCACCCATACTCCACAATGTTAAGCGTATCTGCGCCAATAGAAGTTTTTCAAAGTGCTATCGACAATATGGAGCATTTAAAAAATGATGTTAGTTTTTCCTATGAAATACACGTTGTATCAGCTGTTATAAGTAAGAAACTTGAGATGAAACCAAGAATATCCATTAACTGTGAAAGCAATTATCATGAAATTGATTATCCGATAGATACACTAATAGTTGCAGGCGCTCCTCGAAAGAACGGATTTAAAGAAGATATTCTTATTTGGTTAAAACTACAGTCGAAAATTGTACGCCGCATATGTTCCATGTGTGCAGGAGCATTCATATTGGCTGAGGCCGGTATATTACGGAATAAAAATGCGGTAACCCACTGGCAGCTTTGTGAAGAAATGGCCAAAACCTATCCTGATGTATACGTAAATCAAGAAGCTATTTTCATTAAACAAGGAAATGTATACACTTCTGCCGGTGTTACGGCAGGATTTGATTTAGCATTGGCGTTAGTAGAAGAGGATTTAGGAAAAACGTTCGCATTGAGGATAGCAAAATTAATGGTGCTTTTTTTAAAACGCCCAGGTAATCAAACTCAATATAGCATGATGTTAGAATCCCAAAACATAGATTATCAACCGATAAATAATATTTTGAATTGGATTCACGACCATATACATGAAGATATTACTGTAGAAAAATTAGCAGGATTGTCATCAATGAGTCCTCGAAACTTTGCAAGGGTTTTTGTTAAAGAACTAAATACAAGTCCTATTAAATATGTGGAAAAACTAAGGACTGAAACAGCATGTCGTTATTTGACAGATACACAGTTGACAATAGATGAGATAGCCAATATATGCGGTTTTAGTAATTCTCTAAATATGAATCGCATATTTCTAAAAACATTTCATGTTACTCCTTCTCAATATAGAAAAAATTTCAGTTCATCCTTTAGTTATCCAAATCAATATTAATTTGATTAATCATTAATCCTGCTGTATCAAATGCTGTAAATCGGGGTCGTTCTTAATCCGCTCCATTTCACTTTCTACAATCTGCACAACGTCCGCTTTGACCTGCCTGTAATTGGCTTCAATGACCTGTTTCATATTATCGTTGCCGAGTTCATCAGTAAAGGATAATATCTGCGGTATCTTCTTATAGGCTTTGGTTTCGGCAGAAACCTTTTCGTTATCCACGACAATTTCAGCGTGGAAAATTTTCTGGTCGATACGCTCATCAAAGTTATCCGATACAGAACCGACAAACATACCTTGTGTAAGCGTTGAGATTTTGGAAGCTGGTATTAGGCTATCGAGCTGTGTGGATATAGAAGTAGATTTATCGTTGCGGTTAATCGTCATACTTTGGCGTTTCTGCAATACTTTCCCAAAGCGTTCCGAAAGGCTCTTTGCAGTTTCTCCGACAACCTGACCGGAGAAAATATTACCGACTGTGTTTTGAATAACTTTAGCCTCTTTGTCGCCATAATCACGTATTAATTGCGAAAAATCTTGAAAGCCCAAACATACCGCCACCTTATTACTTCTCGCCGTTGCGATAAGATTGTCCAGTCCTCGAAAATATATTGTTGGCAACTCATCTATAATCACGGAACTCTTTAATTGACCTTTCTTATTAATGAGTTTTACAATTCTTGAATTGTACAAACCTAATGCCGCCGAATAAATATTTTGTCGGTCGGGATTATTACCCACGCATAAAATCTTTGGCTCTTTGGGATTGTTGATGTCCAGCGAAAAATCATCGCCTGTCATTACCCAATACAACTGTGGCGAAATCATACGAGATAGAGGAATTTTCGCAGATGCAATTTGCCCCTGTAATTGGTCTTGTGCGCCACCTTGCCACGCATCCATAAAAGGAGATAAATAATTTTCCAGTTCGGGGTACGATGTAAGAATGGTAAATACATCGGCGTATTTCTTGTTCAGCAGTTCAATAGCGTGTGGGAATGTGCAATGCTTGCCGTTGTCATAAATTTTCAGGAACCAAATAATGGCAGCAAGCAATATAATCGGGCTTTCCACGAAAAAATCGCCTTGCTTCTGTATCCACGACCTGTTGAGGTTTAGCATTATGGTATAAGCCGCTTCGTAGGCATCTGAAATATCTGTCATAAAATCAGGATTGAGTGGATTGCAACGGTGGCTTTTACGTGGGTCGTCAAAATTTATCACGTAAAATTTCGGCTGAACTTTGTACTTATTCCTGTGTTTCAGCAAATGATTGTAGGCAATGGTAGAAAGGTCGTCGAACTTGAAATCGTAGATGTACATACTAAAGCCTTTCTCAATCTGCTGTTTGATGTAATTATTTACGATGGCATACGATTTTCCTGAACCCGGCGTACCCAACACAATCGAGGCTCGAAAAGGATTGACTATGTTAATCCAGCCGTTGTTCCATTTGCCTTTGTAATAAAACTTTGTGGGAAGATTGACAGAATATTCGTTTTCCATCAATTTAGTTTCCTGCTGAAAACTTTCGTTCTCGTTGTTGAAAACATCATCCATCAGATTGGTACGAAGCAAACGGCTCATCCAAACTCCGGCTACCATTAAAGCGATATAGCCTAAGCCTGTGGTAAGGATATAAAGGATTGTAGCGATTAATAATGGTAGCTTTAGTAAAGGGAAATTTAGAAAAAACAGGATAATACCAATCGCTAAAGCCACATAGATTTTAGACCAGGTTATCTTTTCATTTTTAACTCCCTTAGAACCCAAACAGCTCAAAGCCAGCAATACCAAAGCAAACAGCTTGGTATATAGGGTATGCGAAAACAGCCCTGCCGTTCGCTGAAAATTACCCAATATTTTGTTGATGATTTCTAATGTCCAGCCACGTTCTAAAAAGAAACCGTAACAGAACCAGTAAAAGTGCATCAGCATCAAAAGGATGCTTACAGCCCTCATAAAAGCCATAATCTTGGCTAAACCTCTTAAATCGTCTTCTCCTTGCATATTTCAATAAATTCAATTTTTGTAAGTGAATTTAGAGGTTTTACAGAGTGGCTATAAGAATATGGCAGTCTGTGGCATTAGCTGGAAGTGTTTGACCATAATAATGCTAAAAAATAAGAGTTAGATTGTAAGAATAATAAACGTATAGGAGTAGTCTAATTTCATTCTTCTGTATTTCCAATATTGCTTTTACATAAAGCAATTTGTTTTTTCATTGTCTTTAATTCTTTTATTTTTTGATCGATTTGTGCTAATTTGAGATCAAGAACTTGAATTTGTGCTTTTTGTGAAAGCTCTTTTTTATACCAAACATCGATAACTTCCTTTATTTCTGACAATGTGAACCCAACGGCTTTTGCCATTTGTATAAACCTAAGCTTTTCTACAACTTCATCTCCATAATAAACATAATTATTAGTGGTTACTTCCTTTTTTGTTTCTCCACTAAAAAGCCCGCTTTTTTCATAGAAACGTATTGTTCCAATCGGGATACCTGTTTCCTTGGAAAGTTGATTTATTAATTTCATTTGTTAAATATATTAAAAATATAAACCATACAGTATACTGCATACTTGTGTGTTGTAAAATTAGTTCCTACTTTTGTTTATCACAAGCTGGCAATCAAACAATTATCGTGTTGTACAGATTTGAGATAGTTAAATAATTTTGATTTTAATACCAATGCTTTTTTAATATGATAAATACCAAAAATCCTCACACCGATGAGCTAATCAAATTAGTTCCAAATTTCACTAACCATTATGCAGATGTAAATGGCGTAAAGCTCCATTATGTAATGGGTGGACAAGGAGAGCCTTTAGTTTTGATTCCGGGCTATCCCGAAACCTGGTGGGCATATCATAAGGTAATGCCTATCCTTGCGACTAAATACCATGTTATTGTTGTCGAAATGAGAGGAATGGGAAATTCGGACAAACCAATAGATGGCTATGAAAAAAAACATGGCCAAAGATATATTTGAACTCGTGAAAAAATTAGGATTTGAAAAGGTTTACATTGGCGGACACGACATCGGTGCACACGTAGCATTAAGTTTTGCAGTAAATCATCCAGAAACTGCTGCTAAATTGATCATGTTGGATACCCCGCATCCGGATACAGGAATGTATCATTTGCCAATGTTACCTGTATTCGGTGCAAACTATCTCTATCCTTGGTGGCTTGCATTTAATCAAGTAAAAGAACTGCCCGAACAACTACTTGAGGGACGAATGGATATTGTTATTGAGTGGTTATTTAAAAACCTATTGAAAGATCAGGAAAGCATAAGCGATTTTGATAAAGCTGTTTATAGCTCTGCTTATAATGATAAAAATGCTATCCGAGCGTCAAACGCTTGGTATCAAGCATTTCCAAAAGACATTGAAGATAGTAAAACCTATGATAAGCTTAAAATCCCTGTAATTGGAATTGGAGGAAGCGGATATGACCTGTTACAAATGTCGTTGCCCAATACTGCAACCAATCTACAATTAAAAAAAATAGAAGATTGCGGACATTTTATACTTTCTGAAAAACCAAATGAAACAGCTGAATTAATGATTAATTTCTTGATGCAGTAATATAAAGTACAAAACAAATATCATTTCAGTAATCGTGTAAATTGAAAATTTAAGGCTTTATTTCTTTGTAAATAGAGCTTTTTTTAATATAAGAATATTTAATAATTACCGATATACAGTCCATTAGTGCAAACCTCTTTTTCTTTTCTTCTTCATCTTGTTGGCAAAATCCTGTTCTTCGTAATCTTCACCCTGGGCTTCGGGAAGCAAACCACCCAATGCCTCAATCAAACCGTCTTCATGTTTCTCAGGGATAGGCTCTGTATTGAGGAAGTCGAATAAATGATGTGGTTTTTCTGAAGGCAGATCTTCGATATCTTTTGCGTATGTTTTTTTTGATTGATTCACTGCGGGCTCTTTTACTTCTGGTTGAATATTCTTATTCCAATAGTCATTGAAAATGTTGGCTGAAAGTTCCTTTGCTAAACGGGAACCGTTCCAAACGGTTTTGGAATTGTGGTCTATAAATGTCATTCCATAAATACGCCTTGCATCATTCCTCCGTACTACTACGTTAATGCCCTGTTCTGCCAACTGCTTTTTAAAGCTCAACTCATCGCTGGTAGTTTTCAGGGCAATGGTAATGGCGGATTTTAGGGTTTGTTTGGTTGAGCTGTCTTTCAAAGCTGTTTTGCATTTTGAAAAATGCAATTCCAAAGCAGGAAGCCCCGCACTCTTCCCGAAAAGGGAAGCCTTGAACGGATGCCCGGCTCTTTCGCCTTTTTCATTCAAGGGAATATACAACAAGCCCTGCTGTGCCTTACCGTGTAATTCTCCCTCAACTTTTTCAGTGGTAATATTAAAAAGGGAAAGCAAGGTATTGTATTCGCCCAAAGTCTGGTATTGGTAATAATTCGGCAGGTGGCGGACTACTGAAGCAATCTGGCTCTTGACGTCGCCTGCATGATAATCTACCGGACGGAAAATCTGCTCATTCTGCTTATGCTCCTTATCCGTTGCAGGTATCAATCCGTGTTGCTTTTCAAGTTCACGGCATACATTCATAGACCGCATTTTCTCGAACTTATCCGAGATCTTTTTACCCTCTTCATCCACACAAACTGATACGATATGGATATGGCTGCGGTCAATATCGGTATGCTTGAATACTACAAAAGGTTGTTCCCCGTAGCCCATTTCCCGCATATACTGTTCTGCCATTTCCCGAAACTTGTCATCGCTAACCTTATCATTCGGGTCGGGATTGAGCGAAATATGCAACGTATGCTTTTCGGTATTGCGGTTTACGATGAGGTAAGGAGCAAAAGATTGGGCTAATTGTGCAACGGAGTAATGACCATTAGTGGTTTCAATTATCCTATTGGTAAACAAAATCTGCCCATTTTCATGTTCCACTTTGAGCTGATTGTACGCCAATGCTCCATACAAATTTCCGCTTCTGCCAATTTTCGCTATCATTTCTAAGGCTGGTTTTTCAGGTGTTTCGCTTCAAACTCTTCCGTTAGCTGGATGATTTTTTGGCATAGCATCGCCATTTCAGCCGTCTGTTTTTCCAATTTGTATAGAAATGCTGCCGCTTTTTTCTCGGAGAAATGCTTGTACAGCAGCTTTACAATCTGGTTATAATTCACGCCTACGGAGCGAAATTGACCGTGAAACGAAGTCAGTCGCATATAGAAATCAACTGTTCCTTTGTCAATCTTAACCGATTTCATTTCCTTACCAAACAGTAGGGAAATGATAAACTTCGCTTTATTGGTCATTCCAGATGCTTCAAAAAGCGATAAAAGTTTGGCGTTTTCTTCATCGGTAAGACGGAAAACATGGCGGTGGATGCTTGGGTCGGTTTTAGGTGTCCGTCCGCCCTTATTCTTTTTACTGTTACTGTTCTCGCTCATCACAAATCCATTTTTAAATTCACACAAAACCCTGACTTCGGAAGGTGTTTTCTGCCCCCTGCAAAGGGCAAGTTGTTTTGAGGCACGAACTCGGTTTCGAGTGCCTCAAAACACAACTTGCCGTGTTCCGGTGAACACAAAAATCCGCCCTGCGGGACGGATTGGATGTAACAGGGAAAAACGGCTTGTTGCCGTTACCGTTACCTACCAATATGTCAAAAGTCATTTGCATAAATCCGTTAATAAAAATCACAATACAAAGTAAAGCCCTGTTCCCGATAGCGTTGCACTGTGCCACAGAGCCAAACAGTGCCTCTGACCGCCAAACAATGCCACAGGCATACAATCGAATGAAATTGATTGGTTCTTTGCTATTGAATGATGGCAGGAAGACAGGCAGCCCGTGCTTCAGGAAGAGCAGACAGCACGCATTCAGAAACGCAGGCAATCCTGCCTGCCTGATTGCAAGAAAGCAAGAAAGCAAGAAAGCAAGATTGTACGACTGCCGGAAAGCGTGAACACTTGCTATCCAACTATACGGCTCGCCTGAATGATTGGTTGATTGACGGAATGAAAGAATGACGGCAAGCCTGCCTGATAAGCTACCGGAATGATTGCAGGGCTGCTGTACTGCAAGGAAGCAGGCAATCAGGTAGGAACGTAGGCAACCCTGATAGCTTTCCTGAATGAAAGTGTGAAATCAGAACGGCTTTCTGGAACGCCTGCAAGACTGAAAACAAAATTATGTACACTTTAAATTTTTAAAATATGGACACAAAAAAGAAACCTCTGTTTATCGCCTTTTCTTCTCAAAAAGGCGGTGTTGGCAAAAGCACATTTACCACGCTTGTGGCAAGTACGATGCACTATCGGTTGGGCTACAACGTAGCCGTATTTGATGCGGATTTTCCGCAGCATAGTTTAATGAAAATGAAAGCCCGTGATTTGGCAATGGTAATGGAAAACGAGGCTTTGAAAAAATTGGCGTACAAGCAGTTTACCACCATCAACAAGAAAGCCTATCCCATTACACAGCATAAAGCAGATAGCGTACTGGATGCTGTACACGAATTTGTAACGGCTTCCGCCGTTCCGATCGACGTGGTGTTTTTTGACCTGCCTGGAACTGTGAACACGCCCGGCATTCTGAAAGCACTCGCAGGAATGCACCATATTTTTACGCCTATTACCGCAGACCGTGTGGTAATGGAAAGTACGCTCATCTTCACCCAGCTTTTACAGGATGTGATTATGAAAAAGGGCGAAACTTCCATACAGACCATTAACCTGTTTTGGAACCAGGTGGACGGCAGGGAAAGCACTCCCTTATATGACGTGTACAATCAGCTTATTGAGCAGCTGGGATTAAGCCTGATGCAGAGCCAAGTAAAGAACAGTACCCGCTTTCGCAAAGAAAGCGAAGCCGACAGTAAAACGGTTTTCCGTTCTACCGTAATGCCACCTGATGAACGTTTGATGAAAGCCTGCCAGTTAGACCTGTTCATCAATGAATTTCTAAAAATCATTCAATCATAGTCTTATGGAAAAAGATAATAAAAGAAAAGTCACGCCCGACATTAACGAAGAGTTGATGATGAACCTGATGGTGGACGGCGTTAAAAAAGAGGGCTTACAGCTTCCACCTGAACTGCCGGAAGAACCGGAAAAGGAAACTGTAAAAGAAGAAGTGAAACAGGAAGAATTGCTACCAAGCAAACCTGCACAACGGGAAAGGAACCGCACCAAGAAACATCTTGACGGCAGCTATGGCGAACATTTTTTGAAAACGCACTCGATGACAAAGCGGGGCGATAAAAGCATTTATATCCGACAGGAATACCACGAACGCTTATCCCGTATTGTACAGGTCATTGGTAAAGATGAGATCCCACTGTATGCCTATCTTGATAACATACTGGAGCATCATTTTGAAATGTTTGAGAAAGCAATTACCGATGATTTCAACGAAAAGTTTAAACCCATTTTTTAAAGCCTCTGATTATGGAAATAGTAATTGTGATATGCCTGCTCATCGTCATTGTTCTGCTTTTGCAGGACAAGATTGTCATTAAAAAAAGGTCGGAGCAAAAGCCTGTGCAGGAAAAAGTTAACCCGAAACTGCCCGATATTATGGGACAGCCAAAGCCAGCAAGAAGCCTTTCAGTGCCAAACACTGCCAATGAAAGCCAAATAACGGAACCGGAGATAAACCCCGATAATTTAGACATCGAATACGACGAGAACGAAATCGTCGGTAAGCAAATTCCGCAGGAAGAACTGGACGAAGTTTTTAGCAATATGCCTGATTTGGAAGATGAGGAAGAAGAATGGAACAGGTACGGAATATCCGGTGGTAATGACAGTCTTGCCCAAGGGGTTACCTACGACGAACTAAGCTCAGTAGGGGCGTTGCTCCAAAAAGAAAATTTGGAACAGGCTCAAAAGGAAATAGCGGTAGCCATAGTTCAGAAATTACAGGGAACTGAATTATTCAGCTTACTGGAAAATTCCATAGAGGGTGCTTCCCGAAGAATTGCCGAGCTTTTAGATAGCACACTTTCATCTGAAAGCGACGACGGTTCTTCCACCTTGCGGAAAAGTGATTTGAGTGATTTTGACATTGGGGAGTTTGTGTGAACAAACTCCCTTTTGTTAGTTACAATTATGATAAACTATGTTCCAATCGTTCTTTCCATTTTTTCCAGTCTGGCATTAGGCTTTTCTGGAGATCATAGAAATGCTTGGTATGATTATGATGTATCAAGTGACAAAGTTCATGTATAACAACGTACTCGATACTTCCTTTAGGAGCTTTAATCAATTCAGGGTTTAATATAACTTTGCCATCCGGGGTGCAACTTCCCCAGCGTTTTTCCATTTGTCTTATCTGTAAATCTGGCTTTGAAATTTTAAATTTACTGAGTAAAGGAAAGGTTTTATCCAGCATTTCCTTGAAATGTATCACGGCTCTTTCTCTATACCATTTATCTAATATCTCTTTGGCATCTTCTTTTTTACCACAATATATTATTAAATGACCCCGATAGAGTTTAACATCATTTATACTTTCTGTTTCTATTCGAAGTTTATATTGCCTGCCTAAATAAAGATGAGTTTCACCATTAATATATAAACGGGCGGGTGTTAATGGATGGTAAGATAAAAACTCACGTCGCTGTTTAATTATCCATGGGGCTTTTTTCTTTAAATAATTTTTTATCTCTATTTCTATTGTATCAAACGGTGCAGCGACTTTTACGCTACCATCAGGGTAAACTTTAATACCAAGGGTTTTTCGCTTCTGATAGGCAAGACTATATTTGATAACCGTAGAACCAAATGCTATTGATTGAAGTATTTCAGTCATCATACAAATTTAATCTTCGCTACATTTAGGACATCCTCAACAACCTTATCAATATCGTCAAATGAAAACTCGATATCGTATTTACTTTTTAAATCAAAAATATAATCATCAATATCGATACGTATCTTGCCCTCAATATCAGGTTTGCCTTGCCAGTCAACTACCAATTGATCATTTTGTATAACAATAGAACGGATAACATCTTCAATTCCTAAAGATAATTCTGTTGCCACATTCTGTTTTCCACTTAGCGTATCCTTAAAAGTATCTGATGCTATATTGTAGATAGCGATGCCAATATCATTACCTCTGAGAGAGTCGGGAATATTGTCTTTCTGTCCATGAAGAAAAGAAGCCTCATACTCTTTTGCCTTTCTTAAAAATTCTGCTTCATCGATTCGCTGCTGATGATATTCTTCAATTGCTTCCCGAATTAGTTTAGAAAGCTTTTTATAGAAAACAGGATCTTCATTCATTTTAATATTTATAGCCCTTATCGTTCTGCTGGCAATATGGTCAGCCTTTGCTGCCTTGCTAGTAAGTTTTTCAACTTCTGCTTCCCGTTGTTCCTTGTCAAAAATATCAACCAATTCTGTAATGCGAAGTACTTCTCCTTCAGTAGTAATATGCTTGTCAATGAGTTTTTGTACCTGCGGTTCGTATTCTTTATAGTCAATATCGTCAGAAAACCTTCTTTTTACAGATATTCTTAAGGCAAGGAAGAATTTTAGATCTGATTTATACTTGTCAATTTGTTTTTCTGGTGTAGAATTAGAGAAGTCAATACTTGATAATGCTAATTTTAGCAAACGGGCAAAGACAGAAACTTTCTCATAAAATTGATGTCGTATTGCCTCATCACTTAATAATTCCTCATAAGCTGGTTCATCATATTTGTTTTTAATCGTTTTAAAAATATCCCAGACTTCTGAGTGAGCTTGAGGTAATTTTTTAATTTCTTCTCCTATATTGGTCCAGCTTCCAACTAAATCTCCCTCATCAAACATGCTATCTCCCGAATATGTCTGTATTGCATTGTCAAGATTTTCAAGATTGCCGAAATAATCGATGATATATCCGTAATCCTTTCCAGGATAAACACGATTTACTCGGGCAATAGCTTGCAATAACGTGTGCTCTTTCAATTGTCGGGTTAAGTAGAGGACAATATTTTTTGGGGCATCAAATCCAGTTAATAGTTTATCCACTACTATAATAAGTTCCGGGATGTCCTGCTTTTTAAATGCACCGATGACCGATTTTTCATACTTATCCTGTGTCCCGTACTTATCCATACGGGCATTCCAGAATTTTTTCACCTTGTCATCAGATACATCAAAAGCATCTTCTTCACCTTCCCGGGTGTCGGGAGCCGACATAATTACTTCTGAAGTTACTTTTCCTATTTCATCTAAATACTCTTTGTACTTAATAGCTGTTGCTTTGTTAGGCGTAACTATTTGCCCTTTAAAACACGTACCCTGAAAATTATCGACAAAATGTTCAGTAATATCCCAAGCTCTTGCGTATATGATCTGGTCAGCTTTATTAAGAATATTTTTAGAGCTATATTTTCTTTTCAAAGCGGCTTTTCCATACGGAGTCAGTGGCTCGGACACTTTATCAAAATAGTTGTCAAGCGGCTTTTCGTTAACTTCAATCAAATTATGCCTCCCTTCATATAGCAATGGCACTACAGCACCGTCTTCAACAGCATCTGTAATGGAATACACATCAATAATGCCACCAAATTTATTTGCAGTGCTTTTCTCTTTCCTCATCAAAGGTGTACCTGTAAATGCGATAAAACAGGCATTCGGAAACACTTTTTGCATTTTCACATTGAAGGAGCCGTACTGGGAGCGATGACCTTCGTCTATTAAAATATAGATTTCGAGAGACTCGAATCCATCTTTAGCTTGATTTATCGCAGCTTCAAATTTGTGAATGAGTGTGGTTATAACAGCATCATCCGGGCTTCGTACAAGCTCCACCAGATGTTTTCCGGTCTGTGCATTTTCTACCGGGACATGACATTTCCTAAACGTTTCAGTAATTTGGTCATCAAGATCAATTCGGTCGGTTACTAAAAGTATTTTTGGATTTTTTATTTGAGGATGCGAAGCAATTAACTGGGCAAGCATCACCATCGTTAAAGATTTCCCACTTCCTTGCGTGTGCCAGATTACACCTCCTTCGTGTCGGCCTTTGACATCTGTTTTTAGGATTTTTGACAAGGTATTTTTAATAGCAAAATACTGTTGATAACGAGCTACCTTCTTGATCCCATCATCATATAATATGAAATTATAAATGATTTCTAATAACCGTTGAGGATGGCAAAAGCTAAAGAGCAATTTATCCTGAATAGTTACAACCTGTTCAGCCTGCTCTAAATTTTCAAAATAATGCAATACATTTTTAAATCGCTCTTTAAACAGCAAAGTACGATCACCCTTAGGCAGAGGACTATGTTTTATTTTCCCAATTTCATTTTCCCATAAACGTTCTTCCTCTTTAGTCCGAAAAATCTCTTTCCAAACACCCCAAAATTCTTTACTGGTTGCGGTGGTGCCATACTTTGCCTCATTACATGCAAGAGCAATGGTAAGATTGGAATATAAGTATAAGCTACGAATACCATTTTCCTGCTGGTTTCTCAAATGCTGTTCAATGGCCTTTTCTACTGGGTCTTTAATTTTAGGTGATTTGCATTCTATTATCACCATTGGAATACCATTGATAAACAAAACAATGTCCGGGCGATAATGGTCTGTACGATCTGAACGCAGTACGCTGTATTCTTCTGTAATATGATACACATTATTCTCCAGATTATTCCAGTCGATGTACTTAAAGGAGAAACTCTTCTTATCTCCTAAAACAGTCTGGTCAAAACTCTTACCTAAAGTAATAAGTTCATAATAAGCTTTATTAGCTGCCAGGAATCCGTCTTGTACAGGCAAATCGCGGATAGCAAGTATCGCGTTATTGATGGTGGATTCTGAAAAGGAGAATTCCTTTTGCTTGTATTCAATTTTGTTAATTTTTCCTAATTGCACTTTCAAGATGCCTTCCAGCAAAACATTTGAACTTCTACCTCCACGAGCTACCAAAGCTTCATCAGGAGACAGGTATTTCCAGCCCATATTCATCAGCAGTTTTAATGCTGGAATCTGGGAGATATGATCTTCTTTAAATGAAGGTGTGTCCATAATTATTTCTTAATTAGCATTTTCAACTACCCAGGAGATAAATCCGTTACATAATTTCTCCATTTCCTTTCTATTTAAGTTCTTCTTAGTAAAGTCACTCACTTTTGTAATATTTCCTGAAATGTTATTCTTTTTCGTTGCATGTAGATTAAAAACATCACCTGCTTTAGCTTCTATTTCAAATTGGTATAAATATTTTTTCCCTATTCCAACTAATTCTGATGAAGCATCTGTTGTCCAATAACCTGGGAAGTGAAGTTTCTCTAACTTTCTTCTCATTTCAAGCGCTGAAGAATATCGTTGTCCGGGATCCACATTTAGTGATTTATTAATTATAGTTTTTAATCTTGAAGGTATAAATGGTTGATAATTTCCGATATTAGGTATTTTGCCTTTAGCCTTTTCACTTTCATAAGCTATTGGACCTAAGGCATGGAATTCATTTTTTAAATGAGTTATACCATTCAACAACCGATAAGCAGTACAGCCCACCTGATATATGTCAGAATGAATACTAATTATCGGGGTTCCTCCGGCAGTCTCTGGTGCACGGTGAACTTTATATGAGTTTTTAGGTGTAATAGGAGTTATACTTGGAGAAAAACCTGCAATACCATAATCCGCTAATATAGCATTGTGCTGGTCATCGACTAAAATATTACCGGGCTTAATGTCATTATGATAAAAGCCACTGTTGTGTAAGTATTCTAATCCGAATAAAATATCCTGTAACACTTTTAATGCCTGTGGTAAAGGCAAAAAATTATGAGCATTCAACTGATTCGTAATCGCTCCATTTTTATAATACTCTTGTGAGATAAGTGTATATACCGTGCTTCCAACAGTAGCTACATCAGCATAATGAATGGGCAAAAGGTTTTTGTGATTAAACTTATTACCAATTCTTGCCTCATCTAATAATTTAGCGATAGGTTCAAATGATGGTTCCAGAATTTTTAAGGCAACTTCCTTATTGATAGAATTATCATTTGCATGCCAAACTTCACCAAAGTTACCGCCCAACTTTTTGATAAGGGTAAATTTGTAAATATTATCTCCAACGTTAAAACTCATTATAGTAAATTTTTTATTGCGGCTGCAATGGCATCTGCCATTTGTACATCCCAGTTGGTTTTGGATTTAGTAACCTTTGATTCAATAAAGGAAACGACTTCTTTACTTTTTGTACCTAATGAATTATAGGCATGTGACGAAAAAGGGGTGTTATTTTCAATTGCTATCATAGTTACCAGACAGTCCAGAAACATAACAGGCTTCACACTACTGTATCTTGTAGGTACGTTCTCATTTTGCTTAATAGCCATATGGTCGAAGGGACCATATTTGTCAAAAATTCTTTTATATTCACTTTTTACCCATTGATACATTTCAGCCTCTGTTTTGAGCGATTTAGGCATATCAATTTTGTTTTCATTATCATGATTACTAAAAGTAAATGTAGTCTTATCCCCATCTATTATACAAAATCTAATTTTAGAAGGAGCATTTCTAATCCCAAGTATTTTCATAATTTAATTCTCTTTTTTCCGGTTAACAACTGCTGCATCAAACCCTTTTTTTGAAGTTTGATTGCTTCTATTTTCTGTTTTTGGAGTTCGATTTCTTTATCAGCGGCATTCAGTAATCGGACTATTTTCTTTTGTTCTTCAATTGGAGGAACTGGAATTTTGAGCTTTAAAAACTCAGACTGACCCAAAGTCTTGTTTCGTCCTGCGCCACCAGGGGAAGCCAGTTCCAACAAATTTTTACCTTTTGCTGACTTGAAGAAGTACAATAGGTAATCCAAATCTAAAACACCTTCTTTAGGCTTATACATGGGAAAGCGATGAGAAGCAATCATTCCGACTTCAGCTTCTGTAGTTTTAGCTACAGCTTGCTCCCAGGCAAAAACAATGTTGACTACAAAGCAATCGGGTTCTATCCAAAACACGGATTTATTACCCAAACTCTTGCCTGTTACAGGTTCTTTATGAAATATCCCTTTAGCGTGAGACCTTATGCCGATTTCTTGGTAAAAAGCTTCATTTTCAGGGGTAAATCCTCTCTTTATTTTATTTACAAGGGAATTTATCGGAAAATATTTAACACATGAACTACTCCCTAGGTGATAGATAAATATCTGTCCTGTATGTTTTCTATGTTCGCTTAAACTCTCTAGTAGCTTTAGATTTAATTGAAGTGCTTGATGCCATTTAATAAGTACTTCACTGATTTCCTTTTGCTCTCTTAATGGCGGTAATAATGCAACAACGTTCTCTATCGAGTTTTTTGAAATCGTATATCTTGTCGACCCTGTTGCTAATTTTGTCAATCGTCGTAAAACATCAGGAGAATTAAATACATATCCTCTAAATTTATGGTCTATTAAACTCTGGTCAAAAAGTCTATATCTTACCAAATGGTAGCTGTAAAGAGTATCTGGTAAATCTTCTAAGACAGCTGCAGAATGTCCAATATCTTCAGGAGTTTCAGATGAAGGTGTAAATAATATGTCTCCTTTTATGATATTAAAACTTAACTTTTCTCTGTGCGAAGCTGACGTAATTGAAAGTTTAGTATTTGAATCAATAAAATGGTTTTTATAAACATCCATATAATTTATTAATGAAACCGTATCTTCACCATCCTCAATAACTTTATCAACACTACTTGTTTTAATAATCCCATGATCTCCTAAGCGAATTTGGCTCCATCCTTTAGGTATAGTTATCTCTGTCATTTCTAATCAATATTTACAAAAAATTCAGCGCTACGGGCTACGCAGACACCATTCTTAACAATAAAACACTCAACCCAATGCAATCCACTGTAGGATGAATATTCCTTTTGGTTTAAGCCGCCCTTACCGGCTGTTTGTGAGTGGAAAATTCCTCCCCGCAAACTGCCAGCTCTGGCTGCTTCATCACCAGTATTTACAACCTGCCAGTACACATCAAAAGGCTTCGGAACATTTGTTGAAGCAACAAAATAGATGTTGCAGTTTTTCGGAATCTGTGAGCGATTTGTGATAGTAACATGCTTACCATAATGGTTTTTATAATGCCCATGTACCTCAACGTTATATTGCAATTGTTGCAACCAGCTCGGGCGTTGGCGATGACTTACACTTAACAATGCAGGTGAGTAATTTACAGGCTGGTAGCTTTCATTTATTAAATTACTATAACCAACTTTTCTAATTGCTTCGTTTACCGCTCTTGTACCTAGTAGTTCTTTCAGATACCTATACGCTGTTGTTAAATCCATGGTACGGATTTGAGCAAAATCTGCTTTCGCTTTTTCATACCAATTGAAAAATGACTTTTCTCTTTCTGGATCTTCGAGCCATCTGTCTGCAAAATTCTCTTCAGGATTTACTGGATTCGAAATCCACCATATTTCCTTTCCGTGCTCAGCACTATATTTCTTGTAGATATATTGTGTATTGAGAAAATTTTCTAAAACGTTGGTTAGAGCTTGAATTAAGTCAGTTTCCTTGTTATAAGCATAAGCAGCCAATGTTGTGATTATGCATGATATAGGTCTGGTTTCGTTTGAACCAAACATAATATCTCTATGTCGTTTCAAAATCTGAACTACTCTAACAAGTATCTCTTTATCTGTTTGATATGCAGGGAGAGGTTCTACAGCTTCATTTAGAACGACCGATTTATAAAATGATGTGTTAGCTCTTTCTTTAAACCATGCTGCATACCCAAAGGGATTGCTTTTCATCCAATTGGATGAATTTGTTTCAGTCTTGTAATTCTTCCATCGTTTATCGGTAATTCGTATAGCCAGCTCCTCGATTTGGTCAGGTCGCAGACTATTAAATGATTTTTCCATGAGATTAACCACACCAACATTTACGACTGCAGGCAATATATCCATATGGAATTTTGCCGCTTCATGGTAAACAAGCGTCCAGCATCTATTCCCTTCTTCATCAAGCATTCTTTCATAATCAGCATTAGTTATTAGCTGATCTTTTACCGCATGCTTCAAATCGTATTGTGTCCACCAAGAGTTCTTTCCCTTTAGACGACAAACCACATCTACGTCAAGTTCATCATCCTCAATTAAAGGACGTATCATTGTGCCCAAAAGAAATGATCCTTGCGGTTTTATATCAGGCATATATCTGCTTAATGCAGATCCTTCTTGTGATAAATGATTGGAAACAGCTGTGTACCTGTTGACAACTTCTTTATACTGTGCTTCTGTTATATCTAAAGCTATGCCTACGTTTTCGAGAAGGTAACTTATGCTGGGTGTAGTAGTATTAAACATAGGCATTACTCTATTTTCAATGTTTTAAAAAATCCTCCTTTTGCTCTGTTTTGTTCATAAATGGTGAAAGCTAAATCAGCTTTGGGCATCCAAACCCTACCGAATTCTACGGCTGCAGCAACCGGCATCGCTGGAAAAATATGAAGTTCTGCATCTTCACCATGTTTACTCTTTATATTATCGAATATTTGCCTGAAGCATCTTCTCAATTCTTGTAATTGAGTTCTACTTCTCAAAAAATCATTATGAGGAGAAGGGATCGTTATCATCCATATTGCTGCATCGTCGCTTAGCACAGACGTTATTCTGTCATCTGAAACAGATGCGCTCAACGCTATTTTAAGAGCTACTTTTTTGGAGTTAATAACTGGTTCAGTGACAAGATAATTAATCTGCTCTGTCTCTTCCAGCCAATTCCAAGTCGCCGGTTCTCTATGTAATTGATAAATATTCGCAGGATAGATATCATTAAGCAATGTTCCTAACATTATCAATAATGGTTGCGGAGCAAGTGCAAATACTGAATAATGTTGAACACTATCATTCGCTTTGGTAAATGCAACATGTTCTCTAAACAGGTTTTTGAGATTTTCTGCTTCTACGATCCAGTAAGTGTCATCGGCATCATTAAAAGAGCTGTTTTTCAAGCTCAACTCAATCGCATTAGATTTTACCGGGTAGTAGTCTGGCAACAGAGCCAAAACAGCTCCTTTAAAATGGAGAGGAGATGTATGTTCACCTATTCTTGCTCCATATAATATAATGTGGCTTTTTTTGTCTGGCTGTATAGCTGTCAAAAGTTCAATCCTGTCTTCATGATCTTTCTTCATTTTTTGCAACCTAGAAGCCGGATACTCGCCTTCTAATTCTTTATCATCGAATGTTCTGTGGCAAACATCGCAAACCAACATTAAGTTACTGAAGTCCTTTTCTAGTTTGGGAGATAAATCCGCATCATAACGTGGCCCATTCTCTGAAAAAGCATATATATGAGCTATGTATGACGCATTCATTCTGCCCATCGTTAATTCATTTCTCCACAGTGGCTTGTTGCAATTATCAAACTGACATCTTCCGGCGGCAGATGTCCATAACTGAATCTTAACTTTTTCCGGTATTGGTGGCCTTCCACTATTTCCTGTTTCCTTTTTTGCCATATTAATAACCCAACTCTTTTAAATATTTTTCCATATCACTCTCCACATCAGCAATCTGATTCTTTAACAGGTTGATTTCGTCTTGCACAGCCTTAATATCAACTTCCTCTTCTTCTTCAAACGTATCCACATAACGAGGAATGTTCAGATTAAAGTCATTCTCTTTGATTTCGTTAAAGGTCGCTCTGTAAGCGTATTTATCTTCAATTACAACTCCTTCATCTTTCAGAGGGGCTTCAGCCTTAAATGCTTTATACGTTGTTACAATGTGCGCAATATCTTCTTCACGCAGTCTATTCTGGTTTTTTCCAGTCTCGAAACCTTTACTTGCATCAATAAATAGCACATCTGTATTAGCACCTTTGGCTTTATCAAATATTAGCATGGTCGCAGGAATACTGGTTCCGTAAAATAGGTTAGCAGGAAGACCTATTACAGCTTCCAATAAATTTTCTTCGATTAATTGCTGACGAATCTTAGCTTCACTGCTTCCTCTAAACAATACTCCATGGGGCATAATGACACCTACACGGCCTGTATCTGCGTAAGTAGTTTCGATCATGTGGCTGATAAAAGCATAATCTCCTTTACTCTTTGGTGGTATCCCGCGATGAAAGCGGCTATATTGGTCAGCAACCGCATTCTCAGCTCCCCATTTATCTAAAGAAAAGGGTGGGTTGGCAGCAACAATGTCAAATTTCATTAGCTCATCTCCTTCCAAAAGACGTGGATTGTTAAGTGTATCACCCCATTCAATAGTAGCATTATCTATTTCGTGAAGAAACATATTCATTCTGGCTAATGCCCTTCGTATTGGATATTCTTCCTGCTGACATTTGGACGGTATTGACATTTGGAGATTTGATATATACTTAGGAGAACAAATTTACCATTAATTGTTTTGTTGAAATAAAAGACGAAATATTTATTTTCGAACTATCATTCCCACCAACCCAGGTGTATTCATAATCCTATCCATTTCATCTTCCACTATCGTTTTTGCTTCCCATTTCACGCGCAGAGAATTTTCCCGGGTGACTTTTTTATCTTACTGCTCTTTCGGCAAATGTTCATACCGAAAAGTGCTGGGGATTTATTAACGAGTTGTTAAAAGAGGAAAATCCGACTTGACATTTATATAAAAGAATTGTCGTATTGAAAAAATTCTTATTTTTAAAATGAATATTATTGTTTTTCTGAACAGTGATTTTGATACAAGGCTAGTCATCATATGAGAATAGGAAACCTGGGAATAAGAAAGACCAAAATGAAAATTAGAGCTGCTGGTATTTAAAAATTATGCTTCTTCAGTATTGATTTTGTAAAGATTTAGGTTCGTAAATTAATTACAGGCTTTATAATAATGGACTGTTTAATATGTTTGAATTTGCAACAATATTAGCTGCGGGAAAGGGAGAACGTCTCTTAGGCTCTACGGAGAATTTACCAAAAGCACTAATTGAAGTGGGCGGGAAACCTCTAATTTGGGATGGGCTAAGTCAATTAATAGATAAGGTTTCGAACATCGTGGTTACTGTTGGGCGGAATTCATCTAGTCTTGTCAATTTTGTATTTAGTTCTGGGGTCAAAACTGTTCTAAATACAACAAACCAAGGCAACGCCTGGTGGATATTCAATACTTTTTTTAAGGTTGTTAATAGCCCGGTATTAGTCATTCCATGTGACAACATAGCATTTCTGGATCTCGACTTTATATATAGTAGTTACAGAATATTACATAGTCCTCCATGTATGATTGTTCCCGTGGTTGCGAACCCTGAGATTGAAGGAGATTATATACATCGTAAGGGTGGAGTTGTTAAACAAATTTCAAGGGGTGAAAAAGCTGAAATATATAGTTCCGGGATGCAGGTAATTAATCCACGGCTAATCGTGGAAGCGGTAAACGATAGTGCTATGGAAGACTTTATTAATGTTTGGTCCTTTTTACTTGAAAAACGCCTTTTAAAGTGCTCTGAGTTGTACCCTCACCAGTGGTATTCGGTAAATACGCCAACTCAATTAGTTAATGCTGATCTGATGCTTAGAACTCAATAATGAAGCGGTTATGAAGATATATAGAATTATACTGCCGGATAAGAAAATGGAGTTTGTCAATAAATCTAATCAAATTGGAGAAAAGATTGGAGCAAGAAATATTGTTGACATAACCATGAATGATCTAAATCCAGAGAGAGAAGTGACCGTTGATCAAACATGGCATCTCCGTAAATACGGGTTTAAGCTTTCGAAAACAGAAATAGATATTGTTCGATTGCATCGGAGGGCATGGGAGATGTTGATGGAGTCTGGTGATAATTGGGCTATAGTAATTGAAAACAGCGCTATATTAGAGAGTGTAATTGACTTCGATGAACTAATTGAGCATCTTCATACTTTTGATTGGGATGTTTGCTTTCCCTTTAAATCTGAGGAAATTTTAAATAGCTGCGATGAACTTGCTGAAAAACAAATCCTGAATGTAAATACCCGTGAAGACAATGATTATGAATCCTATTTTTTAGGTAGAAAATGGTTGAGTTGTGTATATTTAATCAGCCAAAAATTTGTAAAATCGATAAACCTTTGTGGTGAAATCTCCAGAAATATTGAGGATGAGTTAATAATACTTCCATTGTTGTTTAAACTAAATGTGTTTAGCATAATGGTATCTTGGTTTGATGTTAAAAAACAGCAACAAATAATCAATAGGGATAGAGAAAATGAGATCTTTTTGGCAATTACAAAAAATGATACCTGGACAGAAAGAGGGTTGTCAGATGTGCGACGTCTGCTCGTTATTCTTGGTGAAGTTGCAAAACAGAATAAAATAGATTTGCTTTTACAGGGTGGGACACACCTCGCTTATATCAGGCATGGAGAAATCATGGCATGGGATGACGATATCGACCTGGGGATACAGGAGGATAGGCTCAATGACTTCTTAAATCTAATTGATAAAATTAATGGGGTTTCTTGGGGGCGTTTCGTTGAAGGTTGGAGTAAAAAGCCGTTTTACAAGATTTGGCTCATAGAATCACCAAAAATTAGGGATCTTAATTATTCGTTCCCTTATATCGATCTATGGGTTTACAACGTTTCAGGAAGTGATGTAGTGTTTTTAAATGGTATAGTATGTCCTAATTCGATGCTACAGCCATTTTTGGAGGTTAATTTTGAAGGCGCTCCTTTGAAAATTCCCGCGAATACATTTGAATGCCTTGATGCGCGATATAAGGACTGGAAGAGCCTTATTAGGGTATATTCATGGAAGCATAGTTTAGAGTTATTTGGATTCCATCGTCTAAAGACAAAAATTCAGGTTGATGAAGATGGCAGAATCAAAAATTACATTTTTGATAACTGACCTTTTTGAACATTGGGCGAAAAGCTTTTTTAGGATTTAGGTGGGTATTGTCTGAATGAAGGATATTTTAATGTTATAAAATTTGTATCGCAGCCTAAAGATCCAGGAAGGAGGGAGCAGTTGCTGGAAAAGGTGTATATGTGTTTTCCTATTTGGTTTTTTTGTGTTGATGTTAAAAAGTATAAGTAATGAGTATTCCTACTTATGTAATTAATTTAAAGAGTAGAACAGACCGTAAGGCGCATATTCTTAAAGAGTTTGAGGGGCGAGACGAATTTAATGTCAATATTGTTGAAGCTCATGAACATCAGGTGGGTGCTGTTGGATTATGGAATAGTATTATTCATATAATAAGGGATTTGGCTAAGCCGGATGATAATTATGTGCTTATCTGTGAAGATGATCATGTTTTTACTGAAAACTATTCCGAAAAGAAGTTATTTGAGTACATTGAAAGCGCTCGTTCAATGAAGGCTGATGTACTTTTGGGAGGCGTAAGTTGGTTTGAAGATGGGGTACAGGTTTCCGATGAGTTTTTCAGAATGAAGAATTTTTCAGGTACTCAGTTTCTGATAATTTTTAGAAAATTTTTCGCTACTCTGCTTGACGTATCCTTTTCTAATCATGATTGTGCCGACTATAAAATGATTTCGCTTTCTAGTAGAATTTATTTTTTGTATCCCTTTATTTCTATTCAAAAGGAATTTGGATATTCAGATGCAACTGCGAAAAACAATGGCACAGGAAGAGTAGAAAGCCTGTTTTGGCATAGTTCTAAATCTGCGCGTGTTCTTACCAATGTGCGAAATGCTTTTAAAGGTTGTCTGCTGGATATTGATACACTTCTGATTGATGAAGGAAAATATGAAAATTTTGTGCTTCCAGTATACGTAATTAATCTTCCGGAAAGGATGGAAAGAAGGAAACATATTATGAAGCAATTTGAGGGACGATCTGAATTTGATGTTAGATTAATTGATGCGATGAAAAGACCAGTTGGAGCGTTAGGCTTGTGGGAAAGTATTCGCAAAGTTATTCTATTGGCCACAGAAAGAAATGAAGATGTAATTATTATTTGCGAGGATGATCATGAATTTACATCTGACTATTCGAAAGAAGTTTTGTTCAAAACTATTGTTCAGGCACATCTTCAGGGTTGTGAATATATGTCAGGAGGGAGTGGCAAGTTTGATGTCGCTGTGCCGTTAGATAACAACAGGTTGTGGACTAATCATTGTTTGTCAACTCAATTTATTATTTTATATCGCCGTTTTTTTAATAAGATTTTGGAGGCACCTTTTGATGAAAATGTGATTGGTGATATTAAGCTTTCAGGTTTAACAAAGGATAAAATGTTACTCTATCCTCCTGTTTCTACTCAAAGGGATTTTGGATATTCAGATGTGACTTCTCTTCACAACCACCACAAAGGAATCGTTCAGAATATGTTTCGAAAAACATTTGAAAGACTTGATGGTATTATGAAAATGCATTTTGATTATCATCAGATTTAGTAGTTCTATATGGCGATGAGTTTGAAATCAGTTCCGATGATATACCAGAGGCATAAAAAAGATTGTGGACCGGCTTGTGTGTGTATGGTTGCTCAGTTTTATGGGAAAGAATGCACTTTGGAAGCGGTAGTGTCGTTTTGTAATGTTACAGATAAGGGTATTACAATGAGTGCTTTGCAAGCTGCAATTGAAAAATTGGGGTTAGAATCTGTTATTATCAAATGCACGATTGGCGATCTCTATGAAGTTCCGTTACCTGCAATTGTTTTATGGAATAGACGCCATTTTGTAGTCCTATGTGAAGCAAGTGAAAGTTCTTTCAAAGTACTAGATCCTACATTAGGCGAGAAAAATTATTCGTACTCTATGTTTGCCAAGGGGTGGGAAAGGTCTGTTGGATATGGGATTGTGGTTGCCATCGAGAACAGCGACTATTGAAGCGTCCTAAAAATGCCTAAAATATGAGAAATTTTTTTTACTATTTGATGATAATTTTTAATGAAAGATTTTTTTATTATATTTAAAATTAAAACTTAACTGTATTATGAAAAAGCAGCAATTAAATCTGCCAGAATTGGCAAAAAAGTTTAGCTTATTAGATAGTGTAGATTTGTACGGTCTTTGGGCTGGTGATGGGGGAAGTGGATCTGGATCGGGGACTGGTTCTGGGTCGGGGACGGGTTCCGGTTCTGGAAGCGGTTCTGGTTCTGGGCCTGTATGGGTTAAACTCGATGAAGTGACAGTTTCCGCAAAAACCAAAGTTGTGGATGCTTTTAAAGAGATGGGAATTCCAGTTACTACGAATAGTGCGGGCGATTTTTTTATCGGCGGACAAGAAGTTTTGGATCCTGTTGCCATTGTAGGAAGTTACGGTACAACCGGTTCAACTGCGGTTTTGGATGCGTATTTGAATTTTTTAGCTGAAGTTGGTTATACATTACAAGGTAACAATGACGGAGAGTATTCATTATATACATATAGCCCTCCCCCTCCGCAGCCTACGCCCTGTGACGGTGCCACTATGCTGGGAACTGAACAATATTTTAGAGATGTGTTGGGCGCCCTAAAGGCGAATGCTACTACTGAACATAGAGAGCGAGGGTGGACATATACGATTAGATCAACTGGGGAAACAGATAATTGGCTTCCACTTGCTGGTGAATTGAATACTCCTGGTATAGAATTTAATATTCCATCTCCAATAACAGGACTCATACATAATCACTATGAAGGATTGTTGTCGATATTTTCGGTTGACGATATTTTTGCTATTGGACAATTATTTGCTCAAAATAAGATAGCTAATGTTCAAAAATTTTCGATGACTCTTGTAACACAAAATACCCAATACATGTTAATGATTGATAATATTGGCAAGTTTGCAAATTTTGTGCAAGATAACGTTAGAAATAGCACACTAAATGAGTTTTCTCTCGTGTATAACCTTTACGGAATATCACCTCAAAATACTGTGGAGAATAACGAAAAACTTTTTTTGAATTTTATTGCAGCAGGGAATACCGGTTTGCGATTGTTTAAGGGAAATAATGCATTTACTGCGTGGAATCCGATAAAAGTTGATGATAATAATAACGTTGTCAATAATCCTTGTTAAAAATGCAAAAAAAAATCGTGTTGTTTTTTCTCGGACTATTGGCTGCTTCGATAGTGACCTATTCGCAGCCGCCTAAACCAAACAGCTATATTAGAAACGCTCGACTGAATCGGTTTGTAGGCACCTGGATAGGAAACATAGGGAGTGATACCATTCGATTTGTCCTCCTTAAAAAAAAGAAGGTACTGATGCCGCTGAATACCAATGTACGTGTGGATTTGATAGTAGGTTTTCATTCTTATACAAGGGGCGACAGTATTATAGAAAGCTCTCTTGAATATTCGAAGACACCATACGCCGATAAAAAATTTTCTATATCGGGAATCGGGAAAAAAGAATCAGGGCGGGATATTATTCTAGGAACGATAACGGATATTACGAAAGGCGGCAAATTATTTGATTTAAAACTTATCCTAAATTCCAAACGGAAAAGAATGGAGGTGGAGCTGGCCAACCGGGAGGGTATTCACATTGGTTGGGCTCCGGGAAGAACGCTACCTGAAAAGTTTATATTGTATAAATGTAGATAACGATAATCCTCGTTCTGGAATGTTGACCTATCCTTTAATGGTCTGTTGGCCCAGTAAAGATTTCTTGTTTTGATTAAGTGAAAGGGGGCTACGGGTGTCATGAACATTTCCTTTTCTGAAAGTCATTTTTTTGTAATCAAATTTTTCTTATTCAAATTAAAATTTTAACTGTGTTATGAAAAAGCAACAATTAAATCTGCCAGAATTGGCAAAGAAGTATAGCCTATTAGATGCCGTAGATTTATATGGTCTATGGGCGGGGGATGGAGGGAGCGGTTCAGGCTCTGGGAGTGGATCAGGCTCTGGGAGCGGATCTGGTTCTGGTTCCGGTGCAGGAAGTGGTTCAGGTTCTGGTGTGAATTGGGTTCCTTTAGATGAAGTGACTGTATCTGCTTCTAAAGCTAGTGCGATTCAAGCATTTATAACTATCGGAATACCATTTACTCAAAATGCTAATGGTGATTACTTCATTGGGGGGCAAGAAGTGATGGACCCCGTAACCGTCTCGGCAACGTATGGTACGCAGGGTTCGACGGTGTTGGATAGCTATCTTGATTACTTTTCTATATTGGGCTACCCTATTTCAACAGATGGTTATGGAGGATATCTCTATATACCCAATAGTCAGTCTTCTGCCGACCCTTGTTACAGAACTATGTTTGGAAGTCAAAGAGCCAACAGTTTTTCAAGTTCTGGACTTTTTACAACAACATTGACAGCATTAAGAAATGCTGCGGCGGCTAAACCGACCAAAGAATTTTCTGTGGCTTTTGGAAGAGATGAAAATAATGGTGGTAATATAGCCAGTAATATTTTAGAAGGCGGGACTATGAGTGGTGACATCCCAACGATTAATAGACCTTTTGCTGATCTCCACAGCCACCCAAATGTTCTCCCTGCCTCGGCTGCGGATGTGTATAGTATGATAGAGCGAGCCATATTGTATGGTGGTGAATATCAGAGATTTATCACTACTTCTAACGACGTAGAATATGCTTTAATTATTGAAAATTTGGGATACGCTAGAACTTTTGAGGAACGTTATCCAAAGGTTCCTGCTGTAAGAAATCCTCAAACAAATGAAATTACAAGGGGTCCCGAGTTTCCAACTGCTCAAACTGATGAGTATAATGAAATAGTAGAGAAGGAAAAGGGACTATATTATAAAACTTCTCAACAAGCTAATGAAACAGCACTATCTTATTTGTTAGCTAAAATGATGTCAGGTGTGGCATTATTGAAAAAGGATGCTAATGGGAATTTTAAAGCGGTTAATACAGCCTTCGATGCTAACGCTGCGGAAGAAACTAGTCCATTTACTACCACAGTCTGTCCCTAAAACAAACTTTATGAAAAAAGAGCTGTTTTTTTTATTGGCATTCATTTTATTGTCGGCTTCATGCTCCACTAAGGTCGCAAAGTCTATTGATGATTTACCTTTGATAGTAAAAAATCAAAAAAAGTATGTACATCATCCATTGAGTAAATTATTAAAGGATATAAAACCTGAAATAAAATTATTTATGACCAATGAGTCTGCTGATCAGCCTGTGGGGGGGAGGATTTCATTTTTTTTTGTTGATTATAAGCATTTTGTTGAATTGGGGAGAGCTAAGGTGAAGCAGGCAGTACTAAGAGTGGATGTTTTGGGAAAAATAGCTATTAATGATGAAAAGTTGCCCAAGGAAGAGCGTTTTTTGTGGACCCGGGAGTATTTTGAAAAAAATAAAAATCTGATTGTTACGCGAGTTGCTGTTTCTGATTTTTAAAGACTGGAATCTGTTCGCAAAGACCTTATAGTTCGAGTTGTTGTTCCCGTATCAATTTAATAATTGAAAGAAATGAGTTACATGTTTAGTTGAAAGGCACAGGTCCCTTTGAACGGGGACAACCTATAAATCAAAAAACTGGAGGTAGTTAAATCAATTATTGGCGCGGGTACTAAATTATTGTTATTCTTTATTTGAAGAAAAATTAAAGAGCAATAAATTTTAGTCTTCAAGGTTGTCAATACATCAGGTGAGAATTTATGGTTACAGTAAATCTTTTGGGTGGGCTAGGCAACCAGATGTTTCAATATGCATTTGGAAGATATCTATCCGAATTGTTGAACCAGGACTTATTTTTAAATACGAACATTTATCAACAAGGCAAAAGTAATAGGAAATTTGACCTCGATATTTTTCACCTCTCGGAATGCCGAATTGGGGATGTAGAAGATAGTCTTTATAAAGATCTGGCTTTGGGATCCAATCGCGTAAATATTAATGAACGCTTTTTTCATTTTGATGATCTTCTGATAAAAATGGTGAAAGAGCATGCTGCAACTCGACCAGCCAACGGGGATTTTAATCTAGTTCTTTCCGGATACTGGCAATCCTTTAAGTATTTTCAATGTATTGTCGATACTTTAAAAAGCGATTTCGAGTTTTGCAATTCCCCGCAAATTCATTGGAAAGCTTTAGGTGAGGAAATTCTGCGCACAAACTCAGTCATGGTTAATGTGAGGCGCGGAGATTATCTGCAAAAACTGGATTATCATGGCGTAGTGAATAAAGAATATATTGAAAAGTCTATTGCTTTCATGAAAAGTAAAGTAGAACACCCTGTTTTCTATATTTTCTCGGATGATATGCAATGGTGTAGAGGAAATATTGAGATAGCGGCTGATTTTGTATTTGTTGATGAGGCTTACTATGACGACAAGTATCAATTTTACTTGCAATTAATGGCTCAGTGTAAGTATTTTGTTATATCAAACAGTTCGTTTGCCTGGTGGTCTGCATGGTTGAGTACTTTTAAAGATAAGATAGTTATTGCTCCTAAACAATGGTTTACTAATAAAGAATTAAATACGAAGGACCTTTTGCCTGTGGATTGGCTGACGTTCTAAAAATTGTCGGCAGGATTGATGTTTGCTAAGAATGTATGGGCAAATAGTAAATAGACCTTGCGCTTCATTTTTTGAGGACAAAATGAGCCAATCCCGGAGTATTCATAATCCTATCCATTTCATCTTCCACTATCGCTTTTGATTCCCGTTTGACGCGCAGGAAATTCTCCCGGATGACTTTTTTATCAACCTGCTCTTTCGGCAAGGGCTCATACCCTGCTTCTTCCTTTTTGATCGCATTAAAATCATGCCTTACACGGGAATGAAACATCTTCTGCGGGATGCGCTGATCGGGATTGTCAGCTACCATACCCACGACTTCACCGGCAGAAAGCCCCGATATAGTAGATTGGGGTATTGCGTAGTCCAATTGTTTGGATTTGTTGATGGATGTATCGCTGCTGTTGATGGTAAGGCTTTGGCGGTCCTGCAAGATCTTGCCGAACCGTTCCGAAAGGGATTTGGAGCTGTTTCCTGTAACCTGGCCAGAGATAATGTTACCAGCCATAGATAATATAACATTCGCCTGCTTTTCACCGTAATGCAAAACTAGCTGGCTGGCGTCCTGTATTACCAGGGTTACGTTCACCAGAAAGCTTCTGCAAATCGATAGAAATTTGTCTGCGCTATGCCAGGTTATATTAGCAAACTCCTCCAATAAAATCCCGCAGGGCTGTTCCTCCTGTTCCTTCAAAAGTTTTTGCAGGGTATTCAGGTATAAGGAGATTATCGCACAGTAAACATTTGATACTTGCGGGTTATTGGCAAGGCAAACGATTTGTGGTGCTTTGGGATCGTTAATGGTCATCGTAAAGTCATTGCCAGATAGAACAAAGTAAAGCTTTTCACTGGCAAGCGACCCCAGGCTGATTGCAGCCCCCGAAATTTGGCCGATGAGCTGTTTGCCGGCATCTTCCTGGTACGCCCGGACAAAAGGGGTGGCAATTACCTCCAGGGTCGGTTCAGCAATCAGAATAGTAAACAATTTATCCAGCGGCGTTTGAGCCAGTTCTATAACATGTGGCAAGGTGCAGAATCTGCCCTCCTGGTAAATACGTAAAAACCAGATCAGGGCCGTGATAAAACTGATACTCGATTCCACCCAGAAATCGCCCTGCTGGTCGATCCATTTCTGATTTAA
This sequence comes from Niabella beijingensis, assembly GCF_020034665.1. Classification (NCBI taxonomy): domain Bacteria; kingdom Pseudomonadati; phylum Bacteroidota; class Chitinophagia; order Chitinophagales; family Chitinophagaceae; genus Niabella; species Niabella beijingensis. The sequence continues at coordinate 533,681 of NZ_JAIQDI010000001.1, read as the reverse complement.
TCCCAATAAAATTGCCCGTGAAGCAGATGCAGCATCCGTAATGGAATTAATTGACCCCGGTAATAGAGGATTGCACCGTTCCTGTACTTGCTCGAAATTCAGAATATGGAACTTCGGAGGAACTTTATAACGGTGCTTATTTTGCAGGAAATGGTTATAGGCGACTTTTGTAAGATCAGGGTATTTGAAGTCATGAATGAATAGCGCATAGCCCTTCGCGATCTGCTGTTTGAGTATCTCTTTTGCTATCAGGGTTTTCCCGGAACCGGGTAACCCCATCAAAAGAACACCGCCCCTGAATCCGTTAATGATATTAATCCATCCGTTACGCTCTTTGTTCTTTAATTGATACCGGGTTGGAATGTTTACGGAGTATTTATTTTCCAGTTTCCTTTCTTCCTGGGGAAATGTTTCGTTAAGCGTGTTAAACACGTCGCCGTTGAGTTTTTTTTTAATAATGCGAAACAATAATGTACCGCCGGTCAAAATGAAAATAAACCCGATTGCTGTTACTCCCATATAGGACAGGGCAATAATAATATTAGTGGCCTGCAGCCAGAACAGCAAGCCACTGATAAAATAAAGCGTCAGGCCTGTTATCAGGTAGGCAATTGCCAGCCGGTAATTAAATTCCTCGCCCTTTTTTGCTTTCACACCCAACAGCGATAAAGCCAGGAAGCCCAGCGCAATAAATTTCGCTTTATGAAAGCTTGTAAATAGTCCTGCACGATGGATATTGTCTAATATTTTATTGCTGATTGCATGTGTCCAGCCTCTTTCCTGGAAGAAAACATAACAGCTATCATAAAAGTGTAGCAATAGTACTACTACACTGATCAGCCGGGTCATGTCCATAATCTTCCTTAACCCCATTTCATTTTCATTGGTATTCATTGCCATATTATACGATTTTTGAACGAGTGATTATATTTCCCATTGTTTTGTAAAACCCTTCTTCTTTTTCCGTTGTTCCTCGGTTAGCATTTCTTTATTAATCGCCCAGCTTTCTCCACTATCGGGATCTACTACCTGTTCAATGATTTTAGATGCAGATTTCCCCAGGTTTTCGTTGGCCGGTTCCTTTTCATCGGCTTTGGCTTTATTGGCCTTTGTCTGCTGTTTCTGTAGCTCCTTTTCCTGTTGCAGCTGTGAATTCAGGCCCAGGCGTTCCATCATTTTTTTTGCAGCATATTCTTTATCGATATCGCTGCCATTAAAAACGGTTTTCTTTACATGATCTATAAAGGTCATACCAAATACCCGCCCCTGTTCATTACGTCGGACGACCAGATCAATTCGTTCGCGTTTTAAAAGTTTCGCCAGTTCTGCCATTGAACCTGGGCCTGACTGCATCGCCCAATCAATAGCCGTTTTGATGTGCTTTTTATCAGGCAGGCGTTTTTTTTCGTTCTTCTTGCATTTTTCTTCGATATAATCCAGGGTCGGTTTACTGTGAAATATCGAGGCTTTTAGGGGCTTTGTCAGAGTCTTACCTTCCTTGTCAATTACCACATAAGTTAGTCCGCGGTGCTTATAAATCCGGCCATCTTCTGAACCGCGATCTGCCTTTACGTTGTATAGTCGTAAAACCGCGTTCAGTTCATGGATAGAGGTGTATTTATAGCGATCGATCACATGATCCAGTACATTGGTGATGCTCCGCGTGGTGGCCGATTTGCCAGCCTGTATTTTTTGAGGAGTAATCGCCAGTTGTTTTTCTTCCTCCCGCGTTTGTTCTTTCTTATCTGCTGGAATAAAGCCGTACTGTTTTTCCATTTCTTTACGCACCGGCTCGGAAACATTTTTTCCGATAAAATGCGTGGAGATCCGCACCCCATCTTCCTGTATTAGGGGCGACAGCACATGGATGTGCGGATGGCCGGCGTCGTCATGCTGATAAACAAGGTAGGGCTGGTCTCCAAAACCAATCTTATGCATATATTCATCTGCCAGGTGAATAAGGAATGTTTTGTCCAGACGCTCTTTTTCTGACGGGTGAAAGTTCAGCGATATATGAATCAGCTTTGTTTGTGCGGTTTCATGAAGCGCCATCAGGTCTTTAAACCGCTGTTCCTTGTCATAAAAATTCAGGTCCCTTGGCAGCTTGAAAAAGTTATGTGCATGGAGCAGTTCAGCAGCGCCTTTCTGCACTTTTTTTTCATGATAATTGAGCGCTCTTTTCAGGCTTTTTGGAAAGGTTATTTGAGGACGCATTGCTGGCGGATTTGATTCATTGAAATACGTATCTCTTCGATTTTTTTTAGCAGGTTTTGCCTGCCGGATTCGGTCAATTCTGCCCATATTTTTATCTCGGGAATATGGTCCAAAGTATGCAGTTTGTGAACGGTCTGATTGAAATTATTGCCGATGGCCGAAAGCTCCCTGGAAAGCTGATTTAAGACTGACAAAATTTCACGGGATGCTTCATCTTTATAAAGAATAATCACCGGTTTTTGCAGCAATACTTTGCGCACATATTGGCTGAGTTTGGTACAGGTCGTTTGCTCATATAATTTATGAATGGCCCTGTATTCTTCTGGTTTTACCCGGATGGTAACCCATCTTTTAGGCGTTGGTTTTTCTTCATTCATCACTGTTTCATTTTCACTTTTCACAAATTTCCCGCATGAGTTCCGAGTGCGGGAGACTAAATATCTCTTTGTCCTTTTTTCCCGAAGCGACTCCGGAGCGAAGGGCAAGGTCCAAAAGTTGCACTTTTGGTACACCTTGCCATCCCCAAGCCAGCGAGGGGGATTGAGTGCCTGCCGGCACCAGAAGGGTGCAGCAGGCTTGTTCAATACCACGGCGGTCAATTCATTGACAGTTGTTCCGCTTTTTCGCGCTCAGGCCGAAGGCCTGGCACCAGAACCAAAGTTCTGATGCCATTCGCTGAGGTCTTTATACCCAGCGAATAGCGCGCGTTCGTCGCTGAACAGGTGAGGATCTCTAGCAAGGGCACGTTTGATGCATTTAGTTCCGGTCTTATCGTTATCCAAATACAAATAAACCCGCTGGTAAGTCTGCATAAATGACAGTTGCATTTCAAAAAAGGAAGTACTGTTGAGAATCAGAAAGTCCATTTCCGGGACCTGCTGGTTCAGATGTATTGTCTGGTAAGAAAGGAAGTCAAAAAATCCCTCAAAAACGGCTAGGGAAGTAGCCTTATTTCCGATCGTGGTAGGCGCTTTGGGATGGCTGCTTCCTTTAAAATTGATAGTCCGGAGTTCAAATCCGCGTGCATTATTTTTAAATCCTAAAGCGTAATAATTTTTGCCGCCATTTTCATAATGTATTTCATGGAGGTATCTGGCCGCTATTTCGTTTGCAATACGGCGGGATTGATAATAGCGAATTAATGGAGCTGCACTGATTGGAAGAATGGAAATAATTTGTATTGCAGGTTTTTCAGGTGAAAATAATTCAGGGGGATGCCCAGGTAACTGGCAGGCATTTTCTAATTGGGTTAATGCTTCTGAAATAGAAATGTTTTCATAAAGGAGGATAAAATCTATTAGGTTGCCGCCCCTGCCTTCACCAAAATCATACCATTGATTACGCCTGCGGCTCACCTTAAAGGAAGGTGTTTTTTCGTTCCGGAACGGGGAATGGTACCAGTAATTTTCTCCACGGATTTTCGCGGGTTCAATACCTGCTACTGACAGGTAGGCCACCATATCGATGGCGTTTGCTTCTTTGATTGTCATAACTCACATTTTCAGATTCACAAATCATTTGAGCAACAAAAGTATGGAGGGCAAAAGCTTCATAATTCAGCCGTGTCGTACAACGTCACAGTACGGTGAGTAAGTTGTTTCAGCAAATATTAAAATTCTGGACATTTTGTTACTGCTCGATATTTGTTTTAAATTCGGATGAAGAATAATTGTATTGATCAAATTTTTAGAAGGCAAGATGAATAAACTGATGCTATTAGGAAACGGGTTTGATCTGGCGCATGGGATGCGGACCGGGTATAAGGATTTTTTAATTCACTTGTTAAGAGAATGTACAAACGAAGCCCTTGATAAAAGAGTTCATTCAAGCGCTGATTTTAAAATTACCAGTAGGTTTGAGTATTTTACCAATATGGACTTTAAAAAGGCTATTAACAATCCTGACAATTGGGAAATGCTGCTTGGCTACTTTGTTTCAAACGAGAGTTTAATTACTACAGGTAATAAAGAGCCTGCTAGGGAATTTATTGCTCATTGTTTAAATCCCATATTGAAAAAAGCGATAAAGTCGTGTTCAACGTTAGGATGGGTAGATATTGAACAAATATATTATGATGAATTAATACGTATTGCTTCATCAGATAACACTGGCTATGATAAGAAATTAAAAGCGTTGAATGATGGGCTGGATAGGGTTAAGATGCATTTGCATACTTATCTGAACAAACTACATGAGCCTAGCTTTAACAACTTTACAAATAGAATATTTGCGTCTGCTTTTAAAAAGTCTGACTTTTTGAGCAGTTCAACGGATCTTAGTAAGTTAGATCATATTCTTGTGATTAACTTCAATTATACGCATACACCTAATCTTTATACAGAAGGTTTAAGCGCTAATTTCAAAGTGGCACCTTCCGTTACTACTATAAATATTCATGGAAAGCTGGATGATGTTGAGAATCCACTGATTTTTGGGTTTGGAGATGAAATGGATGATCATTATAAAGTTCTGGAGAAGAAAAACGACAACCGGTTTCTTGATAATATAAAATCCTTCGGCTATTTCAGAACAGACAACCTGCGTAAGCTTTCCCAATTTTTGGAGGAGGGGGAGTACCAGGTTCAGATAATGGGACATTCCTGCGGACTTTCGGATTGGGTGATGTTAAATCGCATTTTTGAGCATGAGAATTCCCGATCCATAAAAATATTCCACCATCGGAAGGGCGACGATTTTACGGATACAAATTATAAGGAATTAACACAGAATATATCACGTCACTTTAATAAAAAACAAAGAATGAGAGACCTGGTTGTTCCTTATAAATTTGAAAATTTTTTGCCGCAAGTGGATGCATAATTTCTACTTGATTCAATGTGCAGTCAAGTTGGTTGTATTGCCGTGTTATAAGATGGCACGGCTCTGTTTATTGAAAATGAATGGTGAGGATTATTTTTACATAAGGAAATTATTTTTTAGCTATTCAAAATGTGAAAGTATGTTAAGTGAGAAGGAAGTGTCATTGCTCTATGAAACAATTATGAGTGCACCCGGTATGGGAGACCGGATAAAGCTGGATATACGGCTGCCCCGGAAAAATGTTTTATTGCTGGTAAAGGTGATTGAAAAGGGATTGCAAACAAGGCCAGGTGAGGCGTTGGAGGGGTTATTAGAGGCTGCTGGTGATGGCAGTTCGGAGGCGCTCAGGGAGATAGGGTTTGAACTGCTTACGAAAGGCGGGTTGTCGGATATGTACAATAAGCTGAACGCATTACAGCCGACAGGCAAAGAAAAATAATTCAACCGAAGGTTACCCAGGGCATAGAGCGTTTTTCTTTTGGGAACTTTTCTTTTTTGGTAATTGAAAAAAGAAAAGTTGGGATTAGAGCGGTTGCCTGCTTTGTTTACTCGCAAGCCTCCAGATCCACCGAATGAAGATATAAAATAAAGCGAAAACGCCTGTAATCAATGCCCAAAGCAATTTGAACAGGGAAAATATTAAATTGAACAATCCAGTAACCAGCTGTCCGCCCTGTTCGCGGGCAGCTTTGTTTGAGACCGGCATATAGTAGCCTCTTGAATTGTCTTCTTTAAATTCCCAAAAATTCATGACACTAATTTACGAAAAAATACTGCGCCGGAAAAGAAAAAAGCGGTTTATTCCTGTTCATTTATACAGGAATAAACCGCCGGGCAGTGGGTTAAATGCTGCATTAAAGAAATCCTGAATGCGGGGGATCGATTGGCTTTATAGATTCCGGATGATCCCATATATAGGCAAACAATTCCTGTATTTCCTTTTTTGTGAGCTTGCCCATCAACAAAGCGTCTTCGTATTCCTTATGCGTGACCGCAATACGTTTTGGAAAGTAGCCTGTTGCTACCTTGCAATATGTACGTTCGCCTCTTATACATAAGTGCAAAGTGCTGTGATTACGTTGTTGCTCACCAAATATCAGGGTTTCTATCAGCGGCATCGCACCCGGTAACGTTAAGTGAACGTTTTGTTTTTCAAAGGTTAACCGGGCAAGCCGATTATAGTAAAATGCGCCTTCTTCCTCCATATATTGTTTGGCAAAGAAGACCTGTGTTATAGGCCCCTTCAGGTCAGGGGTATTGTAAAGGAGGGGCTGAATGGTAAAGGTAAATTTCGTTTTCATAGCCATTGTTTTTGATTCAGGTTTTCAAATTCTTTTATAGAGATTACAGGGCGTCCATTTACCCACGGATCACCGTCGGGAAGTAATTCAAAATCTCCGTAATACATATTGCCCAAAGGGATGAGATCCTCCGCTTGGGAAAGAAAGGTAAAATCATCCGTTTCGTCATGTAATTTCAGGTTTCCATACGTCCACGAAATAAAGGAGACTGAGACGATCGGGCCATCTTCGCCCCAATCATTTAATTCTTCTTCAATTGTTTTTCTGCCATGATAAAAATGTATGTACATAATTATTGATTTTTAATGATAAATAATAAATGCCTGTGACTACGGATTTACCGTTTAACGGATCTCCTGAAGTTGTCAAGGTCTTTAATGTCTTGTTCTGTCAATTTTGTAGGATGAATAATTTCACCCGGTATCACAATCAGATCATGCCCTTTAATTTTAAAGAAATTTATTCCCGCATTACCGGGGATTTGATATAAATAATTGTATTCCTCGTCCATCAGGTTATACCAATCCGCCCGGAACTTCGAATAGTCGCAGAACTCAGAAATTTCTACAAATGAGTAGTGCCGCCGGTGGGGAATTGGTAAAAGGTCTGCAATGGTAAAGCGGATATTCTGATCCTGCTTGCGTCTCGCTTTAAATATATAGGTTTTCATGATTTTTACTTTTGTGCTTTGATCTGTTTTTTTAAGAAAGTGACCGCTTCTTTAATGCTTTCAAGGGGTTTGGTCACCCGGTTAAAGCCGTTTATTTCCCCGATGGTGCCGGGATCAAATCGTGCGACCTGTTCACCTGTTTCATACAATAATTCTGCATTCTTCAGCTCTCCCGGTATAAAAATGATATGAATACTTTTTTTAGTGGACAGTTGGGAAGAACGCGTGTTCTTTTTTTTATTGAAGAAAACGGATACCCTGCAAGCCAATCCCAATGGAATTAATTGATCATCGTCGTAATCCCAGCCGGGCAGCCTTTTTTTTATTTCATTCACTACGGGCTGCAAAAGGTCTACGGTCCATCGCGGGCCATGAAGTTTTTCCATTTGCATTTTCAGTTTATCGATTTGCCACTGCCGGGCGTATATTTTGCTTTGCAGCTGACGTTGGGAGGCCTTGAATGTTTGAAACTGCGTACAGAAATTGTCTTTGATGGCTGCAAGTGTATTGATCTGTTCCATTTTGAGGTTTTTTTGTTGAAAGAAAAGTTTTGTAGAGTAGTTGTTTTTTATGCAGGATTTAGGCCGCCAGCTACGGCGGTTTTTATTTCCTTTCCTGTCATAGTGATTGTTTTTGAATTGATAATAAAGGGCAGCCGCTGGCTGCTCTTTATTATCGTTTTAGGGGTATCCTATTCATGCGCAGTACCGGAATCTAGGTTTTTAAGAAAGCTTTTTGCCACATATAGGGCACGGGGCGTTAATTGCCGCTGCCATGCTCCCGCGGATCTGCTCCAGTGGAACCCGTTTTGATGTAATTTTTTGCGCACTTCTTTGGGTGGTATTCCGGGAAAGAAAAGCTGTACCCGGTTGGCTTCCGGATTGGTCACAAAACGAACTCCATTTATTTCAGTTTCGGAACCGGGCATTGTTTCCACTTTTTCAAGCAAGGCAATACGCTTTTTGATCCGGGCAATATTGGCATTATTGTTTTGAAGGGAATAACCTGCATAGCCTGTATATCCCAACCGGGAGGGGCTGTTGATCTCTTCCCACAATTCCGGGGTGGCGAATCGCAGCTTTAAAAAACCGTCCCTGTCCTTTTTTTTGATACATTTATTGGCCGCCTTCATGAATTCCTGATTGTTCTTTAATTCCTCCAATCCAATTTATCCAACGCCTGCGGATCGTCGGAAGATATGGCGTTGTTATCGGCGATTGTTTCGGCTTTTTGTTCATAGTATTTGGCCTTGTCCATTGCTTCAAATGCTTTACCGAATGTGTTGTGAATTTTATTGCGATAATTACGGTCCCGTTTTTCGGAATGATGGCCAATTAATATAGGCTGGCCAAAGGGAATTACCGACTGCATTTCTGTTGCATGATTGTACAGGTTGTCGCCTTTCTGCCGGTTTTTTTCGGCCTGCTGTTTGGCGTATTCAATCCTGTTTTGTTTCCGTTGTTCAAAATCGTTTTTCATAACTATAATTTTTAAAGGGTGAAAAATAATTCTACGGCAGTTTTTAAGCGTGGTTCTTTGAGTTCAGTAGTAAGGACAAATTGCTGTAAGCAGTGAACGGAGAATAGAGCAACGTATCCATCGAATAACACAAATGAAAAAAGGCGGCTGCTTTTGGAAAGCTTAACTCCGTGTTTGTCTATTGATTCAGCAACAATTTTTGCCAGTCTTACCCAGGAATCAACGGTTAACAGACAGTTGTTCCATTTTTTGCGTAAGCCTTCGGGATCAGCAGTGACGCGGGCGGAAAGGGCTTTTGTAAATTCGATATATTCCGGAATGTCTGCGGGTAATAGCTCAAATATCAGTTTTGCCCGCTGTGCGTTATTCAGCCTGTTTAAAGTATTCATTTTTTTATGGTTTTAATTCATTGAGATTTAGATTTTCAGGAATGGGCGGCATACAGTCTGCCAGTTTGGGCTGTATGTATTTGTAGTTGTCATCCCATGCAAAGGCTATTCCCATTACCCGCACTTTTACTACTGATATTAATTGCGCGCCCCGCTTCTTTAGTTTATACGTCATATCAAAATGTGCATCGGAATATTTGCTGCCTAATGCAAGTACGCTGTGTGCATTGCGCTTGCGCCCGCTTTTCATAAGGAGTGCAACGGTAAATTCCCATTGATAACAAATTGTCATAGTGTTGTTTTTTATATGGTAACCGTCATTTGACGGTTACCATTGGTTTATAATCTTAATAAATCAATCCTTCATCGGCCATTGAGAAATAACCATCTGAGGTTAGTATAATGTGATCCAACAGACGGATATCGAAGTACTTGGCTGCTGTTCGTACCTTTTCGGTGACAAACTCGTCTGCACAGCTGGGCGAAAGGCTGCCAGATGGATGACTATGGCAAAGAACGATACCAGACGCATTCAGGCGCAATGCTGCCACTAATACCAGTTTTGGATCTATAACAGTTCCCGCTGTTCCCCCTGCGGAAAGGGAGTATAATCCTAATACATGATTGGCACGGTTCAGGTACATTATTTTGCATTCTTCCTGTAGCTCTATATTTTCAGGGTTCCATGCATTACGGAATGTTGTAGCCATGTGGCGGGAATCATTGATCCGGAGACGGTCGCCCGATTTTACTTTAGATTTGTAAACCAATTTTACTTCTGCTACCTGACCATTTAAGAAATCAATTTTGTGTTTCATGCGTTTTGTTTTTAGGTAATGACTATTTTATGAACCCCTGTTCTTTAATAACTGCCAGCCAGTTATTTGCGTAACTCGTATGCTGTCTTTGCATAATGCTTTGCACATGAAATGCGCCGTCTATCAGTTCAATACTTTGCTGATTTATGCCGAATAAGTCTAATTGAAAGGAATACGGATAAGTGCCGCGGTCAATATCGTTTTTGGTATCATCGAAATGATAAAAACAAATTTCCGGCTCGTACATCATTTTACTGTTTACGGTTGAAGTACGCAGCAGGCTATACATTTTTACCGGGCCATAGAAAGAGGAAAATTCTCCAATACGTTCAAAGGACAATGAAGCATACGTTTCAGATTGCAGCCTGATATAATCTTTTTCACCTAATTGCTGGATCAGATGATCCAATATTTGCTGTGCTTTTTCGTTTATTGCTACCATGATATAAATTTTTTTAGGTTAAATCCGCTCCGGCGCTTGTACTCCGGAGCGGATGGGAGATTTAAAAGGGCAGATTCTCTTTATCGGATTCCTGCGTCGGTACTTCGGTGCTTGCGGTTGCTTTTTTAGGGTTGCCGTGCAATTGAATGTATTGCACATGCAGGGTTAAGTGTGCCTTTGGTTCCCCGTCTGTTCCCTTCCATGCTTTTACGCCGATACGGCCAACCGTTTCAACCACCATTCCTTTTTTGAGGTGGGCGGCAATGCCGGTTTTGATCCAATAGGCACAATCGTAAAAATTAGTTACTTGCTTTGCTTTGTCTGAACCTTTTACCCTGAACCGGTAATTTTCGGCGATGGTGAAGTTTACAACCTGGCGGCCATCTTCTAATGTTGTCATTTTTGCGTCTGCGGTTAAACGTCCGATTACTGTTTGCATGAGTGATAAATTTTAAATGTGATTGAATAATGAATGGTTAAAAAAGTGTAAGACTGCGGGTGTCGATCTTCGCTGTGTAGCGTTCCGGGCTGTGTTTCCTAACAAGGTGATATACGGTGATATCTTCGTTCAGGTAGATAGCCCAGGCACTAACTAAGGATTTCGAGCGGTTGGATTTTCTTTGCCTCTGAATCTGCCATGAAAGGCGCATCAATTTTGCTTTTTGTTGTGATTGCATACGAATTGTTTTTTTTGTTTTCTAATTCTCGGCCTATGGCCTCGTCGTCAACCTCGTAGCAACCTGTTCTATAACGGGACTTGGGAAATAGCAAGGTTTTTGGAATAATTTTTACTACCTCCGTAACAAACTCGCCGAAGGCGCTAAATCGAGGTGGAGAAAAATTTTGCAAAACCAGTGGCCAGCAAAAGAAGTGACAGCGATCCTTCTTTTGCGCAGACCTTGCTTTTACTAAGGACAGTTAGGGAAATTTGCGACAGAAGGTCGCAACGAGCCGCAGGCGGAGCTATTAGCGGGAGGAACTGGATGATTCCAGAAGAAATAATTTATTATAAAGAATGGATAGATGTACCACAGTACAAGTGTGCGACGCAACGAAAAATGATAGGAGTGCAATAGCTGGTTACCCAAAGGAAAGTAAATAGGGTCTTATCTGAGGAGCGGTAAAAAATGAAAAAATTGTGCAGGTATTAACTGGTAAAAACTGATTTTTTCTTTAAATTGAAGTATGTTTAAAATCGATTTGCGGAACCGTTCTCATATGGAAGTATCCCTGGAAAATGATCAGGCAAGGTTTTATGCAAGTCTGCATTTTCACCACTCGCCGCAAATTGGCGGTCCGGAGCCGGATGTTGACAAAATTCATGGTTACATGCTTGATCCGGACAGAGGGAGTTTACAGTTTACACTTGTATATGATCCTAACTGGTGCTTATATTTCCCCTTACCAGGTGACCCGAGTATTGATACCCTGATCTTAAATGATCTGAACGAAGCAATAAAGAAGTATTTAGAAAATCTGGAGTAATGGCAAACAATATTTTTGATAAGGCAGGGGATCGGTTCAGCTTTGTGGCGCATGGGGTGACGCTAAAGTGTGAGCGGATGAACCTCCCGCGTGTAATAGCTTTCAATATTGTTTTCAGTAGTTCCCGAAAACCAATTGTTATAACCAAAGCAAAAAATGCTGAAAAAAAAGAATTTTGGACGTCCGTACCGGAAGGGAGGCAGCAAGAGGCAGAAGGGGTGGGGCGATTAATTGAGGAATATTTAACGAACAGGGACAAATAATTATGTGTTATTACAACGGTCAAAAAGTGACGCGGGATGAATTTATCCGGTTAAAGCATTTGGAAAAACTGGTTTCCAAATATAAATTCCTGAACCGGGACCTGATTGTAGGCTTTGATTTCTCGAACAGCGCGGTACTGGTGCCTGTGGGGGATGATCAGGGAACGGAGGATTTTGAATTGGTACAGATGGAGTGGGGTTTCATTCCCGATCCTTTAACCTGGCCCTATTGGGAAACCAGGGAGCAGGTGATGATTGGCCGCCGTCCGCACAAGGACCACCGTGGGCAGTTGGTTGCAGGGTTGGATTTTTTAAACGCGGTATCTGAAGAACTTTTAAATAAAGGTAAAGTGTATCGTAACGCCGCACTTGCCCGGAGATGCCTTTTTTTATCTTCAGGTTTTTATGAATGGAGGCATGAGTTTCCAGTAAATAAAAAAACAGGAAAGCGAAGGGTCACACCGGTTAAATACCCCTACCGGGTTATGTTAAAGGGGCGGGAATATTTTTGGCTTGCCGGAATCTGGCAGCAATGGGAAGATGCTGAAACGGGAGAGGTTGTAGATACCTGTTCCATTGTTACCACGAAGGCTAACCTGGTAATGGAGCAGATCCACAATCAAAAGAAACGGCAGCCCACGATGCTGACCGATGACCTTGCGTGGGAGTGGGTATTTGGGGATCTGGATGAAAAAAGGATTCAGGAAATTGCTTCTTACCAGATTCCCTATGAGCAATTAGATTATTATACGTTAGATAGAGGGTTTCTGAATAGTATAGACCCGCTTGCCAGGCGCTTTTACCCGGAACTGCCGCCTCTTGAAATTCCGGGAGTAGACCCGGATTTTGTTGAAGGTATGCAGGGGGCTTTATTTTAAAATGGCGCCGCCTCGTGATAATAGATTTTCTCCAAAGCGTTTTTTTATATAGTCAATGGATTGATATAGATTGATTTGTTCGGTAGTGTCACTAAACAGGTTGATTTGGTGATTGCCAGGTATGAGTTTGGTATAACGTATCCCGATTAGCCGTATCAGCTGCCGCCGGTTATATAGCTGATCAAAAATTTCTTTAGCATATTTGAATAGTACCTCATCCATGTTTGTATAAGGGACTGTTTTTTGTTTAACATGGGTTTCAAAATCGGTATACCTGATTTTTACCGCAATGCATCCGGTTAATCGGTTTTGGCTCCGGAGTTCAAACCCAATTTTTTCTGTCATATGGACCAGCTTGCTTTTAAGCAATTCCGTATTAATGGTATCTTCCTGAAATGTTTGCTCCGTGGATATGCCTTTTTGTTCACGATAAGGAACAACAGGGCTTTCGTCGATGCCGTTGGCCCTTCTCCATAGCTCTGATCCATTTTCTCCCATTAGGTTTTGCAGTAATTCTACCGGAATTTCACTAAGCGTTTTTACGGTTTCTACCCCCATTTTAAGCAGTTTGTAGCCCGTTTCTTTACCGATGCCGGGAATTTTCATAATACTCAATGGTGCTAAAAAGCCTTTTTCAAAACCGGGGAGTATTTCTAACTGGCCATTGGGTTTTACTTCATTGGTGGCAACCTTGCTGATCAGCTTATTGGAAGCCAGTCCCCAGGAAACCGGTAAGCCGCTTTCTTTAAAGATTTTGTCCTTTAATTTTGAAGTGAATTTAAAGCACCCAAAAAATTTGTCCATGCCACTCAGGTCAACATAAAATTCATCGATCGATGCCTTCTCATATAGTGGTACGGTTTCATGTATTATGTCCGTTACTAACTCGGAATATTTGGAATAAGCCTCATAGTCACTTTTTACTATAATGGCATGCTTGCACAACCGTAAAGCTGTTTTCATCGGCATGGCGCTGTGAATGCCAAATCGCCGGGCCTCATAACTGCAAGATGCAACAACCCCTCTGGCGTTGTTACCGCCAATCAGAATGGGCTTGCCTTTTAGCCTGGGATTTCTTAGATGCTCTACGGCCACAAAAAAAGTGTCCATGTCCAGGTGGGCAATATGTCTGTTATCATAGGTTAGCATAGCTTCGTTGTTTATATCCCGTTTGTTCCATATAGGACACTTCGATACTGAAGACGCCAAAATCTTCAACGACCTTCCCGCTGATCTTATAAAACCCGGAGGAATGTAATGGGAACTTTTTAGCGCTATCCGGAAAATGTACGGTGTCGATCCAGTCCAGATTGTGATCTACAAAGGTGCCAAAGAACATTTGATCTTTGCGCTTTGTGGTAACGTGTTTGCGTGTAATAAAGTAGGCAAGAACCGTCACCTTTTGCCCCTTATAATGCTCCAGATCTCTGGCATCTATAAAGCTGGCAGGATCTTCATCAGCCAGTTCAAAAGGATTGGTTAACGGGAAGCCCAAAATTTCCATCTGGTCATAGAGATCGTCGATGCGTAAATCGATTAATTGCGGTAATTCAAACTCAACGGGCTTTTCTTCAAAAAGTGCATGGTGATGTGTTGTGGTGATACGCTTTTGTAAAAAATTGGCTTCCCATAATAATCTCTTTTTAGATTTGCCGGTAAATCCGAATGCGCCGATCTGGATCAATATATTTAGTTGTTCCAATCCTGGGTTGATGCGCTCGATAAATTCCTGTAAATGCAAAAAAGAACCGTGGTTGTCCCGGTTGTCTAATATGGCCTCAGCTAATTTTTTCTGTAAGGATTTAATGTGAATTAATCCTAAATAGATGGTGTTGTCATCAATGCTGGTGTAATACTCACTGTTGTTGATACATGGAGGATGAATTTCTCCCCCGCATTTCAGTAATTCCAGAAAATACAACTCCGTTGTATAAAAGCCACCGAAGTTGTTAATAACGGAAACCATAAATTCTTTAGGATAGTATGTTTTCAGGAAAAGCGATTGATAACTTTCCACCGCAAAGGAGGCGGAATGTGCCTTGTTAAAGCTGTAGCCTGCGAATGACTGCATTTGCCGCCATACCTCCTGTGCCAATTCTGTGCTATGTCCAAGTTTTTCACAATTGGACATAAACTTTTCTTTGATCATCTGGAATTCATTATCCGAGCGATATTTACCCGACATGGCACGGCGTAAGATATCAGCTTCCCCCAGGTCCAGCCCGGCAAAATAATAGCCTATCTTAATGACGTCCTCCTGGTATACCATTACGCCGAATGTTTCGCCCAGGTGCTCTTCAAATAACGGGTGAAGGTACTTGATTGCAGCAGTGTTATGATACCGCTCAATATATTCACGCATCATGCCGCTTTCGGCAACGCCCGGCCGGATAATGGACGAAGCTGCAACTAAAGTGAGATAATCATCACACCGTAGTTTTTTTAACAGCCCGCGCATAGCCGGGGATTCAATGTAAAAGCAGCCGATCGTGTTTGCTTCCCGGATTTGTTTTTTGATTTGCTCATCCTTTTTAAAACGCTGGATATCGAAAATATCGACTCGAACGCCTTTGTTCAGAAGAATCCAGGCCAGGCAGTCTTTAATATGGCCTAATCCGCGTTGGCTAAGAACGTCAAACTTGTTTAACCCTACATCCTCGGCGGTAAACATATCCATTTGCACTGTTGGAAACCCTTTAGGCGGCATAAAGCGGGTTGCATAGTGGGAAATGGCTTTGTCTGATATCAGAACCCCACAAGGGTGAAGGGACATAATATTGGGAAAGCCATGTAATAACCGGCTATATTGAATGACCAGCTTATGTATTGGGTCATTAAAATCGGGTGATTTTTGAACGGCTTTAATTTCTTCTTCGGATAATCCAAAGACTTTGCCCAATTCGTGTGTTGCCGCGTCATATTTAAAAGTTGAAATGGAACCTAACAAAGCGACATAATCACTTCCATGCCGCTTAAACAGATAATCCATAATTTCGTCGCGGTCGCGCCAGGAAAAATCTATGTCAAAATCCGGAGGGGACTTCCTGTGTGGGTTTAAAAAGCGCTCGAAAAAAAGATTTAATTCAACCGGGCAGACTTCCGTAATGTAAAGGCAATAGGCCACAATGGAATTAGCTCCGCTTCCTCGTCCCACATAATAGGAACCCCTGTTTTTTGCAAACATTACCATATCCCAATTGATCAGGAAGTAGGCATTAAAACCCAGGTCGTTTATGATTTTAAGTTCTTTATGCAGTCGTTCCAGGGCAACCTTATTTTGCATTCCATACCTTCTGCTAAAACCGTCCAGTGCCAGCTTCTCTAATAATTTCCGGTCATCTTCCGGGGTTCCCCCGAAAACTTTTTTTGTCTTATCGGTATAAAATTCCATTTTGATATCGCAGGCATCCATCAGTTTGTAAGTATTTGTTACGAAGCCTGGATAATCCTTGAACTTCTCCAGTAATTCGGATGGGGCAAGGAAGATCTCATCCGGAGAAGCCTGCGACTCGATGGTCAATTTGGTGAGTATTGCATTTTCATCTATTGCCCGGAGCAGCCGGTGCAGGTTGAAGTATTTTTTTTGGTTTTGAAAAGTAACCGGCTGGCGGATCACAAACCGATCCTTATAGGGTTTCCAATCAATTGAATAAAGCATATTTAATTCAGTCGGCAGGATACCAACGTACTCATTGCGCTCCAACTGTTCCAGCGGCTTTCCTCTAAGCGGGTAAATAACAAAACCGTCATTTTGATTGTCAAAAAAAAGAGGGGTATCACCAGCTAAAGGAAATGGTTTTTTGTTCATTAGATGTTCCGATAAAAACCGGTGGATCCAGCGCAAGCCATTGTTATTGGCGGCAATCAAAATGTAAAGAAGGGTGCCCTTGTTCCTGATCTCTGTGCCTAAAACCGGTTTTATTCCGTTTTGTTGACACAGCTTCACAAACTCCCAGGAATCAATGGTACTGTTAATATTGGTTAATGCCAGTGTTGTAACCAATTTGTCTGCGGCTTCCAAAACCAGTTCTTCAGTGCTATACGTTCCATACCGGAGGCTATAATATGTTTTGCAGTTAAGATACATTTACTGTGCATTTTCACTGCTAAGGTATACTCAAAAACTAAAAATATTAGCATTTAATTGCTAATTATTTTGGGCATGTCGCATTTGTTTGATTTTTAATTAAATATCAATGTGCAGAGCATTGTTGATTGTTCTCCGGGATGATTGCTTTTTATTCCCGGGTAAATGTGCATATGAAATCGAAGCGGCAGTTAAAGGCAATTTAGCAACGCGAAGAAAAAACCTGTGAATTTAAATTAAGTTTAAGCATATGAATTTCAGGATTGCAATCTTGATCATCAACTAGTTATAGAATTATCCACAATTTTGTTGATAACTTTGATAAAATTTCGTTTCAAAATTGTTTCGTGTTTGTTTAATAAAAGAAAACAAATACATTTGTGGCGAGCAAAGGAAATAATGGGCAAATACATGCATTTTAAACATCAAACAATAGACATTTAGTATAAAAAAATTAGGATCCCATATTGGTAGTATGAGATCCTAACCGGGTAGCTTCGACCTTTTCGATAGATCGGATTTTAAGGGGCTACTCCTACAAGATGCAATTAACACAGGTTAATTGCTGTCCGGATCAAACAGCACTTCAGAGCGTGCAGGCGGGGCAAAAGCAAATGCGTTTGCCCTTTTTTATTGTTTGACCTGTTTGGTCGTCGATGATTGGTTTTGTAGAAAACCAACAAACCGGACCATAGTTATGGCACCGCATGCAGGTGCCTTTATATTTAGACATAATCTAAATAAGGGGTCTTTTACATCCAAAGCGAAATTGCCAGGATTTAACCCAATGTTTTGAGGCTAAGCATAGCCTTAACAGGTGTCAAAAAACGGTGGATAAGTTGATGATTCCAGGACGGAACCGAACGTATATTCGCAGTGTGAAGTATGTGCACCAACCTATTGTTCCTACTTCCTTATCCTGAGTTTTTTATACAAAGAGCTTGTGATGCTGTTTTGACAGCAGTGAATTACAAATTAATTATATAAAGTTGAGACCTGTGAAACTTGTTATACACAGCCTGTGGAAATATTTTACCCCTTATTTTGCAATTTTTCGATCTGAACGTTCCGTAAATTTCTTATTTTATCCATAGCGTAATGCAGTCCTGTTGTGCCTTTCGGCGGATTGCTCGTTTTCCAATTTTATTCATTTTGTCATTTGACGGTCATGACCCGTGCTTTGACAAAATTGTTATAAACAATGTGGAAAGTTGCCTCATAAATTTATGACATGGGGGCTTTCCCAATGTAATTTGGGAGGTAAAATGAGGCTTCGGTTTGGTAGAAGGATAAACCTTACATTGTCTGTGTGCAGTGATGTTTTTTCAGCAGTTTTTCTATAAGGCCAGGTAATGAAGCCCGATATTGTAAAAAGCGCTTTTTCCGTTTCAGATGAAATATAGAATTAAGGATGATTGAGATCAGTCCTTGTCCATTGCCTTAACAATTTTGTAAAGATCAATTCCTTTCCCGAGAACAGGTTTAAACAGGTCACCTATTTTTTTTACCCGGTCAACAGCATTGTTAATGGTAAAGTCTGCTATCTTTAGTCCTTTGTTTACTTCAGACCAGTCCAATGGCATAGAAACGGTTGCGCCTGGCTTGGGCCTGACCGAATAAGGCGCTGCAATTGTAGCATGAGGTCTGTTCTGGAGAAAGTCCAGATACATTTTGCCTTTTCTGTTTTTTACGGTACGTTCTATCGATGTAAACTTAGGGATTCTGTGATGAACCAGCGTTGCAATCACCCGCGCAAATTCTTTGGATTGCTCATACGTGTATTTATTCCCCAAAGGGATATATATATGGATGCCTGTTGATCCGCTGGTTTTGGGATAAGATAGTACACCGAATTCAGTAAGAATTTCCCTGGTAACATTGGCCGCTTCGATAACCTGATCAAAAGAAGTTTTATTCCCCGGATCCAAATCTATGATGCAAAAGGTGGGATGGTCTGGCTTCTTAATCGTACTGCTCCAGGGATTCATTTCAATACACCCGAGATTGGCCATATATAGCAATGTAGCCTCATCATGTCCTACGAGGTAATTTCGGTCTCTATTATCTGCGTCGCTGCGATACAGGAACGTATGTACCCAATCCGGCGCTTTACCAGTTACATCTTTGAAATAAAAACCTTCCCCCTTGATCCCATCCGGAAAACGATTCATTGATTGGGGCCGGTCTTTTAAGTAGGGGAGAATGTATGGCGATACCTGGTAGTAATAATTAATTAAATCTCTTTTTGTATATTTTTCTTTCGGCCAGAATACTTTGCTCAGGTTTGTAAATTTCAGCTCATGCCCGCCAATTTTGCGCACCTGGGTTTCATCTGACGGATTAAGTAATGTTTTTCGTCCTCCGCTCTTCGCAATTTTGATAATCGATCTTTTCCCCTTTGGCGCTAAAACATCTTCCGTTTCTATTTCTTTTTCCAACCTGACCTCATTTGCCTTTTTGTCTGCACGCATTCCTTCAAAAGACGGGTGGCGCATTACTCCATCATTGGTCATCTCGGCAAAACTTACTTCGCAGATCAATTTTGGCTTTAGCCAGGTGGCGGTAGCCTTTGTTGGATTGGGACGGAACCTACTGGGTTTATTGATATCGGGTTCCTCATCAAATGCCGGTTTTTTAATAACAAGCGGCTTAAACTGGGTAAGCATTTCTTTCTGCTGTTTGATGTTAAAACCAGTCCCAATTTTGCCTGTATATATGAGCTTTCCTCTTTCGAAAACACCAACCAGCAAAGAACTAAAGGGTTTACTGCTGTCATTATTTTTGGTATAGCCCGCTATTACAACCTCCTGCCTTTTGTTAGCTTTTATTTTTAACCAGTTTCTGCTTCTGTCACCGGTAAGGTATGGGCTGTCTTTTTTCTTTGCCATGATCCCTTCCAACCCCATTTTTTTTGCGGCTTCAAGGAACTCGATACCTGATGTTTCAAAATTATCACTCAGTTTGAGAATGTCGCTTTCCGGGACAAGCTCTTTTAATATCGCTTTTCGCTCCGTTAGTTCTAATTTGGTAAGGTCATGCCCGTCATACCATAAGATATCAAAGAGGTAATAGAGCAAAGTACCATCTGCCTCACTTCTCCAATTCTGTAAAGATGAAAAATCAGATTGCCCGTTTTCTTTGACTACTACAATTTCACCGTCAACGATTACATTTTTCTTCCACGCTTTAAGCGCATCATAGACGGGATAGTATTTTTCATTGAAGGATTTGCTATTACGGGACTTGATTTCAACCTGTTTTTTGTTTAGAAATGACACTGCCCGGTAACCATCCCATTTTACTTCATAGATCCATCCTTGTTCGTCAAAGGGCTTATCAATCAATGTTGCCAACATGGGATTTAAATGGGTATAAAAAGCCCTTTTTGGAGCCTTTTTAAGCAATGTTTTTAAGGTGCCTTGTCCAGAGAGATTGGCTTTAGGTTCCTTTATAACTTTCTTAATCCTGGATACCGGCTCATTTTTGTTAACCTCCTTATTCTTTGCTTTTTGGGTAATTTTTTTCCCGTCGGCGCTTTTTTGACTTTTTTTCGCGGAGGCCTGCTTGCGGGTACTATTAGGGCTGCTTTTTGAGGTGACAAGGCTCATAATAAGTATAAATTAAAGGCAAAAAAATGAATCGTCTAATAATTACTTATTTATAAATAAAAATTTATGCCAATAAAAGAAAACGGGACCGGATCGTTTAAGATATTTCCCGTTTTACGGTTTTCCGTATTATTTCATTTATTATTGAGTTTATATTTGCTGTATGGAATTAATCAAGGAAAGGGAGATGATCCCGGTATCAACTGAAAGCTTGTGGCTTAAGGCAGAAGGGACAATTAACGTATTTCTTAAAGATGGCAAGTTGCATCTATATGTACATTCAGGGACCTGTCATATTATTGACTATGCATCCCCGGAAGACTGCAATATCGCATTTGATGATATTTAGTAAATGAATGTGGAAGTATTTGTAAAGCTTTCTGCCAGTGCCGGGTATTTGTGGTTACAGGGTTTGTAGATTATGCGATTATAAATAGCCACGTTCTTTCAATATTTTATCGATTTCCTCCCTGGTTATTTGTTTGAGCGGTTGGCCATTACTATCGGTGCGAGAAACCTGGTTTATCCTCACGACCATTTTCCCGTCTGGTTCTATGAAAGGGGTGGTTTCAATGTCTTGTGCGATATTCAAAAGACCAAATTTGTCAATAAAGCCGTTTCGCATCGGGCAATGCCAGTATTCTGTATTATAAAATTTTGGTTCCGGTCTAAATATGGAAGCTGCCCCCTTCCTCCATTCTATTAATTCATCTTTGTAAGTCATCCTGTCAAATTCCAGGATCACTGGTGAAAAAGCAACTAAAGCCATAAACGTTGAATGATAGCAAAGTTCTTCAGCGCTGGGAGGGTGGGACGGCCGGAAAGAAGGGGCCAAAAGGATTTTGTAGGCTGAGGCAAAACTTTCTTTCGCTTTCTCGAATGTATCGTAAAACAAGAGTGAGGCTGCATTCTGGTCTTTCACAATAATAGAGTCTTCGTCATTAAGCTTAGACCCGATCAGGAAAATTGTTTTATGGTTGTCAGTTATATCCATCGTTAAGTAAAAAGAAAAGTAACAAAGGCCCGAAATATAGCAGTTGGAGGTTTTAAAAATCAGGTATATAAGAAATATAGCAATTGTAAGTTAGGGGAAATAATCTGCTTCAAAATCCCTTGTTTGTCACAAATTTTCGTGACAAACATTAGGTAAGAAAGAGTAATATTAATGATTACCTTTATATTAGCAGAACTGACTTTTCAAATATGACAATGCCAAAAACTCCTAACAATGAAGAATTTCCTGGGTTTGACCACACTGCGGAAAAAATTAATAAGTATGTGGAAGCTTTGGGTATTTTTACGATATTATTAAAGAACGGCGCTATTGTGCATCACAATCCGAATGATGTGGAGGGCTTTCGGAATTGGTTAAAACAGAAAAGTATTCCCAATATCCGGGAATAAATTGGTTGAATTCATTATCTTCAACTTAGTGTTTTTCATAGGTTAGCAACGGCCCGCTCTTTCCAGGGCGGACCTTTTTTATTGATGCAAGGAATAAATTTGGCAATAGTGAAACTGGGTTGCTGCAATCAATGATCTCCCAGGGAGGCTGAATGCCAGTAGGAGCCGTTGCGGCTAATTATCATATGATCCCTAAACGGTATTCTTAATACAAGGCCTGCCTGAATTAATTGGTTGCACAAAATGAGGTCTTCTTTAGTTGGATTAGCGGGGCCATCCGGCAGGTATTGGCTTAGTATGACGAACCGCGCGCCAAAGGCAACTGCCTTGCGGTACACAATTGCCGGATCAATACCGAATTTTGACTTCCAGCCAAAATCAAGATCATCTACGCCGATAAGGCCTGAATCCTCATCAAGCAACATGATCTTGAATCGTTCTTCCGCGTTATTCCCACTTTGGTTCCACAAAGAATAAAATACCCTTGCGGCCGTTTCAGCATCAGCAATCAAAATCCGTTCTGCCGGAGTTATTGCGGGGCTGTAAGAAAGGTGAAGTGTCGGCACAAGGTAGTTCGCGTTTATATTTTGGACTTCATTATGCCCGCGTTTTGAATTGGCTCCTTCCATAGTAATTATTTTTAAGTTTGGTTGGTACAAATATAGCATCAATAGCCTCTTCTTATTTCAAAGCTTCCGGAGTCTTTAAAACTGTAATAGCTGGACTTTGTTATAATGAGATGATCCAGCATAGGTAAGCTAAACACAATTCCAAATTGTTTGACCATTGAAGTGATTAAACAATCCGGTCCTGAAGGCTGCACTTCCCCGCTAGGGTGGTTATGTGCTAACATAATAAAACTTGCATTTGCTACAAACGCTGCTGCATAGATCAGTTGGGGTTCGGTAATGACCATAGTACGATTACCAATGTGAAGATCGATAACGCCGATCAGTCTTTGCTTGTAATCTAATAACATGACCTTAAATTCTTCCAAAAGATCGATTTTGTTTTGATCCCAGTGTTGCCGGAAAATTGTTACTGCCATCCTGGTTGAATTGACAGGAATTCGGTCAGCAGGTTTCAGCTTCGGAGTGTAAACTAATCTGATTGTGGGGATTGCTAAAAGTGAAATAGGGATACTTGAGTCCCGGAGAATTGTTTTTTTCATGGTTGGCTGTTTTTATTGGTTATATGAAGTTGAGTTTGTCAGTATGGGCAGCAGTATGTTTTTAGGTTTGCATAAAATATTAATTAATCAAATTTAATATATTTTCTCTGTTTTCTCAAATATGAAACCGACCTTATTGGGTTTGTTTTTAAAAAATATATTGCTTCTTTCCTTGTTTTGTTTGAAAATATCTAAAATGTACGTAAAACATATATCTTAATTAGATAAAATCTAATCTATATTTTTGCGCCCTAAACAAATTAATACGACATGCTTGTTAAACCATTGGAGATTCCAAGGAAGAAGTTATTTCCTTCCGGGCTGAACTTAAACGGCCAGATTTATTACCAGCGAACCCCTGGAGAACTTATAAAAGACACGCTAAACCGAGATCAGGGCCTGCTTAATGACACCGGTGCTCTTGTCATAAAAACCGGTAAGTTTACGGGTCGTTCTCCAAAAGACAGATTCATTGTGAGGGATGACTTGACTGATCAATCGGTGGATTGGCGAAATTTCAACATTCCCATAGATGAAAGCTATTTTGAGAAAATATTGCTGGATACCTTCAGGTATTTAAACACCAGGGATGAACTTTGGGTCCGGGATGCGTATGCCTGTGCTGCCTCGGAATATCAGCTGAACATCCGGGTGATCAATGAATTGCCCTGGATGAACTTGTTTGTAAATAATATGTTCTTTAGGCCTGAAGAGGACGCTTTACGGACTTTTGAACCCAATTGGCACATTCTCTCTGCTCCGGGGCTGGAATTAGACCCTGATCTTCACGGAACCCGGCAAAAGAATGCAACTATAATTAGTTTTAAGCACAGGACCATAATAATTTGCGGGAGCAGTTACACGGGGGAAATAAAGAAATCCGTTTTTTCGGTTCTGAACTATTTGCTTCCTCACAAAAAGAACGTATTAACGATGCACTGTGCCGCTAATGTTGGAAAAGCGGGAGATACAGCGCTGTTTTTTGGACTGAGTGGTACGGGTAAAACAACTTTAAGTACCGATCCGGATCGAATGCTTATTGGTGATGATGAACATGGGTGGGACCGGGAAAGAATATTCAATTTTGAAGGGGGCTGTTATGCAAAATGCATAAATCTTTCCCAGGAAAAGGAGCCGGGAATTTATAATGCAATAAGAACGGGATCTCTGGTTGAAAATGTTACTTTTTATCCGGGTACTAACGAGATCAATTTTAGTGATGCTTCCATTACTGAAAATACGCGTGTTGCCTATCCCATAAATTTTGTTGAAAATATTGCGGCTGGCGCAACGGGTACCCAACCCCAAAATATCTTTTTTCTGACTTGTGATGCGTATGGAGTATTGCCTCCAATAGCCCGTTTGACCAGAACGCAGGCATTGTACTACTTTATCAGTGGGTATACGGCAAAAATTGCGGGCACAGAAACGGGAGTAACGGAACCAAAGGCTACTTTCAGCACCTGTTTTGGTGCGCCCTTTCTTCCATTGAGTCCGGGGGTTTATGCGTCCTTGTTAGATGAGCGGATTGTCAACCATAATGTTACTGTGTGGATGATCAACACAGGTTGGACAGGTGGGGCTTATGGAACCGGTAAGCGAATAAGCCTTGCGTCTTCCCGTGCAATGATAAAAGCAGTCCTAAATGGTGATCTGAATACGGCAATATTTTATAAAGATCCTATATTCGGATTGATGATTCCTAAAACCTGCCCAGGCGTGGATTCAAAAGTGTTGGACCCCAGTAAATGCTGGCAAAATGAAGCGGATTATGAAATTCAGGCAAAAGGGTTAGCGCAACTTTTCATTAATAATTTTAGCCATTTTCGCGGTCCTGCTGGCGAGCCGTCAGTAGATCTTATGGGAATTGAAGAGGCAGGCCCAAGGTATTAGCAGAAAAGGCATGTCTTTTTATTTGCAGCTGCGGCCTTTCAGCAGCTGCATTTTTATTGGACTTTTTCAAAATTTCCATCAAAGAAGTAGGTTTTAGCCAATCCAAAAAAGGCAGGGCTTGTTGTAAAAATGGTTTGCATATTAAGAGGCTGAGTTTCAATAGTTTTAGTCTTTAGATTGTTTACTTAAAATATAAAGTATAAAAATTTAGTAAATTATTTTGAATTATATACCAAATGGTGGTAAATTTGATACCAAGTGGTGTAAAATAATTTTATTATTGTTTCAGCCTCTAACTGAAATAATTTTTTTTACCTGTTTTACTAAAGCGCTTAATGAGGAAAGAGAATAAAGTACCGAAGGAACACTGATTGTAAAGCCCTTATTGTTTAAAGATAAAACACTGCTTCATTAGTCTTAACCAATTTCATTACACAAAAATGAATAATGTATGAAACATCTATTAACCATGACAGTGCTTTTGCCGCTGCTTCTTTTTCATTCAATTTCATCGAAGGTTTGAGATTGCCTGAAAGTAGCGGTATAGCTTAAGGTCAAAAAATTGTGCGCTTGTCACTCTGCATCATAATGTTCGAGTTAATCTTTTTATATGGGATAGCAAATGAGGTTGCTGAGAACTGTATGTTGTTGTCATTTTGCATCTACCGAAATCCTGCAAATATGCCGAAGCTTTAATGCCATAAATTCTTTTTTCACGTATTCAATTAATTTTTATGAACAACAATCAAAATCAACCCGTTTGGTGCGTCAAACGATTGCCTTCAATCGCACTTTGCGCATCTTTTTTCTTAACAATTTTTGTAGGATGTGATAAAAGGGACCTTCGAACTGCGGAAGAGAGTAGTATGGAACGAAGTGCTGCCAATACTTCATTGGAATTGGCTAAAAAGTCCGGTGAAGTGTTTTACTATTCAAGTAAACGGAAAAACTATTTGAGTATGGACACAAATGCATTGGTTCTTAAGCCCAAAAAGAATGTAGCTGTTCAAGATATGAAAACCGGGGCACTAAGTGGGGTTAACGTCGTTGATCTTGGGAATGGACTGTATTCTGTAAACGATTCGAAGGGTGCGTCTGATTTACTAAATAAGCTAAATGATGCAGATAAAATTGAAGCATCCTGGTTTTCATTGAAGCATGGAGACAACATGTTCCTGCCTACTGGTGAAATATTTCTGCAACCTAAAGGAAATGTATCGGCGGAAAGTATCATTGGTAAATTGAATCTTGCAAATGCAGTGAGTAAGGTGCGTTTTAATGCGAAGGAAAATGTTGCCCGGATAGTTTGCAATAACAAAAAGGATGTTTTTTCAATTGCAAATTCTATTTATGAAAGTGGCCTTGTAGAATGGTCTCATCCTGATTTTATAATACCCATAGAGGGTAGTTCAGTTCCGACTGATTTTTATTATGTGGAGCAGTGGTATATGGACAATTGGGGCCAGAGCGGAGGGGTTTCGGGTATTGATATCAATGCTGAACCTGCCTGGGATATTACAAAGGGAGATTCAAGTATAAAAGTTGCTGTAATTGATTATGATGGGTTTGGCGGCATTCATACTCATGAAGATTTGCCAGCTTCAAGAATCCTTCCGGGATATAATAATGGGGCCGCAACGGTCGGAGGTGGGCATACGCAATGTGTGGCAGGTATTATTGCCGCTTCACAAAACAATGATGGTACTTACCCAAGTTATACCATGTATTCCACTACCGGCGTTGCACCGGAATGTAAGTTGATCCCAATAGGCATGTACTATTTTTCATTTAGCAATATCGATGATGCTTTAGACCAGGCCTTGCTTAACGGTGCAGATGTACTTTGCTGCCCGTGGAATTATCTGAGAAATAATAATGGCATGATCGAGCCGGTTACTTTGGATGCGCTTATAAATAAGTTCAATTACGTTCGTGCAAATGGACGGGGTGGCAAGGGATTGCCCATTATTTTCCCATCAGGAAATGACAATGCTGCTGTTCGCTTTCCAGCTGATATTCCGGGAATTATTTCGGTTGGTGCCGTTGATCACAGGGGGTATAGAGCTACCTACAGTAATTATGGTACGAACCTGTTTTTAGTGGGGTGCTCTTCTTATGAAATGCGGCCTTTAGGAGATATAACCTGCATGGATGCGATGGGGTCTTATGGGTATGAATCAGGTAACATGTGGCGTGGATTTTTTGGTACTTCTGCCGCTTGTGCAGAGGTGTCAGGCGTCGTAGCATTGATGCTTTCTATTAAACCTACATTAACGGAGGCGCAGGTGAGAAGCATATTACAATCCACTGCGACCGATATGGGGGCTTCAGGGTATGACAGCCAATTTGGTTATGGAAGGGTAAATGCGGGCAGTGCGGTATACCAGGCTTCGATAACTCCGTGATCCCCAAACATTTTTATGTAAACAGGTATTTATTCAGGTTTTTCTTCGATTAAATTGATAACTCTTAAACGAATTTAAAAATGAAAACTAAATTTATTTTTATATCAGTCCTTGTCCTTATGATAATTTCCTGTTCAAAAAGGAATGGATACGTTGAGACTGACCTGCAAACTACGGCCCGTGCTGCTATTGATGTAAACCCCGGACTGTTTTACTATTCAGCCAAAGAGAAGAAGTATTTGACTGAAGATAGTAGTGTTATTGTACTGAAAACCCCGTTGAGTGAAGAGGAAAATGCCTATAATGAGCTTCAATCTGATTTGGCGGCTTTGGCTGTTGAGCGCATGACAAAAACCGATGTTGGTACCATTGAGATTCAATTAAAAGGCAATAATATAGGGGATGTGATCAATAAGATTAAATCCAATTTGAAGGAAGTGAATGTTTGGCACTCGCTAAAATTAGGTAGCCTCAATCTTATACCTACCGGTGAAATATTATTGAAGCCTAAAAAGGGAAATTCCATTTCGGAAATTTTGTCAAAAGTGAATTACAGCAACGGTGCTTCAATAAAAGAGGATGTTAACAAATACGGCACGGCAATACTGGATGTTAAGGACCGCCAAAATTTGTTTCCAATTGCAAATGCCATATATGAGAGTGGGTTGGTTGAATGGAGCCATCCGAATTTTTGGGTACCGATTTCAAAGAATTATTCACCTACTGACTTTTATTACGGATCGCAATTCTATTTGAAAAATAGAGGCTGGCAGGGAGGTACTATTGGAATGGATATTAATGTGGAACCAGCATGGGACATTACAAAGGGTTCTTCAAGTATCAAAATTGCCGTCATTGATGATGGAGTAGAGGCTCATGAGGATCTGCCGTCAAGCCGGATTTTGAGTGGCTATACACCCAGGAATGCCAGTGGCTATGGTGCGCCGACAGCGGCTTCTGCGCACGGGGAATGTGTTGCCGGAATTATTGCTGCAACGCAGGATAACGACAATCCTTCGGCCAGTCTTTACACGATATCCGGAATTGCACCCAATTGCAAAATTGTACCGGTTAATATTTTTTACGATGGGTATGAAACAGTAGCTGATCTTGCATCTGCCATTAACTGGGCATGGGATAATGGGGGTGCGGATGTGTTGAGCAATTCGTGGAATTACAATAGTACCAGCGGACCCATACTTGATCCTTCCTTTGACGCATTGGTTCAGTCATTTACCGATGCCCGAACCCTGGGAAGAGGTGGAAAAGGATCTGTTGTTGTATTTTCCTCGGGCAACTATGGGCCTTCCCAACCTACGGGAGTAAGGTTCCCTGCTAATCTTGATGGCATTATTACTGTTGGTGCGGTGGATATGCTCGGAAGACTATCAACATATACCTGTCAGGGACCTTCAATGGATCTGGTCGCTGTCTCTTCCTATGAACTGTTCCCCTTGGGGGATGTATTTACCATTGACCGAATGGGTGATCCCGGATATGTTCCCGGTCCTCCGGTACGGCCCTATTTTGCAGGGTTTGGTGGCACCTCAGCAGCCTGTCCACAGGTTTCCGGTGTTGCAGCATTAATGCTTTCAGCAAAATCCACTTTGACGGAAAGCCAGGTAAAATCAATATTACAGTCCACTGCCGTAGATATGGGGTCTTCAGGATTTGACAATCAGTATGGCTATGGTCGGGTAAATGCAGGATCGGCGGTTTATCAGGCTTCTATCACTCCGTAAATCTTCAGGCATGTTCTTCGGTAGTTAACACGGTAGAGGTAGGCTCGTCGTTGGCTTCGGTTTAACGGCGAGCTTTTTTAAAACTACATTTTTGGCCTGTTGCGATTTTTGAAATTAATTCGTTATACAGGTATATTGTTTATCATTTTTAAAACGTTTGTTTATGAAAAAATTATTAGGACTTTTGATAGTTGCAGGTTTTCTGTTTTCAGGATGTTCAAAGGGTAAGGCTGTTGACCAATGCCAGGCCGCAACCTTATATTATACGCCGGGCTGTGGTTCAATTAAGGGATACATTACACTTGCCGATAAAAGTACAACCTACTTATTTCAGCATGATATTGATAAAAAGTTTCAATCGAGCGGAGTAAAGGTTTGTGTTGAATACAGGATCGTGGATGATAAGATCCTTAAGGCAGATTGTGCCCAGGGCAGCGTTATTGAATTAACAAGTATTCAGCTGCAATAATAATTTCCTTCGTATGCTATCGGCGGTATAGTTCTATTTATTTGGTTTTACTTAAAAAGATGCCTGCTGGCCTGTTGTCCAAACTTGCTACAACCCGAAATGCGTTATTGATTTGTTCGAGGGAAAATTTATTTTGCTTTAGTGCAATCATAAATTCCTCGTTAAGTGTGGAAACGAGACTTTTAATTTGCTCAAATGTTTGTAATACGGTAATGGTAAACCGAATCCCGGAATGATTTTTTGAAACAGCGGGAAATACTCCTATGTTTAACAAAAAGCCTCTTTTCATCATCCTTGCCATAATTTCATACGCTAATTCTGCACGGGATGTTCCTATGAAGAAGATACCGGAATCAAAATTTGAAATTACAGGCAGGGAGGTTTGCCGGAACAGTGAATTGGCATACTGAATTCTTTCTGCCAATTCGGCCTGTAAACTGTAGATCTCATCTGTCAAATGTATTTTTGCTGAGGCTACAGCAGCTCCCAGTGAAGCTGGCTGTAGCGGACCCGATGAGTTGAACGGCGCTCCGCAGGTTCTTACTTTGCGGGCTAGCTCTTTATTAGGAAATACCAGGATTCCCCCACCGGTGGCAAAAGCTTTTGCCATACTGGAGGCCACAACCATTTTGTCGTGTATCGGCCGGTTGCCGATTATGAAGCCTTTTCCATTTTTACCCATGATACTCATGCTGTGTGCGTCGTCAATATAAGCATGGAATAAGGGGAATCTGTCCAGGAAATTAAAAATTTCGTCAGCAGGACAACGGTCTCCAAACATTGAATAAACACCATCGGCAAAATACCATACTCTGTCATACTCCGTTTGTAATTCTTCTATTCGTTTTTCCAGCAAGTCTACCCGGTTATGCCGCAATACTTCAAAGTGAATGGGCCAATTGGCCCTGAAGACGTTGATCCCGCTAAGAACCGAATTGTGCAATTGCTGATCTGCAATTACTGCGTCTCCGGAATCCAGTAATACCGGTATTGCCGCCAAGTGGCCCAGTGTAGTTGTGGGGGCGATCAGCGTGGGTGCGTCAAAAATCTCACTCATCAAATCCTCCAATTCCTGGTATAGTCCAATTGATACATAGGCTCTTGATTCGGAGAATTGGGCACCGTATTGATCAATTGCTGCAATAGCAGCCCGTTTTAATCGATTGTCGTGCTCAAGCCCCAAATAGCTGCAACTTGTAAAGTTGAAAAGTTCGGAATTGTTGATGCGGATCTTATTATCGGTTGTTAGGTTCCCATTTTGAATTAAATGAAGGATACCTTTTTTTACGCCTGTTGAGATCGTATGATCAACGGCATTCATAAAGTTTTGATGATTCATTAGCTGTTAATCTTTTAGGTTGAACGTTATTGGGTTGACAACGTTAAGGTACAAAATATTTGCACCATTTGGTATAAAAATGTTAAATAAATATTTGCCTGTTGCAAAAAAAAGGCCGTAAAAGCAGGGTATTGGAAAACCCCACCAATTGGTGGGGTATAAGAAGTCAAAACCAAATAAGTGTAATTGTTGAGCAGGTGTTTTTAAATGCCGATGTTATGTATTTTATAACTTAATGTCAGCATATTTATAAGTTAACTGAAGCAGGCGATCCATTGCTTTGAACATTCTTTCGGTACCTTCTTTTGAAGACACGTCAATGCCGCACATATTGCCGCCGGTACCCTTAACGTGCAGCACCGTATAATAAATCGCTGAAACAAGAATAGCTATTGTTGCTCTGTAATCGACCTTAGTGCCCTTGAAAATTTCGTCTGCCTGATGAAATACGGTTGCTCCCAGCTCTTCCCGCTCATCAGCCAGTGCGCGAATGGCTTTATTTTTTTCGCTGATGCCCCACAAAACAATTTTTTGCATTTCGGCAGAGTTTAAAAAATACTGAAAATCTGCTTTTAGCAGGTTTAGCATAAAATCTTTGGTAATGTCTGGCAACGTTTGATCGTTGTTGGCCTCTAATTTTTGCTTTTCAATCTGCCAAAAGTCTACCTGGCTTAAATAGGCTTTTATTAATCCGTCAAGGCCTCCAAAGTACTCATATATCCCTTTTTTGGCCACTCCGGCCACTTCTGCCACTTTATTAATGCGTACATTCTGAAATCCTTCCTTTACAAGGATCTTTCCGACAGCTTTAATAAGCTTGGACTTAGTACGCTCTTTATCATATATAGCCGGGGCTTTCCCGGTTTTTTTTGTTGTAGTTTTCAAAGTTTATTGGTTTATGTGCTGAAAATGCAGTTTAAATCCAGGCCAGTATTGCCGGGGTATCT
Organism: Niabella beijingensis; assembly: GCF_020034665.1. NCBI lineage: Bacteria > Pseudomonadati > Bacteroidota > Chitinophagia > Chitinophagales > Chitinophagaceae > Niabella > Niabella beijingensis. The sequence continues at coordinate 501,857 of NZ_JAIQDI010000001.1, read as the reverse complement.
TTGTTGTACGCACAAAGAAGCATCCGAAAAAAATGGACAAGATAAAACCTGATCCAAATTTACTTAAACAACAACAAACTGGAATATTGGCGCGAAATTTAGCAGTAATTTAAGCCTCCTTGTGGATTAGTTTTCTTAATCCCTGGGTACAAATCCTTTTTTTTGGGAGGTCTGTGCGCTGAAATACCCCAAAGCACCGCCGGAAAAGTTGGATTTTGGGTTGCCTGGATTTGTGGTACCTCCGTTTCCTAAAGCAGCCTCACGTAGCTGGTATAAATAGGTATAAACAGGTTCTTCAATACATTGCATATTGACAATTACACTATCGTATTTGTCAATAAACGTTGATGCGTTTTGGTCCTGAAAGGCATCTAAGATCTCCAGGGTTACTGTTTTGCCGTCAAAAAGCCGGTCGTTTTCAAGAAATATAGTAGTGTTTTCAAATCCATCAACAGTTAAAATAAAGCGATAAAAGTTAGTGACCCCCGGAGGATCGTGAAAAACGACTGTTGGAATGTATTGTTTGATCCCTAAAATGGTTCTTTTTGTATAGTACAAGGAATCAAAATTCACTTTAGCGGGCATCGTGGATGATGCCAAATACCTTGCCGTTGACAGCTGCACATCTAAGGTGTATTTTTCACCGGGGCTGGTTTTGATATATGTTACGTATCTGCCATTTCCACGGCCTTCTAATGTTAACGGAATACCTCCGTCTCTGTTTATTAGAATTTGAGCATTGTTATTCCCTTCGTAAAGGTTGGGGTCTTCTATCTTCAGGGTCTTCGATAAAAATACCACAACGGAATCTTTATCACTTGAAAGGATTGCCTGTATTACGTCCTTTTGATAATCCAGGTCGTCAAGATCCAGGCGGATCACTTTGCGGCAGGCTCCAAGAACAAGCGTAAGTAGTGATAAGATAGCAATAGTTTTTTTTATAGGTTTCATTTGTTTTTTAAATTTTGTCAATTATCAACGCATGGGCATGAATCAAATGGTTCCGTTAAAAAAAGGTCCACTATTGGAACAGCGTAATATATTCTGGAAAAGCAGGCAACAATGATTGTTTTATAGTGATCTGTGGTGGCTTGATCCAGGAAGTATACTAAGTGGTATAAAAATACTAAATATTCCTGGTGTTCGGCATAGGATTTATTTTCTCCTTAAGAATGGTTTCTCAGATCTATTATATTTCTTGAATTTTTGAGGTAGATTTGCGGCATGGAATTATCCCCCCAGCAGAAGGCCCAGGTTGATGTTTTGGATCATTATTTTTCGGATTACGGAGAAATGCCAGTGGTATTGCCGGTAAATCAGGGAGTAACGCAGCATAACCCAAGGAAGTATATAAATGAGAATATAAAAATGCTTAATGATGGTGTATTGTCGCCCATAATCATAGAAATGAGGATCTTTCATTTGAAGATGCTCCAAAGTGGATTGGACCAGTTGAAAAGCGAAAAAAAGTAAGTTTAGTCTTAAAGACAGGCAGGGTACGGCATTTTTCACTAGACTTTCCGATTCCAATAGTGTAAATTCATAGTCTAAAACTTTTGAATTATGGAAAATTACAAAACTGAAATCCTGCAATTATTTGAAAAAAAAAGCCAGCGGGAAATTGTCGATTAACCTGGTAAATCCAACTCCGGCAAAATTAAGGCAGGAATGTATAGTGGTCTTTAGAGGTATGCTAATTGAAAACGAAGCTGATCCTATTGATTTGATGTTGTTAAGAAGTTTTTTTGAGCGTCCTGGTGAGGAGGACCTCCGGCTATCCACAATCAGAACTTTTGATACGGATAAATTCAAACCACTGTGCAACTTCCTCAAAGGAAGGACAGGTAAAACCAGTGATAAAAATCTTGAATTATTGGCTTGGTTAATTGATTTCTCCCTGCGGCCGTATACAAGGTATGAGTATTTTGAAACCAGGCGCGGCAGAGACTTGTCTAGTTTAACCGTTTCTAAAATAGGTGATTTTGTAGAGAGTTTTGCCGGGGCACCAGTAGATAATGCGCTATCCTATTCCTATGGCAGTAGTTTTGAATGCCAGGCTACAAAAAGTATTACCTTGGAGTACCCATCCGGTGTTAAGATACGTGTAGATGCCAATGATATTCAATTGATTGAACAATTAGTAAAGGTAGGGCAAGATTTACCGGACTTCCGTAAAACACTTCCATAACTCTTGGTTATATTTGAAGAAAAATAGCGATGAGGTCCGATGCTGAAAATATAATGTCGCCAAAACTTCTTAAAGCCAAAATTAAAGATCCTGCAACGGGTGAAATGCTGGAGGGTTTTCCCATTTGTGCTGTAACCAAAGAGGGTTTAAATTCTTATTGGATGGTTCGTGCTGATTGTACTGTGGAAGGATTAACGACCGGCGGCATGGTTCATTTAGGTGAACGGGATTTAGAGAAACCCCAACCGAATTTTCTGAAAGCAAAAGCAATGGCGTTTGCTGATGGGAAAGTAGTAGAGGGTTTCCCATTTTTTGCAAAAGGGGATACGGAAGAAAGTTCTTACTGGTTGATCCGGTCTGGCTGTACGGTTGAAGAATTACTAACAGATGGGTTGGTAAATATTGTACCGGAATCCATTACTTATTTGGACCTTTAATTGAGAGTAGTATGCCAATATGATCTGAAAAACTCAGGTTATAACGGGGCAAATTCTTTTTTGAAGTTACAGGAATAACTTGGTGAACCCGTTTTATATTTATAATATTTAGAACGCTGGCCCTAAAATAAAAAAAGACTAAATAAAATGCCCGATGTCATATCAGAATGTTATGAAATTTCAAAGCAGGTTTTTGAAAAGAAAATACGGCGCACCGAGGGGATAAGTTTTTTAGCTGACAGGTATGGGACTAATAAAAATTCTACTGCTGGCTATATTCATGACTTTAGATGTTTAATGGAAGGCCGGAGATTTACAAGAAGAATGAATTCTTTGGCAATGGAATATTTTCTGGAAAATATTTTAAAAGATTATGGTACTAAGGTTCTTGAAAAAGCTTTGTTTGCTTTTGATGAGCACATTAAATATTATGAGGGCCTTCGGAAAGTGAATCTTAGAGCGATGAAGCTTATTTATAAGCGATATAGTGCTTTAATAGATTCACGATCTGTGGATGAAATTGAGCAGGAAGAAATTATTGAACAAATTGAGCAATCCGGAATTTCTAAATCAGAGATTCTGGATGCTTTAAAAAATCTTAAAGAAAAGGAACCGGAAGTGATCTATATTAGTGGGAAAGCTTACCGGCGGGATAATAAAACAATTGCTCAAATAAAAATCTTGCGGGATTTTTCCTGCCAGCTTTGCGGTAAATATATTTTGAAAAGAGGTGGTAAGAAATATATTGAGGCGGCGCATATCAAAGCAAAACATAAAAAAGGAGGGGAAACGCTCAGTAATATTATCTTGCTATGTCCAAACCATCACAAGGAATTTGATTTGGGGCACCTGGTCATATTAAACCATACAAAGGGAATTCTTGAAATTAACCTGAATGGTAGCAATTACAAAATTGTGTTTGAAATATAATGCAATAAAACGATTCTGTTTTGGCAAAGCTTTTCTCATATTGTATTCCATTTGACAATGGCGCTGCCCCCAATCCTTTTTGGGGGATGTGTACCCTTAATATTTGCAAACCGGTTATACGCAAGGTGGCCCAGGTGGGGGATTGGATTGTGGGAACAGGATCTGCCCGTCACAGATTTGAGAACAAAGTTGTGTACGCAATGGAGGTTACTGCTAAAATGACGATGGCAGAGTATGATCTTTATTGTAAAAAATTCTTGCCTGAGAAAATACCCAATTGGCGTGGTAAAAGTTACAAAGAGCGAGTGGGTGATTGCATTTATGATTTCAGTACCGAGCCGCCAAAATTGTTGAAAAGTGTACATGTTGAAGAAAACCGTAGACGTGATTTGAGCGGAGTTTATACCTTACTTTCTGACCATTTTTATTATTTTGGAGATCATCCAGAGCCGCTTCCTGATTATTTATTGCCCATTGTGAACCAGGGTCAGGGTTATAAGTCAACTTTAAATAAGCCTTATTTTGAAGCTTTTGTAGACTGGATCATGAGTCAGGCGAAGGCAAAGAACAGTGTTTATTCGGAACCTAAAGAAAGGATGCGATTTGCCTTCACAACAGATGTTGAATGCGGCCATCATCGGAAATGTTCTCATACGGAGTAAAATTTCCCCTTTTATTATATTTGAATTATTTGTATATTTAACTAACCAAACTAAATTTAACCAATGCAGCCCATAAATACTCCTTGTCCTCCAAATTGATCTGGAAACTTTTGACAATACAGTTTTAAATCCTACGTGATTGTTTATTTAAGGCTCAAATAATTTGTAAACATTTTGTTTAAGGGAAATGGCAAATTTATTATACCGATACATTAATTGGAATGACCGTGGGTCAAAAAGGCTTTTGTCTGAAAATGAACTTTTTTTCTACGGGGCGGATCAATGGGAAAAGGATGGTGAATATGCATTTGATTTGGATGGTTTTTCTGAAATGGAGTTGTTTGATATCATACTTAAAATTACTGATCACCTAAATAACTATCATTTTGATGAATATGAGAGGTGGATGAATTATAACGCTAACAAATATGGGGTTGATCTTAGCAAATTGTCTATTTTTCAACAAGACATGATGCAGCAGAAATTCGCACGAAAAATGGCAGAGGAAAAAGTTTCCAATCCCGCAAAATTTATGGAACTGTTAAAAGGAGTATTCTTCGCCAGGACAGGCATCATGAGTCTTTCGGAAAGTAAGTATTCATTCAATTTGTGGAATTCGTTTAGAAATGAAGGAAGCAATAATATTATTTGTTTAGGTATTGATAGTGATTTATTGGAAGGCATTTTAGCAAACGAGGGCAATTGTAAAAAGGGCAAGATTAAGTATTCTGAAGAGACTAAGAAGTTTGAATTGGAATTCGATCCATCAGGAATCACGAACCTAAATCAATTATTGACAATATCTTTTGCATTGAAGCCTCGCTTCCAATATGAAGAAGAGGTTAGGATTCAGCGTTTATTTATTGATAATAGTCGTGATAGCGAAGAAAGGAAAATTAAACTTCCAGACGGGATATTTAAAGAATTAATTATTCTTAAGGATGCGGATGATGCGACCCAGTCTGAGGTATTCGCCTTGGCAAGCCAAAAAAATATTGAAAATCTTCAGTATGTAGAAATCTTGGATGATGATAGTTCCGTTTCAATGACTATTATTTAGATTTAGAATAGTGATTTAAGCTTTTTGCAAGACTGTATTTTTTTAAAATTAGTTCTAGAGGCCAATTATTTCTCATTGTCGGGATTTTTCTATCTTCTCAAACTATCAAAACTTTCTGTTATGAAAAAATGCGCTTTGCTATTTGCCGTAATTTTATTATTCACTGGATTTGCAGGTGCACAGTCCTATGAATCAGACTCCGCTACAAGACGAATCCAGAAAAAGTCTCCTGTAAGTGGAAGCGGCCCTTACACTGATGTGATTACATTAAATGCTTGTTCTCCTGATTTGAGGTCCATTTATATCGAACGTTATAATAGCGGACGTAAAAAGTTATTTAAGCAACAAAGGTTTTCAGTAAATGTAAATCGTTCAACCAGTTTTAGAATTATTAATATAAATCCGTTAAGGTATGGATTTAAGATTAATAATCAGTTGGTGACGCAGTTTTTCGATGCTCAGGAAGTGGTATCCCAGGCTGCACTCAGGGATACTTCAATTGTTCCAGCGAGTTCGATTGAAGCATTGGTAATTTTCGACCTTAAAAAAGTTGCGACAGCCGATAATAAAATGATGACCTTGGCTCGCTCCAGAAAAGAAATAGGAGAGAACAAAGCGATATTTGACTCATTGGTTGATGAATGGAATAAAGTTGTAAACTATGCAAGTAGAATGAACCTGAAGTATGATAAAGAAGGAAGGATATTCAGTGATTCTGGTAGAAAATTTGATTCCATAAAGTTAGACAGTTTGAACCAAAGAATTACTGAGCTTGAGGAACTGTATTTTAAACAAAGTAGAAAAATGGCAGTCTTATTTAAGGATTATGAACCGTTGTTTAAGGAATATGACAATGTATCAGTATTAAATAACACTGTTATAGTTTGTGACAATTATAAAGAGATCCCAGGTTTAAAAACTACTGCGGCCTCAATAAAAGGTATTGCAGCTAATACGATTGAAAAAATTAAAGAAATTGAAGGTAAAGAAAAAGGCAAGGAGTCAGAATCCCCAAATTTAAATGCGGATGTTTTTGTGGATGAGCAGTATTCAAACGTACAGAAGATATACGAGGGCAAAATTGCTCAATTGAGTGAAAAAGAACAATTTGTTTTGATTGCGTCTATGGAAATAGGTCGACTATTACAAAATAAGCTGATTGAATACTCTAGGTTTCTAAATCAATTAAAAGACTTTGATTGTATAAACGATACTGAGGGGGACATTAAAAAAAAGAATGTGGAGGCAACTAACGTGTTTCAATTTATCCAGGATGTGTGTGTTAATCTCAATACGTATATTAATCAGTACCAACTGTCCAACACTGTTTTTGACAGTGTAGTGTTCCGAGTTAATAACAACTATAGAACACTTCTTAACGTCCTCAACGCGCTGGACAAGATTAATAAAAGCACTGAAGTTGTTTATACGCTGCCCTTTAATAATAATCTTGGGAATGCTGACAAGATTAGATATACTGTTAGTAGGTTTGATTTGAATACTAAAGGAAAAGAGCCGGATGTACAGCCATATGATATTTGGCTTAAGGGAGGACTGAAAGTTGATTTTAGCGTTGCGATTTTGGCATCGGGAATAAGCAACTTTACATATAATAAATTAGCTCTTTATGATTCCGCTGGCACCCGGACTTTGGGCGATACTATTGCTCTCACTAAAGTGGACGCTGGTCGATATAGTTTTGCTTTTGGCGGGATGGTGAATTTGTTGTGGAGGACTGGAACTTGTTGGTTTACACCCGGCTTTAGTGTGGGAGTTGCATATGGCACTAATCAAAATTTACAAGTTCTTTCCTCCCTGTCACTTCAGTTTGGGAAAACTGAAAGGCTCATCGTGCACTTTGGGTTCAGCGGAGGCCCGGCTAATTACCTAGATCTATCCCAATATTCCCTCGTTGATAAAAAAACTGATCAGGGGCTTGCAGATGATTTGTATAAGATTAGAGGTTCTATGGAAAATACAAAGATTGCATATCATCAACGTTTTGTGTTTAAACCTTTTTTCGGTATCTCTTATAATTTGAGCAAAAGAAATCCTTTAAATGCAGTAGGAAACCTAACAAAGGCATACGACGGATCATTCCCTCAATAAAATGGATACAAGTAAGTTCTCAGGGAGCCAACGATTATGTCTGGTCTATAAACAATAGATTACCTTAATGTTGTTATCAAAATCATCCGCTTTCAGTTCCTTCTTCAGGCTGTCTGGCAGTGAATTGTAATTCAAATTTTGTAGGGTGAATTTTTTGTCAAAGCATGGATACAGGTCCCGGCCTTCCAAAAATGGAAACAGGTACCATTTGGTTCCGTTGTGCATCCATAAGTAGGAGGAAAGGGCTTCGTTATTATAAACGATAATAATTTTGGTAGAAGTGTTCATAGTTTAAATAATTAGTCTGGGTTACAAAATCTCAAAATTCAGCCATCTTGACTGGCACGGAGTTTTAAAAAAATGGGTTCCCCGGTATTCAGTAGTTACGGTACTGGAGAAGCCCAATTAGGTCTATAATGCAATTCTAAGGTATAACCAAAACTGACATATTTCAAATTTTTTTAATCATTTCCTTGTCACGAATTATAGTGACAACGGTTTAAGGAAATGCTTGAAATTTAAATCAAAAAGGTTATCGCCTTTATGTGGGATAACCTTCATGTTTATTTGCTGCTCAAAAGTTAAATCAAATTGGATTTAAGGAATGCTATAATGGGATCATAATATTTTGGATTTTTGGTTACGCCATTGTCATCAATATAGATGCCATCGTCATTCACTTTTGGACTTCGGATCTTTTGTTTAACGTTGGCTTGGATATATATCCGTGAGCCTTTGTTCCGGTTGTTCTGAATCAGCAGGTTGTATTCAAGAATATCTATTTTTAACTTTGTAAATACCTTACTCTTATTGTCATCCATAACGATTTTGCATTGGATGAGGCCCGAACTTTTATCAGCCGAAAGAACGAAATAGTCGCTCGAAAGAAGCAGCTGCAAGACGCGCTCAAAAGTCGTATCCTGATGGGGCGAAGGTAGGTCTACAAAGTGATTTTTGTTGGTCTGTGCATTGGCAATTCCCGTTGCAGTAAAAAAGATAAATAGTAATAATCTGATTGCTTTCATGTCTATGGTATTAAGAAGTTGGTTCTGCCAACCTGGAAATGTTTAACTTAATTATTTTCTAGTTGTTCTCCAAATTATTCTTAGTGTCTGGATAACTTTAGGAATTTTTTAATTAATATCAAGCGGGAGTATAAACCCGATCTCCGCTGTTCAGCCAGAAAGAAAGCGCATTGGCATTGTAAATAATAATTACTTCTTGTAGCTGTTTTATATGGCTGTTTTGGGAAAACACCGTTGCCACCGAGGCTAATTACTTTCTTTTGCTTATATTAATTGTTAGGTATGCAATAGTGGTTTTTTGATTTTTGAAAATTTTTGCAGTTTTGACCTATGTTATTTAAAGGAAGTGCATTTACAGCTTCTTGGGATTTTGCCAGGTATTCCAAAATACTAATAGATCAATTTCATTTTTTATGGGTTTGTACTTATAAATAAGTAATACTCTTTTGTGCAGTACAGCACACCTTATGTTTTGGTACTTTTTATTCCGTGAACGGCCACTTTGAGGAAAGCGTGAAAGTCGTAAAATGAGTTTATCGGTTTGCTCAATAAAATTATTTACCTCTCGCTGTGTCCAGGCATCCTGAAGGTATTTGATGTTGGATTCATAGGTTTTCCAGGCCCGATTGGTCCAGTTTATTTTGACAGCCATTTGTGGTATCGCTTTTGTACTTCCTCATGAGGGGTTACCTTGCCGTTTTCAGATTCCACCAAAGCAACTTCCACGTCTTTCTTCACATTATCCGGCATGCCATCCCACCAGTCATTTTCCGCATCTACTTCTAACATGGCATGAACCATCTTTACCACTTTTTCATCAGCCGTATCAATATATTTCTTAACATCACGGCGCATTGCATTTACGCTGCCCATAGTTTTCAATTTTAAATATAAAATTATTTCTATTTTACTTACTCACGTCACATTGGCCGCAGTTTCCCAAATAGCTCATTTTCTCCGATTCATCCTTATTGTTCTCGAAGTTACTTAAAATTCGTCTTAGTTCTGTGTAGGAATTTTATAGCCTAATTGAATCTCCGGCCTTAAATTTGTTTTTATATTTCATCATTTTGAAAATGAACTTTATCAAAATGTTAATATCAATGTCAATTAATTCGGCCATTCGCACAAGTTCATTATTTGAGAAGTCGCCTGGATTATTACATTTGCTTTTGAAGGATTCGTAACCCATGTGTAGCTGACGAGCAAATACAGATGGAGGGATCAAAGCATTAATTTTTCCAAAACTCTCAACCTTATTCGATTCAAAATCTGTTTTTAAAGAGTTGAGTTTGTGCTGTAATTGTTGGTTGAATTCATTCGCTTTTTGCTCTTTCGAAATATTTCGCTTTGTTCTTGGCATTCATCTATAATTTATTATCAAAAATTAGATAAGAATTTGCCAGTCTTGATAAATATTAGATAATTGGTATAATTTATCGATTATTGAATATAAAATATACCATTATGGTATATTTTACGTATTTTTATTACGACAATTCTGCAACATGTAAATGTTGTAGCGATTATTCAATAAATTTGAGATTCTTCATTGATGTGAAGGATTTCACTACGAGTCTCGAACTGAAAGCCGCGAACTTAACAGACCCGAGATGATAGTGAAAGCCTGCTCTATATAATTTAACATATAGAGTAGGCTCCTATCAGCTTACTGGGTCAAGGCTCTTCGCGGCGCCGCAGTTCGGTAAGACGGGGCCTGCTCTATATGTTTTAAAATACTACGATTGCCCCGTCTGCTGAAGAGACTTGCTTAACCAAAAAGGCAAGATGAGGCAGGCTGATTACAAAAAACTATTTTTATTTTCAATAGAATTATGTTGCTCCGGACATTGCTGCTTAGGAGGCAGTGAACGGGCAAGTTACAACACCTGGTATTCGCTTATTCCGCGCCAACCAGATTAATTTTTTGCCAGGGTACCGGTTATTCTCATTCTAGTAAAATTTAAAGGCAACGGTAAAAACCCCTGGCGGCAGCACATCCAAAGGCCGGCTTATCTCATGGAGCCGGCCCCCGGCTGCTTTGTAGTACTCTATGAAAGAAGCATAATATTTTAAAATACACAAGTACTCTCCCCGGGATATAATTACATGGGTTTAAGATGATTTCTTAACCAAAAAATTCATGTATAATGAAAAAGAAAGCGCTCCTGGGCGTGCTGGCATTGCTATGTCTTTACCTCATCCCTATTAGCCAAAACAACCCAAAAGAGTACCGGGAAATTACCGGCACTGTACGTAATTCCTCCGGAGAACCGCTCTCCGGTGCCACCATTACCAATACCCGAACGGGAAAGGGCTCCGTAACAAATGCCTCCGGCAAGTTTACGCTGCCCACAGTAACAGAAGATGACAAATTGCGCGTTAGCTATATTGGCTATGCCATCCAATTTGTGACCGTTAAAAAAAACACTGAGTTGGACATTACCTTAAAGGATGCCACTAATGAATTAGATAGGGTGGTGGTGCAGGCTTACGGTACTACAAGCGACAGGCTGCGTACAGGAAATATTTCCAAAGTAACAGCCGCAGATATTGCGAAGCAGCCGGTGATGAATGTGCTAAATGTGTTGCAGGGCCTGAGTCCAGGAGTAGATGTTGTAAATACCAGCGGATATGCCAGCGGCGTTGTAAAAATCGAGATCAGAGGCCGTAATGGAATCAATCCAAATTTTTCATCTGACCCCCTGTATGTTATTGATGGAGTGCCATTAACCATTTTGAATTTGAATGGCCTGGAATCATATGCGGGCGGATCTACCGGGGTTAACCAGTCTAGTAATAATTTAGGGCCTGCTAATGGTCAAAGCCCTTTTTTTAATATTAATCCCAACGATATTGAAAGCATCGAGGTATTAAAAGATGCTGACGCCACTGCCATTTACGGATCACGGGGTGCAAAGGGGGTGATATTGATCACCACGAAGAAGGGAAAGCCCGGCAAGACAACCCTGGAAATGAATGTATCTTATGGAGCCACCGAAATCACGAAAATGTACGATATGCTTAATACGGAGCAGTACGTTGCCTTGCGCAGGGAGGCATTAAAGAATGATGGCCTACCCATTGATTCAAAAAATGCGCCGGATTTAGTGCTTTGGGATACTACAAAGTACACCAACTGGCAAAAAGCACTCATGAGCGGAGGATCCTCCATTCTGGCGAATGCAACGGTGTCTGGCGGGAACACTTATACCACTTTTCGCCTTTCGGGTGATTATTCCAGCCAAAAAGATCTTTCGACCTATAGCGGGGCCAATCAACGGGGATCCTTTTCGGCGAATGTAGCCCATCAATCAACAAATAGACGATTGCGTGTCAATTTGTCCACTATTTACGCATCATCAAAGGTGAACTTAAAGAGAATGCCATTGTTAACAACGCTGCCTCCAAATGCACCGTCGATCTGGAATGCAGATGGTAATCCGAACTATGCGGGCTGGGCACCGTTGGATAATTTGTACCGGTTTGGTAGCCTTGTAAATCCCTATGAGTCTAAAATTAATAATCTGAATGCAAGCCTTAGTACCAGCTATGAAATCTCTAAGGGGTTGAGTTTTAAAACCAACCTGGGGTATGACTACCTGCAATCCGGCCAGGTCCAGCTGGACCTCATTCGGTCAAAAAATCCTAAAAATAATTCCAAAGGGAGCAACCAGTTTAGTAATCTGATTGCCATTAATCAGATTGTTGAACCCCAGTTAGAGTACAACGGTTTCATAGGAAAGGGTAAACTGAACCTGCTTGCAGGAGGGTCCTGGCAGAATCATTTGTCAACTTCTACCCTGTGGGAGGGAAGGGGGTATGCTAACGATGCGCTGTTGCGATCCGTAAATAATGCTCCTGAAAGGGATGTATATAATAACAGAGGCGACTATAGATACGCTGCTGTTTTTGGACGTGTTGGTTATAACCTGCTGGAACGGTACCTTCTAAATCTTAACATGCGCCGGGATGGTTCCAGCCGATTTGGACCCGGCAGGCAGTTTGGTAATTTTGGTTCGATAGGGGCGGGATGGATATTTGGAGATGAAGCATGGATAAAGCGATCCATACCAGCATTAAGTTTTGGGAAGATTCGCGCAAGTATTGGCACTACCGGAAGCGATGATGTTGGAGATTACCAGTTTTTGAGTCGTTGGGGGTTTGGTCCTGCCGGTAGATCTTATAACGGCATATTGCCATTAATACCTTCAAGTCACCTGGATTCTTTGATTCAATGGCAGGTGAACTATAAAACGGAAGTAGGTTTTGCATTGGGATTTTTAAAGGATCGCATAACGGCAGATATCTCCTGGTACCGGACCCGTTGCAATAATCAGCTGGTTGCGCTACCAACTCCCACGTATTCGGGTTTTGATTTTGTGACAACGAATAGTCCGGCCAACGTGGAAAATACCGGATGGGAAATTATATTAAAAGGAAAACCACTGCAATCAACGAACCTTAACTGGGATATAAGTTTTAATATTAGTCTGAATCGCAACCGGTTGCTTTCATATCCGAATTTTTCTGCATCTCCATATTATGGAGCGATGCAACTTGGTCAGCCGCTCAATACAATCCGGGTATTGCACTATACAGGTGTGGATCCATCCTCCGGAAACTACAGCTTCGAGGACCGCAATGGTAATGGTAAAGTAGAGAATAACAAACCCTATGAAGATGATACTTATTTTCTGGATCTTACTCCCAAATACTTTGGCGGCTTAAATAATAGCCTTACGTATAAGCGCTGGCAGTTAAGCTTTTTATTTTACTTTAAAAAACAAATAGGACGTAGTGTCTTATCAACAGTCAATTATCCTGGCGGCATTTACAACTATCCTTCAATTATTCTGGACCGCTGGCAACAAGAAGGTGACATTACTGCTATTCCCCGTCCTAGCACCAACCCTTCATCTGTGCTATTTAATCAGTATAAGAATTCAGACGGTGTTTGGACGGATGCATCCTTTATCCGGTTACAAAACCTTGTTCTAAGCTACCGGCTGGGAGAAACAGCTTGTCGCAAACTTGGCATTTCGGATTGCAGTGCGTTTTTCAAGGGGCAAAATCTTTTGATCATTTCGAATTATGAGGGCCTTGACCCGGAAGTGCAGAATTTCGGATCGCCACCAAAGCCGCTGATCCTCACTTTTGGTATTTCATTAAAATTTTAAACCTATTGTTATGACTCTTTTATCATATTATAGTAGCTTGAAGCGGTTTGATAAATTTATAATTCATGTGACAGTCTTTTTATTTTTACAAATGCATATTTCCGGGTGCAAAAAGTTAATTGAAATTCCTCCTCCGGTTAGTACAATTACAACAGAACAGGTTTTCGCATCACCCGCTGAGGCAACTGCTGCAATGGCCGGAATTTATAGCGAATTGATTTCGGGTAACGCTAATTTTGCGAGCTATTCTACAACGGTATATTGCGGAATGAGTGCCGATGAATTAACAGTTGTCAACACTACAGAGGGGCCACAATTTGCTAAAAATAATTTGTTTAGTGGTAATTTAATTGTCGGGTATAATTTCTGGCAAAGTCTTTATGCAAATGTCTACCGGGCAAATGCAATAATAGAAGGACTACAAAACAGTACAAATATCAATGATTCTATTAAGGCTGAACTTGTTGGAGAAGCGCGATTTATACGCGCATTTTGCAATTTTTATCTGGTCAACCTTTTTGGGCCTGTTCCCCTTGTTACCACATCCAACTGGCGTAAGACAAACTTGCTTGCCAGGGCACCAACGGATAAGGTGTACGAACAGATTGTAGCAGACCTGAAAGATGCGAAAGAAAAGCTCGCAAAAGATTATTCAGTTGGCAAAGGAGAGCGCATCATTCCGAATAAAACGGCTGCTACAGCGCTTCTTGCAAGAGTATATCTTTATATGGGTGATTTGGTCCATGCGGAACAGGAGGCAACTACTGTTATTAATAGCCCCGAAATGGCTCTGGAACCTCTTGAAAATATTTTTGGCACAAAAAGCAGGGAAGCGATTTGGCAGTTAAAGCAGAACAATACATCAGGGACTTACAATGCAACGCCAGAAGGCTACTTTATTCGTCCATTGTCGCGCAATTCGGACTATCAGCCTGGAGTTTGGATAACGGATTTTTTCTTAAATAGCCTTCAACCGGAAGATCACAGGAAGGATGCCTGGGTGGATAGTACCAGGTTTGCCGTAGATAATTTGATCTATTATTTTCCTGGAAAATATAAAGAAGGATTGGGGGAGGCGATTGTGAATGGACCTTATAAGCAGTATTATATGGTATTACGACTTGCTGAACAATACTTGATCAGGGCTGAGGCGCTAATAAAACAAAACCAATATTCTAAGGCGACAGAGGATATAAATTTAATTCGTATAAGGGCGGGACTGGGACCATTGGAGACGACACTTTCTCCTGACGATATAATGAATGCATTGATTAAGGAACGGCAAGTCGAATTTTTTGCTGAATGGGGAAATCGCTGGCTGGACCTAAAACGTTGGGGTCTTGCAGATGGATTGTTAGGTACGTTAAAGGGAAGTGATTGGCAGCCTACAGACAAACTATATCCCATACCAGATGGGGAGCTTAAAAAGAATGCAAATATGACGCAAAATGATGGGTATTAAATTTGTTATTTTTTACATGTTTAGCGAAATAGAAAAAAGAAGCTGTTTTTTGAAACAGCTTCTTTTATGGCTAATTTGAGATTTTCTTGAACTACCAGGAACCCACTGCTGAAACCGGAACTTTGGTTGTGCCGTTGTCATGGAAAAGAGGACGTGCCGATGCTCCGTTTCCCTTTAGTTGAGCTTGGGTTTGACCAGGTGAGGCAATTTGCAGCTGAAGAAAATCCATCGTCCCATCTGAGATTTGGACGTAGTTGGATGAAGCATCCTGAATGTAAAGATTTAAGCCATTAGCAAACTTTTTGTTGTTTGCGAAGACAAATGCTGTGGTAGCCAATAAGCAGACCAGTAGCAGAAAGAATGAAAACCTTCTCATGATTATTGATTTTAAAAAATGCTTACTTTTTAGAGGGTTTCAGCAATTCCCTTTTTTCGTAGGCCGCTGTTTTATTTTAAAATAAACGTTTCTCGATTTTTAGCAATTTCATATGCAATTTCAAACTTACAAATGCCAACCATGCAGTACTCAACGTAAGCAAAAGAATCTCAAACCAATCTGCTTTCGTCCAAAATGGGTGCCACGGCCATACTAAATATGGAGTGAAATAGAATATGTATCCTATTAATACAACGTATGCTAATTGGGAGATGATTATATAATATAGTGCAGCCATCCGGGTTTTCTTGTGTAATAGCATTGCTGCAAGCAAGAGTTGTAACACTGGTATAATTATATAAAGAATATCCGAAAATGTTTTTGCAACCGGAACTCTGTTTAGCCAAAATCGATAGCTGGATAGTGCAATGCATTTTTGAAGTCCGAGGCTGTAGAAGTATAATAGCAATATCAGGATACAAATCTTTAATAATATCTTTGTGCAGGTTGCCTTGTTGGTATGTGTCAATATTACTTCCACTATTGTTGTTTTAGAGCGAATCCTTGCTTTTAGGCTCGAATTGTCAGTACCGAATATTTACCTATTCCGACTTTGATGGCGAAGAGGTAGTCCTGCGATTAAATAAAGCCTTTTATTTAGCAAGTATCGTTGCTTTTGAAATAATATATTTTATTCTTTTCTTTAAATTTGTCTAGAGAGCCGTTTGATAGTCGGTCAGGATGATTACCAATGTTTAGAGGTGCATGGCATTTCTTGATTCTATGTGTTCTGTAACCTAGCTTGGCCTGGTCTTTCTCTCTCAATAAACTTTTTAAGACAGATAATCTTTTGTTACCGCATCTTAATACGACGAGGAAGTAAGACTATATCCATCCTTTTTATGAATACGCGACCTGGACATGGCTGTTTGTGTCTTTATTCACTTTTTAAACTTTCCTTTAAAGAACCTTTTTGAATTTAATTAACTTCCGAAGAAGTCGTGGGCAATCCTCCAGCACTGTTTCCAATACAAAGTTGCAAAGGAAATTTGTATTCATTATTACGGTAAAATGAAAATTTTTGTTTGGAAAGTCGTGTACAATTGCATTTTACCGTAATCTTGTCTTGAAGAAGAGGACTTTTACCGTATTAAAAATTTATCTATTTGGTTTGGAGGATAACCAAAATAGTTATTGAATTCTTCTACAAAATTTGAATGGTTTTTAAAACCTAACTGTTCCTGGGCCTGTTTGCTTGACAAATTTTCGACTGCTATAAGATATAAGGCATACTCAAATCTTAGTTTTTTAAAACTTGCTCTTGGTGAGTCCTTTTTATGCCCCGACTTTATCCAGTAGTTCCGCAGCGTAGTCGCCTCCATCGAAAAATCCTGCTTTATTTTCTGTATGAGCTGCCTTACAGAAATGTCCATGTTATTGGCCAGAAATGTGTTTACCCATGCCCGGAAATCGATCGGCTTTGGTTCTCCGACCATGTTATTGATCTGCCGGTAATAGTGCCTATTTAATTTGGTTATTATCGAGATTGTTGTAAATGGAACTTCTGGTTCGTTACCGGGCAATTCGAGCAGTCTTCGGATGAGGTCTTTTACCCTGTGATCCATTGGTAATCTGGTAACTACGCTATTGTTTTTACCTTTTTCAGTATATTGATTTTGTGCGTCAATATGTGGATCAATGCTTGTGGGAGTGCTCAGAAAGGTGTCAGAGATCATGTAAAAATAGTGATAGGTACCCGCTGATAAGATTACTTTATGAGAGCCCTTTGGTATGTATTGGAGGGTGTATGTTCCTTCATAGAGCGGTATGCATCCATGATTGTAAAGTGCCGCAAATCCGTAGCCCTGTAATGTATATTGAAATGCCTTGAAATCATGTTCACAGGTTACTTCAAATAATGAATATTCTGAGAGATGTATGGTGACAAGTGCTAATGTGATGTTTGCCCATTGGTAAATTTGCTGAAGTACATAGTTTTCTTTTTTATTTCCCCAACTGGTAAGGTAGGGGGTGGCAAACATTAATACCAGCTGCTGACCGGGAGGGAGGCCGGTGCTTTCAGTTTTGGTACTTTGCCATTGGCCTGGAGCCTGAAATAATAGGGGTGGTTTGTAAGGCATGTTGTTTCAATTTGTACGTTTAAAAATGCTCCGTCGTGTAATAGATGGAGCTTATAGATAACAATGCAATAGTTTTGCTACATCAAAAGTACAAACCAAAAATGTAATTCTCGTAAAAAGTATACCAAGTGGTGGGAAAATTATTAAATTTGATCTAACTGTATAAGGTATTCAGCCTGAGACTGAATTGTGAAAGTGACATCAAAACAATTTGTTTTTTGCTAATTTCTATTAGTTTATAAATTGGTTATTAAATAATTAACTTCTTATGAGAAAGGATTTATCCCTTAACAACCCAATTAATAGTGCGAATGCTATTATTTCTCCAGTTGTGAAACAAAGAATACGGCTAGTAGAGGTTATGGCAAATGCAGGTTTACTTTTGCTGATTGCTTTGCAGGTTAAAATGAACATATTTTCTTTAAGAAAAGTGAATAAGCGTCTTAAAGAAACGGAGACTCGATTACAGGAGTGCGGCCAGTTGAAGAGAAATGAGAAGTTTAGAGAAAACTGCCAGCAATTTAATCTAACCAGCCGTGAGCAGGAAATTGCTTTTTTGGTGTATACGGGTGTTACTTACAAAGAAATTGCCAAACAGCTTTTTATTGCAGAAAGAACCGTGTCAAAGCATGTGCAACACATTTTTGATAAAATGAGCGTTTCTAACAAAGCCAAATTTATATATAAGATAAGCGCTTAATGGAGATATCGCAATGCCGATTTTCTAAAAATACGTAATTATGCGTATGGAAATAGTACTTTTTGCGTACTACTGAAGGCTTGGAATTTGCTGCTATTTCCTATAGAGTAATATTTATAGCCTTTTAAATTTTACACTATGATTGCATCTATTCAGTGGTGCCGGAACAGAATGAAGTTCCGGTGGCCAGAACCCTCTACGCCTAAATTACAACATGTAATGGAAGTGGCATTGCAAAAAGGTTTCCGAGATCCTTTGTGCCAAAGTGGCGAATTTTTATATGTTCTTGCATTTGGAACTGTGCTTTTTCTAAGGCAGCGACGTGGACAATATAGGTTCCAGATGAAGAAAAATACCATTCTGTTATTTTTATTTTATGTGGGCAATGGTGGATAAGTGTGCGGTGTTTATGGATGGTATTTTGATCATACAGTTTGTGCAAGAGGGTTTCGGAGCGCTTAGATCTTCACCGGATATTCCGGAGGATTTAGTTCGCTATGTAATTCAAGCAACTACGGCCTTTAGCATATCTGGGAAGGGTTTTAAAGCTCTTTTTCAAAAGTTTATGGGCAACGGCTTTGTAGCGTGGATTAATCACTTTTTTGCTGCCTCAGATACGGTTTTGCAGGTCAGCGGGTTTGAATCCACTTTTGATCTGTGGATAGCAATGCAAAATGGAATCAGGGGATCTTGGAACGGGGAGTTGGATGTTGAAATTCCAGCGTCCTGTTTTAATTTTCTTTTTATGCCTGCTGGTGTATGGCACGCCCGCTTTGATGCTGGAATGCAATATGAAACTTTTGATGTCCATTTTGAGAAGTGGTTTGTTGAGGATTTTGTAAAGGACTATAAATTATTTGGGCAGTTTATGAACCAGGTAAAGAATATCTCGCCGGTGAATTTGTATGATCGACCGCACCGCTGTACAAGTTTGATGTTAGAGGCGGTACAGGGCATAATACAAAATAATTATAGTGATGTGGGTAGGATGCGGCTTTTGCAGAACACCATCGGAAATGTTTTAGTTGCTACTTTGGAGGCAAATGGGCAGGTTAAGGACGGGACGGCTCAGCTGACTGAAGTTCAGATTAAGGCATTGCAGGAGGTAAAGCGATTGATTGATGAGAGCATTCCCTATTATCCAGGAAATAAACAACTTTGCCGTCAAACCTACCTCAACCATTTTACATTGAATTATGGATTCAAACGCTTATTTGGGCTTTCTCCTTATAAATATTACAATGCTATACGAATGGAGCGGGGAAAAGAATTGTTGCGTAATGGGGAAAGTATTCATTCGGTTGCGGCAGATCTTGACTTTGAATCACCCCAGGCATTTGGAAAAGCATTCAAGTTGGCGTTTGGCTTAACCCCAAGCCAATATCGGGCAGGCTTTCCAAAATGATTTTTTTCATGTGAAAAAAGTGCGCCGGTTTAAAAAGTTTTGGATACAAGAAATTGCTTTTTGGACTGATTTTATTGCTTTTTGGACTACAAAATGGCTGTTGTAAACCTCATTTTTGTGTTGTCAATAAAACATCAATTATGCAAAATGTAATTACCTGGGAACAGTTTTTAATTTGTCTTCTCGTTTTTCTTTTGATTTATTATGTAATAGTTCTGGCTTTATATTATCGTGATGATTTGGGAAAGCTTGGTAAGCGATTTGGCAAACAAGATGGGGCTAATGCAATGTATAAAAAAGGAAATTCGTCTATACCCAGAGAAAAGCACGAATACGAAAGTCTTTATGACAGTGTGCATGAATTGATGAAAGAATGCAGAGGCGTTTTTAGCAATACAAACAATGCGCCGATTGACAGGGGTAAACTAATTGCGGATTTGAGCGATAAGGTGAAGGCGTTTCCTCAAATTAAGGGGACAGCGTTTCAAATCTCAATGTCTAATCATTTTGCTCAGGAAGCATCTCACCGGTTAGGTGTTGAGCTAAACGACAATGAATTAGAAGAAATCTGGCAGTAGCCGTAATAATATGGCCTCCGTATCCCATTTTGTGTAGCATTGGATAAGGTGGGGAGGATCGGGAACGGAGGCCGCCTTAGTCCTGTCCGCGAGCTTATTCCGCTTACGGTGGTCGTCTCAGCCATAGGTTTGAGCCGCGGCAGGTTTTTTTGGATCACCTGCTTATGATTCATAAGACAGTGTGTTTGGATAGTGTGGGGATAGAAGGTTCTTATTGATCAAATAAAGCAGATGTGAGTATGATTATGTGGCGTAAGACTGCTTCAGGCAGTAAAGGGGAGCGCTATGCGCTTATTACAACAGTTCTTTGTTTTTTATGCAGTATTAGTTCCCATGCCCAGGATGGCAGTAAGGGGATCGAAGAAGCAAACTCGTTAGTACGGCAGTATTTTGATACCGGAATCAATTTAATGTATGCCGTGGGTGCCGTACTTGGGTTGGTTGGAGCGGTGAGGGTGTACCAGCGATGGAGCGGAGGGGATCCACATACAGGACAAATTGCGGCAAGCTGGTTTGGTAGTTGCATCTTCCTGGTAATTGTGGCCACAGTATTGCGTTCATTTTTCGGACTATAAGTACAGAACAATGGCCAGCGTTTATAAAATAAACAGGGGAGTGAACCAGCCTGTAATGTTTAAAGGACTTAAAGCACAATATATATGGTACCTGGGCGGTGGATTGGTGGCCTTGTTGGTCGGATTTGCCATATTATATATATGCGGTGTGAATATGTTCATTTGCCTTGGAATTGTTTTTATAACGGGAGGTATTCTTTTTAAAAGGGTTTATCGCATGAGCGGGAAATACGGTGAGCATGGATTGATGAAAAAAATTGGCAACCGACAGATTCCTGATTGGATTAAAAACAATAGCAGGAAGGTATTTATAAGGTAACGTTGGCGGTCTATCATTTGTGAAGAAGAAAAAGTGTGAGATATGGAAAAATGGTTAAACGATCTCATGCCCATAATGGATGTGGAGCATGATTGTATTTTGAGTAAGCATGGAGATATTTCCATTGTATTTAAAGTAACGCTTCCCGAAGTGTTTACCCAATCGGATGAGAATTATGAGGCGTTGCACCAGGGCTTTATTAAAGCCATTAAGGTGCTCCCAAAGGAAACGGTATTTCATAAGCAGGATTATTTTGTGCAGTCGAAGTTCCAGCCTGAAAAATTGGAGGACGGTTCTTTTCTTTCCCGGAGCAGCAACAATTTCTTTGAGGGGCGGCCATATTTGAGGCACGATTGTTATATAACATTAACAAAGAAGCCAGCGGGTAGAAAAGCATCCAGTTCTGTATTTACCAGTTTGCTTCGCCCAACATTTGTGCCTGAGCAGACTGTAAGTAATTCGGCATTGCAGGAATTTGAAGATTCTGCGGGGCAGTTCGCGCGAATCCTTTCGGACGCCGGAGTTTTACTGAAACGGCTTAGAACAAGTGAAATAAATAGCCAGAGCAACAGAGTCGGTCTAATTGAGCGTTACTTTACTTTGTCGGAACAGCCTGATCACTTATTAGTAAAAGACTTGCAGTTAAAAGATCAACTGAAGATCGGTGATCAGCACTGCCAGCTGTATACATTGGCAGATGTTACTGATCTTCCTTCACTTTGTGGATCCCGGATCAACTATGACAAGTATTCGAGTGACCGGACAAAGTTTTCCGTTGGTTTTTCATCAACTCTTGGTTTGCTCCTTCCCTGTAACCATGTTTATAATCAATATGTATTTATTGGCGATGCGGGTGTTACGATGAAAAAGCTGGAAAGTAAGCGGCTCCGGCTTCAGTCGTTAGCGGCTTACTCCAGGGAGAATTCTATTGCACGGGATGCAGTTGGTGATTTTCTCAATGAATGTGTGAGTGAACAGCGGCTGCCGGTTAAGGCACATTTTAATGTGTTGGTTTGGACGGATACCCCCGAAGAGCTAAAGGAGATTAAAAATAAGGTTACTTCTGCGCTCGCACAAATGGAAGCAGCGGTTAAATTGGAAACTGCCGGGGCGGCTCAGATCTGGTGGGCGGGCATTCCCGGAAACGCGGCTGATTTTCCAATGAACGATGTGTTTGATACGTTCGCGGAACAGGCCTGCTGTTTTCTAAACCTGGAAACTAATTACAGGGACAGTGACAGTGAAATTGGTATGCGGCTCGGGGACCGGCTGACGGGTAAGCCGGTACATGCGGATATAAGCGATGAGCCTATAAGGGCTGGTATTTGCACTAACCGGAATAAATTCATATTGGGGCCTTCTTTATGCCGGGCCATTCTTAACTGAGTGGCCCGGCATAAAAATCTGGATCAGGAAAGAGCTTCTTTACCAACCACATGGTAAGGAGCTATTATGAATCAGGCGCGCATATCGTGCTGGTAGATGTGGGGCATTCTTACAAGGGGTTGTGTGATTTAGTAGATGGTTATTATTTCACTTATTCGGAATCCGATCCCATCAGGTTTAATCCTTTCTACATCGGGGAAGGCGACAGCCTGGATATTGAAAAAAAGGAGAGTATTAAAACGCTCCTGTTAGCTCTTTGGAAAAAAGATGATGAATCTTATATGCGTAGTGAATACGTGGCACTTTCCAATGCTTTGCAGGGATATTTTGAGAACCTGGAAAAAGATAAAAGCATCTTTCCTTGTTTTGATTCCTTTTATGAATACCTGCAAACGGAATTTCAGGATGTGTTGAAGAAGGATAAGGTTCGGGAAAAATATTTCGACATCGATAATTTTCTCTTTGTGCTCAGACCTTATTACAGGGGCGGGGAGTTTGATTATTTATTGAATGCCACGAAAAATTTGGACCTGCTTCAACAGCGATTCATTGTTTTTGAGCTGGACAATATCAAGGATCACGCAATTTTTCCAGTAGTAACATTGATCATCATGGAAGTTTTTATATCCAAGATACGCAAGTTGAAGGGCGTACGGAAGATGATTCTTATTGAGGAAGCCTGGAAAGCGTTGATGCGGGAGGGTTTTGCAGCGTATATAAAATATCTCTTTAAAACGGTCCGGAAGCATTTTGGTGAAGCAATTGTTGTGACGCAGGAAATCGAAGATATCATTTCTTCTCCCGTTGTTAAGCAGGCTATTATTAATAATTCTGATTGTAAGATCTTACTGGATCAGTCCAAATATCAAAATAAGTTTGATGACATCCAGGAACTTTTGGGACTGACAGAAAAAGAAAAGGCGCTAGTACTTTCGGTTAATAAGGCGAACGACCCAACAAAAAAATATAAGGAAGTCTTTATTTCTCTCGGTGGTGTGCTTTCAAAAGTTTACCGCACAGAAGTTTCATTGGAAGAATACCTGGCTTATACTACAGAGGAAAGAGAAAAAGTAAAGGTACAGCAGTTTGCAGTTGAACATGGTAGTATTGAAGCAGGGATCCGGGAACTGGCTTCGCAATTACGGTCGAATTTGGCATAAGCATTATTGAAATCTAAACTTATTTTTTATGAAGTTGACAGCATACTACCTGGGTGTTCTTGTTGGGTATATGATGAGCTGTAACCGGGTTCCGAATCCTGAAATTTTGGAATTTATTCCGGGTGTTTATGTGCACTCCGATAATCTTGATTCTGCAACTGGAAATGATACGCTATTTGTAACCTTTCAAGAAAATAATAGGTATGCAGTTGTTAAGCGTACTGGGTTTCGTCGTGCAAAAGGTAATGTCAAAACTCGAAAATTGTTTAAAGTGGAAAGATGGACAGGAATTTATGACGTAAGAACAGGTATGCTGAATTTATCTGAAAACGGGAAAGTTATCACCTTCCTGTTGAACGAAAAGAAACTATTACTCGGGCAAACGCCATATCTTAAAATCAGATAATTTATGAAAAAGATTGTGTTAATAATTTCACTAAGTTTTGGCCTCGCATTAATGCCTACTCAAAAAAGCCATGCTATTGTTTGGGTTGTTGTTAAAGCCGCACTGAAAAAGGTGATAAAGGCAATGGACCTGGCAGTACAGCGCCTGCAAAATAAAACGATTTGGTTGCAGAACGCTCAAAAGACTTTGGAAAATACGCTTTCCAAAGTCAAGTTGGACGAAATTTCTGATTGGGTTAAGAAGAATAAGGATCAATATGCCAAGTACTATGATGAGCTTGCCCAGGTGAAAGCGGCGATCAGCGGTTACCGAAAGGTGAAAGAAATTATTTCCAAGCAAATCCGGCTGGTGGAAGAGTACAAACGGGCGTTTGGTCTTTTTAAACAGGATGCCCATTTTAGTCCTGAAGAAATTGCCTATATGACCAGGGTATATACGGGTATTGTTGACGAAAGCATAAAGAGCCTGGACCAACTCTTTTTAGTTATTACATCTATGGATACCAAAATGACGGATGGCAGGCGCTTAGAAATAATTTCTCAGGCGGCCGAAAGAATTGATGCAGCGCTTTCAGATCTTCGGTTATTTAACGTTCAGAATGCTAAACTCAGTTTGCAACGAGCAAAAGATTTGAGGGATGTGGAATCAGTTAAGGCATTATACGGAATTGAATAAGGGGATATGAAAAAGTACGTATTATTTACTTGGATTTGGATAGGGCTGTGTATTGAGGGGCACACTCAGGGTTTAAAACATTGGTTTAGCCAGAAGCAGACACAGACGGAATATTTAATTCAGCAGATAGCGGCACTAAAGATTTATACCGGCTACCTGGAAAAGGGATACAAAATTGTGCAGGGCGGGCTAAAAACTATTGGAGATATAAAAGGTGGTCATTTTAAACTGGACCAGGCTTTTTTTGATGGCCTTAAAATGATAAATCCAAAAGTGCGTAATTACAGCCGGGTTTCTGATATTGTTTCCCTGAATATTAAGGTAGTGAAATTATCAGAAAGGGCAATAAAATCCGCCCGAAGCAGCGAACTATTTTCAGGGGATGAATTGGAATATGTCTTGGGTGTTTTTAATAAAACGTTGGACGGCTGTTTTGAATTGTCCGGAGAATTGATACAGTTACTGACGCCCGGAGAGTTGCAATTGAGTGATGATGAAAGAATTAAAAGAATTGACGCGCTTGATGCTGAAATGGACCGCCGTGGTCAATTTGTAAATCAGTTCTACGGGGAGTTACAATTGTTACAGTTACAACGAAATAGGGAGTTATTGGATGCTAAAGAGGTGCAAAAAATGTATGGACAATGAAAAAGTATGTCATTATTCTGGGATTATTATGTTTTTATTTGGCGGCAGGAATGGTTGCAAAAGCGCAGGTTGCCGAACTTGAACAATTGGCGTTAAATATTGAAAAACTTGCGCAATTCAAGAATATTCTTTCAGATATGAAAAAGGGATACGAGATCCTGACAGGTGGTTATAACACGGTAAAAAATATTTCAGAGGGTAATTTCAAATTGCACCAGGTTTTTCTTGACGGATTAATGGATGTTAGCCCAGCTGTAAAAAAGTACAAGCGGGTAGGCGATATTATAAATTATCAGTTGCGAATTATTAAGGAGTATAAAGCGGCATTCGGACATTTTAAACAGGGTGGGTGGTTCCGCGATGATGAGATTGATTACCTGGGGAAAATATATGGTAAGTTGGTAAGTGAAAGTTTGGAGAGTTTGGATGATTTGCTTGTTGTTATTACGGCAAAGAAACT
This sequence comes from Niabella beijingensis, assembly GCF_020034665.1. NCBI lineage: Bacteria > Pseudomonadati > Bacteroidota > Chitinophagia > Chitinophagales > Chitinophagaceae > Niabella > Niabella beijingensis. The sequence goes on along the minus strand of NZ_JAIQDI010000001.1, from coordinate 475,975 downwards.
ACGTATGTCAGATGAAGAAAGACTTTCTGCTATAGACGGTATTTATAAGGATATGTCCGAGAAATTGCAGTTTCTCCGCAAGTTTAATGATCAGACGGAGGTCCTTAGTTTGCAACGGGCCAAAGAAATGAAGGACGCAAAGACCCTCGGTCGTATTTACGGTGATCCATAGGCATTTTGACATTTTGGATGGTGTGGGTGTGATTGTTTTGTGAGTTTGATTTAAATCTGAAATGAATGAAGAAGATGTGGGAAACCTCTGTAATAGCCGTGGTTGTGGGCATGCTATTGCCATTAAACGGAAGCGCGCAGACAGACGTAAACGACTGGACAGGCGAAATTCAGAGCCTGCATAGCGTTTTAGATCAATTGCATGCGGAAATGTTACCGCTTTGCAGTGAACTTATCGGTGTTGGGCGGGGAATTGCTGGTTTTGCTGCTCTTTGGTTTATTGCAGCCAGGGTTTGGGGGCATATTTCTCGTGCAGAAGCGATTGATTTCTATCCGCTATTTAAACCGTTCGTAATTGGCACTGCCGTGGCTTTTTTTCCGGCGTGTATAGCTCTTATTCAGGGTGTCATGCAGCCGGTCGTTAACGGCACTGGGAATATGGTACAAAAATCAGATGCTGCTATTGCGGTTTTACTCAAACAGAAGGAAGATGCCGTTAAAAATTCAAAGTATTATGAAATGTATGTAGGGCCGTCAGGGGAAGGAGACCGGGATGCGTGGTATCGTCACGCATACCCGGATGAGGATCCTTCCGGTGAGGGCTGGATGGAAAAGATTGGGAATAACGTCCGGTTTGCTATGGCAAAGGCTTCCTATAATTTCAGAAACAGTATTAAGGAAGCAATTGCGGAGATCCTTCAATTACTCTTTGCGGCTGCATCTCTTGCAATAAATACTATGCGGACATTTAACCTGATCATCCTTGCGATCCTGGGGCCGCTTGCATTTGGGCTATCTGTTTTTGATGGATTTGGACACACTCTTAAGCATTGGTTGGCTCGTTATATAAACGTCTTTTTGTGGCTCCCCATTGCGAATATTTTTGGTGCGCTTATCGGAAAAATCCAGGAACAGATGTTGAAGATTGATATCAACCAGATTGCCGATGCCGGAGATACTTTTTTCAGCAGGACGGACCTGGGGTATATGATTTTTTTGATAATTGGCATATTAGGATACTTCTCCGTGCCCAATATTGCAAACCAGGTTTTATGGGTTGGAGGGGGCGATTCTCTCTCTGGTCGGGTAACCGGTGCTGCAATGGCGGCTGGTGGTGTTGCAGCTGGAATGGCTGGTGCTGCTGCGGGTGGTGTCGAAAATCTTGCTGCCGGAGCGGTTTCGGGTGCTGGTAATATAATGAAGGCACCATTCAATGTTCATGAAGGATATAGCGGAAAAGATACCGGATCGGGGATGGCCGGTAAAATTGGAAGCAAGATCGGCGGCGCTGGTGCTTACATGTATGATAAATTAAAGGGAGGTGGTAAAAAAGACAAGGAAAAAGAATAGTATATGTTCAAAAAAATGAAAAATATTGATACGGCATTCCGATCTATACGATTGTTTACCATAATTATTGTGGTCGGAGTTATGCTGTTGTGCGGATATATTGTTTATCGAACAAATGTTACACTTACAACCAACAAGGGGAAAGTCTATGTGATGGTAAATGGTAAATTGATAGAGGCCGTGGCGATGGAACGCAATATTCCTGTCGAGCTTCGAGACCATATAAGGACATTTCACACCCTTTTCTTTACCCTCTCCCCGGACGAGAAGGCGATACAAACGCAGATATCTAAGGCCCTGTACCTGGCAGATGGTTCCGCGCGACGGGAATACCAGAATTTAAAAGAGGCTGGTTATTATAATAATATTATTTCGGGTAATATTTCGCAGACCATAGACATTGACAGCATTGAGCTGGACATGAGTATTACACCTTACCGGTTCCGTTGTTTAGGACGGCAATATATTACCCGACCTACATCTGTGCTTACCCGAAGTATCGTAACGCAAGGCTATGTTCGCACGGGTATGTTGCAGAGTGATAATAATAGCCACGGTTTTCTAATTGAGCGATGGGAGATTGTTAGCAACAATGACATTAAGACTGATAATCGATAAACTTCTGAACCATGCTTAAGTTCTTTAGGAAAAAAAAGGAAAGCCCTTTGCTGATCAGTGGAGTTTTTCAAAAATTGGGGCGGAAAATTGAAACGAAGCAGCGCAAAGCAGCGGAATATTTGAACCGGAAAACGGCAACCCTCAATTCCAGGCAACAGCTAATAGGTTTGGTTTTGTTCTGCCTGTTATTTGGAAGTAGTTCTGCCTTTACAATTTGGTATTCTTTAAAGTCGTCTGAGAAAACCATTAAGGTACAGCCAATTTCTATACCTCAGACAGTTGAGGTTCCCAATGAAGATTTGCAAGCAAAATTGTTATTAACTGATCAAGAAATTGAAAATATCAGATTGATCCGGCGGCACCTGGATAGTCTGCTATTAACAAAATCGGGTCGCATAATATATGACAGTATAGCACATGTCAGACCCGGATTACTTGATAGCCTGGTTTATATCGAGAGAGTGTATCATAAACAATTAAAAATAAACGAAGATGGAAAAGAAAAATGAGGGGAATGAAAATCAGCAATATTCGGCAAAGTTTCTGCGGCGAAGGAAATTTTTACTAATTGCACCTGTATTAATAGTTCCATTTCTTGTACTTTTTCTATGGACCACTGGTTTGGTAGGAAATGCACAAGGAGAATCTAACGGAAGAAAAGGGTTACAGGGTTTTAATTTGAATTTACCATCAGCTGCTCCCGCAAAGGATAGCAACTGGAATAAACTCCGATATTACGAACAGGCGGATAAAGATTCTGCAAAACTCCGGTCACAGATGCGACGTGATCCATTCTTTCAGTCTTTGGAAGATGAAGAGGAACAGCCCAGCATGAATGGGGTTTCTGAGGCGGAATTTAGTGAGAGGTTGTATGAAAGTGAAAAATCTCCATATTCTAAAAAGCTGGATCGTAACGAACAAAAAGTATATCAAAAGCTTTCCAGGCTTCAGAGAGAATTGGACCGAAATCCGGAAGAAACCGTTTCCGCAGCTGCTTCACCCAATCCCTCCTACAATCCCGATGTTGAAAAGCTGGAAAATATGATGCATCAAATAAACCAGGAGAAGGGCCCGGATACAGAACTACTCCAATTAAATGGCATGCTTGAAAAAATAATGGACATTCAAAATCCGGAGAGAGTCCAGGACAAATTGCGGCAGCAATCTGAAAAGAATAAAATGCAGGCTTTCGCACTGGAAACACCTCCGGAGAATGTGGTTTCACGGTTAGAACCCCGGCGCGATCTTTATGAAATTCTTTCCCGAAATAACAGCGATACCATATCTGAAACGTTGCGCGCTTATCAGAACAGTAATCGTTTTTTTTCGCTGGTAGAGTCTGAGACGCAAACACAACAGGGACGGTCTATCCCGGCATCAATACCAGAGGCTCAAACGCTTGTGAGCGGAGCGACAATAAAAATGCGTTTACTGGAAGAAATATTTGTTGCAGGCATAAAAATACCTAAAAATCATTTTGTTTATGGCAAAGCGACCTTAAATGGTGATCGTTTGCAAATCGAAGTTTCTTCTATTGAGTACAATAATAGAATATTACCTGTTGCGCTTACGGTATATGATAAGAAGGATGGCCTTTCCGGAATCGATATTCCGGGTGCGATCACTCGGGATGTAGCAAAAAGATCTGCTGCTCAATCGGTACAAGGTCTGGGTACTTTGGGTACACTTGATCCTTCTTTTGGTACGCAAATGGCTACCGCTGGCTTAAATATGGCGCAAAATTTAGTTGGTCGCACTACAAAATTGGTCCGGGTAACAGTGGCAGCAGGTTACCAGGTTCTGCTGAGAGACGATAACAAAAAGTCAAATAATTTTTAAACCTTTAAATTTTCCATTGTGATGAACAGATTATGTGCAGTAGGATTAATGGGAATCCTCTTTAATATAGGTGGCCAAGCCGCCTTTGCCCAAAAAAGTGATGTTTTAGCTACTACAATTGCTCCTTATGAAGTTGCTGTCGGTTATCACCAGACTACAAACCTGATTTTCCCCTATTCGGTAAAAAGTGTTGATTTGGGGAGCAATGCAGTGTTAGCGCAGAAAGCCAAGGGCGTTGAGAATATTCTTCAACTAAAAGCGGGTGCCGAGCAATTTGTGCCTACAAATATTTCCGTTGTAACAGCTGATGGTAAGTTTTATTCCTTTGTTCTAAACTATGAAGAAAACCCATTAAATCTCAATATCAGTTTTGCGGGTAATCGTCCGGTGAAGCTTTCGGGAGGACAGCCCAATGCAAGGGAGTTGGAACAAGAGGCATGGAACGTGGCCGCGAAACGGTCGTTTATGTACTTGCAAAAAGATGCCCAGGCGCTCCGGTTAAGGTTAAATGGCGTGTTTTATTCCGAAAATAACCTTTGGATGAAGTTCGACATTAACAATCAATCCCAGGTGGATTTTCAACCGGCCTATATCCGATTTTTCTTACGTGATAAAAAGAGAATGAAACGAACGGCTCTCAATGAGACAGAAGTATTCCCACTTTATATGTCAGAGCTGAGTACAATCAGTGGGCGGTCCACTTCGGTATGGGCGGCAGGTTTTAAACCCTTTACGGTGCCCAAGCATCAGCGGCTGGTTACACAGGTAAGTGATGAATCCGGAGGTCGTATGATCGTGCTTCCTATCAAAAGTCGCTTTTTTCTAAAGGCACATAGACTGCGCTGAGAGGTTGGTTATTCCAAAATATTTTTTTCATTCCCGGTAATTGCCGGAAAAATATAATTAAAATGAAAATATTCTTTTCAACTATAATCGCATGTATTACAGTATTCATTTTTTCAACGGGCTGTAAGAAAAACGAAAATACGCAGCGGGTATCGGTGGCAGCTGAAAATGAACCGGCTAATTTAATGAATCCGTACGACAGTTTTGGCTACTGGCATAATGTAATCCTGGATTCCATTGATAAACAGCGTACAACTGGCAACTGCACAGGGTTCAGCGCTTCTTGTAATTATATCCGCAAATTCTATGACATGCACAAGTGGCAGGATCTTACTCCAGACCATTTCGACCAAATTCCGCAAAATGTGATGGACGCTGCTACGGATGTGAACGGATACATCGATCGATACCAATGGAGCGATTCTGTCAAAAAAAGATTGTCTCAGCTAGTTAAAATAATAGAAGATGTTTCAGCGGACAGCTGCACCTATCCCGAATTTAAAGGCGCCATCAGGTGTTTTGAAGAAAGCGTAATCAAAAGCAGCCTGCCGGTTGGCGATCGGGAAGTGATTCTAAAAGCAACATCCATCGCAAGATATTCCGGCTTTCGATGGATTCAGCAACCTGAATTAAAGCAAAGTTATGATCCCAATGAGCTGCCACGGCTATTCCAAAGGGCTGGCTTTGCCCCTGGTATGGTAAAAGTCCAGGTCCGCCCATTGAGTATTTTTAAAAAGGTTGCGAAATGGGTTGCCACTACGATGATCGATATCCAATGTGCCATCGGTGAACTTAGCATTGCAACCGGTTCAGAAGCAAGCGATTTTTTCCGGGAGTTGATGAAATAGCAATAATTGATATGACATTGTAGTGGTATTTAAGCTGACGAAGTAGATTTAAAATTTCACACCATGAAGGTAGTTGGAGCGGAAGCAGAATATCTAACCCAGGTATTTGAAAAGGCAATGAAGGACGGAGACCGGTATCTGTGTCTTAATACAGGAAATAATGATCGGCCTTTCCCGGCAGAAACAATGCGCTTTTTTAAAGATAAATCGGAAGCCTTGTATTACAACTACTGTAAACGATCGGAAGAAAGCCTGTATCTGGAAACGTTCCCCATTTTATCGTTACAGGAACAATTATGCAAGAATATCGAGCTGCAACGATTAACCCGTTCGCCAGAGGCAGAGCTGAAGGATATTGTAATAGATACAGGCCATATTCATTTTATGGAAAAGGCACGCAGGGAAATATTTACTGAAAATATCGTAAAGCGGCTTCGGGACCAGAATATAAAAATCGATCAGAAGCAGTTACAGGATTATATAAGCGCTGATTTTACAAAATTCCTGGTTAAGGGTATGCGAAATGAGCGAGGGGTAGAAACACCTTTTATGATAGAAATAGTGCAGAATGAAAATCGGGCCTTTTTGATCAATTCTGTTAGGATTCATCAATCAATGGATCAACAAAGAGCGCAGGAGTATAAAAGAAATACAGTGCTGAGAGGGAAGTTAACGGAGAAAGATGCAATTGAGCTTAAAGGCGCATTAAAAGATGAAAGGGATAAAGGGAATTTTTATGCAGTCATCCCTTCCGGAAAAGACCAGTTGAAAAAAGAAGATTTTTCCTTTGTCCGTTCGGTTTTTGATGCCTGGGAGCATATTGGTCAGAATGGGGCAGGTGAAGGTAGACATATATTTCGGTCGCTTAGTTTATTGAAGGATGAATTAGATCAACAATTAAATCTTAAAAAGGAAAGAGATCTATTACCGGAACAGGCGCCGGGGCAGAAAAGCCAGCAAAAGCGTGATCAGTCCAGAGAAATGTAAATAATTATAGATGATAAATTTTCCGGATCATATTTTAAGAATGACGGAAGAGGAAAATGTAATTGATATGTCTGTTGGGAGTGTTTATGAAAAAGATGCTTTGGAAATAAAAGAGATGCTGCGTGCTGCGTTAAATGATGGGAATCGGTTTGTATCATTTGAACTGGGTAAGGAAGGTTTAACAAAAAATGATTTTGCAGTTTTCAAGACCGCATTTGAAGCGCATGAGCATGCCTATGAAAATTCTACGGATGTGGATAAATATGATGTGCGTTCGATCGGCGAAGTTGAAAAAAGTATGGATAGCCTTCTTAAGAATAGGGAAATACATTTACTACAAAATATGAAAAAAGAAATAGGCCAAATGCTTGAGACTATTGAGCGAATGCAGCATAAAAATTTTTTGGAAGATGGGAAGGAAATAAAATCACAAAATAGACAACTATCAAGATAATTTTTAAAACATAATTATGAATGAGGAATTTGATGGTTTAACAAGGACTCAATTGAAGGAGGTATTTGTCAATTTTCTGTCTGATAAAATGTCAAAGGCTGATTGGCATTATGACTATTCTGATGATCCACGGGTGTGGCGTATAGGCAACTACGAAATTGGCGAAATTGATTCGGACCTTCGATTGTTGGCTAAGTTGGATGGTGGATTAGAGGAGGCGAAAGAATTATGGAAACAGCATGTTCCGCCCTATACTATAAATGAGGCTACTTTTTTTTCAAATCCAGGAGAATTGAAAGGCCCTTTAGGGGGGATAGTTTTGGAAAGGGATATGCCTGAACTGCAAAAAGTACTTGACAAATTTCAGGAAATTGGAGATCGTTTTGTTGCCTTCCCGAATGATCAGTGGATTATGCCGAATGACCGATTTGTGGGATTTTGCAACGCGACTGAAGCGCACTCATTCGCATTTGAAAGCGGTTCACCAGAAATAAATTACAAAGTGTGTTCGATTTCCGAGTTGCAAAAAGATCTCAACTGTGCATTAAAACCGGAGGCCGATAAGGAGCAAACAGTACAAAAAATTCTGGAGAAATTGTCCGGAGAGGGTAAGTCCAGGCACAGCCAGGAATTGTCCAGATGAAGAATTTATTACAAAAAGCAGTGAAAATGTATTTGAAGCAATTGGTTGAATTTTTGATTCGCGCAAGCGCTGACCACCGTATTGGTCCACATCACATATCCCTTTATATCGCAATTTTTCAGGAGTGGTGTATTCAGGATAAGGAAAAGCCTGTTCAGGTAACGAGTGTTCGTTTGAGGGCTGTTGCAAAGCTTGGAAGAACGAAGTATCATAAATGTATGAATGAATTGGAAGCTTTCGGTTATATAATATATATAAGGTCTTGCAGCCCATTTTTGGGAAGCTTAGTGTATTTGGTGGAGAGTTGAGGTTGAGCAGAAAGAGGAATTTAGGTAAAGTTCAAAAGTGCTTTATCTGTATTTGGGGGCTAAAAAGTGTGTGTAATGGAAATTGTGGTGTTGACAAAAGCCGACCTTGAAGCGTTTGGCAGAAAATTAATAGAGGAACTTTCGGTTATTTTATCTGGAGGTGTGGGTTCTCAACCGAATTCAGATAAAAAATGGTATAAACCCGCGGAAGTCAGAAAATTATTAGGTATTTCTTCGGGAAAATTGCAGCAATTACGGATAAATGGAACTCTTCAATCTTCAAAGATTGGAGGTGTTCATTATTATCAATCCGGGGATATCGATCGTATGTTTCGTAAGGGAATGCGGTCTGTAAAAGCGGATGATCATGGATAGGGGGCCGTGGAAAATGATCCCGATTTTGTTAAGGGACACTCGTATTACTTACGTTCATTTGGCTGTTTTCCTTGCTCTCTGTGATCTTTGGAATAAACGGGGGAGGGAAAACAAAGTGTTTATTTCACGTCGGGCTGTAATGTATTTGGCAAAGATTCACTCATTTACTACTTATCATAAGCATATTGAGCAGTTGCAGGCTATGGATTATATAAGCTATTTGCCGTCCTATGATCCAGGGATGAAGTCTGCAATATTTTTTAAGCTGCATCATTTAGGCTGATTTTTTTGGGTATTTGATTCGTAAAATTAAAGTGTTACCTTTATGGAGATAGTGCTCTTTTTAATATGTAGTAATTCATAGAGTATTCTGAGCAGGTCTTTATAAAATATTGATATTTAATTAATTAGGGGTGGGGTTCGAATCCCGCCCTCACCGCAACACAAGAATAAGTGCTCCTTCAGGGGAGCGCTTTTTTTATTGGTTCGTCAATTGAATAACGTCGATGAAGGGAGCCTACACCTGCTTCTGAAATGATTGCTATTACAACACTGAGCCCAAATGAGAAAGTACCTCAACCAATTGACCGGGAAAGTCTATATTCTTGAAGACGAAAAGTATTCCATGGAATATATAATAAGCTCGTTAGTGATATTCCATTTCTGCAACACTCTCACCGCAAAGCATGAAAGGGTTCTTTATCTGAGTAAAAAATGCTGCAAAAGTATATTTATTTTTTTAATACATTGGTTGCCTGTTTTAGACTCTTGTGCACCCGGCATTCATCGCTTAAAAATGTCAATTATGCCGGATCAAGCAATTTGGGTTCCTTAATGCCATCTAATGATTCCTTATTTCCTGAACGAGGCCTTTGGATGTAATATGGTGTACTGTATATATTTATATATATAATAATTATCGCTATTTAACTTTCGTTTAACTTTTGCTTTCGGACAAATTCAATAATATTAATTTTTAAATTAATAATTATGAGAACAAAACTAAAACTGAGCTTTGATCAGCTCGAAAATGAAATTGAAGTTATTGATTCGATTTCTGAATTAAAAAACATTGTTGGCGGCGCAGCGGTCGACGAAATAATGGGATTGCTCGCATCCAAAGGGTTCACGTTTACAGCAGGCCCCGATGGTAGTTACTATGGCACCGCTCCAGGCGGATCACAAGATGAGTTTCAACTCGGAGCAAACATGGACTTCAATTTAGATGATAATTGGTGGGGGTGGGATTATGTATATGATGGTGGAAGCGTCGGGTCTGGAACTGGCTTTGATATGAGTAATGAAGAAGGACGAACGGACTGTGTGCCTATAGCATTAGATTATCTTATGGGTTCAATGATTAATCCTCTCAACCAGACCTTAGTACCAACGTCTTTCGCGATCGGGGCTTATGATCAACATCACGGAACGGATAATATTACTAATGGAGTGGATGCCCAGAATTCTCTTATGGATATACTTGATCTGGCAGCTGACATGAACGGATTTGCGACGGATACACGTGCGGGAACCGGTTACATTATGGATCTGCCGGATGATACCCCCGAGTGGACTAACGTTCCCTTCGAAGGGGTCGGTTTTTTCAATACTGAAACAGGTAGCCATGCTGTGAATATAACCGGTTATTTTAAAGATGATGATGGTAACTGGTTGATCGGTTATGATGATAAACAAAATAACGAAGTTGGACTATTCATGCTTGCTTCTGAAATGCTTGCTGTTACAACCCTGACTCCCAAATGAAAAAACTAAATTATCTGATCATTGTTTGTATGATTATGCAGTATAGGGTTGATGCACAACCTTATACTTTATTAAAGCCGATACCCGCAGAACAGATTTCAGGGAAGCTGGATAGCGTAAATGCCAGCTTTTTCCAGATATCGGATAGTGTCTGGACAAATGAAAGCCCCACAAACACCAGCTCATGCTTCCGGGGATATTTACGTAACAATTTTACTAAAAAGAATCGTATAGGAGTTGCTTATTTCGTTCGAAGTAATAAATGTGGAGAAGATCAGCTTTGGAGGAACTTTATTGAAACCAAAAAAATGTTAGATCAAATTCCTGATGCAGCTATTGAGAAGCGTGATTCTATTGTGGAAACCGAATATAGGAGATGGATAGCGTTCAGATCTGGTCAAAATGCTTGGAGCGATAAACGGCCTTGTTTTCCCCAAGAAGATTTTTTGTTGAAATCAAAGCACGACGGGACTAAGATTAATGCGGATAGTATTTTTATTGTACAATGGATTTACAAATATACTCCTTCTTGTGCAATAGGCTTGGAGAAAGAAGTTTTGTTGTACAAAAAGAATGTCGGATATATAGTATTGCAGTATAAGTTATATCATGAAGACAAGAGGAATATAAGTTTTAAGGAGGCTTCTGATCTGTTGGATCAGGCAATCGAACAAACCTGGGGAATTATTCGTTTTAAGAATCCCGAACAGGTGACGGGAAAATTGTAAATCAGTATTTAATTAATGAGCATTGCCACGTATATCTTAAACTTAGAAAAGCGAACAGATCGGAAAGTCAGTATTTTAGCAGAATTCAATGGCCGTGATGAGTTTGAAGTAGAAATCATCCAACCGGTTCCTCATCCTATAGCTGCGGTGAGTTTATGGAATACGATCAAAGCTATTTTGCAGCAATCAATAGGCGTAGAGCAAGAGTATATATTAATTTGCGAAGATGACCATCAATTCACCGTTGATTATGAAAAAGAACGATTGGAAGATGCCATAGCCGAAGCAAGAAGTTTACAGGCTGATGTATTGTGTGGTGGGGTTAGTTGGTGGGAAGATGCCCTTCCAATTAGTAAACAGCTTTTTTGGGTTAAAAAGTTTTCGGGGTTGCAGTTTACTGTCATTTTTAAGAAATTCTTTCCAGTTGTACTTTCGGCGAATTTCACGGATAAGGATTCAGCCGATTATAAGATTTCAAGGTTGTCTTCGAATATTTTTTTTTGCTTTCCTTTCCTCTCAACTCAAAAGGAATTTGGGTATTCAGATGTGACTACGCAGAATAATGCTAACGGGAGAGTAGAGAGACTATTTCAAACAACCAGGAAAAGATCTTTACATCTTATTTTGTTCTCGACGCTATTTAAGAAGATTAAACCCTCTGTTATAAGTTCACGCGCTGTGAAAAACGCGGCTATTCCAACGTACATAATTTGTAAGGATCGGAATAAAACAGTGGGAATAAGAATACTAAAGCAATTTTCAGGAAAAGATGAATTCGCCATAAATTTAGTAGTTGCTCGTAAAACAGCAGGAGGAGACGTAGACCTCTGGACAACGATCCGGCATATATTGTCCTTGGCTGTCGATAAGAAAGATGATGTCATAGTTATTTGTAATGAGGAGCATAATTTTACAAGGGCTTATAATAGGGATCGTTTTATAAAAGATATTATTGAGGCATATAATCTGCATTGTGAAATTTTGTGTGGTAATGCGGTTGATTTTGGAATGGCGTTGCCACTCTTAAATGACAAATTTTGGGTTGATCAATTTTCGGGAACATCATTTTTTATTCTGTATAAGCCTGTTTTTGAAAAAATATTAAGTCATCCAAAAAAAAATACAGAATTTCCTTATCAGTTGCTATCTTCTTGTAGCAATTATAAAATGCTATTAGCTCCGTTTGTTTCTGCTGTCAGCAATGAATTGCATATTAAACCGTATATTCAAACCATGATGAATATCCCCCGTACTCCTATATTGAATAGACTTGCAGTCTTATCAGATGCCAGTAATCGATTCCCGCATAATCAAACTGTTTCGAAAAATCGTTAACTGTTGCTCTCATTTTCAGATGTGGCAGCGAAAGGTTGTTTTCACAGGCAATAGAAAGATAGCCCATCTACTTTTTTATCGAATATTTCAGATTGTCAAATAACCGTTCAATTAACCGGCGATCTTTGGTTATAATTTTGGCCGTCCCTTTTGCCTCATGCCCACAGGTTTCCGGTGTTGCGGCTTTAATGCTTTCAGCAAAATCAACATTGACGGAAAGTCAGGTAAAATCCATATTGCAGTCCACTGCCGTCGATATGGGCAGTTCAGGATTTGACAATCAATATGGATATGGTCGGGTAAATGCCGGATCGGCAGTTTATCAGGCTTCCATTACACCATGATTTTTGGCAATTGTTCTTTGCAATTGATATGGTTTAGGTTTGCTCGTCGTTGCCTTTGGTACAGCGGCGAGCATTTTTTAAATATAACTAAATATTGTGTTGCATTTTATAAAAATCAGACGTCTTATAGATACATCTTTTATATTTTTTAATTATGTGCTTTATGAAAAATTATTAGGTCTTTGGGTAGTTGTAGGCTTCTTGTTATCCGGATGTTCAAAGGGTAAGGCTGTTGATCAATGTCAATCCGCAATATTGTATTATACGCCTGATTGTGCTTCAATTAAAGGATATATTACGCTTGAAGGCAATAATACGACTTACTTGTTCCAACATGATATTGATAAAAAGTTCCAGTCAAGTAGCTTGAAGGTTTGCGTGGAGTACAAGATTATTGATGATAAGATACTAAAGGCTGATTGCGCCCAGGGCAGCCTTATTGAATTAACTAATCTTCAGTTGCAATAGTTACTAATCCTGTCCGGCATTTTTAAAATAAAAAGGAGCAACAGTATAGTGCTGCGCTTTCCGGATGTCATCAATTGGTTTAGTTACAGTGATTGCTTTTACTTAAGAATAAGTCTGCAGATCTGCTGTCTAAACTTCCGTCAACCCGAAATACGTTGTTGATTTGTTCAAGGAAAAGTAGATTTGATATAGGGTATTCAAATCAACAACAAAATAGAGTGAAAAAGAAGAGTTTATCAGTTGTTTAACCTTTACTTGCAAATCACTTATATCAATCTCTGGGAACAAAACCTCTTTTTTGGGTGGTTTGCGCGCTGAAATATCCCAAGGCGCCGCCTGAAAAATTGGATTTGGGGTTTCCAGGATTTGTGGTGCCTCCATTTCCTAAAGCAGCGTCCCGTAGCTGGTATAAATACGTATAAACAGGTTCTTCGATGCACTGCATGTTTACGATTACACTGTCATATTTGTCGATAAACGTTGTAGCGTTTTGATCCTGAAAAGCATCTAATAACTGCAGAGAAACTATTTTTCCATCAAAGAGACGGTCATTTTCGAGAAATATGGTGGTGTTTTCAAACCCATCAACGGTCAATATAAACCGGTAAAAGTTAGCGATCCCTGGCGGATCATGAAAAACGACTGTTGGTATATATAGGTTTTTTCCCAATACAGTTCTTTTTGTATAATAGAGGGAGTCGAAATTGACTTTGGCGGGCATTGTGGATGACGCTAAATATCTTGCGAATGGGAGCTGTACGTCTAGCGTATATTTTTCACCAGGACGCGTAGTAATATACGTTACGTATTTACCGCTTCCCCGGCCCTCCAATTTAAGCGGAACACCTCCCTCTCTACTTATGAGGATCTGCGCATCGTCATTTCCATTATACAAGTTAGGATCTTCTATGTTTAGGGTCTGCGACAAAAATACCGTTACAGAATCTTTGGCACTTGAAAGGATTGCTTGTATTACGTCCTTTTTATAATCCAATTCATCAAGGTCCAGGCGAACCACTTTACGGCAAGCTGTAAGGATAAGCAAAAGCACTGATAAAATAGTAATAATTTTTTTAACAGGGGGCATCTCTTTTTTATCTAATGTTTGTCAATTTGCAATATATACCGCAAGTCTCGGTAAGAAGCGTTATAAAAATCCTTTTAGAAACAGTGTTGTGCTTAATTTCGGGAAAGCAGGCTGCAATTGTGATTTAATATGGGATATGCTTTGGCTTTATCCTGAAACATTATAAAACAGCGTATAAATGTACTAAAATTTGCTGGTCTTTAGTGCATTAATAGAATTGTCTTTAATCGTTAAAGTGTATCATTTAGGTTGGCTTTGGCCAGCTTTGACAATTCCGTATATACCTAGCCTTTTATATCCTCTATGCTTAGGAAGTTATTTGTGATTTTCGTAAGTAATTCATGGTTTTTCATAATAAATGGATGGTAGATGTAGTGTGCTTCTATATTATTTTTGTAAGACTTTTGCTAAAGCAATGCAAAAAGCGATTTCAACCATATCGGAAGTTTGTCTATATGGAATCCTTTATGCATGCAAACCCAAAAACCCAGTATAGCCGGCTGCCTGCACCAATCTCAACTTATGCTTTTCAGATGTAGCTATAATTCGCCAGTATAATAATAGCTACGTTTTCTTATAAACCTGCTATATGAAATTTGAGGAACAAGCCTATTTTTATTTCGATCATTTTAAAAAAGGTAAAGAAGAAGGCCTTATCTTTTTTACAATCTATACTTTAAACCACTTTCAAGGTTCGGATCAAGGATAGTTGACAATTTATTTATAATAGAAGTGTGGAAAGAAGGAAACACAGCAACAGGGTAGCGCTGTTTGCCGGGGAGTGGACTGCAGCTGCAATGGTCTGTTTGCTGTGCCTGTCTATTTATTCTTAAAGTGCTTGGGTGAGATCCCCATGATCTTTTTGAAGACCCGGGAAAAATGATACTGATCCTCGTAGCCCAGGCTGTACGAGATCGTTTTAATGTTATGCGCGTTGTCCATCAGCATCTGGCAGGCCTTCTGTATTTTAAGGGAAGTAAATAAATGGATCGGACTTGATTTTACCTGTTTTTTAAACAGGGAGGAGAGATGGGAGGACGAGAGGCCTACTTCGGTGCTGATCTCATCCAGGCGCAGCGGTTTGTCCAGGTTCTGTTTCATAAAAGTGATGCACTGCTGAATGATGTCATTTTCGTTGGCAGACAATTTTATCTGGGTGTTCTGGAAGGACGAGAGGTAGGCATGTACCGAACTGCAGCTGTAAATAATATTATCTGTATTGTTCATAAGCTCCAGGTGCTGGATGATATCATAGAATATAAGCTGACGGGAAGTGCTGACCACCGCACTTACCGGTGCTTTTCCCTGGGTTTTGGTAAGCAGCCGGGAATAAAAATCGGCATCGGCCCCTGAAAAATGAAGCCAGTAAATGCTCCAGGGATCCTTTTCATGCGCACCATAATGATGTGCAGCACCGGCAGGAATGATAAAAAATTCATTAGGGTTTACTTCGTACCGCTTTTGCTCTATAGAAAACCAGCCTCTTCCTTTTACACAATGGATCAGGATATACTGGGCGCAGCCCCTGGGACGTTCGCGCTCATGATGTGCGGCATTGGGATAATAACCGATATCGGTAATGTAAAGATTTTTGCAAAAAATATGCTGGGCACAGAATTTTACTTTGGCCTGCGGCAGGATACAGGTCAACTGGCCTGCAAAGCCTTCCATCTTTTTCTGGACGTTTTCTGAATTGAATGCATTCATGGAAGAACCGTTTTCACTGCAGGAACACCCGTTCCCGCAGTACTGTAAAAATATCCATATTTTCTATATGGCCTGCCGGATCGGGTTAAAAAATAAAGAGAATTTCCGCAACACTTTATTACTTCCCGGTGTGTAAACGGCAATCGTGACCCGTAATTTTGCGGCCGGGCAAAATAAAAGATACCGGAAACGGATCGCTGAAAGGCTTTACCTGAGCCGGTTTGGCGTGACTAGTACAGTTCCGGTTACAACAGGCGGATCAAAATATTTCAAGGGCGAAGCATAAAAAAATCCATTATTTTCCCGGGAATATCTATTTCCTCGGCATTCATTTTATTGGAATTTTACACGCAGGGATGAAAGAGAATGATAAGTGGAAAAACGGGTCGTCCGCAACGCTACTGCTGTGTAGTTACTAACGAAGTTGCTTAAACCGGTTTTTAAGACGGGGGGCATTTTTTGTTCCTTATTAAAAATATACCATGCAATGATTTTTAATAGGCGAACAAATACAGATTGTACTATTTGACATAGATATCAGAAATAAAAATTCAGCTTGCTTTGATAACGGTTGATCTTTAATCCAGATAAAAGGTATGCTCCCGCAGGGAGGTAAAACAGGCAGGGCGACGGCACCTGTATATTATATTAAAACGGCTATTATGTTATTCAGATTGTTTTTTGCCACTTTCCTGGTTGTTGCAACCGGTGCTTCCGCAACCGCTGCCGGTCGTATTGTTACCGGTGCCTGGCATAAAGAACAGCAACCGGTTTCCGGGATTGTTACCGATCAGAAGACCGGCACTCCGCTGGCAGGCGTAACTGTAACCATTAAAGGGACCGGAACCGGTGCTTCTACGGACCAGGAAGGCCGGTATTCATTAGTGGTACCGGATAATGTCGGCAATCCCGTGCTGGTTTTCTCCCTTGTCGGATACAATTCCCTGGAACAGCCGGTGGGACAGCAGTCACAGATCAATGTAGTGCTGATCGCGGAACAAAAAGAAATGGAAGAGGTAGTGGTGGTCGGATATGGCGAACAAAAGAAGCTGACCGTGACGGGTGCTATTGCCACGGTATCCGGCAGCGATCTGGTAAAAGCCCCGGTTGCCGGTATCAGTAATGCGCTCATCGGGATGGCCCCGGGACTGCAGGCGGTACAAACATCGGGCGAATTTGGTAATGACAAGGCTACTATTTTCATCCGTGGAATGGCGACCCTGAATGCCGGCGGCCGGAACCCCCTGATCCTTATCGATGGGGTGCAGCGGGATACCTATAACAACCTTGACCCAAATGAGATCGAATCCATCAGCGTTTTAAAAGATGCTTCTTCAACCGCTGTTTACGGGGTACGGGGTGCAAACGGTGTGATCCTGATCACTACCAAACAGGGAAAGATGGGCCGCCCGCAGGTAAATGTAACCGCCAATGCCGCAGCAATACAACCCACGATCCTTCCCAAATACCTTAACTCCTATGACTATGCCGTATTGCGGAATGAGGCGGAGCGGAACGGAGGAATTGCAGCAGATAAAGTGACCTTTACCCCGGAAGACCTCGAATTGTACAAATCCGGGGCAGACCCCATTTTTCATCCCAGCAACAACTGGATCGATGAACTGATCAAACCCTATTCGTTCCAGCAATCCTATAATGCCAATATCTCTGGCGGCACAGAAAAGGTACGCTATTATACTTCGCTGGGTTATTTTAACCAGAGCGGAGGCTACCAGCAGCCCGAACAAAGCCTGGGTTTTCCCTACAAACAAAAGTATGATAAGTACAATGTGCGGATGAACTTTGATTTCAAGCTGAGCCAGGACCTGCTGATCCAGGTAAAGCTGGGCAATCAGATCACCGATAACAGCATACCCAACGGGGGTGCCTGGGCGGCTTTTGACAAAGCAGCCAACCGCCCGCCGATGACCAGTCCTGTTTTTATCGATGGCAAATACATCGAACGGGTGATCGGTCTGCCGGGGGCTGTGCCCAATTTTAACCCCTGGGGGGATGCAGGGCCTACAAGTGCTTCCGGTGCCTTCCTTACCGAACAATATTCCAGCACGCTTAATACCAATCTCCAGATTACCTATAAACTCGATCGTATTACAAAAGGATTGAGCGTGCGCGCAATGGGGGCTTATGACAGTTACTATCTGAAAAATAAAAGCCAGAGTAAGAATTTTCCAAAGTGGACGGTAATGAAGGACCCTGAAGCTCCGGAAGGGTACCGCTTGTATCAAAGTGCGGAAGACGGCCCGTTTACCGGTATTTCCGAAGCAGTAGGTGATGCCAACAAATGGCGGAAAGTATATACGGAAGCGGCTATCGAATACAAACGTGGTTTTAACGGGCACAATGTTTCCGGTTTGGTACTGGGGAACTTTTCCCGCGAAGTACGGCCCAGCCTGCTGTACAAGCTGCCTCATGTGTACCTGGGTATGGTATCAAGGGTGACCTATGATTACAAGAACCGCTATCTCACCGAACTGAACATGGGGTATAATGGGTCAGAGAATTTTCCTGAAGGAAAGCGTTACGGCTTTTTTCCTTCCGTATCCCTGGGATGGGTACTTTCCAACGAACCGTTCTTCCCAAAGAACAGCTGGGTCAGTTTTGTAAAGTTCCGGGGATCTTACGGGGTGGTGGGTAATGACGAGATCGGCGGCCAGCGTTACCTGTATCTGGATCCTCCCTACAGTCTTAACAACGGAGGCAATCAGGCCGTGGTGTTCGGCAACCCGGGTGTGGATTTTGCCCGCTACAATGTATACAACGAAGGTGCCATCGGTAACCCGGATGTGACCTGGGAGAAATCGAAAAAGATGGATATCGGTGCAGAGCTGAAGTTCCTGGATGACCGGCTTTCTTTTAACGGCGATTATTTTGAAGAAAAGAGAGATAATATCCTCTGGTACCTGTCTACGGTTCCCGAGCTGGTAGCTGCTACACTGCCGCCTGCCAATATCGGCAAGGTAAACAATCACGGATACGAGCTGGAGCTCGGCTATACCGGGCAGACCGCCCAGCTGCAATACTGGGTAAAGGCCAGCTATGCATTTGCCCGTAATGAAATTATTTTCCAGGACGAGCCGGACCGCAAATACGACTATTTAAGACGTACCGGAAAACCCATTCAGCAATATTTCGGACTGAGCTTTGAAGGATTTTATAATTCCTGGGAGGAGATCAACGATCCCAACCGTCCCAAGTCAAAATGGGAGGGTGCCGGCCTGCAGCCGGGGGATATGAAGTACAAGGACCTGGATGGAAACGGCATCATTGATGAAGACGATATGGGGCCGGTAGGTTATTCCGACTGGCCGGAAGTGACCTACAGCATGTCCGGTGGTTTTTCCTGGAAGGGGTTTGATCTGAGTGTCCTGGTGCAGGGCACGGATCATGTATCGGCCAGCTTTGCTTCGGCCGCTGCTTACCCCTTTGTGTCCTCCTGGGGAAGCGCGCAGGAATGGCATATGGAGCGCTGGACCCCCGAGCGCTACGCCAACGGAGAACCGATCTCTTTTCCAAGGGTGGAGGTATCTCCGGATCGGCAGCACAACTATCAGCCTTCCAGCTTCTGGGTGCAGGACGCCTCTTATATCCGCCTGAAAAATCTGGAGCTGGGCTACCGTTTTACATCGCAGACCCTGAAACGCATGGGATTAAACAACCTGCGCGTCTATGTAAGCGGCAATAACCTCCTTACAAAGAGTCATTTCAAATACAGCAAGGATCCGGATGCGCGCGAGTTATGGGGCCGTACCTATCCTCCCATGCGGGTGTTTAACGGCGGTATCAATCTGTCATTCTAAGGTTCCATCCCCGTCATAAAAACAAAAAATAATACGGATGAAACGAAGCTTAATACATACACTGATGAAACCAATCGTTTTCAATAAACTGATTTTATGGAGCATTGCGTGCCTGCTGCTCGGTTCCTGTAACCGGTACCTGGAAAAGCCCGAGAGCAGCGACATCAAACTGGAAGATGTCTTTGCCTCACGGGAGCGCACCGAGCAATTCCTCTGGAGTGTATACCGTACCTGTTCCATTTTTGAATTCCCTTACTACTGGGCTTCCGGGGAGAACGGTTTTTATCATTACGGTGCTACCTATACGATCGTTGCGGCCGCAGATGATGAAGCGGATGCGTATTCCAATATCACCGGCGCAGAAGCATTTAATAAAGGTAACTGGGGTTCCAGCGATATTTACTGGTATGAGTTCCGCAGTGAATTTTGTTATAAAGGCATACGCAATGCAAATATCTTTATTGAGAATATTGATAAATCACCGTTCTCCGATGCAGAAAAGGCATCTATGAAGGCAGAGGCGGTCTTTTTAAGAGCACTGATGCATTTTGACCTGATGCAGCGATTGGGTGGGGTTGCTATTGTAGACAAGGTATTAAAAGTAAGCAGTGCTGCGGATATACCCGAGGTGCGGGTACCCAGAAGTACCTATGCCGAAACGGTGGATTTTATCGTGAACAGCTGTGATGAAGCGGCAAAAAACCTGCCCAGTGCCTATGAAAGCAAGTACCGGGGACGTATCGTAAAAGGTGCGGCACTGGCATTAAAAGCCCGGGTACTGTTATATGCGGCCAGCCCCCTGTTCAATACGGCGCAATCCTACGTGCCGGTGGGCGATCCCAAACTGCGCGAACTGATCGGTTATACCAGTTATGATCCCAACCGCTGGAAACTGGCTGCGGATGCCAGCAAAGCGGTGCTCGATTGGGCGGCGAATGAAAGTGGCTGGTGCGAACTGTATAAAGGAAAAAGCAACCCTGTGGATCGCTATGAGGAGATCTTTATCAACCCCAGTGTGAACGAGACCATCCTGGACGCAGGCCTGATGGGCACCAGTACCAATAACTACTTTGTACGGTTTATGACACCGGGTACGGTTGTTTATACCGGATCGGACCCGATCAATATCGGCGTTACCCTGAATTTTACCAAGTTCTATCAGAAGGCCGATGGTACCGATCAGACCTGGGACGAGCAGGAGGGGGTAGATTATCCTTATACTCAGTACCGGCAAAAATTAAAGGAGCTCGATCCGAGGTTCCAGGCATCGGTTTTTTATTCCGGTGAAGAATGGGCAAGAGGCACAGGCACCGTATATCATTTTTATGAACAGCATGGTAAACTGCTGGATGCTTATAATGGTGTGGGCTTTCTCCGCAAGTTTGCGAAGGGGGTCAGCAATGGCTCCAATCCGCCACCCAAGTGGATCACGTTCCGCCTGGCGGAATTCTACCTCAACTATGCAGAGGCATTAAACGAGATGAACGGGGATGGCGGTCAGATCGTCTGGGCCCTGAATGAAGTACGCCGGAGGGTGAACATGCCGGATTATGCCTATACCAACCAGGAAGATATGCGCCGGAAGATACGCCGGGAGCGCGGCGTGGAACTGGCATTTGAAGAGCACCGTTATTTTGATGTGCGGCGCTGGATGATCGCCGGTGATGAAGGCGTGATGCGTGGCGGGATGTACGGGCTGCGTTTAAAAGGCGGTGCCAACCCTACCTATCGCCTGGAAAAATTTGAAGACCGGGTATGGAATGACAAAATGTACCTGTATCCGTTCCGGGTCAGCGAGATCAACCTGGGGTATATCCAGCAAAATCCCGGATGGTAAGCCCGTAACGGTAATAAAAAGTACATGCACAAAAGGAATGCAATGAAAATGAAATCAGGAATAGATCAGACCGGAGGCATTGCGGTGCGCTGCCTCAGAACGGGATTGTTGTTGTGCTGCGGTTTTCTCTGGAATGCCGCACATGCACAATCGGTTCAGTATGATGTGAACCCGGATTCTTCGGTACGGGTGGCTTATGGCACGCTCTCCAAAGATCAAAGCAATGCTGCTGTTTCAAGCGTTACCGGGGCGGAGCTTAAGAAAACACAGACGGCCACATTAACCAATGCGCTGGCGGGAAAACTGCCGGGGGTGACCATTACCAATACCGGCGCGGCACCGGGCTTCGATGACCCCTCCATCCTGATCCGTGGCCAGCATACCAGTTTGAATAACGGCATCCTGCTGATTGTTGACGGGATACAGGTAAACAGCATCAGTTTTATATCTCCGGATGAAATCGAAAGCGTGTCGGTATTAAAAGACGCTGCTGCCGTGGCAATGTACGGTGCCCGGGGTGGTAACGGTGTGCTGCTGGTAACGACAAAAAGAGGGACCGTTTCTGAAAAGCCGCAGATCGCACTGAACCTGCGGTATGGCGTACAGTCCCCCACACAATTGCCCAAAATGGCATCATCCTATGATTTTGCCCGCCTCTACAATGAGGCGCTGCAAAATGATGGCTTGCCGGCGTTGTATACCGATGCACAACTGGAAGGCTACCGCCAGAAAACAGACCCCTACCTGTACCCGGATGTGAACTGGATGAATGAAATATTACGAAAACAGGCGCCCATACAGGATTACACGGTCAGCTTTAATGGCGGAAATCAGACGGCAAAATATTTTGTGATGCTTGGCTATCTGAACAACCAGGGATTGTATGCGCGCACAGACGGAGAGCACAATGCCAATATAGGATACAACCAGCTCAACCTGCGTGCCAACCTGGATGTAAACCTCACAAAAACACTTTCGGCACAGGTAGGGATCGGAGGAAATATACAGGACCGGAAGTTCCCTCCCGTAGCTACGGCTACCTTCTGGCAAAACATGCTTACTTATGCACCCAACCTGTACCCGGCGATGACACCGGACGGAAATATTACTGGAACAGCCGCCTTTCCTTCCAACCCCCTGGGCGACCTCTTGAAAAGAGGTTACCAGTCGCGGCACGACCGGAACATCCAGATGAATGTACGGGTTACACAAAAGCTCGATTTTATTACCGGCGGCCTTAATGTATTCGGCGCGGTATTATTTGATAATATGCTGCAGAACCGTTACGATAAGACCCGGACCTACGCTTATTATGAGCCGATATGGACAAAAGGTGCCAGCGGACAGGATTCTATGTATTACCTGCAACGCAGTCTGGATACGGATCTCACCGTAGTAACCGGCGGCGATTATGAGAATAACCGGCTGATCTTTCAGGGCGGACTGGACTATGGACGCCGGTTCGGGGAGCACCAGCTGGGAGGGATGCTGTTTTTTCAGCAGGATAAATATACCGTGCTGGGCAATGCTTCGCCCTTTGCCATGCAGAACCTGGCGGGGCGCCTGACCTATGGGTATAGGGATAAATATTTCGCCGAAGGGGTGTTCTCCTATAGTGGTCTCGAGAATTATGCGCCCGGCAAACGTTTTGGTTTTTTTCCTGCGTTGTCCGCCGGATGGTTGCTGCATAAAGAATCATTCCTGCAAAATGCCTCCTGGATCAATTACCTGAAATTACGCGCCTCCGCAGGAAGTGTGGGAAATGATAAAGGCTCCCCGCGGTTTAACTACAACCAGTACTGGGGCGTGGCCAGCAGTCAGGGTTATTATTTCGGAACCGGGCAAAGCTGGTACAACGGGCTGGTGCAGCTGGCGATGGCCAATCCGGATATCACCTGGGAGCGTTCGATGATCTATAACCTGGGTGTGGATGCCACTTTGTTCAACAACCGGCTAAGCCTTACAGCAGATGTGTTTAAAGAGAACCGGAAAGATATACTGGTTGACCTCTCTGCCACCGGCTCTGCACTGGCAGGTTATACTTCGGGCAGGATGGCTAACTTAGGTAGGGTGAACAATACAGGGGCCGAAATATCCGCTACTTACCGCGAGGATGCCGGTACGGTGAATTATTATGTTGGCGGGCAGTTCTCCTATGCACACAATACAATTAAGGAAAGCTGGGAGACGCCAAAGAAAGAAGCTTACAGTTACAGGCAGGGGCATCCGGTGGGGCAATACTTCGGACTGGAAGCCATCGGCTATTTTAAGGATGAAAGTGATATCGCATCCAGCCCGGTACAGACCTTTTCCATTGTTGCTCCCGGTGATCTGAAATACAAGGATCAGAATAACGACGGCCTTATTGATGTCAATGACCAGATCGCGATTGGAAAGCGGAACTATCCGGAGATCAACTATGGGTTTCAGGCAGGGGTGTCTTATAAAGGGGTTTCCCTGGATGTTTTTTTCCAGGGCGTGGCCGATAAAAGCGTATACCTGAACGGCTATTTATTCCAGCCATTCATCAATAATGCGAATATCCTTAACTGGGCTGCCGATGGACACTGGACGCCGCAAACACAGGCCACAGCTACTTATCCAAGGCTCACTACACAGGCCAATCCCAATAACTACCAGGCCTCCACCTTCTGGGTACGCAATGCCGATTTTCTCCGGCTGCGGAATGTAGAGCTGGGGTACCAGTTACCGGTAAGCCTGGTGAAAAAGGTGGGGATGCAGCAGGCGAAAATATTTGTAAGTGGTTTGAACCTGGTTACCTGGGATAACCTGGCGGTGGATGTGGACCCGGAGATGCTGGGGCAGGGCTATCCTGTATTGAAATCCTGGTCGGCAGGTATTATGGTCAAATTTTAAAACGGAGCGCATGAAAGCAATGAATATAAAACCGGTTTGGATCAGCTGCCTGGTATTGCTGCTGACAGTAGCAAACAGCAGCTGCAAGAAATTTTTAGACCGTGAAGTAGAATCCAACTATAAGGAAGATGAGGTGTTTGTGAATTATGATCGTATGCAGCAGGCAGGCATCGGCGTATACGCTTTCCTGTACAACCGCTTTGGCTTTCAACGCATCGATAATGCCATGCTGGCTGCTGCCAGCGATGAGGCGGATCATGCGATTCCGGCCTCCGCCATTCAGAAATACAATACCGGCACCTGGACGGCCGTGTCCAATCCGGAAGATTGCTGGAGTTTTTTTTACCAGGGCATCCGCAGGGCCAACCTGTTCCTGGAAAACTCAGTGAACTACAAACAAATCATTTACCGGGATACGCTGGATCCGGCCAATAAAAGCAGTTATGAGGCCAATGTAAAAGATATAGCGTGGCTGCGTGCAGAAGTGCGGTTGTTGCGGGCCCTGTATTATTTTGAGCTCATCAAACGGTATGGTGGTGTACCGCTGGTGGATAAATCCACGTATACGGATGAAGAGCTGAAACAGTTCCGGCGGCAGCCATTTGACGCATGTGCCGAATTTATAAAGGCTGAATGTGACAGCGCGTATCTCCAGCTAAAAGATACCTGGGTGGGCTTTTCCTCCGAGAAATGGCGGGGAAGGCTTACACAGGGTACAGCACTGGCGCTGAAAGCCCGCCTGTTATTGTATGCGGCCAGCCCGCTCAATAATCCTTCGGGAGATGTTGAAAAATGGATCGCTGCTGCGAAGGCGGCGCACGATGTGATCGCATTGGGGAAATATGGATTGCACAACAGCTACAGCGGTTTATTCCGGTTGGGCAATGGTGCTGATGGAAATACGGAAGTCATCTTTGCCATACAGGGCTGGGCCCGCAATGATTTTGAGCGGATGAACTACCCGGTAGGCTACAGTCAGGGTGGAGAGGGCAGTACCTGTCCTTCGCAAAACCTGGTGGACGCCTATGAGATGAAGGCCACCGGTATGGCGATCGGCGAGCCCGGCTCGGGCTATGATCCGGCCAATCCTTATGCCGGACGAGATCCCCGGCTGGGTATGTCGGTCCTTACCAATAATACCACCTTCAAAAACCGTCCGGTAGAAAGTTGGGTAGGCGGGTTGGATGGGTTGGGCAAGCTTAACGCCACAACAACGGGGTATTATCTACGTAAGTTCATTGATGAAGGCCTGGATCTGGAAAAGAACACCAGCAGTGTGCATACCTGGGTGCTGTTCCGGTATGCTGAAATACTATTGGATTATGCCGAGGCTATGAATGAAGCGTATGGACCGGAAGCTGCCAGTGGTTATTCCATGACCGCAAAGGCAGCGGTGGATCGTGTGCGGCAACGGCCGGGTGTGGGCCTGCCCTTGTTGCCTCCGGGTCTTTCAAAAGAAGAGATGCGGGCACGTATCCGCAATGAACGCAGGGTGGAACTGGCATTTGAAGAGCACCGCTTTTTTGATGTGCGGAGATGGAAGATTGCCGAGCAGACAGAGAACCAGCCCCTGATGGCCATGCAGATCACAAAGACGCCGGAAGGTACCTTCAACTACCTGGTACGGAAAGCAGAGGACCGGATCTTTCAGCCAAAGATGTACTGGTACCCCATTCCGGAACAGGAAGTATTGAAAAGCAACGGGAACCTTACACAGGCACCGGGCTGGTGATTGTTAAGGTGAATAGGGCATTATGCTGTTGGCGTTGTTTGAACCATTAAGGATTTAAGGTGATGAAGGTCTTAATGCTACTTAACTTCTTAATGTTTAATTATAAGTGATTGTTAAAGTGGATGGAATCCTGATGATGTTGGCGCTGTTTGAGCCATTAAGGAGTTAAGGTGATGAAGGTCTTACTACTACTTAAGTTCTTAATGTTTGAATTATAAGTGATCGTTAAGGTGGATGGAATCCTGATGATATTAGCGTTGTTTGAACCATTAAGGATTTAAGGTGATGAAGGTCTTAATGTTACTTAAGTTCTTAATGTTTCAATTATAGATGATCAAGGTCTTATTGCTGATTGACTTCTTAATGTTTTAATCGTATTGAATGTTAAAATAGGCGATTTATGAAAAGAATATATAGTATACTGTTTATTGGACTGAACCTGCTGTGGCTGTTTGTCGCCTGCAATAAGGCACTTACCTTTCCTCCGGGTGCAACTACTCCGTTGCCCATGCTGGAAGGCGCCAGTGCCCGCTTGCACTGGATCGGTCCAAAATATAAAGTAGCTGTGCAGGCGGTGATCAAAGATGAGAAGGGAATTGAAACCGTACAGCTGAAAAACGGTGAATGGCAGCTGGATACGGCTTTTAATGTCAGCAACCGGGCATCGTTTTCCATACAGGACAGTTTCCTGGTGCCCAAAGATGTGAACCGTACCCAGCATACGCTGGAATTCCTGATCACCAACAGTCAGGGCGGGTTGATCAAAAAATACGTGACGGTAGAAGATCTTTCTTCTGAAAACCTGATTCCGGGCTATGATCCGGATGAGCTGCCACCGAATATCGAGGTGGTAAAACCTACTGTGACCAAATTCCTCGGATTTTCGGCAGACCCCGTTAAGGTTGACTTTGAAGCCACTGTCAAAGACCGGGAGATTAATGACATCGAACTTAAACTATGGGGAGCGGCGGCGGATGGTGAGCCGGTGGATCTTTATGAAAAGATTACACCCGCAGATGATGCAGCAAAAAAACAATATACATTGACCAGGAGCCTGGAGCTGCCCGCGGGTAAACCGGGATTGTATCAGTATATTATCCGATCGACCGATGCCAGCGGTAATAAAAAAACAATGGGCGGGGAAGTAAGTGTAGGATATATCGATCGCCTTTATTTATCCGATGCGCTGAATGCAACAGAGGTGACTGCACAGGGATATGACCAGGCCGGTGGTTGCAGGGGCATTGGTACGATTTACTCCATGAAAAAGCAGGGTGCCAACAGCTTTCTTATAGACTATTATTATCCCGCTTCAGGCGCAGAAAATATCCGGTTTGTAGCATTCATGGGTAACGACAAACCATTTAACAATACAGGAGGAACCCAGGCAGGGATCAATTATACACTGGATGGCGGCAACGTCATCGGTTCAAATTCAGCGGCGCCGGGAACGCTTACGGTAAACCTGCAGGAGGCCGGCTTTAAGCTTCCGGTAACGCAGAAAGGGTATTATCACGTTACTGTTGATATGACGAACCGGACGATAAGCGCCGTACCTTATACACCTGCATTACCGGTGGATGCGGTAAAATATCCGGGCTGGTCCGATGCCAGCCCCTGGCAGTATCTTTCAGTAACCGGACCTACCATTACGGGTAGCGCCGGTGGCTGGACGGAAGCGGGAACTTCGCCCAAATTAGTAAGGGATCCCGATAACAAATATTTATTTACCGGAACATTTCAAACAACCGGAGGGTCGTCAAATATGAGTCTGAATGCACCTTTGGCCGCTTTGGGCGGGGATGTGTGGGGAAGGGGATGGTTCCGCCTGGCAGCAGCGCGTGCCGCTATGAAAGATGATTATGGAGATCTGATCACCACCGTGGGGGCGGTAGGTGCCAGCACCGGCGGGGCCAACTGGGGCTTTTCAACGAGTCCGGCCGGTACCTATAAAGCTTCTTACGACCTGGTGCTGCAACGGTTCCGGATCGTACGAACGGGGAATTAGGAGGACAATCGATTTTTCCGGTGATTAGCGCTGATCTTTTGTTTCACTGTTTGATCTGCGGAACATTCATGCGCTACGGGAACTATAAACTGTCCTTCGCTTTAAGGACGCTAACAAATAATCGGATGATATTTTTAAAAAAGAGACCAGCAGCTAAACGGACGATAAAACGAATTATAAAAAAAGCAGGGTGTGTATTTGTGCTGATGCATGTGCTGTCACTTCCCTGGGCCTGTGATAAAAAGCCCGCAGGTGATAAACCCGGTGCCATTTTGCCCCCGGAAAAAATAATAGTGACACTCTATCCTTCACAGGAACAGCAGACAATGCACAGTTTTGGTGCTTCGGATTGCTGGACGGCAAAGTTTATCGGCAACTGGCAGGATGAACAAAAAAAGAACAAAATAGCCGACCTGCTTTTCAGCATGGATACCTTAAAAGATGGAAGTCCGGAAGGCATCGGCCTTTCCCTGTGGCGCTTTAATATCGGTGGCGGAAGTTTTGAACAGGGCACCGCGAGCAATATAAAAGACGAATGGCGGAGAGAGGAATGTTTTATGAATGCCGATGGTTCTTATGATTGGAACAAACAACAAGGACAGCAATGGTTTTTGGAAGCAGCAAAAAAACGGGGTGTTGCTTATACACTGGGCTTTTCGCTGACACCTCCTGTTTTCATGACGCAGAACGGAAAGGCTTATAATGCCTCCGGCGGCACGCGAATGAACATAAAAGATGGGATGATGGATGCCTATGCCGGTTTTTTAGCAAAGGTGACGGATCATTTTAAGTTCGATTTTCTGAGCCCGGTAAATGAGCCGCAATGGAAGTGGGGAAAGGCCGACGGAGCCGGCCAGGAAGGTACACAGGCAGTGAATACGGAGATCGCTGATTTGGTAAAGGCCATTGCTCCAAAGATGGAAAATACAAGCGCAAAGATCGTAGTGGGTGAAGCCGGGCAGTGGGATTATATCTTTGGTAAAAATGAAGAAGGCTGCGGCGATCAGGCCCGTCAGTTCTTTGAACCGGGAACACCTACCTATATCGGTAGCCTGCCGCAGGTTGCCGGCATTATTTCTGCACATAGTTATTTTAGTACCTGTCCGGATGCTACAGCTGTTACCACCCGGCAGCAGGTGCGTTCTGTAGTGCAGCAACTGGCGCCTTTGCAAACATGGCAAACAGAGTTCGGTATCCTTGGTAATATCTGCAATCAATACAGCGGTGCACCGCGTAATACCGGTATCGATTACGGATTATATGTAGCAAAAGTGATCCACCATGATCTTACGGTGGCCAACACAACATCCTGGCAGTGGTGGCTGGCCATGAGCCCTTACGATTACAGTGATGCGCTGGTGTATATCAATGCCCCGTCCGGCAGGATAGATGTACCGGGTTGCAAAACAGACGGCATTGTTTCAGACTCAAAACAACTCTGGGTCTTTGGTAATTTTGCCCGTTTTGTGCGGCCGGGAATGAAACGGATCGCTGCAACGGTTTCAGGGAAAACGGATACAGGGAATGTCCTTGTATCAGCGTATAAAGAGGTGAATAAAAGGAAGACGGTCGTGGTACTGATCAATCCGTGGAACCAGGAACAGACCGTACAATTAAATGGAATGACAGATAGTTCCGTTACTACTTATACCACAGATGACACACAGAACCTGAAACATTCGATAGCAAATGCCCGCGAAATACGGCTGCCAGCTAAATCCGTGGTGACCGTAACCGGGCTCTACCAGTAATAATAAAAAAGTTTTTGAGCAGATGATGAGAAGCATTCCGGTTTATTGGATAACGGCCTTATTGCTGGGCATCGTGTTTACGACACAGGCACAGCCGTATACCCCTTCCTCCCGCAAAGCCCTGGGCCTGGAAGGCGTGTGGAAGTTTAAACTCGACCCCTTTGAAACCGGCGTTAACAGTAATGGTGTACAATTGCTGCCATCCCTGGCGGAAACGATCACATTGCCGGGGTCTACGGACCAGGCGGGTAAAGGATACAAGACACAGGGGATGACCTCCCTGCGTTTAACGCGTGCTTTTGAGTATAAGGGCATTGCCTGGTATGAAAAAGAGATCGAAGTGCCGGAGCAGTGGAACGATAAAGAAGTAGAGCTTTTTCTTGAACGGGCGCACTGGCAAACCGATGTATGGGTCAACGACCGGCCGGCCGGCAAGCGGGAGAGCCTTTCTGTACCGCATCGTTATGTGGTGACTTCGTTGCTGAAACCCGGTAAGAAAAATAAGATAAGGATCCGGGTCAACAATGATAAGATCTATGACATCGAATATGCGCACGCCATCAGTGCAGAAACGCAAACCAACTGGAACGGCATCATTGGTAAAATAGAGTTGCGTGCTTTTGACAAGGTGCATATCGCCGGTGTACAGGCCTATCCGGATGCAGCAAAAGGCACGGTAAAATTGAAGATCGATATTCAAAACAGCAGCCGCAAACCCGTGGAGGGGACAATACGGTGCAATGGTATTGTACTGCATACTGCAACGCCGCAACAGGTTCCGGAACGAAGCCTCCGTTTTTCCGGGACAGATTCTATGTCTACCGTTACTGCCGAAATACCGCTGGGAACACCGGTTCAGTTATGGGATGAATTTAATCCCGCATTGTACCGGTTGCAGCTGACATTGAACGCTACCGGAAATGCACAGCAATATAATGATGGAACCGAAGTGACCTTCGGTGTGCGTGATCTTGCAACGCAAGGCACCCGCTTTGTCGTTAACGGAAGGCCGTCATTCATCAGGGGAACGGTGAACTCTTCAGAGTTTCCGCTGACCGGCTATCCGCCTGCAGATAAAAAGGAATGGGTCCGGATCTTTACCACCTGTAAGAATTATGGATTAAATGCGATGCGCTTTCATACCTGGTGCCCGCCGGAAGCGGCTTTTGAGGCAGCAGATGAACTGGGCTTTTACCTGCAGGTAGAAAATCCTGACTGGCGGTTTACCATTGGTAAGGACAGCGCCGTAAATGGATTTTTGCGCAGGGAGGGTGAAGCCATCTTAAATGCCTATGGCAACCACCCGTCATTTATCATGTTCTGTGAAGGTAATGAGCTGGTAGGCCCGGCTGTAAAGGAATTTCTTACAGCGCAGGTTACGCACTGGAAACAGCTGGACCCGCGACGCCTTTATACCGGAAGTGCAGCGTACCCTCTTATTGATGCGAATGATTATCATGTATTGTATGGTGCCCGGCCGCACCGCTGGAAGGAAGGGCTCAAAAGCCGCTTCAATGTAAAGGCGCTGGATACCCGGTATGATTATTCGGATTATGTGGTCAAGAACAAGGTGCCGATGATCACGCATGAGATCGGTCAGTGGTGTGTGTATCCCAACTTTAAAGAAATTCCGAAATATACGGGTGTATTGAAACCGTATAATTATGAACTGTTCCGGGAGCTGCTGCGCGAACGTAACATGCTGGACCAGGCGGAAGATTTTATGATGGCCTCGGGAAAATTCCAGGTCATCCAGAAGAAAGAGGAAGTGGAGTCCTACCTGCGTACACCCGGACTCGGTGGTTATCATATGTTGCAATTGAACGATTTTCCCGGTCAGGGCACCGCACCGGTAGGTGTGGTAGACATCTTCTGGGATCCCAAGCCTTATACAACAGCGGCGGCCTTCCGCAGGTTTCAAAATACCAGGGTACCTTTATTAAGAACGGATGGTTTTACCTGGACGAATGCACAGACTTTTACGGCAACGGCGCAGTTTGCTAATTTCGACAGTGCTGCGCTGAAAGGTGCTACAGGTGAATGGTCGCTCTGTTACCAGGATGGCACCGTATATGCTTCGGGAAGTTTTGCACCGGCCGATATACCGGTGGGCAGCCTGTTCACGCTGGGAGAGATCGCCATTCCGTTGGATAAGATTGAAACGGCCGTACAGCTAAAGCTGACGATCGGCATACGTGGTACGGACTACAATAATGACTGGAATGTATGGGTATATCCGCAAAAACAGCCGGAAGTGGATCCGGGTAAGGTGCTGGTAGCCGATAGCTGGGATGATCAGGTGGCAAGGGTTTTGGAGAAAGGAGGTAGTGTATTGTTGCTGGCCGATACCGCAAAAGTAAATACCGATGCGGCACCCGGGTTCTCGGGCATTTCCTGGAACACGGTGTGGTCCGGTATGCCGCCCAACCTGTTAGGGATCCTTTGTGATCCGAAACATCCGGCCTTACAGTTCTTTCCAACGGCCTTTCATTCCGACTGGCAGTGGTGGGACCTTGTAGCCCATTCAAGGCCCATGGTGCTGGAGTATTTCCCGTTCGGATTTAAGCCGCTGGTACAGATGATCCCCGATTGGAACAATCCCCGTAAGATCAGCCTGTTGTTTGAAGCACGCGTAGGTAAGGGAAAATTACTGGTTTCAGCCATTGATCTGAAACACCAGCTGGATCAGCGTCCTGTGGCAAGGCAATTATTGTACAGTCTGAAGAAGTATATCAGCAGCAATGCCTTTGCGCCAACCGAAGCGTTGGCTCCGGCCCTGTTGCAGCAGTTATTTAAAAAATAGATCAGGACAAATTTTGAGATGGATATGAAGAATGGTTTAAAGAACGTCTTGCTCGGCAGTTGCCTGCTATTGTCAGGGGCAATACCAGTTCCGGTAAACGCCCAGAAACAGCACCGGTTAAGGCCCCGCCCGGAGATGCAGGCACTGGTAACAGAAAACTTGCAGGCTTCCGTGCGCCAGTATAACTATTTAAAACAACAGCTAAAGCCGGATCAATGGCCCCGGACCTTTGAAAAAGGAATGTTACAAACAGTAACACCTGCTGCCTGGACCAGCGGTTTTTATCCCGGCGGGCTGCTGTACCTCTATGAATTTTCGCGGGATCAGGGTTTATTGAATGAAGCTAAGGCTAAACTGAAAAAGATGGAGCCGCTAAAAACAATGACCGCACATCATGATCTTGGTTTTATGATGTATTGCAGTTATGGCAATGCCTACCGGTTGTTTGGCAGGCCGGAAGATAAAGCCATCCTGGTACGCTCGGCGCAGTCGCTGGCCCGCCGGTTTGATCCACGTGTAGGCTGCATCCAGTCCTGGGACCAGGTAAAATCCCTGGATGGAAAACGGATCCTGAAATTTCCCGTGATCATCGATAATATGATGAACCTGGAATTATTGTTCTTCGCTTCAAGCGTAACCGGGGAACCGCTTTATAAAGATATGGCGATCAAACATGCGGAGATGACCATGAAGAACCAGGTACGTCCTGATTTCAGCTGCTATCATGTGGTGGACTATGATGTGGAGACCGGCGCCGTAAAGAGCCGGGAGACGCAACAGGGTTTTTCAGATAACTCTGCCTGGTCGCGCGGTCAGGCCTGGGGCATCTATGGGTTCACCATGGTATACCGCGAAACAAAGGATCCCCGCTTTTTGCAAACAGCAACCGGCATGGCCGATTTTTTCCTGAATCATTCCAACCTGCCAGAGGATAAGGTTCCCTACTGGGATTTTAATGTGGGTCAGGCGGGCTTTGATCCGCCCTGGAACTTTGATCCTTTAAAATACCAGCCGGTGCCCAGGGATGCATCCGCAGCTGCGATCACCGCATCGGCATTGCTGGAGCTGGCAGGATATGTGGATCGTAAGACAGGCGAGCGTTACCAGCACGCAGCAGAAACCATGCTGCAATCGCTGTCGTCACCGGCTTACCGTGCAGCAACCGGGGAGAACGGCGGGTTCATCCTCAAACATGCATCGGGAGGCGTACCGGGAAATATTGAGGTGGATGTGCCCCTTATTTACGCAGACTATTACTATCTTGAAGCGCTTATGCGTTACCGGGCGCTCAAAAAATAGGAGGCAGTGCTTTTTTGAAGATCACAGAAAATAAGATATGCGCAGGATCAGTTTGAATATCGTTTTTATTTTATTGTTTGCCGTGGTGGCGAACGCACAGGCAGATACCATACTGGACCGGTACAGCAGGTATTTGTTCCAAACCAGTGTATTGCCTGTAACGCATACAGGCAGCTGGATACGTACCCTGCAACCGGATGGGCGCTGGCCGGATATTGATTATAACGATAAGGAACCGGCCGCATGGAAAGTACCGGACCACCTCAAACGGATTCGTGATATGGCTTTGTGCTGGGCGGCTCCGGGATCCCCGGACCGGAACAGTACCCGGCTGTTAATTGCAATGGAAAAAGCACTTGACCACTGGCTGTTGAAGCGGTACCAGAGTACGAACTGGTGGCACAATGAAATCGGCATTCCCCGCTATATGCGGGACATCATCATCCTGCTCCGCAACCAATTGGATCCGCAACGTATGAAGGCCGCGCTGGAAGTACTGAACCAGCTGCGGGTACACGAAGATTATCTTGCCGGAAACCTGGTCTGGTGTGCCGACCTGGGATTGCATTACGGCGCGCTTACCGGTGATGAAAAGCTGGTGCAACGTTGTCAGGCGCTGATCGTAAAGGAGATCAAAACCGGAACAGGGGAGGGCATTCAGCCGGATTACAGCTTTCAGCAGCACGGCCACCGGCTGCAGATGTACCAGTATGGAAAAGCATTTTTGTTGGAGAGCCT
Organism: Niabella beijingensis; assembly: GCF_020034665.1. Lineage (NCBI taxonomy): Bacteria > Pseudomonadati > Bacteroidota > Chitinophagia > Chitinophagales > Chitinophagaceae > Niabella > Niabella beijingensis. Next base: position 441,240 of record NZ_JAIQDI010000001.1, on the reverse strand, counting down.
GCGGGTGGCCTGGCAGTTAAAGGGCACCGCACTTGCCTTTCCGGAAGATAAGGTAGCATTGCTGACCGGTATGATGCTGAACGGCTGGCAATGGATGGCCCGGGGAATTTATACCGTGCCGGGAACCATGGACCGGTCGGCCTCCCGGAAAGGTGAACTGGAAAGCGCTGATGTACGGCCGTTGATCCCTTTTATGAAAGAGCTGCAGCCTTCCAGGTCTGCAGACTGGGACCGGCTAAGTGCCGTTCAGAATGGGAAAGCGGGCTTGCAGGGCTTCCGCTATTATCCCTATTCAGATTTTGCTGCGTATCACCGGAAAGGGTTTAGCTTTTTTATAAAAACCATTTCGACCCGTACGCTGGCTACCGAATCCATCAATCATGAAAACTTAAAAGGCCGCCTGCTCAATAGCGGTGATGCTTACCTGGTCAGGGATGGAAAGGAGTATACGGATCTGATGCCGGTCTGGGACTGGTCGCACCTGCCTGGCGTAACAACTTTTAAAGGTGCTTACCAGGCAAACCGCCAGGCTTTTGCCGGCAGCGCGGGCGACTCCTTATGCGGTGTAACGGCCATGCACCTCATCATTGCGGATACAACCGGGAAGCAAACACTGGAGGCGCGTAAGTTCTGGGCCTGTTATGGGGATAAGATAATATGCCTGGCAGGCGGTTTAAAAACAGATCAGGTTTCCGAACCGGTTTACACCGCACTGGATCAATGCCGCCTGCGGGGTCCGGTAACGGTCAACAGTCCAACGCAGGTACTGCGGGGCGGAACAACGCGGCTGGATCAGGTACGCTGGATCCATCATGCAGGATTTGCCTATATCCCGCTGCAGCCGGCGGTTATGGAAGTACACGCGGAGCAAAGGTCCGGCACCTGGTATGCGATCAACAATGCAGAATCCAGGGATACTGTGCGCGAAGCTGTATTTATGCCGGTACTGCTGCATCGCGCAGGTCAACCTTCCGGCTATGTGTTAAGTACAGCAAAGACCGCCGAACAGGCCGCTGTGCTTGCGCTGAAACCGGATTGGAAAGTGCTGCGGAACGATAAGGATATACAGGCCGTTCGTTTTTCAGACGGCGTGGTCATGGCGGCATTCTATACAGGAGGTAAACTGATGCTGGATCAGCGGCGCTACCTGCAAACGGATCAGCCTTGCATGATGGTTGTTAAAAAAGGGAAACTATATATCAGCGATCCGTTGCACAAAAGTGTAACGGTAACAGTAGCGATCAATGATAAAACGCAACGGCTGCAGTTGCCGGAGAATGGAACTACGGTTGCTGCCGCTTACAAATAGATTTAAAAACAAAAAGATGAAAAACTGGATGACCCGTTTATCACTGCTTATTCTGGCATTGCACTGGGCCGTGGCCGGAATGGCGCAGGCAGATCCGCAAACCTACTTGGAGGAGCTGAAGACCGAATTGAAAAAGAAATGGCCCGCCAACCGGACGATCAACCTGGTATTTCACGGGCATTCCGTACCCAGCGGGTATTTTCAAACGCCTGCGGTGCATACGCTGGAAGCCTACCCGCACCAGGTATTGCAGCAATTGAAGGAGCTGTATCCCAATGCCGTCATCAATGTGATCACCACATCCATCGGCGGCGAAAATTCCGTGCAGGGACAAAAGCGGTTTGAGAAGGAGGTGCTGCCGCACCGCCCGGATGTATTGTTTATCGATTATGCCCTCAACGACCGGGCCATTGGCCTGGAAGCATCCCGGATTGCCATGGAGAAGATGATCCGGAAGGCATTGAAGAAGCATATAAAGATCATCCTGATGACCCCTTCTGCGGATCTTACGGTGGATATTCTTAAGCAGGATAATATCCTGAGTCAGTTCAGTCAGCAGCTGATACAATTGGCTGCAAAATATAAGATCGGTCTTGCAGACAGCTATGCCGCTTTTTACGAGCAGGCCCGGAACGGAAAACAGCTACGCGATTATATGGCGCAGAGCAATCACCCCAATGGGAAAGGCCACCGGCTAATCGCAGACCGGATTATGAAATGGTTTTAAAATGGTAAGAAGTTAATGTCAGGCCGTGGTTGGTGTTCTTATCGTATTCGTCAGGTTAATAAAGTATATCGTGCCGCTGGTACTCAGATCTCAGATAGGAGGCATTTTTGTGGAATAATCCGAATGTTCGGATCCGGAGTGGTCTGCTGATATTGGGCCTGTTGCCTTTCATGGTAACGGAGGTGTTATAAGAGGTATAGCCCCGGTCCGTGTTCCGGCAACGAACCCCGGGTCGTTGCCGGATATTCGTAAAAACGGTAGAGAGCCATAAGCTCGGACCATAAGCTGCCGCGTATGGTGTACTTACAAATCACTTGAAGAGGTACTAAATAAAATAATATGAATAAAATAAGGTTGCGCCGGATTTATTGGTTGCTTGCCTGTTGTTTTTTGTTGAACACATTAAACGCACAGCATCTAAAGACCCGGAAAAAACTGCAACGGGAGGTAGTGCAGTGTATGAATGAATCGGCACAGCAATACAAGGTAATGATGCAACGGCTGGATGTCGCCCGGTTCCCCGTAACCTGGTATGCTAAAGAGGATAAACTGGTCACCAGCGGTTCCGAGCCCTGGGTGGGTGGTTTTTACCCCGGTGCATTGTTGTATCTTTTTGAGTATACGAAGGACAGCGCTTTATACAAGGAAGCGTTGCAAAAAATGAACGTGCTGGAAAAAGAGCAATACAATAAAACAACGCATGACCTGGGCTTTATGATGTACTGCTCTTTTGGTAATGCAGAACGGCTGGCTCCGAAGCCGGAGTATAAAGAGATCCTGATCAACAGTGCACGGTCGCTGGCAAGCCGGTTCAGTGAAAAAGTAGGGTGCATCCGTTCCTGGGATTCGGATGCCGGCCGGTTTATGGTGATTATTGACAATATGATGAACCTGGAACTGTTGTTTGAAGCTACAAAGATGACCGGAGATTCTTCTTTTTACCATATAGCAGTGACCCATGCCAATACCACGATGAATCATCATTACCGTCCGGATTACAGTTCGCATCACCTGGTGATCTACAACCCAAAGGACGGTAGCGTATTAAAAAAACAAACGGTGCAGGGGGCTGCCGACAGCTCAGCATGGGCACGGGGCCAGGCCTGGGGATTGTATGGCTATACCATGACCTACCGCGAAACCCGCGACCCGAAATACCTGGAACAGGCCCGGAATATTGCTCAATTTCTGCTGTCCCATCCGCGCCTTCCTGCAAACAAGATACCTTACTGGGATTTTGATGCACCCGGGATCCCCAATGCACCAAGGGATGTTTCTGCAGGTGCGGTGATCTGCTCTGCCCTGCTGGAGCTGGCTACCTATACATCCGGAAAAGAGCGCAAAAGCTATATGGCGGCGGCAGAAAAAATGTTGCAAAGCCTGTGCTCCCCGGCCTACCGCGCCGCTACCGGTGAAAATGGTGGTTTTCTTTTGAAACATGGTGTTGGTAACTATCCGAAAAATGCGGATATCGACGTGCCGCTGATTTATGCTGATTATTATTATGCAGAGGCATTGCAACGGTACTGGAAGCTGGGAACGGGAAGGTGATATTGGTCGTGCCTATGGCACTCTGGTCTCTTAGCATGTTTTAGTCCCCGGAATAAATTCCGGAGTTATATAGCAGCAGGCCGATGGCCTTTGATGGTGTGTGGGAGAAATGTTCACGACGGTGTGTAAATACAGTGAAGGGGCATCGCCTCATTTTAGTTTTTTAACAACGAATTTCAGTACGTTGTTAACAGACTGTAGTGAAGAAGAAGAACCACAGGCTCAGATCATAATCGGATGATATTTTGAAAAATAATATTAATACAGGGCTGCGGGGCCGGAAAAGCCATAGGTCAGGCGTGCGTCTTTACTGACAATGCCGATGACACTTGCATGTTCCTTGGTATGTTTGATCCCTGAGTAAATTCCGGAGTTATAGCAGTAGAATGGTCTTTAGTGGCTTGTTGGAGAAATGCTCACAAGGGTATCTAAATACAGTTAAAAGGCTTCGCCTCGGTTTAGTTTTTTAACAACGAACTTTAGTTCGTTGTTAACGGGCTGTAGTACAGACCGAGAGCCATAGGCTCGGATCATGGGTGGATGGCGTCAAGGACAAGTGGTATCAAGGCGGAGCTGTGGGACAAATAGGACTTGGTGTACATGAGGATGCCTTTATTGATCGTGCCTACGGCACTTTGTATTCAGTAACTGTTTCGATTCCGGAATAAATTCCCGAGTTGTTAACAGGCCGGGCCGACGAACTTTAAAAAGCATACGTTAAAAAGACGACTCCCCGTTCTACTGGTTCCCGAGTTCCACAGAGAAACTGCTGCCATGAGTACTGCGGCCGGGATAATAAAAATCCCGCCGCAGCCACTGCTCTTTAACATCAAAAGATCTATCTTTTTCCGAAAATTAGCCATTGAAAGTGCACCAGATCGGTGCTATGTTTGAACACTAAATGCGAAGGATGCTTGCCGGACTGCAGGCCTGTATTTATAATGATTGATATTTTAAAAACACGTATAGCAGGAATCCTGTTATGGATATTGCTGAGTATTCATGGCAATGCGCAGCCATTTGCGCGGGAGCGCGTTTCCCTGAGCGGTAGTTGGGGGTTTCGTATGGATCCGCAAAATACAGGAGTGGTACAACGCTGGATGGACAGCCTGTTTACCGAAACGGTAACCCTGCCCGGTTCCATGGCGCAGTGGCGTAAGGGAGTCCGGAATACCCAACCTACTACACAGCATCTAAATGAATCCTGGTCCTATACCGGCAAGTCCTGGTACCAGAAACGCATCCACATACCGGCATCCTGGAAAGGGAAAATAATAGCGCTGCACCTGGAACGTACAAAAGCCACAACCGTCTGGCTGGATGGAGTTCAGATAGGCGAGAGCAGATTGCTGTCTGCCGCACAAGTGATCGAACTCGGTCACCCGGGACCCGGGTGGCATACACTAACCATCTGCGTAGACAATACGCCTTCTCTTTTTGCAGTGGGTGGTTCGCATGCGTTGAGTGAACATACACAAACCAACTGGAACGGCATCATCGGCAATATCTTCCTGGAAAACCATAATAGTACTGGTTTGGAGCAGGTGCGGGTGAAACCAGATGCAGACAAGCGGCTGTTCCGGCTCAGCATCCGCTTGGGAGGTGAGCATAAAGATCACAAAACCGCCCGTATCAAAATAGAAGCATCAGCATGGAATACGGCGAAACCGCATCGGGCAAAAACGCAGTGGTATAATCTCGCTGAACAAACAACGGATCGTATGGTAGTACTGGATTATCCGTTAGGTACTGAGGCCCTGTTTTGGGATGAATACCACCCGGCACTTTACCGCATTACGGTAACACTGTATGATAAGAATGGCGTTGCAGACCGGAGGACATTAAATGCCGGGCTTCGAACGTTCCGTCCGCAAGGTACACAATTCAGCATCAATAACCGGATCACTTTTTTACGTGGAAAAAATGAAAGCTGTGTTTTCCCTTTAACAGGATTTCCGCCCACTGCTACAGCGGAATGGCAACGCCTGTACCGTATCGCAAAACAATACGGGATCAATCAGTATCGTTTTCATTCCTATACCCCGCCGGAAGCCGCTTTTGAAGCTGCGGATATCGAGGGCATCTATATCCAGGCCGAGCTGCCCAACTGGTCCAATTTCAACAGTAAGGACAGTTTTCAGAACCGCTTTCAATATGAGGAAGGCAAAGCGATCCTGGACGCCTATGGAAATCATCCATCATTTGTGATGTTATCGCTGGGCAATGAACTGGCAGGTGATGAAACGGTGCCGGATAAAATGATAAAAGAATTACGGGCTTACGATGATAACCGCCGGCTATATACCGTTGGTACAAATGCATTTTATAACGACCCGCATCCGGGGCCGGGGGATGATTTCTGGGTAACGATGCGGACAGGTAAGGAAACCCCTGATGGCCGGTTTGATGTGCGGGGCGGTTTTGCTACAACGGAAGATGCCGGTAATGGAATTTTAAACACCATGCGCGCCAATACACGACGCAACTACAGTGAAGCCATTAAACCGTATCACCTGCCGGTAATAGGACATGAGATCGGGCAATACCAGCTCTATCCGGATTATACAGAGCTTCCGCAATACACCGGTGTGCTTCAGCCGGCAAACCTCCGGATCTTCAGGGAGCGTTTGCAAAAGGCGGGCATGGGCGATCAGGCTGCTGATTTCTTTAAAGCATCAGGCATGCTGGCCGTACAGTTGTACCGGCGGGAAATTGAAATGGCATTGGGAACACCCGGCTTCGGAGGCTTTCAGTTGCTGGACCTGCAGGATTTTCCCGGACAGGGCACGGCACTGGTAGGTTTGCTGAATTCCTTTATGCGGAGCAAAGGACTGATTACCCCGGAGGTCTTCCGGCAGTTTTGTAGCGACCGTACGCTGCAGGTGCTGATGGATAAGTATACCTGGGCAAACAATGAGCAGTTTACGGCAGACATACAGCTGGTAAATTATAGCCCGGAAAATCTTTCGGGAAGAACCGTGTACTGGAAAATAGTCAACCTGCAGGGTCAGGTGCTGGGCAGCGGAAAGCTGAAGATCGGAAAAGACCATAAAGGTGTTATTCCTGTGGGAAATATCCGTTTCCCGTTATCCGGCATTAACGCAGCTGCAAAATTGATGGTGCAGGTTGCACTTGAAGGTACTTCTTATAGCAATCATTATCCCGTTTGGGTATACCCATCCAAACAGGAGCTGGACATGTCGTCCGGGATAGTGATCTCAAAAAAGCTGGATGATAAGACCATCGAAGCCTTACGGGAAGGAGCAAAAGTATTGCTGTTCCCGGATCATGAAAGCATAAAAGCAAAATCAGTGGGCGGACAGTTCATTACGGAATTCTGGAACTGGAAAGTGTTTAAAGAGGCTGCAGAAAAACAACAGCGGCCGCAATCAGCCGGTACATTGGGGATACTTACACGGCCGGAATTGCCGCTGTTTGATCATTTTCCCACGGAATATTATGCCAGCTGGCAATGGTGGAGCATTATCAAAAACGCACGCCCGTTGATACTGGATGCCCTGCCGGCAACCTACCGGCCGCTGGTGCAGGTGATTGATAATATCGACCGCAACCATAAGCTGGGACTGATCTTTGAGTGCAGCATGGGAAGAGGTAAATTGCTGGTGTGCATGACACCACTGGATCAGTTGAAGGGAGATCCGGCAGCAAGGCAGTTGTATTACAGCATGCTGCGGTATATGAGATCTGAGCGCTTCCGCCCGGTAACGGGTTTGAGCACCGCGCAATTAAAAGAAATTTTGTGATGAATGGATACTCTTTGTCCCGCCGGTCGCCCCAAACAGCAAAAAACTTGAAAAAAACAAACGTATATCAATAAAAAAAGGCATCAATAACTGACACCTTTAAAATTTATTTTACACTTTTGTTTTATACAGATACAGTTTTTACTTTTTGCAGATAGTTTTTTGCATCCTCCACTTTTTTGGTAAATAAAACCTTGCCTTTAAGTTTAGCAGCAACTAAAGACAAGAGCCCGGCTTCGGTTACCTTCACCATCTTTTTTGATTCTGTCTTTTTAGTTTTCATACTGTAAAGTTATATCTTTTTTTGAAAAATGAATACAGAATCGTATGTTTTATAACGTTCATAAGGCTCTAACAAAATGTGCTGTGCCTGGTCTTTTTTGCCTCCAAAGAAGTGATATTCAGTTGTTAATGCTTCGTAATGCTTATTGATGTACCCACGGTATATGGTGATTCTTCTGTTATGATTTTTGCATTCGTTCAGGCATTTTTTCCTGCACGTTAGTCTGCAATGCTCAGGAAACTCCGGTCTTCCGTCGCTGCCCTGCACCATTAGAATGCTGCCATCATAGCTTTTAAAGAAACCGGGAATGGTGCTTAAAATGGTATTAAACACTTTATAAGCATCTCCATTATTAGTGTTGATATGATCAATGATAACATCGTTATCTAGATCATAATCATCAAAGCCAAGGTTATATACATTTCTGCCGTTTAACTTTTGTACAAATGCATACTGAACCACTTTTACAACATCCTGCCTGCCTTTGCTTATAAAAAAGAACTTAAGATTGAGAATAGATTTATCCTCCTGCAGTTCGTAAATATCTTTTAAATGACTCATCTGGTGTATAGGTTTTGAGCAACGATTTTTGATGTTCTGCCGGTTTGTTTTGCTAATATACTCATTTTTCAATAGTTGAAAATCGTGTTTCGGGTGTTGTATAAACCTGCATAGGGGGCAGGAGGGGCCTGTAACTCATGCCGGCGTTTTATTGGCCATGCCTGCGGCACTCTGATGTTCTGTAGCATGTTTGTTCTCCGGAATAATCCGAACGTTCGGATCCGGAGTTGTTAAGAAAGCCCAGGCCGATGGCCTTATATAAAAGTAGTTTAAGTAGGCTTACTAAACGGTAACTCCCTGTCCCACCAGTCGCTGCGCTCCACAACCAGCTGCCCTGTATTGAGGTGCCAAAGAGTGCGACGCAAGACCGCCGCCATAAGCATTGCAGTCGGGACAATAAAAAAAGCAGGTAGCTCAACCAGCCCAACCGCATTCAGCATCAGAAAATCTATCTTTTTCCGAAGATTAGCTATTGAAAATACAACAGGTCAGTGCTATGTTTGATCATAAATTTGCGGGGTATGCTTGCCGGAGTCGGCCCTGGGTCCCGTACAGTTAAAGAAACTTTGTAGTGCGATGAAAAAACAAATGAGTATGTTATTACCAACAACGATGCGAACCTTTTTAGCATACCTTTTTCTTTTTTGCGTGGCGCAGGTAAATGCGCAGCAGGATATTTCCCTGGCCGGCACATGGAACGTAAGGCTGGATAAGGAGGATCGCGGGATAGGAGCAGCATGGTTTAAGAAGGACGAGGGACAGGCCATACAACTACCCGGCACGCTGGATGATGCCGGTATCGGTGAAAAGATAAAGCAGGACACGAACGTGATGAATAAGGACGTGATGCTTATGCTCACCCGTAAGCATTCGTATATAGGACCGGCCTGGTACAGCAAGCGGGTGGTGATACCCGCAGGGTGGAAGGATAAGCAGATCCGGTTGTACCTGGAGCGTGTGATCTGGAATACCCGGGTTTGGGTAGATGGCAAAGAGGCAGGAACCGATGAAAGCCTGAGTACACCCCATGTATTCGAGCTGAGCAACTACCTTACCCCCGGAACACACCTGTTAACGATCCGCATCGACAACCGCAAGCAACATGATATCTCAGTAAGGGATATGGCGCATGCCTATACGGATGGAACGCAGATCATCTGGAACGGTGTTATCGGTGCCATAAAATTGAGTGCCCATAACCGGCTTTCTGTAGGTATGGTACAAACGTATCCGGATGTGACACAAAAACGGGTAGGCCTGAAAATAAAATTGGAGAATCATAATGCCGGTATTCAGAAAGCCGTTTTAAAAACAACCGTATTCCTGGGAGGCAAACAGGTGGCTGTCCGCAACATGCCGGTTACGGTGGCACCCGGGTCATCCGGTAATGAGATGGAATTATCCCTGGGTAATAACGCAAAACTGTGGGATGAATTTGATCCGCAGTTATACAGGGTAGAAGTGGCGTTGCAAACCACCACCGGAAAATTGCTGGACCGGAAGGAAACCCGCTTTGGGTTAAGGGCCATGACCAACGATCAGCAAACCCTTCGTATGAATGGCCGTCCGGTGTTTTTAAGAGGCACGCTGGAATGCAATATTTTTCCATTGACCGGGCACCCGCCGATGACGCATGAGGGCTGGCTGAAAGTATTCCGGGCTGCTAAAAGCTATGGATTGAACCACCTGCGTTTTCACTCCTGGTGTCCGCCACAGGCGGCTTTTGAAGTGGCCGATTCTATGGGCTTTTACCTGCAGGTGGAGCTGCCGTTCTGGAACCTGCATGCCGGTGAGGATGCGGCCACCAACCGGTTCCTGGAAAGTGAGGCCGCAAGGATCAGTGAAACTTATGGCAACCACCCGTCATTTTGCCTCTTGTCCCTGGGAAATGAATTGCAGGGCGATTTTAACTGGTTGCATGGATTGCTGACCAAAATGAAGCAAAGAGACAAGCGGCATTTATATACCACCACCACGTTCACGTTTGAGAAGGATCATGGCCGCTGGCCGGAGCCGGGAGATGATTTTTTCATTACCCAGTATACCAAAAAAGGATGGGTAAGAGGGCAGGGGGTGTTTAATGACCATACACCGGATTTTTCCACCGATTACACTGCAGCCGTTGAAGGCGCTGCTGTGCCCCTCATCACCCACGAGATCGGACAGTATTCTGTTTACCCGAATCTGAAAGAGATTGGCAAATATACCGGTGTGCTGGATCCGCTGAATTTTAAAGCCGTGCGCAATGATCTCCGTAAAAAGAACCTGTTGCAGCTGGCCGATTCTTTTACACTGGCCAGCGGCATCTTTGCTGCGCAGCTGTATAAGGAGGAAATGGAACGTGCGTTAAAAACAAATGGCATCAGCGGATACCAGTTGCTGGACCTGCACGATTTTCCCGGTCAGGGTACGGCGCTGGTGGGCATCCTGGATGCATTCTGGGACAGTAAGCAACTGGTAACCCCGCAACAGCACCGGATGTACAGCTCGGAAGTAGTACCCTTGCTCCGGTTTAGTAAGGCGGCATACACGAACGATGAAACCTTCAGCGTTGCGGCGGCGATCGCTAATTTTAGCTCCGGTACCCTGAAACGGGCGTTGCCGCAACTCACCATTAAAGACCGCTCCGGGAAAGTGCTGTTCAAAAAAGACTGGCCCGCGGCCGACCTGCCGGTGGGCAATGGCAGCCGGATCGGCGAAGCACAGTTTGTTTTAAATGGAATAAAGAAAGCAGCAATGCTTACTATAGAATTGGAGTTGAAAGGCACCGCGTATAAAAACCAATGGCGGATATGGGTATACCCGGCAACGGTTGAGGATAATGCGGACAATATAGCCTTTACGCGTTCTTTTTCCGAAGCTCAAAAATTACTGGAGGAAGGAAAGAGCGTATTGTTGAACCCGGATACATCCGCGCTGAAAGGCGTTAACGGTCGCTTTGCCCCGGTGTTCTGGAGCCCGGTACACTTCCCGGATCAGCCGGGTACCATGGGTATCCTGTGTAACCCGCAGCATCCGGCCCTGCAACAGTTCCCTACCGCATTTCACAGCGACTGGCAGTGGTGGGACCTGATCACTTCTTCAAAAACGATGATCATCGATTCCTTACCGGCAATGACACCGGTGGTACGGGTGATCGATAATTTTTTTAAGAACCGGAAAATGGCCAATGTGATCGAAGCGCGCGTGGGAAAAGGAAAGCTGCTGATGACCTCCATGAATATTACAGACCGGTTGGATCAGCGGCCGGCAGCACGTCAGTTGCGTTACAGTTTATTACAGTATATGAACAGTGTGCAATTTGTGCCGCAAACGGCATTGAGGCAGGATCAGCTACTGTTGCTGAAAAAATAAAATGGTTACTTTTTTTTCGTTAATGGGGCTTGCAAAAGGTAAGATATATAGTGCGATTGGTATGCGGCCCGGATCCTGCCTGTTCACCAGAGCAGGTGCACAACGCCTTCTTCATAAGATCATCCTTTTTTTTCATAAGGATATCCATTCTATTTACCTTTTTATGTGCGCATCTTTGTGTTTCTAAATCGCTTCTGTATGCAAAGTCAGTATCAGTTTAATACTTCCTATATCATCGGCATTTCGTTTATTTCTGCATTGGGCGGCTACCTTTTTGGGTTCGACTTTGCAGTGATCGCCGGGGCACTTCCGTTCTTAAAGGAGCAATTCGGTTTTAACGAGGTGCAGGAAGGGTTTGCAACAGCATCGCTGGCATTGGGATGTATTGCAGGATGTTTGCTGGCCGGCAGGCTCTCCGACCGCTGGGGCCGCCGGAAGGGGCTGATGCTGGCAGCGGCCGTGTTCTTTGTTTCTTCTCTGGCGATGGCCTTTTCACACAATAGTGGCCTGTTCATAGCGGCCCGTTTTGCTGCAGGGATCGGAGTGGGGATGGCGTCCGTCCTGTCGCCTATGTACATCGCGGAAGTGGCGCCAACGAATATGCGTGGCCGGATGGTGGCCATCAACCAGCTGACCATCGTGATCGGGATTTTTATTACCAACCTGGTAAATTATAGTCTGCGGAATGAAGGGGCGGATGCCTGGCGCTGGATGGTAGGATTGGGAGCCGTTCCATCCGCGCTTTTTTTAATAGGTGTTTGCTGGCTGCCCGAAAGTCCCCGCTGGCTGGCCAAGGCCGGGAATTTTTCCCTTGCAGAAAAAATATTAAAAAAGATCGGCGGCGGGGATTATGCGGTGCACACGCTGGAAGCGATCCGCAGATCGGTTGCCGGTGATATGGTGGTGCGTTATAAAGATGTATTCCAGCGGTCCATCTTCCCGGTAGTGCTGATCGGTATTGGCCTGGCAGTATTCCAGCAGCTCTGCGGTATCAACGTAGTCTTTAACTACACCGCAAATATTTTTGAAAGCGTCGGCTTTAGTCAGGATGACCAATTGAAACAAACCGTGTTTATCGGGTTGGTGAATATGATCTGTACCCTGGTGGCGATGTGGCAGGTGGATAAACTGGGACGCCGGCCACTGATGTTGCTGGGGTCCGTCGGACTGACATTGTTGTACCTGATAAGCGCAACCTTGCTGAAACAGAAATCTGCCGCTGCTTCCTGGTCGCTGCTGGCCGCGATCGGACTGTATGCAATGACGCTCGCACCGGTTACCTGGGTACTCATTTCGGAGATATTTCCCAACAAAGTAAGAGGAGCTGCTACCTCCATTGCAGTGCTGGCCCTCTGGGCTTCCTATGCGGTACTGACCTTTACCTTTCCGATACTGGCAAAAAACCTGGGGACCTACACGCCTTTTTATATCTACGCGGGTGTCTGTGTGCTCGGCTTTTTGTTTTTGAAATTCCGGGTGAAGGAAACCAAAGGAAAATCACTGGAAGAAATGGATACCGTTTTTTCCGGGCATTAATCATAACAACTAAAATTAATTTTCTACAATCATAAAAAGAAGACTATGGAAGTGCATGCTTGGCAGGAAGTGGTTAAGATTCCTACCTATAAAACCGGACACCCCGACAAGAATCCTATGTTCCTGGAAAAACGCGTGTATCAGGGAAGCAGTGGCGTGGTATATCCTTACAAGGTGATCGATAAAGTATACGATGAAAAAGAGGAGAAGGAATGGACCGCTTTATACCTGGAGAACGACTATCTGAAGGTGATGATCCTTCCGGAGCTGGGCGGGCGGATACAGATGGCCTACGATAAAACCAATGATTATCATTTTGTATATCATAATAAGGTCATCAAACCGGCGCTGGTGGGCCTGCTGGGTCCCTGGATCAGCGGCGGTATCGAGTTTAACTGGCCGCAACACCACCGTCCTACCACGTTTGATGCAACCGACTTTCAGATCATTGAAAATAAAAACGGCAGCAAGACGGTATGGGTAAACGAATATGAGCAGCTATTCGGCACCAAGTGTGCGCTGGGTTTTACCCTGTATCCCGATAAAGCCTATATTGAGCTGGAAGCAAAATTGTATAATCGTACACCGTTCCCGCAGACCTTTTTGTGGTGGGCCAACCCTGCGGTTGCTGTGGATGAACATTACCAGAGTGTATTTCCCCCGGATGTAAATGCCGTTTTTGATCATGGCAAAAGGGATGTAAGTTCCTTTCCCATTGCAACGGGTACCTACTATAAAGTAGATTATGCACCCGGTACCGATATTTCGATCTATACCAATATACCGGTACCTACCTCTTATATGGCGGTGAACAGTGCTTTCAATTTTGTGGGAGGATACCACCATCAGAAAAAGGCAGGGCTCATGCACGTGGCCGATCATCATGTGAGTCCGGGTAAAAAACAATGGACCTGGGGCTGTGGTGAATTTGGTAAGGCCTGGGATCGTCAGCTTACAGATGAAGATGGCCCTTACTTTGAACTGATGTGCGGCGTGTACACCGATAACCAGCCGGATTTCAGCTGGATCATGCCCAATGAAGTAAGAACATTCAAGCAATACTTCATGCCCTATAAGAACATCGGGTATGTAAAGAATGCTTCTATAGATGCGATGGTGAACCTGGAAACCACGGAACAGGCGGCTACAGTACAGGCATACGTAACGCAGGAACGGACGGTGACGATACGGCTGATACAGGAAGGGCAGGAGCTGTTTGCAGATACTGTTGTGTTATCCCCCCTTAAAAGTTTTGAAAAGCAGATCAAGATTGCTCAGTTTGAAGCCCGGCAGCTGACAGCAGAAGTGCTGGATGAGAACGGCAAATTGCTGATCGCCTACACACCTGTAGAACGCAATACGGATGCCATACCGGATCCTGCAAAGCCCATACTGCGGCCGGAAGCGCTTTCCACTACCGAAGAACTTTATCTTGCGGGTCTGCATCTGGAGCAGTACCGGCATGCTACGTATTCACCGTTGGATTATTACCAGGAAGCGTTGCGAAGAGATGCAACGGATGTACGCTGCAACAATGCAATGGGACTCTGGTACCTGCGCCGCGGTCAGTTTGAAACGGCGGAACCCTATCTGCGTGCGGCGGTGGAAAAGCTTACGGCGAAGAACCCCAACCCTTATGACGGTGAACCCCTGTATAACCTGGGTCTTTGTCTGCGATACCTGCATCGGCTGGAAGAAGCAAAGACCTGGCTGTATAAAAGCACCTGGAATGCCGCAATGCAGGATAACGCCTACCTGCAACTGGCATACATTAGTGCGCTTCAGAACGACTGGGAGGCCTGCGCGGAGTTTGCTGAAAAATCTGTTTTAAAAAATTATCACAGTCTGAAAGCGCGTCATATAAAGGCTGTGGCACTGCGGCAATTGCAACGGACAACGGATGCCGCGGCTTTACTGGAGGAAACACTGATCATAGATGGATTTGATTTTGCCGCCCGGTTTGAATGGTGGCGGCACCTGCAACAGCAGGGAAATACGGCGGCGGCAGAACAGGAGCTACAGCAACTTCAACAGCAGATGCGTAACCGTTCCTATTCTTTTATAGAAATGGCCTTACAATATGCCGCTGCAGGTCTGTACGAAGATGCGATAACATTTTTATCATTGACGGCAGATCATACAACGGATCCGTTGGTGTATTATTACCTGGGCTATTTCAGCCACCGGTCTGGGAACAGTGAACAGACGGGCGTATGGTTACAAAAGGCGTTCGGGATGGACCCGGATGGTGTGTTTCCCAACCGTATAGAAGACATAAAAGTGCTGAAAACAGCTACGGAACTGCATCCCGGAGACTACAAAGTCCTGTATTATTTGGGTAATTTTTATTACGGGAAAAGGTTGTACGATCCGGCCCGCAGCTGCTGGGAGCAATCGCTGGCCATCAATCCGGATTTTGCTACCACGAACCGGAACCTGGGAATTGCCTATTACAATAAGTTTGATAAAAAAGAAGAAGCGCTCTACCTGTTCCAGAAAGCATTTGATGCGGACCCGTCTGATTCGAGGGTGTTGTTTGAACTGGATCAGTTAAAGAAACGGTTTAATATCGATCCCGAGTCCAGGCTGTCCTATTTAAACCAGTATTCCGTACAGGTAAGAGAACGCGATGATCTGTATATTGAATACATCGGGCTGCATTCCCTGCTGGGCAGGTTTGAAGAAGCCGGCCAGTTGCTGAAAGCCCGTAATTTTCATCCCTGGGAAGGTGGCGAGGGCAAAACTTCCGGTCAGCACATGCTGATCCATGTGGAACGCGCCAAACAGTCGCTGGCAAAGAATGACCTGGACGATGCAGGAAGTCTGCTGCATAAGGCGCAGGAATACCCGGAAAACCTGGGAGAAGGAAAATTATACGGTGCACAGGAAAATGACATCAACTACTGGCTGGGATGTGTGGAGGAAGCCGGGGGCAACATGCCTGCCGCAAAGATCTACTGGGAAAAAGCAGTGGTGGGTCTTTCGGAACCCACACCGGCCATCTATTATAACGACCAGCAGCCGGATAAGATCTTCTACCAGGGAATGGCATTGCAGAAATTGGGAAGGAGCGGGGAAGCGGCGCAGCGGTTCCGCAACCTGATCCGGTACGGCGAAACACACCTGGAGGATACGGTGACCATCGACTTTTTTGCCGTGTCGCTGCCGGACCTGATGATCTTTGATGATGACCTGGACCTGCGCAACAGGATCCATTGCTGCTATCTGATGGGACTGGGTTATCTGGGACTGGGCGACGCCGCAAAGGCAGATCAATACCTGGGGCAGGTGCTGGAACTGGATCCGGCGCACACCGGTGCCATTATACACCGCAGCCTGATGCCGGTATCCTGAGCTTGTTGAACGCTTTAATGAATGATAGCCCGGATTTATTGATAAATCCGGGCTTTTTTTTTGGCACCTGCAGCTGCCTGCCGGGAAATGCGATCCGGTTTTGTAAAGACCGGGCTTTCCCTGCTGATTTTACGGGTAGGTACCCGTAAGTAAAAAAGACGTATTTTGTGTATGCATTGCTGTAGAAAAACTGCCGGGAATACAGGGAACAGGAAACTGCGGTACAGCAGGCCTGGTAACAAGAAAATAATACGGAGGCAGGGAGTGATCAGCAGCGTGGTGAAGCTGCTGGGAAGGAGGCATCAGCGAATGGGGTCCGAAGACAAACGGTTGCATAAACAGTACCCGGCAGGATTAAGTAAATTCGAAAAAAAGATACATGAAAAGAGATTGCTTCTGTATGATAGTGCTGGTGTTTTTGAGCCTGCAGCTGGCAGCACAAAAAAACGCAGTCATCACAGAATTTAAAAAGGAGTATGTCACTTACCCGTTTTCAGATCCGAACCCCGTTCCTTCTTTTGGCAAAATTTATCCCTACTTCCGGTTTGACGGGTTTACGGCCACATCCATCCGCAAAAAATGGAAGGTGGTACAGCTGGAAAACGACTTCATACGTATAGAAGTATTTCCGGAGATCGGGGGCAAGGTATGGTCGGCCTACGACAAGGTACACAAACGGTACTTTCTCTACAACAATAATGTGGTAAAGTTCCGGGATATCGCCATGCGTGGTCCCTGGACGAGTGGTGGTGTTGAATTTAACTACGGCATTATCGGGCACACACCGAATACGGCCACGCCTGTTGATTACAAACTTGAAACGGGTGTGGACGGGAGCGTGCGCTGCATTATCGGATGCCTGGAAATGCTTACCCGTACCCGCTGGAACGTGGAGATAAAGCTGGAAAAGGATAAAGCGTTTTTTACAACCCGTTCGTTCTGGTTCAATGCCACCGCCACAGAACAGCCGTATTATCAATGGTCCAATTCGGCAGTCTATGCTAAAAATGACCTGCAGCTTATCTATCCCGGCACTGCTGCTATCGGTCACTCCGGGGATGTCGTTCAATGGCCTTACGATTCTGTTGCCGGTAAAGCGGTGGATCAATGGAAGGAAAATAATTACGGCGGCTCCAAATCCTTTCATATCATTAATAGCGGCAAACCGTATTTTGGTGCGCATTGGAAGGATGAAGATTTCGGAATGCTGCATTATACTGCCGGCGACGAAAAACTGGGCAGGAAAATGTTCTCCTGGGCATTAAGCGACCAGGGTGATATCTGGAAAGAGCTGCTCACCGATAAGGACGGACAGTACGTGGAGATGCAGAGTGGCCGGCTATTCAATCAGAATTCCATACCCAGCAGTTTAACACCTTTTAAACAGACGCAGTTCATTCCTTATGGCACCGATCAATGGACCGAATACTGGTATCCGTTCGCCGGAACGCGTGGTGTTACGGATGCGAACGTGCTCGGCGTTGCAGGGATCAGTGGTGCGGAGCTGCGCCTATCTCCCCTGGCTTTTGTAAAAGACACCTTGTATATACGCGATCGTAACGGTTCCCTCCTGTTTGCACAATGGGCAGAACTGCAGCCCCTGGCTACAAAAATCTTTCAGACCGGTCTGTCTGCCGCTCAGTGGAAAGAGGCTGCAATCTACCTGGCAGGACAGGTATGGACGGTGGATGATAAAGCACTGCAACGACCGCTTACGGCACCTGCCGACTTTAACTGGGATACTGAATATGGCTTGTACGTATATGCACGGGACCTGGCGGGACTAAAGAATTACCCGGAAGCGGAAGTAAAAGTCAGGCAGGCACTTGATAAGAATAAAAATTATGTTCCTGCGCTGGCTTTGTTGTCGCAGCTGCTGTATAGCCGGATGCAATACGATTCGGCGTTTGATATTGCAAAACGGGCGCTGAGTGTAGATACCTATGATGCAGCGGCCAACTATTATTATGCATTGGCGGCGCTTAAAACAAACCGGATCAATGATGCGATCGACGGGTTCAATGTTGCGGCGCTCACTTCTGCTTTCAGGAGTGCAGCCTGTGCCGGGTTGAGCAGGATCTTTTTTATACAGAAAGACTATACCCGGTCATTGGAGTATGCGGAAAAATCGTTGCTTAATAACCGGCAGAATATGGAAGCGCTGCAGTTGCAATACCTGGTCAACCGGATAAAGGGAAATGAAAATGCGGCGGTCGAAAAAATGATCCGGGAGGCCGAGCCGCTTAATATGTTCCTGTTGTTTGAAAACCATCGCAGGAACGAAGGCGCTGCCACTGTAAAAGCACTGGAGGCTCCTGTTCAGAACGAATTCCCGTCACAAACCTACCTGGAGCTGGCGATCTGGTATTACCAGCTGGGTTGCGTGGAAGAAGCAACGCAATTGCTGTCCCTTGCGCCGGATAACAACGAAATACAATACTGGCGGGCGTATTTAAACCGTGATCAACCTGCAGGAGCGAACTTTCTGAAGCAGGCCGTTGACGCGGATCCCGGGTTCGTATTCCCGTTCCGGGAGGAGTCGAAGCCGGTGTTCGACTGGGCAATTGCGCAGACAAAAAACTGGAAGCCCGTCTACCTGCTGGCATTGCTACAGCTGTCGAAGAACAACCGTAATGAAGCGCGTCGATTGCTGAATGGAATAACGGACGTACAGGGGTTTGCTCCTTTCTATATCGTACGGGCTTCGATGCATGAAGACACGGCATTGCAGGAACAGGACCTGCAACAGGCGATGAAGGCAGATAACGGATGGCGGTATAAAAATTACCTTACACGCTATTATCTTGCTGCCGGGGCCTATAAAAAAGCATTGGAGGTGATCCGGCCGTATTGTCAGAAGCATCCGGAAGATTATATAAACGGGATGCTATATGTGCGCGCGCTGATACGGAACAACCATTATGAGCAGGCTGATGAGGTGTTGGGAAAGTTGCGGATCCTGCCTTTTGAAGGAGCCGGAGAAGGAAGGAGGCTGTATGAAGAAATAAAGCTGATGCGGGCATTGGACGCCCTGGGACGAAAAAAGTATACTTCTGCACTTGGATATATAGATGCGGCCATGCAATGGCCCCGAACTATGGGTGTGGGTAAACCCTATGAGGCCCTTGTGGATAACAGGCTGGAGCAGTTTTTTAAAGGCATTACGCAAATCGCAATGAAAAACAAGCCGAAAGGAAGCGAACTGCTGCAGGAAATGGCCGGTACTGACAAAGCGGTGAATGCAACGGGTACACTGGCACAGGTAGCAGCGTTGGCATGGCTGAACCGGAAAGAGGCGGCGGAAACCCTTTTTGAAAAATGGACTTCCGGTCAGAAGAAAACAGAACTGGTTAACTGGGGGAAACGCTTTTTGAATGCACCGTTGGAACCGGAAAAGTTGGATACCGATTTATACAGGCAATTGGTAAAACGGATCACGGAAACGGAGGATAAACGATTATTTTAATATGAAAAATAGCAATACTAAACGTGTTAATTAAAGGATCATGATCAAAAAGTTATTATTTGTAGCTGTTGTTTTTTCTTTTGTGAAGGGAGCTGCACAAAGCAGTGCAGACCTTTACCAGGTGGATGCCCTGGAGAAAGTGTTCAAGGAAAGAGCTTATTTCCCGCCGTTGCAGGAGGATACCATCCGTGCAGCGGCAGGAGAAACGGCTTCCATACAACTGGTGCTGCGGGCTAACAAACCGTTAAGGGGCCTTTCGGCAGATGCGGTATGTTTACCAGGCAATGCTTCCGTACTCAAGGCTAAAACAGGGTGGGTGACCTATGTTCCTGTAGGAAGGGGATATACGCCCGCCTCAAAGGATCTGCTGCGCTCTGTTTCGGGTTATTTTCCTGATCCGATCGTGGATGACACCCTGCTGGATCTCTCGCAGGGAGAGATCAATCCACTTTGGATAACGGTTCCCGTTTCTGCCCGCACCACGGCCGGGATTTATAAGATACAGGTAAGTGTTACCGGATTGGTGAACGGGAAAAAAGAACAGTTTCGCCGTACGGTTCCCATCCGGGTCTATCCGGTGAAAGTACCGGAAACATCCCTGTGGATCACCAATTGGTCGGCCCATTTTAACCCTGTATCGCTGGAATTGCTGAACAAAGGGAACAAGGTAGCTTTGTATTCGCCCCTGTACTGGGAGTTGTTAAAAGTGCACGCCGATATGATGGCATCACACAACCAGAACGTGCACCGGATCTATGCCGCCTGGAATACTAAATTCACCTTGCACAATGGTACCTATACCTTTGATTTTTCCAATTTCGACAAAGAAGCGGAGCTGTTTGAGAAGGCAGGTGCCTTAAAACGGATCGAAGGCGGACATCTTGCCTGGCGGTCCGGAGCCTGGGATGATCCATTCTTTGTGGAAGTGCCGCTGGAGGATAATGAAGAGACAAAAAAGCTGAAGCAGGCACCCAATCCCGCTGCTCATCTGTATGGCATGCGGTCGGTATTATTGCCGGTAGAGGATGCAAGGGCACAGAATTTTCTCAACCAGTTCCTGCCGGCTTTAAAAGCACACCTGCAACAAAAAGGCTGGCTGGGGAAATACATGCAGCATATCTCGGATGAACCTACGGCCAAAAATGCCCCGTCTTATGTGGCCATCAGCAGTTATGTAAAAAAATACCTGCCAGGGATAAAGATCATGGACGCTGTGCTGACCTCAAAAGAGTTAAAGGACGGTATCGATGTCTGGGTGCCGGTTCTGGATGTATTTCACAAGGATTATGCATTCTACCAGGAATTGAAAAAGAGCGGTAAAGAAGTGTGGTTCTATACCTGCGTAGGTCCGCGCGGGAATTACGCCAACCGTTTTATTGAGCAACCGCTGATCCAGACCCGTTACCTGCACTGGATCAATTATAAATATGGAGCGACCGGGTATTTACATTGGGGACTGAATTACTGGGGCGGACGGGACCCCCTGAGGGATGATGCTTCCAGGGACCGCGGCAAACTGCCTGCGGGGGATGCCAATATTGTGTATCCGGGATACAGGAAATTGTATACTTCCATTCGGTTTGAGGCGATGCGCGATGGTATTTATGATTATGAGTTGCTGAAAATGCTGGAGCAGAAAGATACTGCCAAAGCAAAAGGATTCGTAAATGAACTGATCATGAACTTTAACGAGTATGATAACAGCATCTTCTATTTCAGAAAAGTGAGAAAACAATTGTTGGAGGCACTAAGCAATTAAGGAAACGGGCCGCGGAACAGCGTTTTACCACAGGGACCGATCCAACTATCCACATATCAATGCCATTCAACCGATACCGGAGGAGACTTTATGTGGCTGGTCTGATCGCTGTAATGGCAATCCTTCCTTGTACCACAGCCTGTCTCAAAAATCAATAACGCGACCTGCACCATCCGATAGCGCCAGCCGCGCTCTCAATTCTGATAGCTGATGCTTAAACTTTATACATCCGGTTGGCAGAATTGATGTATTCCAGCGGATCAAATGTTTTGTCAAAAGATTCCTGCAATTCTTTCATTTTAATTTCAAGATCCTTGATGCGGCTGCCCAGTTGCGGATCGCTGCGGTATTTATCAAACAGTTCTTTGTATTTTAAAAGATTCTGGCTGATGCGGAAAGTGACCTGTCCGAAACGCTGTTTGAGGGATTGTACATCATTCATCTGAATATAGGCCGCCTGTCGCCATTCCTTGGGGTTGCTCTTTTTTTCATTGGAAACAAACCGGGCTGCTTCATCTCTTAGGCGGGTAAGATACTGATACCGCTTTTCGGCATCGTTTTGTTTGGAAAAATTATTGTCGAAATCAGCCGGTGTTATTTTAATGATGCCCAGGTTCTCTTTCAGCGATTTGTCGTATTTCTTTTGAAGATCCTGGAGCTCTGTGGTAATGGCCTCCCACTCGTTCTCGATCTGGCCGTTGTCAAAATTGAACTGGCTGATCTTCATGGTAAGCGTCAGCATTTCTTCACTTTGTGCCTTCAGGGCTTTTTCTTTTTTACCGATATTATCAATATAAGAGGTCATGCTGGTAAAAAGCGCGGATGTAATCGGTCCTGTAACCGGAACGCCCTTGCTGAACCCGCTGGCAAATGTGAGCAGGTTGCTGGTCACATTCAAAACAGGACTTTCGGTTTTTTTCTCCTTTACGAAGGCGGCGTAAGAGTTATACCATTTGGTATAGCCATCATAGTTCATGGGGTTGCCGGTTTCACTCAGGGAATTAAAAAATGCCTTGGTAGAGTTGAACAGCACCAGTGGTTTGATCTCGCGTTCCATCGAAACGAGGTTCACCATGGCCGATTGATAGTTGGCCTGAAAGATATTCAGCTCATTTTGTTCAAGGGCCTTTTGCTTTTCTTCAACAGCCTGAACGCGTAGTACCAGCTTGTCTGCTTTGTCCTTAACATCTTTTGATTCGTTGATGGATTTGTCCAGTGCCGACATGCGCTGGTCCAGCTGGGATACCGTAGAATCAAAGGATTTCGTCTTTGTGGTAAAATTTTTCTGAATATCATCCAGTACTTTATCTCTGAGCGACTGCGCCCCTGCCACAGAACTGTCCTGTGCTCCGGCAAGGGCATAAATACAAAGTGCACTCATCAATACTGCAAACTTTTTCATCATGTACGTTTATATTTTTATAATAGCATTCCGTTTACAACTCTCTGAAACCGGTACCTGCAGTTTGAAAAAATACAAATAACCAGCCAAATTGGCCTTTTTAAAGGAAAACAAACAGGCAAGCGAAAAAGAGAACTGGAAATCAGTAGTTTAGGCAAAAATAAGGAAAAGCAGGGAATATTAAAAAATTCAGGAAAGAAGCGATTGGCGAAGCAGGAATTCCATTTGCCGGTTACTTTCTTCCAGCTTCTGGGTCATTTTTTTGTTATTCATGCTCCGGGTATAAAGGTCGATCCCTTCGTGGATCAGCTGCCGGAGATGATTTTCTTCCCAGGGCTTTTGGATATAACGGTAGACCTGCCCCTTATTGATCGCTTCGATAACAGCGTTGATATCGGCATAACCCGTCAGGATCATCCGCACGGGATCGGGATGCTGGGGGATTATAGAAGTCAGGAACTGGATACCGGTTGTTTCCGGCATACGCTGGTCCGTAATGATAACATGTATTTCATTTTGTTGCAGGATCTGTTCGGCCTCTTTTGCACTTTGAGCAGTAAATATGGTGAATTCCCTTCTGAAGCAGGCTTTGAAGGAATTTAAATTATGAATCTCATCATCCACATATAAAATATTTGAATAGGATCCGTCCATATTCACATTAATTAGTATCCAGGTAATTTATCCCTATTTTTGTGAAGTTTCTGTATTCAAATTTACTCATTTTTCATGGGAAAAACTAATATGGCTGAAATTAATCCAGGGGAGGGTTTTGCCTCCGGATCCGATACCTATCGCCCGGTTTTCCTCCGGATCGGCCAAAAAGCTGATAAAGACCTGTTTGATGAGTTGGTCAGCACAAAGAATTGTACGATTTTTGATACTATTGACCGGCAGCTGATGGAATTGATCCGGATCATGAATCCGTCGGAGAAGCTGGATCAGCATCAGGTCAGGTTATTAACAGGGAAACATTTAGGCAACCGGGCGCCTGATACCTATGGTGTATGGGTCTATTATCCCTGGTCGGGGCGCATGGTACACCTGCTGGACGAAGATGAATTTATAAAGGTCCGGACAAACAGGAATGTATATAAAATCACCCCGGAAGAAACAGCGCTTTTCCGGGGTAAGAAGATCGGGATCATTGGTCTTTCTGTAGGACAAACGATTGCTATGACCATTGCTACCGAACGGATCTGCGGGGCCCTGCATCTTGCGGATTACGATGATATCGAATTGAGTAATATGAACCGGTTACCGGTTGGGGTGCACGAGCTGGGTATGTCGAAAGCGATCCTGTCTGCCAGGAAAATAGCGGAGCTGGATCCTTTTATCAGTGTGACCTGTTTTACGGAGGGGGTTCATGCCGAAAATATGGATGCTTTTTTTACAAAGAACGGACCGCTGGATCTGCTGGTGGAGGAGTGTGACGGATTTGATATCAAGATCCTCAGCCGTATGAAGGCGCGTGAATTGGGTATCCCGGTGGTGATGGACACCAATGACAAAGGCATGCTGGATATTGAACGTTTTGATCTGGAAAGGGAACGGCCCTTGTTTCACGGAGGGATCCCCGACCTTGAGAAACTGGATCAACAGACACTGGCGGCTCAATTAACGCAGTTGACCCCGGCGGATAAAATCAGGTACCTGGGTGCTATTGTCGGTATGGATAATTTGTCTGATTCCATGAAAAGATCACTTACAGAAATAGGAAAAACGATCACCGGATGGCCACAGCTGGCTTCCGCGGTGACCCTGGGCGGAGCAATTGTTACGGAGGCCTGCCGGAACATATTTTTAAACCGGTTTAACGCATCCGGTAAATACTTTATTGATTTGGAAAAAATAATTGTAAACCCAAACGGTACCAATCCTGCATGATCCGTGTCAGAACTTTCCGGGCGCCCGATGATCCAGAAACAAGCGAAAAGTTCCTGATCGGCCACAGGCGTATCCTGGAGATCCATTACGGTATAATAAAGGTGACATCGGATAATACCGAATGGCTGGAGGATCCCTATTCGGTTGTAATAGTGGTGGAGGACCCGCACACCGGTAAGGTACTGGGGGGGACGAGGATGCAGGTACTTGAGCTCGGGAAACAGCTGCCCATAGAAACTGCTGTATCAAAATATGATGAACGGATACACCAGGTTGTGGCAAACGATACGTTTGCCGGTGGTACCTGCGAAATGTGCGGTATGTGGAACTCGAAAGAGATCGCCGGTATGGGTATTGGTAGTCACCTCCTCGTGCACCTGGGGGTTGCCGTTTCGGCACAGCTGAATGTCAAAAGTGTTTTTGCACTCTGTGCACCCAGTACGGTAAAGGCCACGTTAAGAAGCGGGATGCTGCTTGAGGAAAGTGTGGGTGATAATGGCACTTTTTTATATCCGAAGGATAATTTTGTAGCAACAGTTACCCGCCTAAGGGATATACAGGACCTGTCGCATGCAGGCACCGAGGAAGCCGCGAGGATCATCCGGCTCCGGAATAATTTGACCCAGGTTTATATGGAAAAGGGCCCGCGGGGAACTTTTGAAGTGGAATACGACTTGTTTCTTAAAAACTGGCATCAGGAAGGAATATGGCAAAATCATTAAATCTTTTCTTTTTTGTTTTTATATTTCTGACAGTAACCCAACTTTCTGCAAATGATAAGAACAAGATAACCCCGCAGGTGGCAACCGGAGCGCTACCGGTTGAGCATTTCAGGATACTGACCGATAAAAGCGATTCGCTCGACATACAGCAGATCGTTCAGCTTCCTGAATCTGAATTTAAAGAAGAGAGTCCGGGAATTAAAGATGCTGCTATTTGGGTGCGTTTCGATCTGGAGAACAGCGCTGATTTTGATTCGCTTTTTCTTGAGCTGGAGAACCCTGTTTTACAGGAGGTGACCTTTTATACCTACCGGAAAGGGGCGATCGAAAATAAACTGGTGCTGGGCGCCCGGTATGACTTTGATCAGCGGCCGCTGAATATCATCAACTATGTATACCCGTTTTTTCTGAATCAGGGAGAAACAGCCACCATTTTTGTGCGGATAAAGTCGCCTACCTCGATGCACCTCCCTTTTTTTGTAAGCAATAAGGTAACGGTATTCCAGCGGAATGCTACCAGCAACCTGCTGTTTGGTATTTATATCGGTATTATCGTGATCATGCTGCTGTATAACCTGCTGCTGAGTATTGTGGTGGAGGACGACAGTTATTACTACTACATTGCTTTTATATTTTTTGTCGGGATCACACAGGTAGTGCTGCAGGGCTATGGCTTTAAATTCCTGTGGCCCGGTAATGAATGGTTCCGGGCCAATACAGTGAACCTCTGCGGTATTTTTTCCGGTATCGGTACACTTTTGTTCAGCAGGAAATTCCTGCATTCCCGGCGGTATACACCCCGGCTGGACAAGGGCTTTACCCTGTTGATCTGCGCCTATTCCGCCATCCTTCCTATTCATTTTGCAGTAAGTCCTTATATTGCCATCAACCTCATCAATGTAGTTGCATTTGTAACATCGATCTATTGCCTGTATGTTGGTTACCGGGTATTGAGAAAAGGGTTCCGTCCCGCGCGTTTTTTCCTTTTGGCCATCTCCGCTTTTCTTACAATGGTGATCATCTATGTGCTGAGGACCTCCGGTGTCATTCCCTACAATATTCTTACTTCACGTACCCTTGAGATCGGATCGGCCTTGCAGATCATGTTGTTGTCACTGGCCCTGGCCGATAAGATCAATATCTACCGCAGGGACCAGGAAGCAGCGCGCAAAGAGGCATTGCGGGTATCTGTGGAAAATGAGCGCCTGATCAAAGAACAGAATATCCGCCTGGAGGAAGAAGTACGGCACCGGACCGAAGAATTGTTACATATCAATGAGGAGCTGAAAGTGGCGATGAAGCAGATCCAGAGCACCCAGGCAAAGCTGATCGATACCGAAAAGATGGCATCACTGGGTCAGCTTACAGCAGGGATCGCGCATGAGATCAATAACCCGATAAATTTTGTTACCTCTAATATCCGGCCGCTGGAGGCAGATGTTACGGACCTGCAGGCAGTCATCAGAATGTATGAAAAACTGGATCCTTCAGGGGATATCGCATTCCAGATCCAGAAAATTGAAAAACACAAGAAAGACATTGACCTGGAATACCTCTATGAAGAAATAAGCACCCTGCTTTCGGGAATTAAGGAAGGAGCGCACCGTACTTCGGAGATCGTAAAAGGACTACGGAGCTTTGCAAGGGTGGACGAGGCCAACTGGAAAAAAGTAGACCTCAACGAAGGCATCGAATCCACGCTGCTGCTGGTAAAAAGCACCTTTCCGCAGAACTTCAAGCTGGTAAAGGAACTGGGCGAACTGCCAAAAATCGAATGTGCGCCCGGAAAGATCAACCAGGTGTTTATGAACATCATCACCAATGCTGTTCAAACCATACAGGAGCGGATCCTTAAGGACCAGCAGCCGGGAGTGCTGATCATAAAAACCTGGGAGGAGGACGCACAGGTCAGGGTTAGTATAACGGATAACGGACAGGGAATGACGGAAGAGGTGAAAAATAAGATCTTTGACCCGTTTTTTACGACAAAGGATGTGGGAGAGGGTACAGGACTGGGACTTTCCATCGTGCAGGGGATCATCGAAAAACACAACGGTACCATCCAGGTAGATACAGAATTGGGAAGAGGTACTACCTTTGTGATTAGTTTACCCATCCGTTAAAATACTATTGCTACATGACGCCCGAAATTAATGTACTTTATGTGGATGATGAGCAGCAAAACCTCAACTCCTTTAAAGCCGCCTTCCGAACCAGGTACAGGATCTTCACTGCGCTTTCAGTGACCGCAGCACTCGATATCCTTGACCGCGATGAGATCCATGTGCTGATATCTGATCAGCGGATGCCGGAGATAACCGGTGTTGAGTTTTTCAAAATAACCAAGGAGCGGTATCCGCACATCCCCCGGGTATTGCTGACGGGATATACAGACATCGAAGTGCTGGCAGAAGCCGTGAACCAGGGCGACATCTACCGGTATATCACCAAGCCCTGGGACGATCTTGAATTGCACAACAGTGTGCTGAATGCCTATGACCATTACAAGGCCAACAAAGAACTCCGCGAAAAAATAGCAGAACTTCAGAAGACCAACGACGGGCTCAACCGCTTTGTATACAGTCTTTCCCATGAACTGCGGGCCCCGATCGCCTCTGCCACCGGTATTCTCGACCTGGTAAAAATGGAAGGCCGGATGGACGATTCCGGTGACTACTGGAAGCTGATGGATGCCTGTATCCAAAAGCTCGATTATTATGTATCGCAGACGGTGCAGTTCTATAAGACCGCACGATTCAAAGTGGAACACGAACGGATCCGTTTTGAGGCGCTCGTCCGGTCGCTGCTGGATCTGTACAGTACGTCCAACGGCACAAGGGATATCTCATTTAATGTACAGGTAAATGAGGAGGTACCTTTTTATGGCGATGTTTTCCGGATCGAGATCGTTATAGCCAACCTGCTTTCCAATGCCATAAAATGCCAGCGTCCGGAAGAACCGGATAAAAAGATCTCCATCGGAATCCGGACCCGGACAGCCGGTGCCGCTATTACGGTTACCGATAACGGAACAGGTATGGATACCGAATATGTACAAAAGATCTTTGACCCGTTTTTTAAAGGAGCGCAACCCGGCGGACTGGGACTGGGTTTGTACATTCTGAAAGAGGCGCTGGAAAAACTGAACGGCACCGTGACCGTGGAATCCGAGAAAGGCAAGGGGTCCGTTTTTGAAATCAGTATTCCCAATAACCCGGAAAAATAAAACCAGCGTATCCTGTTTGAAATGACCACGCTATTTTTACTTAAAATGAATTTTATGAAGCAGCACTTATTTGTAATTTGCACTTTTTTAATCATCAGCTCCTGTAATATGCCTGACAGTACATCCGACAATTCCGATACGACCAACACTGAAAACCCGTTGTTTACTGAAAGCACGCTTCCCTATCATACGATCCCGTTCGACAAGATAAAGGAAACGGATTTTGAGCCTGCTTTTGAAAAAGGAATGAAAGAGGAAATGACAGAGATCGACAGTATCATAGTCAACCCCGCAGCTCCTACCTTTGAGAATACACTGGTAGCCCTTGAAAGATCCGGACGGCTGCTGGACCGTGCGGGCAGCGCATTCAATGCATTGACGGGCGCCAATACCAACGACCGTCTTCAACGCATCCAGGAAGCCCTGGCACCCCGGCTGTCGGCACATTCGGATTTGATCTATATGAACCGGAAGCTGTATGAGAAAGTGGATGCCATCTATAAACAATTAAACACATTAAAGCTGGATGCGGAATCCAAAAGACTGGTGGAATATTATCATCAGAAATTTTTGATGAGCGGTGCAGCGTTGCCCGACACCAGTAAAGTGCAGCTTAAAAAATTAAATGAGGAAGAAGCTACATTAAGCACCAAGTTCAGCAACCAGCTGCTGGCCGCCGCCAAATCGGGCGCACTGGTGGTGGATGGTATCAGCGATCTGGCCGGCCTGCCGGAAGCAGAGATACAGGCCGCAGGCGAAGCTGCTAAAAAGAACAACCATGAGGGTAAATACCTGCTGACGCTGACAAACACCACACAACAGCCGGCCTTGCAATCGCTGAAAAACCGGGAAACACGCCAAAAACTTTTTGAGGCCTCCTGGACCCGTGCGGAAAAGGGAGACTCCAATGATACCCGCCGCAATATATTACGGATTGCCGCCATCCGCAGGGAGAAAGCCCGGTTGCTGGGTTTTCCGGATTATGCTTCCTGGAAATTACAGGATCAGATGGCAAAAACGCCACAGGCGGTAAATGCCTTTTTAAGTAAACTGGTACCACCGGCACTGGCAAAGGCAGCGAGCGAAGCAGAGGACATCAAGGCCATGAAGAGCCGTGAAAATGATACCACTGCACTTGCCTCTTATGATTGGGACTTCTATGCGGAAAAAGTACGTAAGGCCAAATATGATCTTGATGAATCGGAAGTGAAGCCCTATTTTGTACTGGATAGTGTGTTAAAGAATGGTGTTTTTTATGCCGCCACCCAATTGTACGGGATCACCTTTAAAGAACGGACCGACCTGCCGGTATACCAGGAGGATGTAAAGGTATACGAAGTGTTTGATAAAGATGGTTCACCCATGGCACTGTTCTACTGCGATTATTTTAAACGGGATAATAAAAATGGCGGAGCCTGGATGGATAACTTTGTTACACAGTCAAAGTTATTCAATACAAAACCGGTAATTGTGAACGTGTGCAATTTTCCAAAACCGGTTAAAGGACAGCCGGCCCTGCTGAGCTTTGATGATGTTACCACTATGTTTCATGAATTCGGACACGCGCTGCATGGCCTTTTTGCCAGTCAGCAGTATCCTTCCTTATCCGGTACCAGCGTCTCCCGTGATTTTGTGGAAATGCCTTCACAGTTCAACGAGCACTGGGCATTGGATACATCGGTGCTAAAGAACTATGCCCGGAATTATAAGACCAACGAAATTATACCACAGACGCTGGTTGAGAAAATAAAAAATGCCGCAACCTTTAACCAGGGATATGCCATGACGGAACTGCTGGCTGCGGCGGAGCTGGACATGCAATGGCACCTGCTGTCTGCAAAAGACAGTGCCGTAACGGATACCGATGTATTTGAGCAACATGCACTGACCAAAAGCGGTGTGAATATAGCCTATGTGCCGCCGCGGTATCGCTCTTCTTATTTTTTACACATCTGGGCAAACGGTTACTCTGCCGGGTACTATGCTTACAGCTGGGCGGAGATGCTGGATCATGATGCGTATGCCTGGTTTAAGGAGAATGGCGGATTGAAACGGGAAAACGGCGATCGTTTCCGC
Organism: Niabella beijingensis; assembly: GCF_020034665.1. NCBI lineage: Bacteria > Pseudomonadati > Bacteroidota > Chitinophagia > Chitinophagales > Chitinophagaceae > Niabella > Niabella beijingensis. The sequence goes on along the minus strand of NZ_JAIQDI010000001.1, from coordinate 410,263 downwards.
GAGATGATCCTGTCCAGGGGAAACTCGGAGGACCTGGCTACATTGTACAAAGCCTTCAGGGGAAAAGAGCCCAGTATTACACCGTTGCTGGAGAACAGAGGATTGATCCCCGCAAAAAAATAGGGTGCTGTTACGAGGCCTCAGTGTTTCAATGCGTCAGCGGTAGCGCTGCCACAACGCCTCAAACGCAAAGCAGCACGAAAGAAAACAAAAGATCTTGGTGTTTCTTAGTGTCTTCGAGCCTTGGTGGCAATGAGAATTATGAAGCCGTACTAGATCAGTAGCGAGTCTTCTGTGCGAATCGGTGAAATCTGTGAGAATATCCCCCGTGTGTTTTTGTGGCTTTGTGTTCTTCGTGGTAAAGGCGGACAAAAGATCTTGGTGTTTCTTAATGTCTTGGTGCCCTAGCGGCAATGAGAATTATGAAGCCGTATAAGATCAGTAGCGAATCTTCTGTGCGAATCGGTGAAATCTGTGAGCCCCCGCGTGTTCTTTGTGTCTTCGTGGTAAAAAGCGGACAAAAGATCTTGGTGTTTCTTAGTGTCTTAGCGCCTTAGTGGTGATGAGAATTATGAAGCCGTACAAGATTAGTAGCGAGTCTTCTGTGCGAATCGGTGAAATCTGTGAGCCCTGCGTGTTCTTGTGTCTTCGTGGCAAAAGACGAACAAAAAACTTTAGTGTTTCTTAGTGTCTTAGCGCCTTGGTGGCAATAAGAACTATAAAGTCTTTTTGTCTTTGGAACCTGCTCATCGCGGAGCCCTAAAATCTGCTACCTTTGAGGTCATCAAACTTTTATTATGTCTGTAAAAGCTGATCTGTTCCAGAGCCCCGATTATTTTGCGGTAGACGAACTCCTTACCGAAGAGCACCGTATGATCCGTGATGCTGTGCGTACCTATGTTAAAAAAGAGATCACGCCCGTCATCGAACAATACGCGCAGGATGCCGTATTTCCGGAGCATATTGTAAAACAGCTGGGGGATTTGGGATGTTTTGGTCCCACGATCCCTGCGCAATACGGGGGTGGCGGACTGGACTATATCAGTTACGGATTAATGATGCAGGAACTGGAGCGGGGAGACAGTGGTGTGCGCTCAACCGCTTCCGTGCAGGGTTCGCTGGTGATGTACCCGATCTTTGCCTATGGAAGCGAAGCGCAAAAAACAAGGTACCTGCCCCGGCTGGCGAGTGGAGAATGGCTGGGATGTTTTGGTCTTACGGAACCGGACCATGGCAGCGATCCCTCCAGTATGATGACGCATTTTACAGAAGACGGAGACACGGTGATCCTGAATGGTGCCAAAATGTGGATCAGCAATGCCCCTTTTTCCCAGGTAGCCGTTGTCTGGGCCAAAGATCCTTCCGGTGTGGTGCGCGGGGTTATCGTGGAACGCGGAATGAAAGGTTTTACAACGCCCACCACACATGGTAAATGGAGCCTGAGAGCTTCGGCCACCGGTGAGCTGGTATTTGACAATGTACGGGTGCCAAAAACAAATATCCTTCCGGGCGTACAGGGAATGAAAGGGCCGCTGAGCTGCTTGAATAAGGCCCGTTATGGCATTGCATGGGGCGTGATCGGCGCCGCTATGGATTGTTATGATACGGCGCTGCGTTATGCAAAAGAGCGGGTGCAGTTTGGAAAACCGATCGGAGCGTTCCAGTTGCAGCAAAAAAAACTGGCAGAAATGATCACGGAGATCACCAAGGCGCAGCTGCTGAACTGGCGGCTGGGAGTGCTGATGAATGAAGGCAAGGCATCGCCCCAGCAGGTGAGCATGGCCAAACGGAATTCCTGTACCATTGCCACACAGATCTGCAGGGATGCCCGTCAGCTGCTGGGCGGGATGGGTATTACCGGGGAATATCCGGTAATGCGCCACATGATGAACCTGGAAAGCGTGATCACCTACGAAGGAACCAATGATATCCACCTGCTGATCACCGGTATGGACATTACAGGGTTCAATGCCTTCAAATAAGGATAAATGTCATCCTGCATCGGTTTTTAACAGACACGGCAGGATATCAACGGATAATTGTATTATGTTTGCTGCGGGCAAGAGCTGTCGACCGGAATACTGACAGCCTCAATTTGTTTTGATGTGTAGATTTGTTTGGTTCTTATGCGTATATATTTAATCGGCTTTATGGGGGCAGGGAAAACGCACTGGGGAAAGATCCTCAGTAAAAAGCTGGAGCTGCCTTTCTATGACCTGGATGATCTTATTATTGAATCCGAAGGAAGGTCTGTTGCAACAATTTTTGAGGAAGAAGGGGAAGAGTATTTCCGTATGAAGGAAAAAGAGATCCTCTATATGATCACCGACAGTCACCCCAGCCTGCTGCTTTCCTGTGGCGGAGGGGCACCCTGTTATTTCAATAATATTGATTACATGAATCAGAAAGGGACCACGGTATGGCTGAATACACCTTTTGAAATCCTGTTGGGACGGCTCCGCCAGCAAAGGGCACACCGGCCGTTGTTAAAAGACCTGGATGATGAACAATTACAGGCCTATATTGTTAAGAAAAATAATGACCGGCGGATCTACTACGACCAGGCAAAGCTCAAAGTGGACGATAGCCATATCAAACCGGAAGAATTTGTAAAAAAGATCATTGATGCATAGATTTTATCTTTCCCTGGGAGCCGCATTATCCGGACTGGGAGTTATACTTGGGGCGTTCGGGGCCCATAGGCTGAAACAGATTGCACCCGACTCGGTGCCCACATTTCAGACCGGTGTGCAATACCAGATGTATCATGCGATCGCCCTGATTCTTGTAGCCATTCTTTATGAAAAATTCCCCGTAAAACTAATGTCGTGGGCCGGTATCGCCTTTTTTATCGGTATCCTGCTTTTTTCCGGATCACTCTATGCCCTGGCGGCCCTGAAAGCGACCGGGAAAGTAGGGCTTGGCGGACTGGGGATACTGACGCCGGTAGGCGGATTGTTCTTTATTGCCGGCTGGCTGTTCTTTTTGCTGGCGGTGCTTAATAATAAGTCATAACCGGTTCATCCCCCGCGCCGTATACCCGAAATAATTTGCGTTTTTAAACGAAAAAATCTCCGCAGGTATATAGTATCTTTGCCTCTATGGCGACTAAGAGTAAACCGAAGAATAAAAAACCAACAGAACGGAGTAAGAAAAATACGACTGGCACCTGGAAAATAGAAAAAGAAGAGCGGGTTCGGTTGAAGGAGCTGGCTAAAGACGAGCGTACCTGGAAAATTGCGGGTACCACTTTTCTGCTGATCGCCGTTTTCCTGATCATTTCTTTTATTTCCTATTTTTTTACCTGGAAACAGGATTTTACACAGATCTCCAGGGGAAGTGAGATCCTCTGGGATCCGGATGTCAGCATGCAGAACCTGCTGGGCAAGGTAGGCGCACTTGTGGCGCATTATTTTATTTACCGGTTGTTCGGGATCGCCGCTGTTCTGATCTGCACCTTCTTTTTTGTGGTAGGGGTGAACCTGCTGTGGAGGCGCCGGGTCTTTTCGGTATGGAGGAACCTGAAATATGTGACACTCGGTATGCTGGTGGTATCTGCCATCCTGGCCTACCTGCTGCCCAATGAAGAATTCCGGTGGGGCGGGGGAGTGGGCAATGTGATTGTAAACTGGCTGGCCGGTTCCCTGGGATATATCGGTGCCGGTGCTGTGCTGGGGTTAATTGTAATCGCCTATTTCATCTGGCAGTTTAACCCCGCCTTCAGCTTCCCCAAAAAGATCAGACGCGCACCTCAGGAGGCGCCGGCAGCAGCGGAAAATGAAACGGAAGCAGTGGCGTTGAAAGAGCAGGAACTGGTGCCGGAAACCTTAGTTGGCACCGGCCAGGGCGCCCGGCTGGTGATCGACCCGGAAGTGGAAAAGCCGAAGTATGATCTTAAGCTGATCAATAAAGAACCCGTTATACAGGCCAAGGAAGAGGAAGAAGGGTATGAGCGTATCACGGTGCTGAAGCCCGAGACCAGAAAGACCGTACCGGTTGAAACAAAAGAAACAGCGGAAAACGAAAGCTACAGCGAGCCGGAGATGCCTGCGAGTATCAAACCCGTGAAGCCGGCGAAGCCTGTTTCAGATGACGACCTGAAACTGGAGATCAACTCCGGGCCCATCGCTCCGGCGCCTGCCACAGCAGCGGCAACCACACCGTCAGAAAAAGGCAAGGCATATGAACCCACCCTAGACCTCAAACATTATAAGAAACCTTCTGCGGATCTGCTGGAATCGCATGGCAGTGAAAAAGTAGTACAGGATCCCGCCGAACTGGAGAACAATAAGAACCAGATCATAAAGACCCTGGCAAACTATGATATCGAAATACAAAAAATAAGCGCCACGGTCGGTCCGACAGTTACCCTGTATGAAATTGTGCCGGCCGCCGGTGTCCGGATCTCAAAGATCAAGAACCTGGAAGACGATATTGCGCTGAGCCTGTCGGCGCTCGGGATCCGGATCATAGCTCCCATTCCGGGGCGCGGTACCATTGGTATTGAAGTGCCCAATGCCCGCAAAACCATAGTGAGCATGAAAACACTGTTGTCTTCCGATAAATTCCGGAACAGCAGTATGTCGCTTCCCATCGCATTGGGGAAACGGATCGACAATGAAAACTTTATCGTGGATCTGGCTACCATGCCTCACCTGCTGATGGCAGGTGCCACCGGTCAGGGAAAGTCGGTAGGGATCAATGCCATCCTCGTTTCCCTCTTATACAGCAAACATCCTTCACAGCTGAAGTTTGTGCTGGTCGATCCCAAAAAAGTGGAGCTGAGTGTATACAGTCAGATCGTGAACCACTTTCTGGCGCGGCTGCCCAATGAAGAAGATGCCATCATCACCGATACAAAAAAAGTGATCAATACACTGAATGCCTTATGTATTGAAATGGATAACCGTTACGACCTGTTGAAAGATGCGGGTTGCAGGAACATAAAAGAATACAACGCCAAGTTCGCGGCCCGCAAACTTAACCCGGAGAAAGGACATTTGTTCATGCCCTTTATTGTGCTGGTGGTGGATGAGTTTGCCGACCTGATCATGACGGCAGGTAAGGAAGTGGAAATGCCCATCGCACGACTGGCCCAGCTGGCCAGGGCTGTAGGGATCCACCTGATCATCGCCACACAACGCCCGTCTGTGAATATCATTACCGGTATCATCAAGGCCAACTTCCCCGCCCGTATCGCCTTTAAGGTGAGCAGTAAGATCGACAGCCGTACCATCCTGGATGCCGGCGGTGCCGATCAGCTGATCGGCAAAGGGGATATGCTGATCAGTTTAAACGGGGAAATTTCCCGTCTGCAATGTGCTTTTGTAGATACACCTGAAGTGGACAAAGTAGTTGACTTTATTGCTTACCAGGAAGGGTATCCGCAACCGTTCCTGCTGCCGGAATATATTGATGAAAAGGACCTGGAGAACGGAGATTTCGATCTTGATGACCGGGACTCTCTTTTTGAAGACGCTGCCCGGCTGATCGTAGCCAACCAGATCGGTTCCACGTCCCTGTTACAACGCCGGATGAAGCTGGGGTACAACCGTGCCGGGCGGCTGATGGACCAGCTTGAACAGTCCGGCATCGTAGGCCCGAACCAGGGCAGTAAGGCCCGGGAAGTGCTGATTAAAACCGAAGCAGAACTGCAGCAGCACCTCGATATGCTGGGTTAAAATCTGTTAAAATCTGTTAAAGGCCGCAACCCGGTATAAATCTTGACGTCTAAGAAGTGAAAATCAAAAATTCGTAAACAAATTCTAAGAAAATATCATATGAAGAAATTATATCTGGGCACTGCTTTTCTGTTCATGGGACTTATTTCATTTGCGCAGCAACGGGATCCGAATGCGAAAGCCATTCTGGATGCTGCCAGTGCCAAATTCAAATCGTATCAAACGGTAACCGCAACATTTGCCTATGCCAATCAGAATGCGCAGGGAAAAGTGATGGCAAAAAAAAGCGGAACGATCAATATGAAAGGCGATAAGTTCAATATCAGTTTTGGAGATAACAAGATCTTCAGCGATGGAAAAACGGTATGGAATTACGACCCCTCCAGTAAGGAGGTCACGGTGAACAATGCAAATAAATCAGAAAGCACCATTACCCCCCAGAAATTATTTACTGACTTTTACAGTAAGGATTTTATGTATGTAATGGGGAATGATTCAAAGGTGGGAGGTAAAGCGGTAAATATTATTATCATGCAGCCTATCGACAAGAATAAAGCATTCAGCCGGTTGTATCTTGCAATTGATAAGGCCAGCAAAACGGTTACCAGCGCCACCATCGTGGAAAAAAGCGGTAACAAAACCGTATACAGCGTGGGCAGCATGAAAACCAATGCACCCCTCGCCGATGCACAGTTTACTTTTGACCAGTCAAAATATCCTGGTGTGGAAGTAGTGGATCTCCGCTAAACGGATCCGGTCAAATCATTATAAAGTGCTCCGGGAACGGGGCATTTTTTATAGGTGATGGATGATGAGTTTACACGGAATACGAACCGTAGAGACCGGAAGCGGCTCCTCACGTTCATTTTCGATATGCTTCAGCAACAGTTCTGCGGCAGTGGTACCCATATCGAATGAATTTTCATCAATGGAAGCACTGGGCTTGTTATCGAGGTACTGGATCAGCGGCAGGTTGCCAAAGCCGACAATATCGACCTCCTGTAGTTTTTGCGGGTATTTTTCCTTGATGAACCGTAATGCATCCAGGCTGACATAGCTCTTGAAGGTAAAAAAGGCAGAAGGCGGATCCGGCAGGGCAAACAGTGCCTCCATCACTTCATCCGTTTGAGAAACTGAAAAATCAATTTCCTTTACAAGCGCCGCATCATAGGTGATCCCTCTTTTCTCAATGGCCTTCCGGTATCCTTCGTGCCGCAGGTGACTGGTGCCCAGGGCTTTTGGTCCCATCAGGTGCGCGATACGGCGGTGCCCTTTCTTACAGAGATAGTCGATGGCCAGTTCGGCTGCATTTTCGTTGTCGGTAGCCACTGCATCAAAGCCCGAATCGTTCAGCGAACGGGAAAGAAAGACGACCGGGATGCCCGTTTGTTCCAGGCGCTGAAAAAGCTCTGTTTTCTTGGTATTCTTTGAAATGGCAATGATCACACCATCCACCCGGCTGCTGATCAGGTTTTGAATGATCTGGGCCTCCTGGTCGGCATCTTCGTGTGATTGTGCCACGACTACCTGGTATTTATTCCTGCCGGCAATGGCTTCCACTCCGTTTATGGCCAGTACATAAAACTGGTCCAGCAGGTCCGGGATCACCAGTCCGAGTGTATAGGATTTACTTTGTTTAAAATGCCTGGCCGCTTCATTGGGTATATAATTCCATTCATTGGCCTGTTTTACAACACGCTCTTTGGTAAGTGCACTGATACTTGGGTGGTTGCTCAACGCCTTCGAAACAGTGGAAACGGACATGTTGAGTTTTGCAGCAATATCTTTTATGGTAACTCCCTTTTTCAAAATAAATATGATCAAATGTTCTAAAAAAAAACGTGATTTTCAAAAAAAGTTTTTTTTGTTCAAACGTTGTAGTATTGAGTTAGCGGGGTTTTTACCCGCACTCTGTTGAAACCAGTAGTTTTAAATAATATATTCGTGCTGTTTTAGAAACTGAACTGATTCATTGCAATGCCAGAGAAAATGTGAACTGACTTTTGCCTGGTTTTGATTTTAGCTATAAATGAACGATATGACAGCGTTTGATCTTACAGGAAAAGTTATCGTGATCACCGGGGCTACTGGAATTCTGGGTAAGGCTTTTGTGGATGGTATTGTAACGGCAGGGGGCACGGTGGTGATCGCCGGCAGGAATGAAAAGGTAGCGCTGGAGCGGGAAAAACAGGTAAAGGCCAGAGGTGGTAAAGCACTTTCAGTCATCGCGGATGTTACCCGGGAAGAAGAACTGAATGCCGGCTGTGCCAGGATACTGGAGGAGTTCGGTCGTATCGACGGGCTGGTAAATGCCGCCGGCGGTAACATAAAGAACGCCATCATACAAAAGGACATGGGACTTTTTGACCTGGATATAGCCGCATTGCGCGAAGTGATGGATCTGAATTTAATGGGTACGGTACTTCCAACGCAGGTCTTTGGAAAAGTGATCGCATCCAACGGAGGGGGCAGTATTGTCAATATCTCCTCAATGGCATCCCAGCGGGCCATAACCCGGGTGCTGGGATACAGTCTTGCCAAAAGCGCGATTGATGCCTATACAAAATGGTTTGCCATGGAACTGGGTAACCGGTACGGAGATGCGGTTCGCATGAATGCCATTGCACCGGGTTTCTTTCTTACAGAACAAAACAGAGAACTGCTGACGAAACCCGGCGGGGGAATGACCGGCCGTGGTGAAGCAGTAGTGCAACATACACCATTCAAACGATTTGGAGATCCACAGGAATTAACGGGCGCGCTGGTTTGGCTGCTGAGTGATGCGTCCCGTTTTGTAACAGGAACTGTCATAAATGTTGATGGAGGCTTTTCCATCTTCAGCGGGGTGTAGCAGGAAACGCACCCTTCCTAATACTACTGAATGATGTGTCCTGGTTTGAGACAGGAACCGTCATCAATGTTGATGGGCGCAGCTCCATCTTCACCTGGGTGTGGCAGGATGTACACCCTTCATGATACTGCTTTTAACATAACGAATGCAATTAATGAGTATGAGAACTTTATGGGTGCATTGCCTTTTCATGTCGGTAGGTGTACTGACTGCACTGACTGCAACTGCAAATAACAAAAAAAAGGATGCCTGTCTGCCGGGGGGGGACAGCATCATACCGGCCACAACGTATGCCGCAGATACATTGATTTCCGGGATCGTAAAAAACGCAAAGGAAGAACCGATGGAAGGCGCCACCGTCATGCTTAAGACCACAGGAAGGTCTGTACTGACCAATGGAAAAGGAGAGTTTTCCATACTGGCAGGAGAGAAAGACACCCTGGTCATCTCTTATGCAGGGTATGAAACGAAGGAGACCGCCATCGGCGGCAGTCGTATTTTTGCGGTAACACTGAACACCGCAGGTGAAAATCTTTCGGATGTGGTGGTGGTGGCCTTCGGGACCCAGAAGAAATCCGAAGTCGTTGGGTCGGTAACACAAATAAAACCGGAGGAGCTGAAGATCCCTTCCAGCAATCTTACCACTGCACTGGCAGGGCGCGTTCCGGGAATGATTGCCGTCCAACGGACGGGAGAGCCGGGTGCAGATAACGCAGAATTCTACATAAGAGGGATCACTACTTTCGGATATGGAAGAGGCCCGCTGATACTGATCGATGGGATCGAATCGACCAGCAACGATCTGGCCCGGATCAATGTGGATGATATCGCCAGCTTTAATATCTATAAAGATGCCACCGCTACTGCATTGTATGGCAGCCGGGCTGCAAACGGTGTGATCTCTATTTCAACCAAAGAAGGGAAAAGAGGGAAGGCCCAGATCTCGCTGCGGGCGGAAACCAATCTTTCCATGAATACTCGGGATGTGGAACTAGCAGATCCCGTAACCTATATGAAGCTGAATAACGAAGCGATCCTCACGCGCAATCCGCTGGCACCGGTACTGTACTCCGATGAGAAGATCGATAATACGGTTGTTGGATCCGGTTCTTATATTTTCCCTTCCACCGACTGGCGGAAGGAGTTGTTCAAAGACCAGACCCTTAACCAGCGGTTGAATATGAGTGTGAGCGGAGGCGGTGATGTGGCCAAATACTATGTAGGCGGTACATTTACCCAGGACAATGGTTTGCTGAAAGTGGATCCGCGGAATAATTTCAACAACAACATCAATTTTAAAACCTATTCGCTGCGTTCCAATGTCAACATGTTTGTTTCGCCTACTACCGAGATGATCGTGCGGCTTTCCGGTGTTTTTGAAGATTATAACGGCCCTATTTATTCCGGCGGGGATATGTACACAAGAGTGATGCGCGCCAACCCGGCGCTGTTCCCCGCTTATTATCCAAAAGACTCTGCACACCGGTTTGTGAATCATATCATGTTTGGTAATTATGGTAATGGTGATTACCTGAATCCCTATGCCGATATGATCCGCGGGTACCAGGACCGCGGCCGGTCGAAAGTGGGCGCACAGCTGGAACTGAAGCAGGACCTGAAGGGGATCACCCCGGGTTTAAAAGTACGCGGAAGGATCAGTACCGACCGCCATGCCTATTTTACCATTACCCGGCAGTACCTTCCTTTTTACTATGGATTGTCGAACTATAACCTGCGGGAAGGAACCTACAATACCTATCTGATCAATGAAGAAAAAGGAAGGGAGACACTGGATTACGATGAGGGTACCAAAGAGATCAATTCCACCATTTACGGAGAGGCCGCTATTGACTATTACCGGACCTTCAATACAAAGCATACCTTAAGCGGAATGCTGATCGGCTATCTTCAGGAGCGTCTTAATCCCAATGCGGGCAGTATCCAGGAATCCCTGCCTTTCCGCAACATCGGTTTGTCCGGGCGGGCTACCTATGGCTTTGCGAACCGTTATCATATCGAATTCAATTTTGGCTATAACGGGTCAGAACGTTTTTATAAAACACAGCGCTGGGGTCTTTTCCCGTCTGCAGGTATCGCCTGGACCGTGTCCAATGAACCCTTCTTTGAAACTATAAAAGACAAAGTGAATCTGCTGAAATTCCGTGCTACTTACGGATATGCGGGTAAAGATGATATCGGTGATGCAAAGGACCGCTTCTTTTACCTGTCGGAAGTAAATTTAAGTAACCCCTCTTACGGCTCTGTTTTCGGCAGGGATAATGGTTATTCCAGGCCGGGTGTTTCCATTTCACGTTATTCTGATCCGAATATTACCTGGGAAACCTCACGTGATGCGAACATTGCTATTGAGTTGGGCCTGCTGAATAAACTGAACCTGATTGCTGAATATTACCGGAGGAACCGCTATAATATTTTGCAACAGCGGGCGTCCACACCGGCATCCATGGGATTATGGGCACAGCCGCAGACCAACATCGGGGAGGTCACCGGACAGGGTGTGGATGTGGACCTGAGCTTTAACCACACATTCGCCAACTCTATGTTCATACAGGCGATGGCCAATTTTACCTATGCCTCGGCAAAATACAAAGTGTTTGAAGAGTATGAATATCCCGGTGCCTGGTGGCGGTCAAAGATCGGTTATCCCATCAACCAGCAATGGGGATACATCGCGCAAAGTCTGTTTGCAGACGAAGCCGAGGTCGCCAATTCCCCGGTGCAGGGCTTTGGCCAGTACATGGCTGGTGACATCAAGTATAAGGATGTAAATGGCGACGGCCGGATCACGGAACTGGATATGGTGCCGCTGGGGTATCCGACAACACCGGAGATCGTTTACGGATTCGGACTTTCTTTTGGTAATAAACATTTTGACTTCCAGGCCTTCTTCCAGGGAGCCGGAAGGACCTCCTTCTGGATCAATCCTGAAGCAACGGCACCGTTCAACAGCTATTACTATAACGATGCCGAGCGCACTTCGGGTGTGCAGTATGTGAACCAGCTGCTGCAGGCTTATGCAGACAGTTACTGGTCGGAGGATAACCGCAATCTGTATGCCCTCTGGCCCCGGTTAAGCACCTTCCCCATTGCGAATAATACGCAGACCAGCACCTGGTTTATGCGGAATGGCGCCTTCCTGAGACTGAAGCATGTGGAGATCGGGTATAAACTTCCTGCTAACTGGATCAGCCGTATCGGTATGAAAAGCGCAAGGATCTATGTAAGCGGTATGAATCTTTATACCTGGAGCAAATTCAAGATCTGGGATATCGAAATGGGCGGCAACGGGCTCCGGTATCCCAATCAGAAAGTATATAACCTGGGCCTGCTGGTAGATTTTTAAACCGTGAAATCTGTATAGAAAATGCGAAATAAATTATTGATAACAATCCTCATCGTGTCGGTGGTTACCTCCTGTAAAAAATACCTGGATGTAGTGCCGGATAATATCGCCACTATCGATCATGCCTTTAATATGCGGCAACAGGCAGAAAAATTCCTGTTTACCTGTTACAGCTATATTCCCCGGCAAAGTATCATGTCCGGGTCTGCCAATGAAAACCCGGCGCTGGGTGGCGGGGATGAACTGTGGTTCCATGAGTTTTATATTCCCAGTTCCTGGAATATTGCCCGGGGATTTCAGAATGTGGTGAATCCCTACGATAATTTCTGGCAGGGAAGTGGTGGCGGAAAAGACCTTTACCAGGGCATCAGTGATTGCAATATCTTCCTGGAAAATATTGTCAATACACCGGATATCGATCCCGGCGAAAAGAACCGGTGGATCGCAGAAGTTAAGTTCCTGAAGGCCTATTATCATTTTTATCTGACACGGATGTATGGTCCCGTTCCCATTAAGCGGGTGAACCTGCCGATCAATGCCAGTCCGGATATGGTGAAAGTATACCGGGATCCGGTAGATTCCTGTTTTAATTATGTGGTGGAGCTGATCGATGAGGCGGTGCCCGATCTGCCGGAGACGATCCTGAATGAGGTGGCCGAGCTGGGACGGATCACAAAACCCATTGCCCTGGCCATTAAAGCAGAAGTGCTGGTTACGGCAGCAAGTCCCTTATTTAACGGCAATGCCGATTTTGCAAATTTCAAAGACAACCGCGGCATCACATTGTTCAACACTACCTATGATCCGCGAAAATGGGAACGGGCCAGTGAAGCCTGCAAGGACGCCATCGATGCCTGTCATGCTGCGGGCAATAAGCTATATTATTACAGCCAGAGCAATAAACAGTATGAAATACCCGACACGCTGCGCACCCAGATGAATATCCGGAATGCCGTAAACGAAAAATGGAATGCCGAAATTATCTGGGGAAATACCAACAGCATGGTAGATAACCTGCAGATACAGGCTACTCCAAGGGGGCTTGATCCCTCCAAAAGAGCATCTCAAAGCACCCTGGGAAATTGCGGCGTACCACTGAAAATGGTTTCAAAGTTCTATACAAAAAACGGGGTACCGATTGATGAGGACAAGACCTGGGATTACAGCGGAAGGTTCTCGTTGATCCAGGGCGCGGCGGCATCAAGGAATTACCTGGTCCCCGAGTATACGACTTCAAAAATGAACTACGACCGGGAGCCGCGCTACTATGCGGATCTGGGCTTTGACGGTGGTGTCTGGTACGGTCAGGGTAAGTTCACCACAGCGGATATGTGGTATGTATCCTCCAAGAAAGGAGATCCCGCTGCCAACATCGCCAATGGCAGTTTTAACAGCACGGGTGTGTGGCCCAAAAAATATGTGAACTATGTAAATGTTATACAGGATAACACCTACTCGAGAGAAAACTACCCCTGGCCGGTAATGCGGCTGGCAAACCTTTATCTCTTATATGCGGAAGCGCTGAATGAAACAGCAGGACCTTCACCTGAAGTGTATTCGTACCTGGATCAGTTACGGGAGCGTGCGGGTTTGCAGGGAGTGGTGGCTTCCTGGGCAGCTTTTTCTTACAATCCCACAAAACCCGCTACCAAAGAAGGCCTGCGGGAGATCATACACCGGGAGCGGACCATTGAGCTGATGTTTGAGGGGCAGCGCTTCTGGGATCTGAGAAGATGGAAAACCGCGCTGCAGGAATTGAATCAGCCGGTGACCGGATGGGATATTGAACAAAAAACACCGGAGGGGTATTACCGGGAGCGCCTGTTGTACCAGCAAACCTTCAGTCTTAAAGAATACCTCTGGCCCGTGCGTGAGGTAGAGATATTTGCAAACAAGAATACTGTTCAAAACCCCGGCTGGTAATGATACGTTCAAATCAAAACGCATACAAAATGGCTAAAAGATATATATCCACCTTAAGTGTTATCTGCTGCTTTTTCCTGTTCTTCTCCTGTTCCCGGGAGAATTACATCGATCCTATGGCCGACGACGGAGGAACGCCTTCACCTGTAACACAGGTGGCTGTTAAACCGCTTCCGGGCGCTGCAGTGCTGCGTTATAAGTTGCCGCAGGACGGGAACCTGCGTTATGTAAAAGCTGTTTTTGAGATACGGCCGGGTGTGGAACGGGAAACCATCGCCTCATTGTACCAGGACAGTCTGATCGTAGACGGCTTTCCGGATGTAAAGGAATATGAAGTACAACTATATACCGTAAGCTATGGCGAAAAGCGCTCAGAGCCGGTGACGGTGAAAATAACCCCGCTGACCTCTCCTTTACAGGAGGCGCATAATACCTTCCGTTTTGAAGAGACGTTTGGCGGCACTACCATCAGCTTTGATAACAGTGGGGAAGCCAGTCTGGCCGTAACCATATTAACGCCGGACTCCACAGGAATATTAAAGGCCGTACAAACCTATTATACCAAGTCCAGGGAAGGGAGATTTTCTGTGAGGGGATTCGCCGACGAACCCCGCCTGTTCGGTGCGGTGATCCGGGACCGTTGGGGCAACCTTTCGGATACACTCACCCAAACGCTTACCCCGGTTTTTGAAGAGCTGATCCCCAAGAACCTGTTTAAAGGATTGGTATTACCTACGGATGTCGTAGGAGGACATGCCAATGCCTCCTGGACGCTTGATAAGATATGGGATGATAAGTATGGCGCCGGGTCCCTGCAGTTTCATACAAAACCGGGCTCGGGCATACCGCAATGGTTCACTTTTGATATGGGAAGGCCCTGCCTGCTGAGCCGGTATAAGTTTTATCACCGGGCGGGCAGTCAGTATGTATACCAGCTGGGAGCTCCCCGGAAATGGGAAGTGTGGGGAACGGCCGGTACACCCGATCCTTCCGGCAGCTGGAATGGCTGGGTCAAATTAATGGACTGTGAATCGTATAAACCTTCCGGAGAAGGCCCGGTAACGGCTGAAGATGTGACCTATGCGGTTGACCAGGGTGAGGATTTTATTTTTCCGGAACAGATCCCGGTACGGTACCTCCGTTTTAAAGTGAACGAGACCTGGGGCTTTTTAGACTATATCTATATTGCGGAAGTTACATTCTGGGGGGATGCGGATATCACTCCGTAACCCATGGGATGCTTTTCAAAAATAATCGCACTTGTTTTAAGATAAACGGCCCCCGATAAAAATTTAAGAACATGAAGAAGACAGAATTTTTACTATTGATCCTGCTTGTGCTGGGTACGGCAGCCGGTTTTTCGGGCTGCTCCAAAATGGATGCTACCTATAAGGAATTCCTGGATTACGGGCAGCAGAAATATCCCGGGAAACCGGTCAATGCCGTTGTCTCCCCCGGTTATAAACGTATGATCCTCTCCTGGGCAAATTCATCTGATCCAAAGGTTACAAAGGCAAAAGTGTACTGGAACAATCGTGCCGATTCGCTGGACGTGCAGCTCGATCCTTCAGAAGATTCGACCTATATACCGTTCAATGATATGCCGGAAGCTACTTACGTGTTTGAGATCTATACGTTTGACGGAGATGGCAACCGTTCTGTAAAGACGGAGGTCATCGGGAGAGTGTACGGTGATTTTTATAAATCCACGCTTTTATCCCGACCGATCTATGATGCCACGGTTGTGAATGACAGTCTCTGGATTTCATGGGGCGGCATATCGGATACCGCTATTATAGGAACTGAAGTGACTTTTAAAGATAAAAATGACGTGCTTCAAAAATATTTTGTAGATAAGACCATTTTGCTCTCGCAATTTCCTGATTTCCCGCGCGGGGACATTCAATACAGGACCGTTTATGTTCCCGGTCCTTATGCGATCGATACTTTTTATACAGAATGGACCACGATGTATGTAAAGGGACAGCGCTATGCATTGCCCAAAGCGGGATGGACGGTCACCGCCTCCAGTTTTGATATAAGATCCGGGGCCAGCTACCGGCCGCCGGAGCTGCTGATCGATAATGATCCGGCTACGATCTGGGTGAACCAGATAGGTGCGCCCAATGCAACGCCTCCCATCGCACAAACCTATTATCCGCATTGGGCGGCAATAGATATGAAGCAGGAATATAACCTGGAAGGCATTATTGTACAACAGCGGAATTCAGCAACAAACCTGGTAAAGGATATTGAACTGTATACCAGCACGGATGGACTGAACTGGACCTTCCAGCTGCGTTATTCACTGGAGAACAGGATCTCTGCCGAGGCATTCATCGATCTGCCGCAGGCAACAACGGCGCAGTACATAAAGATCATCGCCCTGAATGACTACGGGAACTCGAACAATGTGGCGCTGGCAGAATTCGGGGCATATATAAGGTAAGGAACGGATACAGTAGCGCTGAAGCGGGCGATGGCTTTTGATCAACGGCCGGGTTGTTTAAATGAATAACGGATCCGGACAGCGCGAAATTTTTCTTATCTTGGTTTTTTACAAGAATAATAAAACGGCCGGCGAATGAACCCTGTTCCCTGTATCATAAAACGGACAAAACTGTTTTTATTGATGCTATTGCTGCTTTATACGGATGTGCTGTACGGGCAACATCAGGAGCGCAGCAGGCATCCGAATATCCTGTTCATAGCAGTAGATGATCTTCGCCCGGAGCTTGGGGCCTATGGCCGGGCTTATATGCACACACCGCATATGGACCGGCTGGCCCGTGAGGGCCGGGTATTCCTGAACCATTACGTGAATGTGCCCACCTGCGGTGCCTCGCGCTATTCCATGCTCACCGGCCGGTTGCCGCAAACACCTGCAGCACTGAGTAATGATGCCTTTGAAAAGTTAACGGCCGGCAAACCTGCTGCCGAAGAGCCCGAATCCTTTGTGGAACTGTTCCGGAGGAATGGTTATTATACCGTGGGGATCGGTAAGATCAGTCATTCGCCGGATGGTAATGTATACGGCTATAATCAGCCGGTGTCTGATAAGCGGGAGCTTCCCCACAGCTGGGATGCTTTTTATTTTGATCATGGTAAATGGCAAACCGGGTGGAATGCCTTTTTTGGATATGCAGGCGGAGAGAACCGTCAGGGAAGGAAGAATGAGGTCCGGCCTTATGAACACAAGGATGTTCCGGATACGGCCTACCCGGATGGTCTTACAGCACAGCTGGCAGTGGAACAACTGGCGGTATTAAAAGAAAAGGATCAGCCCTTCCTGCTGGCGGTGGGATTCTTCAAACCGCACCTGCCTTTTACAGCGCCGGAGAAATACTGGGATCTGTATGATGAACGTAAGATACCCTTATCGGCCTCACCGGGTATACCGGCAGCTGTTAACGAGAAGAGCCTGCATAACAGTAATGAATTTAACCAGTATAAACAAGGGGAGGAGAAGCCCTCGCTGAAGGCGCCGGTATCCGATGCCTATGCGCGCAAACTGCGGCATGCCTATTTTGCTGCTGTAAGTTATGTGGATACACAGATCGGGAAAGTGCTGGAGGCATTGAAGCAGGCGGGTCTGGATAAAAATACGGTTGTGGTGCTATGGGGTGATCATGGCTGGCACCTGGGGGATGAACGGGTGTGGGGAAAACATACCCTTTCCGACTATTCATTACGCAGTCCGCTTATCCTGCGTGTTCCGGGCATGCCTGCGGCCGGCATGTCTTCCCCGCAGGTGGTACAGTCTGTCGATATTTACCCCACGTTATTGCAGCTGGCTCATATTTCCCCTAAGGGGATACTTGATGGCCGGTCGTTGTACCCGGAATTGTTCAGAACCGGACGCGGTCATGCTACGGTGGCACGGAGTTATTTCAACCGTGGCATCAGTCTGCGGACCTCCCGTTACCGCCTCACAAAATATTACCGTCAGGAGCAGCCGGTGACGGAATTGTATGATTATACGAACGATCCGTATGAAACGCGGAACCTGGCTGCTTCTTTTCCCGGGGTGGTAGATTCCCTGCTGCCGGTGGTTGAACATGCCGGAACCACTATTCAGCAATACTGGAAACCGGGTAAGGGATCAGGGAAAGATGGTAAGGAACAGGTAGGCCGCAAAAATGACCAGTAGCACCACGCCATAAAGAATATTTGTTTTTCCTGTTACAAGCGACAACATCACTGTAAATATGGACAGGATCAGCAGCACAACAGATGTGGTGTCGATCCCCAGCAATACAGGGCTATGACTGAACAGGGTATAAATGGCAACCGCGGGGATCGTAAGTCCGATACTGGCCAGCGCAGATCCCAGCGCCAGGTTCATACTGGTCTGTAAACGGTTGCGGCGTGCCGCCTGGATCGCGGCGATGCATTCGGGCAATAATACTACCATGGCAATAATGATACCTACCAGCGAATTGGGTGCACCAATGGAAGCAACACCCGCTTCAATGGCAGGCGACAGTTTTTTGGCAAGCAGCACCACAGCTCCCAGACAGGTGATCAGCAATACCAGGCTGGTAAATGTAGTTGCACTGGAAGGCGGTGCGGCATGCGCTTCCTCGTTTTCTTTTCCTTCTGCATCCGCGGGTAAAAAATAATCACGGTGGCGAATGGACTGGATCATAATGAAGCTGGCATAAATGATCAGACTTACAATGGCTGCAAAGATCAGCTGTGGTTGTGTGTATTGCGGACCGGGCTGGCTTGTGGTATAATTGGGCACCACCAGTGTGAGCACCAGTATCGCGGTAAGCGCTACCAGAGCGGAAGTGGCTGCATGTTTTGTTACGAATTGCTCCCGGTACTTTGCGCTTCCGATCAGGATGCAGATCCCGATGATAAAGGTGAGAATGATCATGATAGCGGCGAATACCGTATCCCGGGCGAGGGCTGCAGTCTTTTCTCCTCCTGAGGACATCAGCGAGACCAGCAGGGAAACCTCGATAACGGTTACTGCCAGTGCCAGGATGATGGTGCCAAAAGGTTCGCCCACCCGGTGGGCCACCACTTCTGCATGATGCACCGCCGCCAGAACACCGGCGATCAATAAAAAGCAAAGAACGAGCTGCGGGAAAGTGCCCGACATGGAGCCCATGGTAAAATAGGCGATCCAGGCAAGGATGGGGGTAAGCAGGGTCCAGGTTGGTAGTGACAGGTTGAACTTCATACAACAGGTTTTAAGTGGCAATAATGGCTTTTCTGATCCGCACCAGCTGTTCCAGCAGGGGCTCGAGGTAATCCAGCTTCAGCATATTGGCACCGTCGCTTTTTGCCACAGCCGGATTGGGATGGGTTTCTATAAACAGGCCATCTGCGCCTGTGGCGATAGCCGCTTTGGCAATCGTGCCGATGAGTTCCGGGTTGCCGCCGGTGACGCCCGAGGTCTGATTGGGCTGCTGCAGACTGTGGGTACAATCCATAACTACCGGAACCTTATGTTCTTTCATCCAGGGGATATTTCTGAAGTCCACCACCAGGTCCTGGTATCCGAACGTATTCCCCCTCTCGGTAAGGATCACTTTTTCATTGCCTGCATGTTTTATCTTGTCGGCTGCAAACTTCATAGAAGGGCCGCTGAGGAACTGTCCTTTTTTTATGTTAACGATCTTCCCGGTCCGGGCTGCCGCCTCCAGCAGGTCTGTTTGCCGGCTCAGGAAGGCCGGTATCTGCAACATATCTACATATCCGGCAGCAATGGCAGCTTCTTCGTGTGTATGGATATCACTCACCGTGGGAAGATGGAAGGTTTGGCTGACCTGTTTCAGCAGTTTTAATGCAGCTTCATCGCCGATACCGGTAAAAGAGTCCACGCTTGTCCGGTTGGCCTTCCGGTAGGAAGATTTGAACACATAGGGGATCCCCAGGTTCCTGCAGATCGCCGCCACTTTTTCCGCTACTTCCATAACCAGCGCTTCGCTTTCTACCACACAGGGGCCCGCCAGCAGAAAAAAGCTGGCCGGGTCGTACTGCTGCTCTTTAAAAAGATCCGTTAAAAATTTCTCCATACCTGCAAATATAACCTCTAAGATCCGGTTCGGCCAAACCGGGTTCGGAGTACAAACAGCCATCCGGTAATGTTGCGCACTTTTTTTTGCACAGGAAAAAGCATATTTCAAACGATTGCGCAGTATTAACAACCTGATTTGTTCTGCCATTATATTTGCAGTCTAAAGTTATTGCATGACAAAAGAAAAAATCCTGGTTATTGGCGCCTCCGGGCAGATTGGGGTTGAACTGACCCTTGCGCTGCGGGAAATTTACGGAGCGGGGAATGTGGTGGCATCTGATTTAAGAGAGGAAAACCCGCTTTTGAAAGGCTCCGGCCCTTATGTAAGCCTGGATGTAATGAATAAAGAGATGTTGCATGTGCAGGTGATCCGGCAAAACATCACCCAGATCTACCTGCTGGCAGCGATCCTGTCGGCAACGGGTGAGAAGAATCCCGGTCTGGCCTGGCACCTGAATATGCAGGGATTGCTGAATGTGCTGGATATTGCGCGCGAGGAAAATATCAGAAAAGTGTACTGGCCTTCCTCCATTGCAGTGTTTGGCCCTACTTCGCCCAAACAAAACTGTCCGCAGCAAACCATTATTGAACCTACCACCGTTTATGGTATCAGCAAATATGCAGGGGAGTTCTGGTGCAATTATTATCATATGAAATATGGAGTGGATGTAAGAAGTATCCGTTACCCCGGACTGATCTCTTATAAATCGGCACCGGGAGGCGGAACGACGGATTATGCCGTTGAAATTTTTCATGATGCGCTGGAAGAAAAAAAGTATACCAGCTTTTTGAGCGAGAATACTTATCTGCCCATGATGTATATGCCGGATGCGATCCGGGCAACGGTGGAGCTGATGGAAGCGCCGGCGGAAAAGATCTCCATCCGCACTTCCTACAATGTGGCCGGTATCAGCTTTTCGCCGAAAGAGATCGCTGCGGAGATAAAAAAACACATTCCGGAATTTGAAATTGTTTATGAACCGGATTATCGCCAGGAGATCGCAGACAGCTGGCCGCAGAGCATTGATGATACGGTGGCGCGCAACGACTGGGGGTGGAAGCACGAATACGATCTGGCGGCGATGACGGAAGATATGTTAAAACACCTGCCCGAAGTGATCGAAACCCTATAAAGCTGTTGCTGTACCATAAACACCTGTTATTTAAAACGATAACCGCCATGCAAAAGCACGGCGGTTTTTTCTAAATCTAACCTAAACCTGTTAAAATTTCTGCCACCAGAGCTTTGTGCCCTTGGTGTCGCCACCAATGGCCGCTGCAGCGGCGTCTTTATTTCTTGCATTGGTATTGGTTTCCACCACCGGATATGTAAGCCGGTTGGGCACCATCGTTACATTAGGATCCAGTGAGCCGGCAACCGGGGCAATGAACAGCGGGGTGCCATCCGGTTTGGTAAACTGTAACCGCAGGCGCTCATACCAGGATTGTAATCCCTGCATATACATAGCGATCCATTTCTGTGTGCCGATCACATTCTTCCAGCCGCTGCTTTTGTAGGGAACAGAATTGATATAGGTTGTGGCGGCCGCTTCCGGAACTTTCCAGAAATCCATGTTGGCTTTGATCCCTGCCTTGTAAAATACTTCAGCCGTTCCTCCTACATTCATACCTCGTGCAGCGGCTTCCGCCAGCAGGAACTGGACTTCGGAGGAGGTGATCAGGATACCCGGGAAATCCGGAGCATAAACACGCACACCGGGAGTGGAATATTTCTGGGCATCGGAAGCGGAGTTCGTTCCAAGACCATAGGGCTTACCAATAATTGTTTTGGAATTTGTTGCCGGGCGGGCATATATTTCAAGCCTTGGATCTTTAAGTCCCTCCATGTAGTTTACAAGGGTTTCACTTACTACAAACTCTGTTAATTCTCTTCCCAGTTCGTTGTATGGATAGGTATTGGGTGCCTCTCCGGTATATGGGAACAGTGCTTCATCGGTATTGTCTGTGATTACCCCGTTCTTTACCGCCATTTCAATTGCGGTTTTTGCTTCTGCTGGTTTTACCTCACTCATCCGCATAGCAATACGTACGATCAGCGAGTTAGCCAGTTTCTTCCATTTGGTGACGTCTCCCTTATAAAGGACATCACCACTGGAATAAGAAGGTGCTGCTGCATCGAGCGCAGCCTGATTGTTGTTCAGTTGCTTGATGAGGTCTAAATAAATTGTTGCAGCATCATCATAAGGCGGCATCAATACATCAGGCTTTACCGCTTGTGAATAGGGGATGTTTCCATAAGTATCTGCAAGTGTTTGTATGATCCATGCCTGGAGAATACCTGCAATGGCATTTTGATTGGGTACTGATTCAGGAAAAGAAGATGTTTCATTTAACCTTTCAATTTCTTTCAAATCTTCCAGCGGGCCATTGTATAAGGACCATAAGGTGGAATTGCTACCTTCATCCAGCTGATAGCGACTGCCTTCTTCTTTATCAGTGGCTGACCAGTATTGTGCGTAATGCATTCCGACGCGATTGTTCACGATCGAATTGTACAGTGCATCCATAGCACTTTTCTCCGCAGAAAGCAATAGTTGCTCCGGACTGGTATCTGCAGGTTTAACTGGATCTGTATTTAACTCATCAAATTTTTTACAGGAACAGATGCTTGCCGTCAGTGCAAACAGGAATAATATATTATAAATGGAATATTTCATTTGTAAACAGGTTTTAGAATCCGATATTCAAGTTTAGACCCATGGAACGTATGGAAGGGAGTGCGCCACCTTCTAATCCCTGTATGTTTCCGGTACCATTGGTGATATTGGACGGATCCACATTGGGAGCATTGGATTTGATCAACCACAGATTGCGGCCATAAAGAGAAAGGGTAATGTTACTTGCCTTTATCTTTTCGGCCCACTTCAGGGGTAGCTGGTAACCAAGAGTTACTTCCCTTAAATAGATATAACTGGCATCGTATACATTTGCGGCATTAATATATTTACCGAAGTTGTTTTTAAAATGATCTATGGCTGTTATATGTGTTGAATAAGGCGTGCCATCCTGCAACACACCTGAAATGTCAACACCATTTTCCCGGATATTCCCTTCTGCCGTTTCCTCGAGTAGCCCGGAGGCCAGGCCATACATGTTGGTATAGGAGAAGAATTTTCCACCCTTACTAAAATCGACCAATGCACTCAGGCTAATGTTCTTGTACGTAAAACCATTGCTCAGCCCGCCAACATAATCGGGGTAAACACTTCCCAGCGGAACAACAGAGCCCGTTCTTACATAGTGACCTGCAGAATCTATTACTTTTTGACCATTCATATATGTATAATCATAACCCACCAGCGTTCCAAGAGATTGTCCTTTGATGGCTTGTATGGAAACTGCATTCAACCTTCGTTCAGTGCCGATATTGACCTTATCCACAACCTCGTTTCCGTTTTGTGCTAGGTCTAATACCTTATTTTTATTTTTGGAAAAGTTCAGGCCGATATTCCATTTAAAATTTTCAGTTTGAATTGGAGTTCCGTCTACCCTTAATTCGATCCCCTTATTGCTCACTTTCCCAGCATTTAATATAAACTCTCCGAAACCGGATGCCGGAGAAACATTCACAGGAATGATTTGATTCTTTGTAATGCGGTCATAATATGTGAAATCAATACCAGCACGGTTGTTAAATAATCTTAATTCAATACCGGCTTCTTTTTCAGTGGTCTTTTCGGGAAGAAGATTGGGATTGCGTTTCCTATTATCAACGGTTACATAAGGGATTCCATTAAAAAGAAGTGGTGAGCTATACACATTGAAAATGTTATATGGGTCTGTGTCACTTCCCACCTGAGCAATGCCTGCACGGAGTTTTCCGAAACTCAGCCATTTAGCATTTTTGATCCACTCCGAAAAAATAATAGAGGTTGAGGCCGATGGATAAAAGTACGACCGATTAGCTGACGGCAGGGCAGATGACCAGTCGTTTCTTCCTGTTAATTCTACGAATATAGTATTGTCATATCCGACAGTAGCAGAACCAAATAAGGAATTGATCTGTTTCCTTGGTCGCGCTTCTGAAAGCAATGGAGGAGCGGAAATATTCGATAGGGTATAAACACCGGGGGCGATCAGACCGGCCTTATCAGGTGTTGATCCCGTAAAGAGACGTACATTTTGCTTCATAATATTGCCACCCACCGTAGCTCCAATGTTGATCTTATCGCTAATATCTTTTTTGATATTGGTGGTGAACATATAGTTCATTTCCCGGAAATCGATTGTGTTTCTTGTATAGCTTCCGAGGAAATAATCTTTGGCCGTTCTTTCCTCCTGTAATGTATTATAACTATCCATAAAGGCCTGTGCATTAAAGGACAGCCAGTCAAGTGGCTTATATTCCAGACCCACAGAACCGAACAGACGGCTCCGGTCATCACTCTGGTATTCCATATAACGCGTCCAGTAAGGATTGTTGGCAAAGTTGGGTGTAGGGTCGTCAAAACGCTTCCGGTTCCAGCTGATCTGTGTTCCATCCGCATATTTGTAATCTTTCATCCGGCTCATATCCCATTGCCGCTGCCCGTATTCACTGAACAGGTTCATCACATTCTGCCCTGTGAACCCTGTCCCGGGACGTCCTTTTGCCGTAGTGTAAGAATATTTTATACCTGCAGTAGCTGTGAGCTGATCCGTTAGTTTATAACTGCCGTTAATACCCGCGTTGGTGCGTGAAAGTTTTGAATTTGGCAATACAAATCGCTGCCGCGTATCAGCCATTGCAATTCTTATAGATCCTTTGTCACTGCTGCCCCCCACGCTTACACTGTTGGTAACGGTTACCCCAGTCTGAAAAAAGTCTTTGATATTGTTGGGTTGCGGCGACCAGGGCGCAGTAACACCGAACAATGGGTTGGCTTTGTTTTTATCAAAAGACCAGTAATGCCGTACCTTACGGCCGTCCAGCGCAGGCCCCCAGGACTCATCCACCGCAAATTCCGGCATCAGGTCATAGCCCCCCAGAACCGGATCCTGGTAAGCGGGAGAAGAACTGCTTAAAAACTGTTCGGGGTTTTTGTTATAAAAAAGAGTGTCGAATGTTGTTTTGGAACCGCCTCCGTATTTATTCTGATAATCGGGCAGTACATACACTTTGTCTGTTTGTACATTCAGACTATAGTTCACACCTATTTTTTTACCACCTCCATTTGTCTTTTTTGTAGTTACCAATACCACACCGTTTTGTCCGCGGCTGCCATAGAGCGCCGTGGCCGCAGCTCCTTTCAACACAGATATCTGATCAATATCATCCGGGTTGATATCCTGTACAGGACTTCCATAGTCGAAGCCACCGCCACCAATTTGCTGACCATAAGAGTTGGTGTTCAGATTGCTGAAGGGGATCCCATCCACAACAAACAATGCATTATTGTCTCCCAGGATCGATTTGGGACCACGGATCGTAACTTTACTGGAACCGCCCATAGAGCCGCTGTTGGAGCTGATCTGTACACCGGGTACCCGGCCTGCGAGGTTGTTGACAAAGTTCACTTCCTTGGCGGTCTGGATCTCTGAGCCCTTGACCTCTGATACTGCGTATCCTACGGAACGGCTCTTCTTTGAGATCCCCATGGCCGTTACGGTTACCCGTTCCAGTTCTTCTGAAGTTTTTTTTGTGACCAGCCGGACGGAAAGCGGCGCATCGGCATTGTTCAGCACCACTTCCTGATCGGTTGCCCCCACACTGGAGAAAACGACCTTTAATCCCTGCTGGAAGGGAATGGAAAAAGCACCGTTCTCTCCGGCGGTATAGATCTTTCCGTCGGGGTAGGTGATACTGGCATTTGATAAGGGCTGCCCCGCACTGTTGACAACCGTTCCTTTTACAAAAACGGTATCCTGTTTAGCGGCGCCGGTCTGGGCCGCAGCAGGCACTGTGTCCGCCGGTGTACCAGCGGCTGTTGTTTCCTGTGAAACGGAATCTTTAAAGGCTCCGGAAGAACTGCTCCATTGCCCGGTAGTGATGCTGTTGTTCTCAAAACGGATCAACAGGCTGTCAAATCCCGGAAGCGCGATCGTGTACGGCTGCGGAAACAATGCATTCTGAAGTTGCACCGAATCGCCTTTTCCTGCTTTCAGGGTAAAGATGCCATTGGTATCTGTCTGCGTCGAATCGCCGGAGGCAACCATCCGCAGCACTGTGTTTCCCAGGCCGAAGCCCGTTCTTCCGATGATTTTTCCATGGATGGTCTGACTGGTTTGCGCATGCAGGGAGCAGGTGAGTCCACATAGAACGGCAATAAAGAATAGCCGGATAGGTCTGCAAATCATAATAGAATTTCAGGTTTAGTAGAATAAAATAGATCAGATCTGATTAAGATAAAATCAGATCAGGACTTAGGTTATTCATCTTTAACGCTGCATTAGTATAAAGATTGCCTTAGAGATCGTTAAAATTGGCTTAAAAGGAAAGCTGTGAGTTATCAGCCTTCAGTGGTCAGCTTTGAGATTTCAGAATTGGGGTATGAGATAGGAGAATTGAGATAGGAGCATTGAGATTTCAGATTTCACCGGATCGTAACCAGAATGCGACATCCTGCATTCGGTAAGTAAAAGGTTGCCGGGTATTCACCATTCCACTTTTTACATCCCACACCTCGATTCTCATATCTCAATGCTCTACGCGCTCGTCCCTATAAAAAAAGAGATCGCTTAAAAACGATCTCTTTCCCAAGTATATGTAAATAAAATTAAGCAACTGCTTTCTTTACCAGGTCGGCGGCTTCACTCAGCAGGATGGCTGATTGCACTTTGAGCCCGCTTTCATCGATCAGCTTTTTCGCTTCTTCGGCATTGGTACCCTGAAGACGTACGATGATCGGGATATTGATGTTGCCAAGGTTTTTATAAGCGTCGATCACACCGGCTGCAACACGGTCGCAGCGTACGATGCCTCCGAAAATATTGATCAGGATCGCTTTAACGGCAGGGTCCTTCATGATGATTTTAAAGCCGGCTTCCACCGTCTGTGCATTTGCCGTGCCACCCACGTCCAGGAAGTTGGCCGGCTCACCGCCACTTAATTTGATCATATCCATTGTGGCCATGGCCAGCCCCGCACCATTTACCATACAACCCACATTGCCATCCAGCTTTACAAAATTGAGATTGTACTTACCCGCTTCCACTTCCGTGGGATCTTCTTCTGTTACATCTCTCAGAGACGCCAGGTCGGCATGCCGCATCATGGCATTATCATCAAGATTCATTTTACAATCAACCGCAATGATCTTATCGTCCGCTGCTTTGAACAGCGGGTTGATCTCAAGCATGCTGCAATCCAGTCCTACATAGGCATTGTATAAATTGGTAACGAATTTTACACAGCTTTTAAATGCAGCGCCGGTCAGTCCAAGGTTAAAGGCAATTTTACGTGCCTGGAAACCCAGCAGTCCACCGGAAGGATGTACCCATTCCTTAAATATCTTCTCCGGTGTTTCATGTGCCACGTCTTCAATGCTCATACCGCCTTCCGTGCTGTACATGATCACATTCTGTCCCTTGCTCCGGTCCAGCAGAATGGAAAGATAGAATTCCTGACGTTCAGACGGACCATCATAATACATATCCTGTGCCACAAAGATCTTGTTGACTACCTTCCCCGCAGGTCCGGTCTGAATGGTAACCAGCGTGCCGCCCAGGATGCCTTTGGCAAACTCTTCCACTTCTTCAAGCGACTTGGCCACTTTTACCCCGTTGATCCCGGTTTCCTTAATTGCCCCTTTTCCCCGGCCGCCGGCATGAATCTGTGCTTTGATCACTGCAAATTTGCTTCCGGTCTCCGTTTTTATTTTCCGGTAAGCTTCTTCGGCTTCCTGCACAGAACTGCAGGCATAACCTTCCTGTACCGGAACATCGTATTTTTTCAATAATTCCTTGGCCTGGTATTCGTGAAGATTCATCTGTAAATATTTTAAAAGTTTATTTATTAAGCAGGCACGAAGATAAGGATTCAGGTGAAACTTTCGGGTGGTGTTTTCCGGGAGCGGCAACCGTTCCGGCTTCGGAAATGCCGGTTGAAAAATAAGGGCAGGTATGATAAAATATCCCCGGGAAAAATAAAGAAGGGCTCCGCCGGTTTCATCAAAGGGCCGGAGTTTTATAAAGCGATCCTGAAACAAACGAGCTGAATCGGCGGCAACCGGACCAAATTCGTAACGGTTCTGAAAAAGGAAATAAAAAAATACTTCTTCCGGTAACACCGAAACGGGGCTCCGTTCCGGCCTTACTACCATGCAGCGGAACCGTTCAAAAGCCTGCAACAGGTTCAACAGGCGGGGCAGGAAGGTCGCAAAGCTGCTATGTTCCACCAGGCACCAGTCGCTGCGTGGCCCATTTGATTCGTGGCTAAGGCTTTGAATGTTAATAGTTTTAAAAGAAACAACTGTTTCCGGCTACCGGCGTGTGTATAGCTGTTTCTTTCGTTATATTTGCCCACACTTAATGAGCAATTTATGTCAAAGTCAGTTGTGGAACAGGTTCAGGAAACGGTAGCCTTTTTACGGTCCCGGTATCCTGAAACACCGGAGGTAGGTATTGTGCTGGGGAGTGGCCTGGGAAATTTTGCAGCCCATATCCGCGTAGAAGCGGAAGTGCCCTATTCAGAGATTCCCCATTTTCCGGTTTCTACGGTAAAAGGCCATTCCGGCAAACTGATCTTTGGCGAGCTGGCCGGGAAAAAAGTAGTGGCAATGGCCGGACGGTTTCATTTTTATGAAGGGTATACACCACAGGAAGTGGTTTTCCCTGTAAGGGTATTTAAGTTGCTGGGGATCCGCCAGCTGCTGCTCAGCAACGCCGCGGGTGGAGTGAATCCTGGTTTCTCCGTGGGCGATATCATGATCATCAACGACCATATCAGTTTTGGAACACCGAATCCCCTGGTCGGGAAAAATATAGAAGAATGGGGCACCCGCTTTCCGGATATGAGCGAACCCTATAAGAAATCACTTATCGCAAGGGCCCGGGAAATTTGCAGTGAGGCCGGTATCGATGTGCGGGAGGGCGTTTATTATGCGGTTACAGGACCTACATTTGAAACCCGCGCAGAATATAAAATGATCCATACCCTGGGTGCTGATGCAGTTGGAATGAGCACGGTGCAGGAGGCTATTGTGGCCAACCATATGGCACTGGATGTTTTTGCGGTAAGCATCATTACGGACCTGGGTATCCGCGATGAGGAAAATGTGATCACCCATGAGGAAGTACTGGAGGCAGCAAAAGCGGCAGAACCTAAACTGGCGCATTTATTTACAGAAATGGTAGCCCGCGCATAAATTGGATAAATGAGGTTTTATTTTGTTTTATTTCTTCTGATAACCGGGATCTGCGCACAGGCGCAGGACCCGCTGGGTGGTGTCGGCAACCGGTTCCGGGGTATTAAAAATGCCGGTTCGGGGAATGACAGTCTGGCCAGAAGAAATAAATTTGAAGATTCCATTACCATTAGTTACCGCTACCTGGATACGGCGCGGAACTATAAGATGGATTCCTCGATCAATGATTTTACCCGGTACTATCCGATACCGGCGGATTATAATTACCTGGGCAACTTTGGGAATGCGGCACAGTCCTACCTGTTTACTCCCCGGATGAAAGCAGGATGGGATCCAGGTTTCCACGCTTATGATATTTATAAGTACACGGTTGAAAAAGCACGCTTCTTTACCACCACCCGGCCGTATTCGGAGTTGAATTATCTGCTGGGTCCCCGTTCAGAACAGTTCATCGAGCTGATGCATACTCAGAACATCCGCCCCAACTGGAATGCCCATTTTGCCTATCGTTTGCTGAATTCACCGGGGATGTTCCAGAACCAGAAGTCGGCGCACAACAGCTATTACCTTACCAACTGGGTGCAGTCCATAAACAAACGGTATAACAACTACATTATTATTGCGGCCAATAAGCTGCAGAATGCAGAGAACGGAGGGATCGAAAACAGTTTGCTTATCGACAGTGTGGATTATGCCCAGCGGGATTATATTGGCGTGCGACTGGGCGGCAATACGGGCTACTCGGCCAATTTTTTTAATACCAATGTGGCCACAGGAACCAAGTATGCTGATTTTAATGCGGTGATGCGCCAGCAATACGATTTCGGCCGCAAAGATTCACTGGTAACGGACAGCAGCGTGGTGCCCCTGTTCTTTCCAAGGATCCGGCTGGAGCATACCATCCAGTACAGTAAATATACCTACATGTTTACAGATGCCAGCCCGCAGGAAGATTACTACCTTCAGTATTATGATTATGTATTCGGAGGCGGCACCACATCCGGGTTCACAAAGCGGGATGACTGGAGGGAGCTGACGAACGACTTCTCTATTTATACCTTCCCGGATGCAAAGAACACCCAGCAATTCATCAAGCTCGGCGCCGGTGTTCAGAATCTTTCAGGAGTGTTTGATACCCTGCAGCGGAGTAACCAGCTGGAGCTGATCGGGGAGCGGCAGAAGAAGAATTTCTATAATATTTTTGGTCATGGGGAATACCGTAACCGCACCAAAAACCAGAAATGGGATATGGCGGCCAACGGAAAGATCTATTTTGCAGGTCTGAATGCCGGGGACTATGAGCTGGGCGCCAGTGTTCAGAGCCTGCTGGGGAAAAAGATCGGAAGCCTCATGCTGGGGGCGCAGAATGTGAACCGCACACCTTCTTTTATAATGCAGAACCCCATCAGCAGTTTTAATTTTATGCGTGGGGAAAGCCCGGATCTGAAAAAGGAAAATGTCACGCATCTTTATGCCGCTATTTATCAGCCGCTGCTGAAGCTGGGGCTTACAGGGCATTATTACCTGATGACGAATTATACCTATTACACGGATTTTTACAAGATCAATCAGTATAACTCATTGTTCAATATGCTTCAGATCGGCATCAATAAAGTGTTTGAAGCTGGGAAGACCAAACAATGGAAATGGCGTACCGAAGTATACTTCCAGCAGGTAGTGGGAGGGGCTCCGCTGCATGTGCCAACGATCTACACCCGTAACCGGCTGGGCTATGAAGGAAAACTGGGTTTTCCCAAGCTGAATATTGCTATGGGATTTGAGGCCAAGTACCGGACCAATTATAAAGGAGACAGCTATTCCCCGCTCCTGGGACAATTCTTTTACCAGGATGATCAGACCGTACAATATAAATTACCGAATATAGCGGCATACCTTAACTTCCGGATCAATTCATTCAAAGCGTTTGTACGCGCAGAGAACCTGAACACTTTCCGCAACCTGGATGGAAGCTGGGGCTTTACCAATAATAACTTTGCATCAACGGATTATCCGTATCCCGGTCTGCTGATCCGCCTGGGCATATTCTGGGGATTTGTGAATTAATCCCGGAATTACCGAACAATTTCCGGGGCAACCTGTTTTCACAGAAAGGCGTCTTATTCCTGATATATAATTTTATGTATATGAAAAAAATCGAGGCATCGTTGCTGGGTATCTTTATGATACTGGCGGCTCAGGTAGCAACCGCACAGGCAAAAACAGAGAAAATACCGGTTTCCGGAAACTGTGGTATGTGTAAAAAGACCATCGAAAAGGCCGCACAATCTGCCGGTGCAGCTGAGGCTTCCTGGGATATTGCCTCCAAACTGCTTTCTGTGAAGTACGACGATAAAAAAACGAACGGAGAGAAAATTCAACAGGCCGTTGCCGACGCAGGATATGATACAAAATCAATCAAAGGCAATGATGTCGCTTATGAGAAGCTGCACGCCTGTTGTCAGTACGAGCGTACAAAGACCTATACCACCAAGCAATAATATTGACAAGAAAGCAACAGCAGCGATCCGGCATTCTGAAAATGCGATGGGCCTTTTTTTGTGGTTTGCTATGCACCGGTATTTATACAAAGGCACAAACCATTATTAAACCAGTCCGGGCAACTTCCTTTGAACTGCCGGGCGCGGATGGAACACCTGTATCATTGAGCAGCTATAAAGGGAAAACGGTGCTGATCCGGTTCTGGGTCTCCTGGTGCCTGCCCTGCCGTATAGAGAACCGCAAACTGGTAAAACGATACAACCGGTTCCGCGACCTGCCTTTTGAAATCATCAATATTTCACTGGATACCGACACTGCGGAATGGCGTGCTGCGATCAATGAAGATAAGATGAACTGGCCGCAGGCCCTGGATTACCCCGATCTTCAAAGGAGTACGGCAAATAAGTGGAATGCTGCGGCGCTTCCTGCCTCTTTTCTGATAGATCCCCGCGGAACGGTTATTGCCGCAGACGCTGCTTTATTGCCGGTACAGGATCCCAGGGGGTTTGAAAACCTGTTAAGGCGGCTCTCCGCCGGAAATGGGACCGCCGGCCGGTGATTTTTTCCCGATTTCGTAAATCTTTACGGAGGCCTGCCGGGTAACTTTGCAGGTTATGGCAAAAGGAAAGATTAGGATTTTTTTTAATGACATCCATCTCTGGCTGGGTCTGGCCAGTGGTATCGTGCTGTTTTTGGTGTGTTTGTCCGGAACGGTGTATACATTCCGTACCGAGATAGAAGAGCGGGTCAACCGGAAAATCTATTTTGTGAATTATGACGCGGGTACAAAACCGCTGCCGCTGAGCACCCTTGTTACGCTCGTAGAAAAAAGCAAAGGAGTGGTTACCGCGGTTACCATCCCGGCCACGCCTCAAAAAGCCTGGGCTTTTTCGCTTAAACCCCAGGGTGCAGGAAAGGGCCGGGGAAAAACAGTACTGGTGAATCCTTATACAGGTACGGTTACCGGTGATACGGAAACAGGGAGCAGTAAATTCTTTATGACGGTAATGAAGCTGCACCGCTGGCTGCTGATGGAACAGTCCACCGGCAGGGTGGTTGTAGGCATTGCCACCCTCATTTTTGTGGTACTGCTCCTCTCCGGGATTATTTTATGGTTACCCCGGCGCCTCCGGTACTGGAAACAGGGATTTGTGATCCTGTTTTCGGGAAAATGGAAACGGATCAATCATGACCTGCATAATGTGCTCGGTTTTTATTCTTTTTTCTTTTTGCTGATCATGGCGCTTACCGGCTTGTGCTGGTCATTCGACTGGTATCGGAACAGTGCTTCAGCGATGTTGGGTGCCACAGTATTCGGAGCGAAAAAGGAAAAACCGGTAAGATCGCAGGCGGTGGGAACTGCAATGCTTTCACCCGATAAAGTGCTGGAAATCGGAAATGGCCCGCTTCGTTATACCGGCATCACCCGTCTGGGCTTTCCCGCCGACAGCACAGGCACCTTCAGCATTTCAAAGAATGATGCCGCCTCCTGGAACAGTGCTGCCACAGATAAATTGATTATTGATGCTTATAGCGGAGCGGTTTTAAAAACGGATCTGTTTGCTGCTAAAACGGCCGGGCAAAAAATAGCCGCCAGTATCCGCCCCATTCATACCGGGGAGATCTATGGCCTGGTGTCAAAAATTATTTATTTTATCTGCTGCCTGATCGCCACCAGTCTGCCCGTGACGGGCACGCTGATCTGGCTGAATAAACTAAAAAAGAAAAAGCCCGCGAGTAAACGTACAGTACTGCGGGCAAGACCAGAGCCGGCTGCCGCAGCTGTTTAGAGATCAGTGCTTACCGATCGGTCCGGAGTCTTTCACGTTCGATTGTAAGCGTTTAATCCCGGCCGGAACCGGGCGTTGCAGGGATTAAAATCCTGAACGTTAAAGCTGAAATACCGCTGATGGCAACGTTTCCGTAATTATTGGATGAGCGGGAGCGGGAAGCGGTATTTGCCATCATTAATTCCTTATCTTCATTCCTGAAAAGGATTATAAAAAAGGGATAAGGATGAACATGGAACCGATCAACTTAAAAAAGCTGGCATCTCTTTTACATCTTTCTATAAGCACTGTTTCAAAAGCACTGCGTGACAGTCACGAGATCAGTGCGGATACCAAGAAACGGGTGATGGACCTGGCGCGCGAGTTGAATTACGAACCCAACCCCTATGCGGGCAGCCTGCGCAAATTTAAAAGCAAAACCATTGCGGTAATTGTTCCGGATATCATCAATAACTTTTTCATTTTTGCGATCAAAGGAATCCAGGAAGCAGCACATGCCAAGGGATACCATGTACTGATCTACATCACCAATGAAAATCCGGAATATGAGAAAGAGGTGGTGCGCCACCTTACCAATGGAAGGGTGGACGGATTGGTGATCTCCCTTACAAGTCCGATTGATGATACGGCTCATCTGCAGAGCCTGCAGGAAAAAGGGCTGCCGATCGTTTTTTTTGACCGCGTGGCAGAAGGGTTTAAAAGCAGCGTTATCACTACCAATAACTATGAGATCGCTTATAACGGAACGCGCTACCTCATCCATCAGGGCTGCAAACGTATTGCGCATTGCCAGGTGTCTGATAAGATATCCATCGGCATCGACCGGCTCAACGGCTATAAGAAGGCACTGGAAGATGCAGGGATTGAAGTACGGCCGGAATGGATCCTGACCAGCCGGAAAGACTATATACACGACACTGCATTGATCGAAAATGCACTGTTGCAAAAAGATCCTCCTGATGGCTTGTTTACTTCTGTGGAAACCCATGCCCTGATCACCTACGATATCTGCAGGAAACATAATAT
The DNA here is from genome assembly GCF_020034665.1 of Niabella beijingensis. Taxonomy (NCBI): domain Bacteria; kingdom Pseudomonadati; phylum Bacteroidota; class Chitinophagia; order Chitinophagales; family Chitinophagaceae; genus Niabella; species Niabella beijingensis. Next base: position 375,793 of record NZ_JAIQDI010000001.1, on the reverse strand, counting down.
TGATATTCCGGGAAAACTGAAACTCCTGAGTTTTAGTAATATGCCCACCGCCCACCTGCTGCAGCCCTCGCTTTCAACCATTACACAACCGGCCTTTGAAATAGGGCTGACCGCCGTACAACAGCTGATCCTTGCGCTGGAAAAACCGGCCCGTTTTGTGCCCGAGAAGATCAATATGGACTCCACACTTTCCGAACGGGAATCCACCAAAAAATAGCACACCGGTAAAAAGTGCCATAAAAAGCTTTTTTTGACCGGTATCTCTTCAGCAATGGGTTGTACCTTTGCGGCATAAATCCAACTGGTGGCGCAAAAAGAAAAAATACCTGTTTATTCACTCCGTAACCTGCTGCAGGAACCCCGGCAGCAGGCCGATTTTCAGGCAGAACATTTTTCTTCTTATCTCAGGAAACATTATGAACACCTGCATCGCCCGCACCGGCATTCGTTTTATCATATGGTACTTTTTACTTCCGGCAGCGGCAGTCATACAATCGACTTTGAACGCTTCGAGGTAACGCCCTACCAGTTATACTGTATGATTCCCGGGCAGGTGCACAGCTGGCATTTTACCACCCCGGTAAGCGGGTTCGTGGTCAATTTCCCGGATAGTTTTTTTAAGGATTTCCTTTACAATCAATACTATCTGGAGCGGTTCTTTTTTTTCAGCGGCATCAGTACAGATTGTGTGTTTCAGCTGCCGGTACTGCTTCAGCAAAAGCTCCCGGCATTGTTTGAAGAATTGATCGGTTATGCTTCGGAGGAGGAGGCGTCTCCCGATCTGGCGCGTGTGTTGTTGCTGCAGATCCTGCTGCTTATCGGTAACGAAGCCGGCCCCCGGCCGGCAAAGGCGGTGCCGGAGCAAAAGAAAATGGTGCTGCATAACCTGCGGCGGCTGATCGATACGCATTACCGGTCGGTGCGGTTGCCGAAGGAGTATGCCGATCTGTTGTATATAACCCCCAATCATCTCAATGCACTTTGCAAGGACCTCCTGGGTAAAACGGCGGGCGAGCTGATCCGCGACCGGGTGTTGCTGGAGGCAAAGCGCCTGCTGATCAATGAAAGCAAAACCGTGGCTGAAATAGCCTATGAACTCGATTTCCAGGACAATTCTTATTTTAACCGCTTTTTTAAAAAATATGAGGGGCTGACGCCCGATGAATTCCGAAAACAATTTTTCAAGTAACGCAATTATGGAACCTGTAAATACAATTGAAACAGCCGGCGATGACCGGGACAAAGTGCCCAGCTACCTGAATGTGATGGCCTCCAAATGCCCCAGGTGCCGGCGGCATGCCATGTTTGAAGTAAAAAATCCCTATAAGTTAAAAACCACGATGCGCATGTATAAAGAGTGTCCGGTATGCAAACAGCCGTTTGAACTGGAGACCGGATTTTATTTTGGTGCCGGCTATGTCAGTTATGTGCTGACGGTTGCGCTGAGTGTTGCCACCCTGGTGGCCTGGTGGGTATTTATCGGACTCAGCATCTATGACGACCGCTGGATCTACTGGCTGATCTTTAATGCCGTGTTCCTGATCTGCCTGCAGCCGGTGCTGATGCGCATGGCACGGAGCGTCTGGCTGTCGTTTTTTGTGCGATATGATCGCAAGTGGTATGTTAATGCACCGTCAAGGGTTAAGAAACAGGGAACCTGAGCTGACTGAAAGGACGCTACAAACAAAAGCGCGAGGTGATCGGAGAGACAAGGAGACCGGCCTCGCCGGCCGCTCAGGTCCCCGAAGACAGGTATCAGTTGCTGCTATAGGTGCTGCAGCACAAGAGTGCGACGCAAGGAAGCCGACCAGGGTTACAGGTGCTGATCCAAGTGAAAATCAGCGACTTATGCCGGTCAGGGCCAATTAGGTCATTCCCCGGGAATTTCGTAACTTTGCAGTCCGAATTTAAAAACCTTCGGATTTATTTATGTTCCAATTATTTTTTAAACAATTAAACGCTGATGCACAGGAGAATGCGGGCGCTGCCGATCAACCGGTAGAAGAAGCATCTACAGCGACAACCACTGCACCTGTAGAAGCCGCTAAACCCGCAGAAGAAGCACCTGTTGCCGTTGAAACCGCACACGATGATTTCGACTGGAGCGTGGATAAGCGTAATGTTTCTGCTTATTCCAAAGAAGAAAAAGAAAAGTACGACAAAGTGTATGAAAATACCTTCATACAATTAAACGACGGGGAACTGATCAATGGTACTGTTGTTGGTATTACCAATACAGATGTAGTGCTGAACATCGGTTTTAAAAGCGATGGCCTGATCTCCCTGAACGAATTCCGCGATCTCCAGGGATTAAAAGTAGGAGATGAAGTGGAAGTGATGATCGTTGAAAAAGAAGACAGGGACGGACACCTGAACCTGAGCCGTAAACAAGCCCGCACTACCCGTGCATGGGAACGCATTGTTGAGGTGAACAAAACAGGTGAAGTGGTTACCGGCCAGGTTACTTCAAAAACAAAAGGCGGTCTGATCGTGGATGTATTCGGAATGGAAACCTTCCTGCCGGGTTCTCAGATCGATGTGAAACCCGTTACCGATTACGATCAGTTTGTAGGTAAGACCATGGAATTTAAAGTGGTGAAGATCAATGAAACCATTAAGAATGCCGTGGTATCGCACAAAGCGCTTATTGAAAGTGATATCGAAGCACAACGTGCAGAAATCATCGGTAAACTGGAAAAAGGTCAGGTACTGGAAGGTACGGTTAAGAACATCACCGACTTTGGTGCGTTCATGGACCTGGGCGGACTGGATGGTTTGCTGTACATTACGGATATTTCATGGGGACGCATCTCTCATCCGAACGAAATACTGAAGATCGATCAGAAAGTGAACGTGGTGGTACTGGACTTCGACGACGAGAAAAAACGGATCAGCCTGGGTCTGAAACAACTGACCCCTCATCCATGGGATGTATTACCGGAAGGCATTGTAGAAGGTAATACCGTAAAAGGTAAAGTAGTAAATATTGAAGATTACGGTGCATTCCTGGAAATCACTCCGGGTGTGGAAGGGCTGGTTCACGTAAGCGAAATTACTTGGGCAAACACTCCGGTAAATGCAAAAGACTTCTTCAAACTGGGTGATGAGCACGAAGCGAAGATCGTGACACTGGATAAAGATACCCGCAAAATGAGCCTTTCTATCAAACAACTGACAGAAGACCCCTGGAGCGATATCGAAACCCGTTTTGCTGAAGGTACCAAGCACACCGGCGAGGTGAAGAACATTACCAACTATGGTGTGTTTGTAGAACTGGCACAAGGTATCGGTGGTATGATCCACATCAGCGATCTGAGCTGGCTGAAGCGTTTTAACCACCCGGGTGAGTACACCAAGGTTGGAGAGAACATCGATGTGGTGATCCTGGGTATCGACAAAGAGAACCGCAAATTGCAGTTAGGACACAAACAACTGGAAGAAGATCCCTGGAATACCCTTCAGGATACATTTGCTATTGGCAGTATTCATGAAGGAACCATCGTTCGCAGAGATGACAAAGGCGCCACAGTACAGCTGCCTTACGGTTTAGAAGGATTCGCTCCGAACCGTCACCTGGCAACGCAGGACGGAAAATCCGTAAGTCTGGATGAAACCGCTCCGTTTATGGTGATCGAATTCGATCGTAATGAAAAACGCATTGTTCTGTCGCACGCCCGCGTGTGGGAACAGGCGGCATACGACGAAAGAGAGGCGGTGAAGAAAGATGCACGTGTGGAAGCTGAAAAAACCAAGAAAGCAGTGAAGACTATTCAGAACAAAGTTGAAAAAGCAACACTGGGTGATCTTGGCGTACTGGCAGATCTTAAAAAGAAAATGGATCAGGAAAACGCGGGTAAATCCGAATAATTTTCCTTTTTCTGATATTAAAGCTGCTCCGGTTTTCCGGAGCAGCTTTTTTTATTTGTCCGCGACCCGTGAAGAAAAAATGTTTAATTTAGGCGCTGTACACCGATCAAACACAAGATGCAGCTGATACAGATCGTACAACAGGTAGCTCCTCTTCCGGATGCTTCCCTGGAAAAAATTATGGAGCAGGTACGTGAAACCGCATTTGCAAAGAACCACCTGCTGATGCGGGCCGGAAAAATCGAGCGGAATTTATATTTTATAAAAACCGGTATCGTCCGGGCCTATGCGCATACGGAGGAACATGAGATCACTTTCTGGTTTGGAAGTGAAGGGGAGACCATCGTATCCATGAACAGCTATGTGGCGGGCAAAGCCGGCTATGAGAATATTGAATTACTGGAACCCTGTATCCTGTACGAACTGAAGACGGAAGCCCTGCAACGGTTGTACCAGGAAGACCTGCACATTGCCAACTGGGGCCGGAAGTTTGCAGAAAAGGAACTGATCAAAACGGAAGAGCGGCTGATCTCCCGTCAGTTCCGTACGGCAGCGCAGCGGTATAAAGAACTGCTGGAAGAAAATGCCTACCTGCTGCAACGGGTCCCTCTGTGTCATATTGCTTCCTATCTCGGCATTACGCAGGTCAGCTTAAGCCGGATCCGCTCGGATATCCGTTAGGGCGTTGCGTTATTTATCATTTGTAAAATTTTAATCCGGCAGAACGGCGGAACTTTGCCGTAAATTAAAAATATATGAACTGGATTATTCTGATCATTGCGGGATTGTTTGAAGTGGCATTTACCTCCTGCCTGGGGAAGGCCAAGGAGGCTACAGGAGCGGAGGTGTATTGGTGGTATGCCGGTTTCCTGGTTTCGATAACCGTGAGCATGCTGCTGCTGATGAAGGCGATACAGACCCTGCCCATTGGCACGGCCTATGCTGTGTGGACGGGCATCGGAGCGGTGGGCGCGGCGCTGATGGGCATTCTTGTATTTAAAGAGCCGGCTACTTTCTGGCGCTTGTTTTTTATTACCACACTGATCGCCTCGATTGTTGGGCTGAAAGCTGTTTCGACACACTGATCCTGTAATTGCAGCCGTTGTCTGTGATACAAACGGCATTATAAATACTGCAACATTGAAAAAAGAAGAGCCCCATTTAAGGATCGGCAAACAAAAAGGCAGCGCTTTCCGCAATCCGCAACCTTCTGCTTTTTACCAGCTGATCGCATTTGAAGGTCCCGGCCGCTTCAGCGTGGATCTGACGGCTTATAAATGTTCCGGTTGCACGGTATTATTTTTAACACCTTACCAGCATTTTCAATGGAAGGGCGCAGCTGCAAGGGAAATGGAGCTGCTGCAATTTCACGGCGATTTTTATTGTATCGAATATCATAAGGAAGAAGTAGCCTGTAACGGACTGCTGTTTAATAATGTTTACCTGAGTCCGCAGGTGCGGCTGGCACCGGCTGTGTTTGCTGAAGTAGGTACAGTGTTTTCAAAAATTAAAAAAGAGCAAAGAACCGGCGGCGACTATTCAGTTGCTGTACTTAAGGCCTATCTCCAGTTGCTGCTGGCCCTGTGCAGCCGGGAGAAAAAAGCACAGCTGGAAAAAGACGCGGTGAAAACCCGGGAAGGCGACCGTGATTTTCAACAGCTGCTGGAACGCTATTATCTTACCGAGCGGAGCCCGGCTTTTTATGCGGCACAGCTTTCATTGTCTGCAGACAGTTTTAGTAAAAAAATACGGCACCGGTTTGGCAAAACGCCCTCGCAGCTGATCCAGGACCGGGTGATCCTCGAAGCCAAACGGCTGCTGCATCTCACTCGTAAATCGATCAAAGAGATTGCCGCGGAACTGGAGTTTGAAGATGTGTTTTACTTCAGCCGGTATTTTAAAAAACATACAGGCTGCGCACCATCCTATTTCCGGGAGCAAACAGGTATCTCCATCGTGGCAAAATAATCTATCGAAAAGCCGGGTCTGTCCATGTTCCCGGTGGTAAGGACGGTTTATTTTTGGAGCCTTTAAACGCAGCAATATGAACCGACTTCTTTCCTTTTTAGTGCAGGGCCGTTCCGGTTTTGTGAACCTGATGCGCATCGCTGTTTTTATAGTGATGGCCTGGATCGGCGGACTAAAGGCGTTCCAGTATGAGGCGGATGGTATCGTGCCCTTTGTGGCCAACAGCCCATTGTTCCAGTTCTTTTACAAAAACCCACCACCTGCATACAAAGCGTACAAAAATCCGGAAGGGCAGGTGGTAAACAGGAATATCCAGTGGCACCGCGAGAACGGAACCTATGTTTTTTCTTACGGGCTCGGAGCTTTCATTATCCTGATCGGATGTCTGACCCTGGCCGGTATCTGGTTTCCCCGTACCGGCGTTGCGGGAGGACTGCTGACCGTTGGTATGGCGCTTGTTACTTTGACCTTCCTGGTAACGACGCCGGAAGCCTATGTGCCGGCGCTGGGTGGTGATGCACCAACACCGCATGCGGGATTCCCTTTTTTATCCGGCGCAGGCAGACTGGTGGTAAAAGATATCATCATGATGGTGGGCGGACTGATCGTGGCTTCGGAGGCGGCAGAGCGGGTTTTGAAGCGACGGCGCCCCTGATTGGAATGATCTCTGATCCGACCACCGGAATGGAAAGAGGCTGCCTTGTTTCAAGACAGCCTCTTTGCTGATATTGTGTAATGAATAGTGAAAGAAGGAGCAAAAGGTCAATATTCCTGTTTAAGGAAGTTCCTGACAGTGGTGCCCCTGTTGGTTTTTACTGTTTTCTATTCATCGCTGAGTTCACGTTTACTTCTTTGCTGCTTTCAGGTTGAAACCTACTTCCACATCTTTACTGATCACCCAGTTCTCAGGACTGCCTTCTGTTTTGTAGTGAATGCCCCATGCAGTACGGTCGATCGTGAATTTAGCGCGGGCAACAACTTCATTGTCTGTAATGGTCACCTGTGCGGGGAAGGTAACATTCAGGGTGCTGTCTTTTAAAGTAAGGTTCCCGCTGATCAGGTTGGTAGCTCCGGGCAGCAGGCTTTTTTGTTGTGTGCTGTCGTAAGGCGCCACTTTGGTGATCACAAATTTGGCCTGCGGATATTTGGCTACATCAAAAAAGTCAGGACTTTTCAGATGCGCTTCCAGGTCTGCAGGTTTTTTGTCGGGCTCTGTTACAGATGCCGAGTCTACTTTTAAGCCGGCTACATTTACGGTGAAGTTACCACCTGTAACGGCGCCGTTCTCTACAGAGAGGGAGCCATCGTTTACACTGATAATCCCAAAACGGGGAGCGAGGCCTCCTTTGTGGGTAGCTTTCCAGTCAACAGTAGTGGCAACAGTATCGATAACATAAGAACTTCCGGTAGCCGCTGCTGCTTCCTTTTTCTCTTCGGTTTTTGCCTGGTCACTCGATGCATCGCCACAGGCAGCCAACAATAATGTGAGGCTGAGGATTGAAATTGTTTGCTTCATAAATACGCTTATTTTTTAATATTGCCCACAAAAATAATAGGATAATTGATAAAAAATATTGGTGTACAACAAATATGACAATTTCATAACCATTCGGATCCGCGCGGAAAAGTTTTAAGTAACAGCCGGTTGCTTTTATTGATTTGGAGCAGTTTTTTTATAGGAATTTTCATTTTCAAAATAGGAGACCTCCCCGTTGTCGCCGGTGATCACGATGTAGGCTGTAGCCTTGTCCACTGTCTTTCCCGTGGCCGGATCAACTGCTTTCCGAACCGCAGCGTCCTTTGGGATACGGTCCCTGCACATTTCGCAGCAGCCATAATAGGTCCTGCCTTCCAGTGGCACCGCGATCTGTTGTTTGCCCATAAAGGCGTTGTTTACCATACATACCAGGTTAGAAGGAACCGGGTCCCCTTTTTTGTAAGCGGCAGTTGTTGCCGCGGGCGAAACCGCAGGCGCTGCTGTGGTGGCTGCAGGAAGGGTTTTCTGTTCTTCAGCCTGATTGCCGCAGGCCGCCATTACAAGCAGGAGAGCGCAGATGCCCCATTGTTTGAATGTATTCATATTTATTTATTTTATCGTGAATGTAATACGATCCATTAATACGTTAATACCAGTCCGCCACCCAATCCGTATTCGGTATTATAATTGGCGGATACGCTGAGGTTCCGGTTAATGATATACCGGAGGCCACCCATGTACTCCCGTTGTGTATCAAAAGAGAAGGAACCCCTCAGTCGCCGGGTAAGCGGAATGTCTTCCCTGCTTAATTCAACGCGTACGATCCCCCGGTTATCTACCTGACTTTGCACCACCACCAGCCAGGGCAGGGTATAGGCGAAGCCGACCGTGTATCTCATTTTACCGTCGTGGCTAAATGACTGTCCGAACATATTCCGTTCCTCATGGCTGTCCTTCTTGTAGCGCCATTCGATACCGACAAAAGGACGGAACCACTGCATCTGCCCCAGGAAGCGGCCGAAGTTGGCTTCTATCTCGTGGCCCCTGCTTCCGGTATATCCGAGCCGCCATTCGGCATTTAGCGCCCAGCGGGTATTGTGGTACAGGGCCGACCCGAAATTGCCATTGGATGCAAATTCATTTTCTGCCATCAGGAAAAACATCCGGTCGTCATGGTAGAGCTTTTTGATGGTTTTCTGCGGATTGGGAATGTAGGGATTGGCGGCCTGCCCCTGGTAGGTAAAGATACGTCCCATCCCCGCCATCATATGATAGAGGATATGACAGTGGAAAAACCAGTCGCCTTCCACATTGGCCTCAAACTCGATCACATCGGTTTCCATGGGCATGATGTCGATCACGTTCTTCAGCGGGGCATATTCCCCTTTATCATTCAGCACCCGGAAATCGTGTCCGTGCAAATGCATCGGGTGGCGCATCATGGAAGCGTTGTATAATTTAATACGGACGATCTCGCCTTTTTTGATCAGAATTTTATCTGTCTCAGAAACGACTTTATTGTCGAGGCTCCACACATAACGGTTCATATTCCCCGTAAGTGTAAACGTCAGCTCCTTAACCGGCGCGTTTTCTGGTAATACCGTTTTACGCGGGGCTTTCAGCATGTTGTAGTTGAGTGTAACGATGGCCGGGGGCATTGCCGGAGCGGACTGCATGGAATGTTGCGCATGGTCCGCCGTACTGTCTTTCCGCTCCCTGGCTGCATGATCCTGCATGGCCTCATGGCTGGCCGGATGTGCCGCGTGCTCCGTTGCGCTTCCATCTGGTTGCTCCTGCTCTTTATGTTGCCGCTGCTTCCTTTTTTCTTTCGGCGAAAGGGCCGGTCCGCTTATTTCGGGATACATCACCGTATTCATATCCATCTGCTGCAGACTCATGTCCATGCCCATGTCATTCATGCTCCCGTTCATCCGCATCATGCCGTTCATCATCTTCATACCTTCAAAATACTTAAGCCGGCCGAGCGGTTGGGCCAGCTGTTTTTTGCCTTCACCGATGAAGAGGGAAGTTGCATTAGTGCGGTCTTCCGATGTGGCCAGCAGTTCGTAGGAAGTGCCCTGTTGCGGGATGGTGACCACAATATCGATGGTTTCTGAAGGCGGCAGAATAAAGCGGTCCACATCAACAGGCTCCACATCATTGCCGTCATTGGCCACGATGGTAATTTTTCCTCCGGCATAGTGCACCCAGAAATAAGTGGATGCGCCGCCATTGGAAAGCTGCAGCCGTACTTTATCACCTGCTTTAAATTGAGAGAGCTGGCTTTCATTCTTCCCGTTGATCAGCATCTTATCGTAATACACATCACTGACATCCATAGCCAGCATACGTTTCCATTCATTCACCAGCTTGGTTTTGAAATGGCCGGCCTTTATTGCCTCGGCATAGCTTTGTACCGCGTTCTTTTTTATGGCCGACCAGTCATTGGCATTGCGCAGCATCCGGTGAATGTTGTGTGGCATAATGTCGGTCCATTCACTCAGGATCACCGGAACAGAAGGAAGATTGTCGATGCCTTTTCTGAAAGTGCTGTCTCCGGTTTTTTTATGAAAGATCATCGAGCCATACATGCCGATCTGCTCCTGGAAGCCATAATGGCTGTGATACCAGTGGGTACCGTTTTGAATGATCGGGAACCGGTAGGTATAGGTAGCACCCGGGTCAATCGGCATCTGGGTAAGATAGGGGACACCATCCTCTTTGTTGGGAAGGAACACCCCGTGCCAGTGCAGCGCCGTAGGCTCTTTAAGCCGGTTGTGCACTATTATTTCCGCCGTATCGCCTTCTGTGAATTCCAGGGTCGGCATGGGGATCTGCCCGTTGACGGCAATGGCCATTTTATGCTTACCGGAATAATTTACCATGGTATCCGTCACATAGAGATCATACCGCTTTACGCGCTGCGCTGCTGTGTGCAACACCGCCATTGTAAGGAGTAAGAAGAACCCTGCTATTTTTAGTTGTTGTTTCATTTTCTGTCTGCTTTATCAGGTTAATTCAACCTGGTGGTCTGTAGTATTATCCGGCGGGTTGGCTGATGCCTGTCTTTTTCCCGATACGGTCTTTGAGGTCGGTAAAATAGCGGATCAGCACCTGTTTTTCCCCGGCATTGAGCGTACCGTGTATCATTCTGTAGGAAGGCAGCGGCATTGTTCCATCGCTTAGTGCATTTATGATGCCGTTGAATTGCGTGCGTTGCTTTCGGAGGCCATACTGTGCCACTTCATCAAAGTTCAGCTTTTTCTTTCCCTTTTTGATGTGCCGGGCCAAAAACGCGTTTACCGGCTGAAGCCTGGCATACCAGGGATAGCGGGTGTTGTTGCTGTGGCAATCGAAGCAGGCGGCTGTTAATACCTGCAGTACTGCTGCCGGAGGATGGAAGCGTTCCGCAAAGCTGCCTGCTGTTGCCGCTGCCCTGTTCTCCGGTGCCCGCGGAACAAATTGCGCTCCAATCACCAGCAGCAATACGATGCCGACCACGATACGGAACGGTTTCATTATTTTATTGTTTCTGTGATGTTGCCGCAATCAGTGTGGGCTGCTCCTGTGTAAGGATTTTTTACCAGTTGCTGATCGCTGAGCCAGGATGTTTCTTTTTTGTCTTTTGATGCCGGACATACGAATTTGTAAATGACCTTTCCAGTACCGGCTGTTTTGACCAGGTCGTACAGGTCATCGCTTAATAATTGAAAGTGCTCCCGCTGGTGACCGGGTTTGTCCCTGCTTGCGGCAATGTGTTCCGCATTTTCCACCGAGGCTTCAATGATCTCCTGTATTTCCTTTTGCTGCGCCGCCGGAAGTGCGCTTGTATGCCGGACCTTTAACTTTTCCCCGAGCATTGTCGCGGCATCGGTAATGCCGGCCGGCTGCTCCTCAAAGAGGGCTGTTCCCAGTGCAAAATAGGCGTTCAGGATCCCGTCTGCGGAAAAAGCCTGTTTTGCAGCGGTGTCCTGCGGGGTTGTTGCTGCCTTTTGATTGACGGAGTCAGCCGCTGTTCCGCTGTTCGTGCTGCCGGGGGCATTGCAGGCCGCAAGGGCTATAACGATCCATCCCCATAGAAATAACTGTTTCATGAGTGCTGTTTTGGAATGAGGAAAGATTGTTACTGAAGCGTTTCCCTGGTGGAGCCGCAGGTCATCATCTTTGAGCCATAGTAAGGATTTTTGATCCCCTGCTCATTACTGAGCCAGTTGGCACCACCTTTGTACATCGGGCAATGATTGTAGTAAACTTTATAAGGCAGTTTGGAGGCCTTTATCAGTTTATAGACCGTCCCGGAAAGCGGGGCAAAGGCGGCACGCTGTTTTTCAATGCTGCCGGCAGATTGAAGCGCTGCTGCCTGTTTCTGCAGGTCGTTCATAACGCTCATCCATACCTCGTGTTCATCATTGTTCAACGCACCCATCTTTACGGCTTTTACCAGCCCGTTCAGCTCACCGGCTTTTTGAGCAACCGTTTTGCTATCTGATTGTACCAGGGCACTATTAATGCTGAAATAGGCTTTGTACAAAGGTTCTAATGCAGATGCAGCGGTTGCTTCAGCGGATCTTGCGGAAGGATCGTTCTGCTGTGTTTCCGAATGGGCCGCATGTGGTTGCATGGCTTCCGGTGCACCCTTGTACCAGCAGGTTGCGGGTAGTGTGCGATAGGTTTCCTCCGGTGCATTGTAACCCTCATTGTCAAACCCTGCAAGTGCTACCCGTTTTAGGACAGCGTCTTTTGACGTGGCATGACTGTTATAGACCAATGCCGCTTTTTGCGTAGCGGCATCCCATGTTAAGCGGGACAGCTTTTTCTGTGTTCCCGCTTTTTCGATCATCGCTTTGCAGGATTCCGTACTGCCCTGGATGGATACCGTTGTTGTTTTTGAATGCTTTATTTGTCCGTGCGCGTAGGAGAATGTGGCCGCAAGACCCATCAGCAGGGCCAGGGACATGTTTTTTAATAATTGCATGATTGTATTGTTAATCAGTGAATAGATGGTATGCTGCGACAGCATACAGAACAGGAGTGCGTACAACACGCCTCCAAAAGGGCATAAAACGGCCCTGAAGAAACTGATTAACCAGCTCGGGGAGGTTGCCAGATCGAATACGCGTAAGAAGGGAGCTGTGTTTTATTACGCCCGATACGGTGATCGGCTGCAACGGCCGGAAGAGAAGTGATCTCCAGTTGATTTACGGTGTGCAGGCTGTATATGGAAACAGGGTGACAGCTGTTATCGGTACAATTGTCGTGTGTACAGTGCCCCTTTTGCTGGTGTGCAGCGGAAGCGTGATCGCAACAGGCGGACTTGTGATGGGTATTGTTTTTTTTAAGATGCGAATTGCCTGCTGATGAAGCAGGCTGCTCTGTTTTTTTATTCATTTCACAGGCACTGGATCTTGATGCCGGCGCCATAAATGAGGCAACCAGAAACAAGACCATTACTATGAAACGCGTTTGCAACATAGCACAAAATTAAACCTTATTGTTTTCTGAACAAAAAAAATGAGGCGGAATTGATATTCTAACAGATCAATAACAATTGAGGCCCATTTACTTATCATTTCAGTAAATGATACAAGAAATCCCGTGAATTTTGTAAGAGTGGCCTGCGGAGAATTTTATATTGGTTTTGCCTTATGTGTTTATTTTTTTTACATAGCCGGTTGATGTTGCTTCAAATCCCAGTTTCGGATAGAACTGATGGGCTTCTTTCCGTTCCGGCCGGTTGCCGGAATTTAATAATACGGCACCAGCTTTAATTGTTGTTGCATGAAGTATTGCGGCCTCAATCAACTTCCGCCCGATGCCGGCTTTCCGGTGATGATGATGTACTACCAGGGCCTGTATCCTTAAAAAGGAGCCGTTCTTTTCCCAATAGAAACCCTTTACCATGCCGGCATAGCCCACCACACTGTGGGCTTTAACGGCTACCAGGGTGCGGCAGTCATCGCGCCCGGAAATATGTTCCATCCGGCTTTTCATTTCATCTGTTGTGGTGGGATAGCCCAGCTGGCTGGTGAGTTCTGTAATCGCTTCCAGGTCCTGCGGTTGGTAGTTTCTGATAAGGATCGTTTCCATTTTTGTGTATTTATAATGACCGCTGTTGCAGGGTCATAGTTCTTGTTTCAGGAGTATCATATCCTTTAAGCGGATGCCGTTCTCATAAATCGGTTGCGGATAGTTGTTGATAAAAAAGTTCTTTCGCCGCGCGTATTTCCGGAATCCGTTACGCTCATAAAAACGGAGCTGCTGGTGTCCGGTAGCTGCTGTTCCAACTATAAGGGTCTTGTATCCCAGCTCTTTTGCAAGACGAATGATCTGTGTAATAAAAAATGATCCAATGCCTTTTTTCTGATACGGGGAAGCTATAGCGATATTTTTTATTTCCATTTCATCCGCTGAGTGCCGGTATAAGGCTGCTACACCAATGGTCTGCTGCTGATCTGCCAGTATATAAACTTCCGCCTCATAGATATATTTTTCAATGGCTTCGATGGTTTCATCCGCCAGTAATAGTAAACGGAACGGGAGCGCATCGGTCGGCCGGAGTTTTATGAATTGAATATTTTGCATTCCTGTTAGGGAATTTTAGCAGGCAGCAAATTAACGCAATCCGGCGAAAACGAACCGGAAGCGGTAAAAATTTATGATCTGTATAAAAGATATCTACTGAAACACACCGGTTCGCGCTACTGTGTGAACACAAATAATACCTGCTTGAACGGGCGGAAGAATAATTACTGAAACAAGTTGGGTATGCTATAAGAAAATATAACAGGGAATGATGTATTTTAGACGGATGAACCGATGATCACAATTGCATGGAACAATATTTTTATAAAGAAGTAGCATCGCCCACGGGGCCGTTACGCCTGATCGCAACAGCAGCACACCTGGTAGGGGTACAGTGGCGTACCGGTGAAAAATATGTGAGTGGGGAGCAGTTTGTTAAGGAAGAACTGCACCCGTTGTTATTGGAAACAGAGCGTCAACTGGATGATTATTTTTCAGGAAAACGAAAACTGTTTGAGTTGCCGGTAATGCTTACCGGTAGTGATTTTCAGAAAAAAGTATGGGAGCTGCTGGCGGATATCCCCTTTGGAAAAACGATCAGCTATGGTGAAATGGCCCGGAGGATAGGTGATATAAAAACCGTTCGTGCTGTGGGCGGCGCACTGAATAAAAATCCCGTGCCGATCATTATTCCCTGTCACCGGGTGATTGGCGCCGACGGAAAGATGATCGGCTTTGGCGGCGGCGTGCAGCGAAAAACGTATTTACTGAATCTTGAAAACCCAAAACCACAGCTTGATCTGTGGACATGACCCGGTTCTATGATCCATTCCTTTTCTGAAAAAACATTCAAACGCATCTGCAATCAGCTTGCAAAAAAAGATGTACACCTGGCAGAGGTATTGAAAACATACGGGCACCCGCCGATGTGGACGCGGACAAATAGTTTTGAATCCCTGGTGCATATCATCCTGGAGCAACAGGTGTCGCTGGCCTCTGCCCTGGCGGCGTTGAAAAAATTACAGGCACATACGGGACAATTGATACCGGAAGCGGTTTTAAAACTGACCGATGCAGAGCTGCGGGCCTGTTATGTAAGCCGGCAAAAAGCAGTATACATCCGCGGACTGGCCGAAGCGATCATCAGCGGAAAAATTGATCTTGACGGAATGCACCGGTTGCCCGATGTGGTGATCCGGGAAAAGCTGACAACTTTAAAAGGGATCGGCAACTGGACGGTTGATGTATACCTCATGTTTGTATTGCAGCGTGCCGATATATTCCCGGCCGGTGATCTTGCTGCAGTAAATGCACTGAAGCGGCTAAAGACATTGCCTAAGGATACATCAAAAGAAGAACTGATCGCCGTCGCGGAAAAATGGGCGCCGCACCGCACTGTTGCTACCATGATCCTGTGGCATCATTATCTGTCTGCGGGAAGAAAGAAGCAGCCGGAAGCTGGCAGCAATCAGCCCTGAGCGATCGGCTTTCAGGATAAATAGCAATGTGCCCGGCAAACAACTCCCGGTAATGGACTGCAAGCTGAGGGCGCACTGCTGAAGGCAGACAGCTAAATGGTCACCACGCGTTTGGAAGTAATGATATTGGTAAGCAGGTTGATCTTGTTTTTATATTCCTGGGTGATCTCCTGATAGTCCGGAGCAGTAAATAACGCATTACGGACGATCGGAACGCTAAAAGGTACGGGCCAGGCACGCAGCGATTTGGCCACGGCGTCCATCGCATTGATGCCCTGCACAGCCTGTCCTCCGTCCGCCCAGCAAATCAGTCCGATGAGTTTATCGATCAGATAGGGACGCTCTTCTTTAGAACTGAGCTCCAGCCAGTCGAGGCAATTTTTCATCACACCCGTCATACTGCCGTGGTATAGTGGGGTCAGCCAGATATGGGCATCAGCATTTCTGAAGAGATTGAGCATTACCTGAACGCCGTTGGGCACTTTCTGTAATGTATAGTCAAACAGCGGAATACCCGATTCCACCAGATTGAATACAGTAACCTGGGCTTCCTGTGCTTCCAGGTGTTGTTTGAGATAGGCAGCAAGTTTTGCCGGTGTTGATCCTTCGCGCTGATCCAATGATCCGTTTAGTACTAATATATTCATGATATGGTTCCTGTTGTTGGTTTGTACGACTTATAAATAACTTTTGGCAGCCCCGGTTCGCCATACATAAGGGTGGCCACCAATGGCATTAATTTCTCTGTAGCTTTCATGTACACCTCCTCCGGAACTTTTATGTCAGCGCGGAGGGTTACTTTTTTCCCTTCCAGGTGACTGAAATCCGCAGCATCAATATTTTCGACCCAGCATTTTTTTCTATGGATCTCTGTGCTGCCAAATATAATGCTTTTTGCGAATGGCCGGAGCTTTACAGACAGCAGCATGAATGCCCACTGCGGCAGTATGGCATCAGACGAACAATAAACAGATACACAGCTTTCCGCATATTGTGTCCAGTCGATCGATTCCATTGCCGCCCTGAATTCCTTTTCCTTTAACACCAGCCCGTGGAAGAGATACGGTGTGATATCAAAATCCGCAAACCGGTCGCCCGGTGCATAATCCGTCAGGGTAAGTCCTGCGATACCGGACTGTACCACTTTATTTTGTATGCCGCCCCGGTCCTGCATAGGTATCATTTTAATCTCAAGTCCGGCAAAAATACTAAATTTGTATTTAAAATAAATAATTACTTTGTTTATTATGCATAATAATCTCCCTGAAAATGAGAAAGCACTGGGCATCATAAAGACCAAAGGGCCACAGACCCTGCTGGACCTAGCCGCTGCAATGGAGATCACTGTAGAAGGCGCCCGGTTTCATTTGCTGAAGCTGGCAAAAGAAGGACTGGTGACCGCCACCACAGAATCAAAAGGACGGGGCCGTCCGCAACAGATATGGGCACTGACAGATCTGGGGCATGCGCGTTTTCCGGATATGCATGCAGAATTAACTGTGAAACTGATCGAAACGATCCGCAGCACGCTCGGGCAACAGGCACTGGATAAGATCATTGCGGCCAACGGAAAGACCGGACTGGAGCGATATATGAAAGAACTGGAGGGACAGGCCGGTTTGAAAGAACGGTTGAAAGGACTGGCCGCCATCAGGACCCGGGAAGGATATATGGCCGATTTTAAAAAGGAGGGAGAGGGTTACCTGCTGGTGGAGAATCATTGCCCGATCTGTGCTGCGGCAGCCAGCTGCCAGGGATTCTGTGCGGCGGAGCTCAAAACGTTTAAAGCGGTATTGGGCAAAACGGCTGAAGTGGAACGTGTGGATCATATTTTAAAGGGTGCCCGGCGCTGTGCCTATAAAATAACCCCGGTGGAATAATATACTTTCCGGGTATCATTACCAAAGAACAGACCGGAGCAATAATGCCCCTTGCAACCCTGCAAAATGTTCAATTCCTGTTAATGAATGATGTCGGTATCTGCAGGAGTGTATCCCATCAGCCGGCTGATGGTAAGGACCTGCCCCTTGTGATGGAATTCATGCGTGGTTGCATGGCTGAAGATCTGGAAAAAGGAGGTAGTGCGCTGTACGTTATTTAATGAAAAAGGAATGTTATGTGCCGTCAGCGTTTCCTTCTTTAAAAGTTCGGTGATCAGTTCGTCGATGGAGTAATAAAGGGAGCGGATCGCATCAATACTTTTAAAATCCCCGTATGCGGCATAAGATATTTCTTTATGCAGTGCAATGATACCCACCCAATGCTGGTATACATTGGCAATATGCACCAGCAAATTACGGATGCTGCCTCCATTGCTGAAAGAAGGGAATTCGCGTTCCAGTTCACCGGGTTTCAGGGCTTCCAGGTAGGTCAGTAATACCTCCCGGGAATTTTTTATCCAGCCGTATTGTGCCGTGCAGTATTCGCTCCGTTTCATTTTTTTTATTGACTGTTTCTTTCCCGTGAAATAGCGGCAGGATCGTTCTTCCGGTAATAACGGCTGACGATAAAAGAAAGGGGGATGCCGATGGCAATGATCAGTATTGCTGCGTTAATGAGCATCCCCGAAACATTGGCCGGGAACTTCCCGATCCGCGACAAGGGTACTACGATAAGATTCATGATGATCCAGATAAACAGCCCATAAAAAACAGCAGTGGCAAGGCAGTTGCGCTGCAGTATTTTCAACTGCGGGTACAGCCAGAAGAAAAATACAGTAAAGCTGAATGCTACGAAATAATGGAGCAGCAACCCGGCCGCGTACATTTCAGTGCCTCCCGAAAACGCCTCCGGCCCCAGTACCGCACTGGTGATATATTTAAGGATAAATAACGGATCCTTGCCAGTTGCAACATAATAATGCAGAAAGGCGGAAAGGATATCCAGGGTTCCAGCCAGGAGCCCGGCTTTTATGATTATGGAAATCTTCTTTTTCATATGCTGTTGTTTGCTGGCAATAAAACAGGTGATGGCGGCTCTCGGGACCGGTATGCTGCGGGCTGACCCGACAACGGACTAGCCGGTGCCGGTGTTGAAACCTGACCGGCCGTGGCTGCTAGAAGGGATACCCGATACCGATATTAAATATAAGATTTTTTTTGCGCCATTCGGGATCACTGAACCGGATCTGGTCAAATACCCATCGTTGTCCGGGGGGTAACCAGGGTTTGCGGAATGGCATGGCCAGGTCGAAGCGCACCACGAAGATCGAAGCGTCCACTCTCAGACCAACACCACCGCCAACAGCGGTTTCGCTTAAAACACCCCCGAGCCGGAATTGCCCCCCGGGACGGCTGGTATCGTTTTTTGCCAGCCAGATATTACCGGCATCTATGAATACTGCCCCCTGGATAATACTGAACAGTTTTGCCCGCAGTTCGGTATTGAGCATGACTTTGACATCTCCCCCCTGATCAGCAAAGAAATCCAGGCTGTCTGTATTGAAGTAAAAACTGCCAGGCCCCAGGGACCGGGACCGGAATGCCCGGATATCATTACTCCCTCCTGCAAAGAACTGGCGTATATAGGGCAATACGGAACTGTTGCCATATGGAATGCCATAGCCGACGTTAAACCGGTTGGCCCAGATAAGACCGGGTTTTATTTTATAATAATCCCTGAAGTCGGCCTCCAGCCGCACGAACTGGTTGGTGATCGTCTGGAAGAGCCGTTTTTTCCCATCTTCATCTTTTGGGATAAAAGCATTCACCAGATTGCCTGCGGATTCCACAGCTCCCATGAACAGGAAATTGTTTCGGGCCTCGGTCTTCATCTGGTTGCTGTAGGTATAGGTATAATTGGTACCGATGATAAACTGGTTCTCGAAGTTGTTCTTTAATGTCGGTACTTTTTCCAGCATCCGGTTAAAACTGTCGGTGGTATTTGCGGTACGGATATAACTTATCGAAATCGGGTTTAGCTGGTGTTCGTTGAATTCGTTGCCCTTCCATAAATAACCAAATTCCCCCTTGCCGGAAAGAAGGGTATAATAATTGGCCCGGTTTAACAACTGGGATCCAATGGTGATGTGGGTTTTGGGCACATAGGCATTATGCGTTTTAAAATTGAATATGGGAAGTATGATACGCGGGAATAATAATTTTGCTTCCGCACCCAGCGAATAAGAGGTAAGGTTTTTCTGCTGTCCGCTGAACTGTTTTTCAAATCCCCCTGAGAGACTGAGGTTGAATTGTTCCGCCCCGCGGAATGTATTTTTATTGGTATGCGTGACCTTGATCTCCGATCCGATGAAATTATTGGATTTGCTGGTGCCTGTTACCGAAAGGGACATCGCATTCTTTTTGGAAGAGGTAAGGAGGAAATCCACATCCATATTGTTGCTGGTAGCGGTGTCCATGGGGTTGAATTCTGCCTTTACAAAACGGAAGGTCCCGATGTTCACCAGCCGGTTCAGGCTTAAGGAATGGTCGGTCCGGTTATAGCGGTCACCTTTCTGGAAAAAGATCAGATGTTCGAATAATCGGGGTTTGTATTTATGATTGGGATCGTAGATCGTAAAGTCTTTGAACTGCACCGGTTCGGAGGACCTGGTGACCGAATCCCGCCGCAGGCTGTAGTCCGGGTAAATGTTTATATTGCGGATGAAATAAGGCTGCAATGCCGCGCGTGGTGCATTGTCCTTTATTTTCAGATTGATATCAACTTTCTGATCACCGATCGTACTGTCTGCCTGTATCAGCAGGTAATCGGGATTAAAATAGAAATACCCGTTTTCTTTGAGCTGTACATCGATGCGTTCCCGTTCGGCTTTAAAGACATCCAGATCGTAATAATTGCCTTCTTTTAATAAGGTCTTGTTCTGCACATTGCGGATGAGCCCGGCGATCTCTGCATTGCTGTCGCGTGGGAAACTGATGGTATTCAATGTGTAGCGCGGACCGGAATAGACCTGGTAAAAGGCCTTGCCCATTTTGCCTTCTATAAGGGTGTCTCCCGAGCCGGAGGCCTGTAAAAAGCCTTTGCTGGCAAGGTAACTGGTCATTATATTTACATTGTTCTGCAATTTGACCTGGCTCATTAAAACGGGCGGCTCTCCCAGTTTATACTTTACCCAGTACTTAAATCCTTTCTGTTTTTTGGGTTCGCTGACAAGGTTATAGAAAAATAATTTATAACGCCAGCCGAGCAGCTTTTTGTTGGGCCCGGGTCGTACTTTTTCTTCCAGCTGGCTTTTGAAATCTTTCTGACTTTTAACAGCAGGCGTATCGGGGTTCAGGTTTATAGTGGCGCCGGTATAAAGCACTTCACCGGGTTTTAATTTTTTTGTAGAGCTGCAGGAGGTGAAGAATACCATAAAGAGCAGAACGCTTACAAAATAAACGAAAGGACGGGATTTGATGATCGGGTATTGCGTATTGAGATTCGGGATCCGGGATTTAAGCGCTGAGATTCGGGATTTAGGATTTGAGATTTCAGGTTTCAGCGCCGGGATTTGAGTGCCGGAAATTGCATCCGGGCTGAAGGCCGCCACCTGCGCCCTGGCAGCTGATAACTGACGATCCCTGCGGGTAAAAAACAAATATGAAAAATTCCGTTTACTCATCTCCCTTGTTTTCTCGGTTACTGCCATTGATACTGCCGGAGCCACGGCGCTGATCCCGCTTTCTGAAACTGCGGAACACTTCTCTGAACCTGTTATAATCTACCACTATGATAAAACCTACACCGGTTTCGATGATCTGTCCTTCAATGATGCCTTCTGTTTGATTGCGCCGGTAAGCGCGCAGACGGTAACGCCCGTCCCTGGAAAGCATGTATTCTATGTTTACATTACTGGCCAGCTGGGCTGCGTTCTGATTGGCATTGGCGCCTTCAAGCGCAAAATTATTTCCCACTGTTACGCTGAGACGGTCGTTCAGAAGCCGTTTGGTAAAGGCTACATTCAGGTCGGTCTTTGTTTTTTCCTGCCCGGTGGAATAATCCTCCTGCGACGTGAGGTCGAAATTGATGTCCACTCCCTTGATCAGGTCGGAGGCGAGGTTGTTCAGCTGTTCAGTAAGCAGTTTGCTTACACTCTGCCGGGCCAGTGCCCCTGCTGAAGTACCGCCGGCAAGACTTTCAAACGGATTATCGGAAATAAAACGGTTAAGAGCCAGCAGGGCAAAGACCTGTTTGTTGAGTTCACTTTCATTGGCATTGACCTGTTGCAACCGGGTATAAACGATGCCATCAAGGGCATTGCGGTCGCTCTCCCTCATATCGATCTGGAAGCTAAGGGTGGGTTTTAATAATTCCCCGTTCATTTTCAGGTACACATAAAATGGCAGTTTTTGCCGCGATTTGGTGCGGGTGATATTATCGGCGGGATCGATCTGCCCTGATACCAGGTCGATCGGGGAGGTATTGATCTCATAGATAGCAGTGATATCAGCATTAGCTTCTGTAGGAGCCCCTGTCCACTGGATCGAGCTTCCCTGCTGGATCTTGAACTCGCGTTTCGCCAGCCCGCCGATGGTAAGGTTATAACCACCTTCCGTAATTTCGTACCTGCCGGTTAAAGTAATGCGGCCACTGGGATCCATCTGCAGACTGAGATCGGCTTCCCCTTTTACACGCAGTGCATCCCCGTTCTGCGGATCTACCACGATGGTGATCTCCGCTTCCTTATCGATCGTTATATCACCCGAAATATCAACGCCGGTAATGGGCGAACGGGTAAGACTGTCCACATTCAACGGCTGCCGGCCATTGAACGGGGGCGCATCTTTATCAATAAACTCTACAATGCCCTCCTGGCTTGCCACCAGCGGGTCATCATCGGGGATCACAAAATTGAATTTGGTGCCTTTGTTGATCCGTACCTGCATATCAACCTTGGGCTTGTTCAGGTCGCCGTTGATCCGGGCATTGAGGGTGACCAGCACAGTACCATAAAATAATTCGTTATCTGCAATCGTGGAATTCATGACCCTGAAATTATTGGCGCGCAGGGTCAGGTTGAAACCCGGATTGGAAAAGTCACGTGTAGTGATCATCCCGTCCAGCGTCAGCGGCTGATTGGCGGAATCCCGTATGGTGAATTTATTAAAGGATATACCGGACTCCACAAAGCGTACGGTCTCATTCCTGAGCTGGTAGTAGCCGTTCAGCTGTGCAATGTTCAGTCCCGCATCTTTAAAAGTGAGGGCGCCCAGGATGACGGGTTTACTTACCGGGCCTTTGGCCGTGAGGTTTCCGGTAAGGATGCCTTTGCCGTTCCTTATCTGACCGCCCGTAACGCTTTCAATGTGTTTCAGGTCGATCTTATTGACGGTGATATCCAGGTCCAGTGAACCGGTTTCCCCGGTATAATAGAATCCCGTTACAGCAAGATCGTGCAGACCGGTCAGGCGGACATCCGCCTGGTAGGCATTGGCGGTGTTGTTGTTTACTTTTATGGTTGCATCACCTAGGGCATCTTTCTGGTACCGGAGCTGGTTGATGGTAAGATCTGCTTCAAACTTCGGGCTGGTGGCTATATCGGTAACATCCACGACGCCGTTGAGTTTTCCGCCTACCATTGCCGTATCCTGGTCAGCGTACCTGGTCAGGGTCTCCAGCATGAAATTGGTGAATTTAACATTGACAGGGGCATTGGGCTCGGCAGACCGGCTGTTGATGGCCAGCGACTGCCCGTTGTTGCTGATCTCAAAATTGCGTACATACACCCCTGCCTTACCATACTGGATCATATTATCGGCGGCTACCTTCCAGGGGTCATAGTTCAGGAGCAGCTTTTGCGGATCCAGCATAAACTGATAGGTTTCATTGATCGATTTGAACTGGCCGCCTACCTGGTATTTATCCTTGTTGGCACGGTCTCTTAAAAAGAGATTTACATCCAGCAAATTATTTGCAGCAGCCCCGCTTACTTCCGCATTGTAAAGATTTACAGAAGGACTTTGGATGGCCTTTATGTTCAATGCATAGTCAAGTTTTGTTGAATCCGTATTGCCCGCCTTTAATTGAATATCTTTTATATCAAAGCTGTCGTAGACCACATGAGGGAAAGCGGCATTCAGACGAAGACTGTCGTTCAGGGTATTAATATTTCCGTCGATGGTGGCGGGTGCCAGCGTGGTGAGCGCGGGAACAAATTTCTGGATCAGCCCCGGATCGGTAATGACAATATTGAATTGCAGCTGCTGGGGCGCTATTTTCTTTGTGGGAGCAAATGCATAGTATTTGTTGATCTGGTTGATAAAGGCCTGTCCGGTCTGGGTCAGCTGGTATTTCCCGCTGAACCGGGCTGTCATGAAGTCTGAAGATAGTGTCAATTCGTTGTGTTCCCTGGTCGATACGGCATTGAGCGTTAAGGTATCAATATTATAGATGGATTCGTTGAAGCCGATCTGAACACTTTTCAGGGTGGCTGATCCGTTGAGGTAGTCCGGGTCCACGGAACTGAAATCCATATCAACCAGCCCCGCCAGTTTCAACGGATCTGTATAAAAGTTCAGTTTTTGGAGATCGATGTTTTTCAGGTCGGCTGTTCCTTTTATTGCCGGGGTAGCTTTATTAAGATCGACCTTTGTGTCTAAGGTGAAATGCGCGTTGCTGTCGTTGCTGATGGCGTTAAGGGTGGCTATATTGCCGGCGTAAGAGCCTTCCAGTTTAATGTTTTTATAATCGTACCTGTTATAACGGGCATGATAAATGGTCCCGTTCAACTTTGCACGCATTTTTTTGGGGTCCAGGCTCTGGCCGCTTATATTGGCCAGCAGCGAAATGGTGCCCAGCTGATCCTGTTGTTTCAGCAGCCGCCCCAGGTTAAAGTTATTCAGCTGCACCTTGGCACGGTAGATCTCCCTGTTCTTTGGTCCGCCCATGGCGGCCTGCAGCGTGGCACCGCCCATATCTGTTTTTAATTGTAATCCGGTGGTGAAATTGGTAAGACTGCCGTTAAATTTTCCGTTTGCCGAAAGATAACCGGGCAATTCAATGCTTTGAGGCATCGTTGTTGCCGGTACCAGCGAAAGGAGATCGCTTTTGGAAGTCTGCAGTTTCCGGAGGTTTAAATTGAACACGGTCTTTTCAAGATCCGGCAATCCTTTGATGCCGCCGGCAATGTCGATATTGGTGCTGTTCAGGCCATGGATCTGCAACTTATCAATATCGAGGTCATTCAGATAGCCCGTAAACGCTGCTGCCAGATTGATCTGCCGGCTGCGGTAACTGGCCGGTACCGACGGCAGGAGGTAATACAGGTCCTGCATCCCGATCCGGGTATCCCGGAACTGAACGTCCATCTTTACTTTTTCCGGATGTTTGCTCAGGTCCTCCTGCGAGGTGTAGCTGAGCAGGCTGTTGTTGTCGATCCGGGTATAAGGGGTTTTTAAAATAAACCCGTCCACCTTCAATTGCCGGTCATCATACACGATGTCGCCTTTGAGGTCATTCAGTACAAAGCCACTGGTGTCTTTTAATTTCCCGCCGAGTACGGCGGCTTTTATACCGGTGCTGTCAATGGAAATATTGTTTCCGGTAAGTCCCAGTTCTTTTATGTTGAGGTGATTAAAATCCAGGTGTCCCGGCGTACGGGCAGCTGCCAGGTTATCGTATCGCAACCGGTTATTGGCAAAGATCACTTTTCCCAGCAGCAGACCGAAAGAAGATGCCGCTGCACTGTCTGCAGCGGTTTCCACCGCTTTTTCGTTGGTCGGTGTAGGACGGTAGGCAAAATCGATCAGAGAGTTCTGCAACAGGACCTCTGAAGAGCGGTAGCTGCCATTGGTAAGATCGAGTGCGAGGTCATCCAGGTGAAATGCATTCAGCTCCGCAAGAGCCCTGGTGTCTGAGAGCCGGTCGTCGTATTGAAGCGATACATTGTCCAGCGCAAGTTTTGCGAATTCGATCAATGGCAGGCGACCTCCCTTTTCTGTGGCGGTTTTATCGATACTGGAATCTGCTTTTTGCTGCAGCACGGTGAGCGGTTTGTTCTGAAAATAATGCAGCCGGGTATTTTTAACTGCGAGTGAACGCAAGGCATAATGCATCTTATCCAGGTCGAATGTTTTTACCCGGGCATCCAGGTTGCCCAGAAAAACGCCTGCATCATTGCCAGACACATCATCCCGGAACCGGATCCGGATATCGTTAAAAGTGATCTTGTCCAGGCGGAAGCGAAGGGTGGAGGTGGTGTCTTTTTTTTCATCCTCCGGTGTCTTCTCTTCGTTGGATATAAGCGAGTCTACCAGGAACTGGTAATTAAATACCGTATCCGGATGGAGTCGGTACACATTCGCCCGCACTTTATCCAGTTCGATACTGTTTATTTCCACCCGGTTCGAGAGCAGGGCCAGCATGTCCAGGTCTACTCCCAGT
This sequence comes from Niabella beijingensis, assembly GCF_020034665.1. NCBI lineage: Bacteria > Pseudomonadati > Bacteroidota > Chitinophagia > Chitinophagales > Chitinophagaceae > Niabella > Niabella beijingensis. The sequence goes on along the minus strand of NZ_JAIQDI010000001.1, from coordinate 350,158 downwards.
TTTTCGGTATAAAGCAGGGTGTCCTTTTTTTTATCAGCAACATAAAGTTTGTTCAGCTCCAAGTCTTTCGGAAAACCGATACGGATGCGTTCCAGGCTGATCTCGGTATCGGTCTTCTTTTTCAGGTATTGCACAACCTTGTTCTTAATGAGATTTTGTACAAATGGAAGGTTCAGCGACAGGATAAGCAGAATGACAAGTACAATAATACCTGCAAGTATTTTCAGAATTATTTTTATACCTTTTTTTACTGCTTTGTTCAAGTGTGCAACGGGTTAATTCAATGAATGAAAAGGGTTCTGCGCTGTTTTTGCAAACCTAACAGATTTCTTAGTTTCTGCCTGCTTTTTAATTAAAAATCTCCAAATATTAAACCAAAATTTACACGTGCTGTGATTTGTCTTCCGCTGGCAAAAAGTAAGCGGTAAATTATGATTTGGCCTGAAATTCGTAGTGCTTCTGATGAAGCAGGAAATTTGCTGTGGTAATCGCTTGCCGGCGGTTGCCGGTAAGGTCTTGTGAGGTGGTTGTCTAACCCTTAAAAAGAACAAATATGAAAAATATTCTCTTTTATATGATACTGGCCGGCATGGCGCTGCTTCAAAGCTGCAGCGCTGTTGAAGCGATTTTTAAAGCAGGTATGTGGTGGGCCTTTTTCCTCGTTGGGATCGTCCTTCTCGGAATTTTCCTTTTATTGCGCCGGAAATAACGGCCGGATGGCGCCGGTGTTCCGGCAATGATGTTGCCACTGTAAAAGTTACGTATCTTAGCCGTAATCAGGTTTGTTATGAAAAATAAGATCGTTTTCTCTTTATGGATGGTATTTACTGCTTTTGCCGTTCATTCCCAGTCCGGTGCTGCAGCTGCTCCCAAGACCCGGTGGTTTACGGCCGCACGTTTTGGAATGTTCATTCATTGGGGTTTGTACAGTGCTGCTGAAGGGATGTGGAAGGGAGAACGGCTGCGCTACGGGAATAACTATGCGGAATGGATCCGTTACCGCAACCGGATCTCAAAGGATGAATACGGGGAACTGGCCAGGCGGTTCGACTGGAACCGGATCCGGCCGGAGGAATGGGTGCTGCTTGCAAAAAAAGCGGGAATGAAATACATAACGATCACGTCAAAGCATCATGATGGGGTAGCCCTCTGGAACAGTAAAGCGAGCGATTATAACCTAACAAAGCTAAGCGGCACCAACCGCGATGTGATCAAGGAACTGGCCGCCGCCTGTAAGAAGCACGGGATCAAACTGGGCTTTTATTATTCGCACTGGGTTGACTGGGACCATCCTTACGGATGGGATCATAATAAGGAGTTGACCGGAATTAAGGATGAGGACTACGATAAATACTGGCAGGAGAAAGTTATTCCACAGTTAAGGGAATTACTGACCAATTACGGCGACATTGCCATGTTCTGGTTTGATATGTGGCTGGACTATAAAAAGACCGTGGTGAAGAAAGAGCAGCTGGACCAGGTGGTGCGGCTGATAAGAGAGCTGCAGCCTAACTGCCTGATTAATTCCAGGATTGGCCTGCCGGCTTCCGACCCGGGTGTGGATTTTGAATCAAAAGGGGATAATGAATTCGGTTCCGTTTATACGGCGCATCCCTGGGAAACCTCCGGTACGATTGCGCATTCCTGGGGATATTACGGACAGGAAAATGAATGGAAATCGACCAGTCAGTTGCTGCAATCATTGATCGGGAATGTAAGTCTTAACGGAGATTTTACGCTGAATATCGGTCCGCGTGCCGATGGGTCGGTTCCTTACGAAGGCGTGCGTCGCCTGGAGGACCTGGGTACCTGGCTGTCAAAAAACGGTGAAGCCATCTATGGCTGTACGGGCCTCGAATTGCGGGCAGGCCAGCACGATTGGGGCAGGATCACCACCAAAACAGCCGGGAATAAACAGCTTGTTTATCTGCATGTTTATAATTGGCCGCTGGATAAGGTATTGCGTTTGTCGGGGATCCTTTCAAAACCGGAAAAGGCAGCACTGATCACGGCTTCCGGCAAAAAGCCCCTGAAGTTTACACAGAACGGGCCGCTCACGCATCTGCAGTTACCGGAACAGGCGGGGGATCCTTTTGTTTCTGTTGTGGTATTGCAATATCCGGCACCGGTGTCGCTGGATGGTGAGATGGTGGCGGAGTCCACCTTTGGTGGTTTTGCGCTTACGGGCGCCAATGTCTGGGAAAAAAACAGGGACTTTAAGCTGGAGCGCTATGACGGACTGCGTCCGACCCGTCTTGTTATCGATAAAGAGGGCATGCTGAACTGGGAGGTTTATATACCGGAGGCGGGCAGTTACCAGCTGGACCTGTCGTATCATAACCACTCGAAGGAAGCGGCCACCGTAGCGGCGCGTGTAACCGACCAGTACCTGGAGCAGCAGTTACCATCATCCGGTACCATTGTGGCAGAACCGCATCAGAGTTATACCGATGAATTTGTGGATACCCGGTTGGGGCAGCTGCGTTTTCCGCAAGCGGGTTTTTACCAGATCTCCCTCAGGGCAGTACCGGGTGCGGGGCCTTTATATTTTAACAGGATCTGGATCAGCAAAACCCGGTAACCGGCACTGATCACGCAAGGTATTGCACGACTAAAGCGGCTGCCGGCTTAGTATATTTTTGAAGCGGCTGATATCCACTTCAGGCAGGAGCGGCCGTTGATGCAACAGGTGCTCAACCAGCTGGTGCGAAAAATAAGGTGCCAGTGAGCAACCCTTTGTCCCCATACCATTCAGGATGCCGATGTTTGGATAAACCGGGTGGAACCCGGCAAAAGGCCTTCTTTCTACGGTTGCGGGCCGCACCGCAGCCTTGTGGTCCAGGATCCTGAAAGGAACTTTCAGCCATTGCCGGAGCGTTTGTTCCGTCGCCTGCCGGAATGCTTCGGTTGGGGCTTCATCTGTAAAATCCCAGATATAATTTGTTCCTGCCCAAAACAGGCCTGTTTCTACCAGCGGCGCCAGCAGCATTGATTTTTTGAAAAGCAGGCCGGACGGGAGTTCCGGTGCTTCTATAATTACTGCTTCTCCTTTATTAAGCGCAAAGGGAAGCAATGAAAAATAAGGATTGGCCGCGCCTGCGGCGCCATCACAAAACAGGATCCGGTCAGCTGTATGTTCCCTGTACTGAATAACCCGACCCGCTGCATCCAGTTGTGAAAAATCAAAGGGCTCTTCGATCAGTTTGTGCTGTTGCCTTAAAAAATTGCGCCAGGCAGGAAGCAGCCCTGCCATATTTACTACATAAGCGGGTGCAATGCAGCCGGCACCGAATTCGTAATTAAAATACGGGGCAAACTGCCGGTCATCTTCCAGCAGGCGGATATAATCCTCTTTCTGCGAAAGCTTTTTCAGAAAACTTTCTTTCATAAAAGGATTGGGAAAAAAATCAACAATAGCGGTTTTGGTTATGGCGGGTATATCCAGGAATGTGCCCATTGCAGTGTATGCTTTTTCTGCAAAAGGCAGAAGGATATCGTCGAGCCAGACCTTTACCACGCGGCGACCGGTAACCGGGTTGATGATGCCTGCTGCGACATTGGAAGGAGTTCCTTCCCGTTGCACATCGATCACGGTAAAGTCAAGACCTGCCTGATAGCAAAACCAGGAAAGAAAAGTGCCACTGATGCCCTGTCCCACAATGATAACCTTTGGCTGATTCATGAGCGAATGTATCTAAATATGTAAAACCGGCAAATAGTTGTATAATATTGTTGCGGTGTTTTTGAACCATTAAGGCATTAAGAATAGTTAAGTTTTTAATGTGCTTCATGTTCTTGAATCGCTTAATGGTTCCTGTAATGGTGTCGGTTTGTTGTGGTGTTTTTGAACCATTAAGGCGTTAAGAATAGTTAAGGTTCTGATGTGCTTAATGTCCTGAATCGCTTAATGGTTCCTGTAATGGCGGTGGTCTGTTGTGGTGCTTTTTAACCATTAAGGCATTAAGAATAGTTAAGGTTTTGATGTGTTTCACGTTCCTGAATCGCTTAGTGGTTCCGGTAATGGTGACAGTCTGTTGTGGTGTTTTTAAACCATTAAGGCGTTAAGAATAGTTAAGGTTCTGATGTGCTTGATGTTCCTGAATCGCTTAATGGTTCCTGTAAATGACCTTGATTTTGCGATAGCAGACTTATTCTTCATCTTTGCGTATGCCGAATCCGTATTTCCGTTTTAAGCAGTTTATTATTCGTCAGGACCGGTGCGCCATGAAGGTTACTACGGATGCCTGTCTTTTTGGTGCATGGGTGGCGGCACATTTGGCGGGCAGTTCCGGCACTGTGCTGGACATCGGAGCGGGAACCGGGTTGCTGAGTCTGATGATGGCCCAGGCAGCGCCTGTTGCTATTGAAGCCATCGAAATACAACCGGCGGATTATGAACAGGCTGCTGAAAATATTGCTGGAAGCCCCTGGTCGCAGACGATCCGCTTATTAAAGGGGGATGTGTTGCAGTACCCCTTTGAAAAAAAATACAGGGCTGTTGTAAGCAATCCACCGTTTTACGAGGGCGACCTGAGATCGGCGGAGCCGCAAAAAAATATAGCCCATCACAGTGCGATGCTGCCGTTACTGCCGCTATTGCAGGTAGTGCAGGCGCAACTTGAAGCGGAGGGCGACGCCTTCCTGCTGCTTCCGGCCAAACGTAAAGCAGCACTGGTGCGGTTGCTGGGCTCTTCAGGGCTGTATTTAAACGCGCTTTGCTATGTGCATCAAACGGAGCTGCATGATCCGTTCCGTATCATGGTCGTCTGCGGGCGCCGGAAAAAAGAATACACGGAAGAACGGATCGTGATCCGCCGGGCAAATGAATATACACCGGAATTTAAAGTCTTATTGCAGCCTTATTATCTTTATTTGTGATCCCGAAGCTGTTCTGCCAATGTCTTCAGATCGGGGACCTGAAGATCAATGTCGGGGTGAGGCAGTGTTTCGGGAGCATTGGTAGTGGTAAGATAGATGGTCCGCATCCCGGCACTTCTACCGAATTTCATATCCGAAATATTATTGCCCACCATTACCGATCTTGTAAGGTCAATATCCGGAAAATCCTCTGCAGCCTGTAACGCCATCCCGGGATTGGGCTTTCTGAAAAAATCGCGGGAGTCCACTGCTGTGGCATAGTAAATAGCAGGTATATGGCCGCCGCTTTTTTTTACTTCATCGCTGAGAAGCCGGTGAATGCCGTGCAGCGCTTTTTCTTCCATAAGACCCTTGCCGATACCCCGCTGGTTGGTAACCACGATCACATGCCGGAAATAATGGGTGAACCGGTGAATGGCTTCCGGCACACCCGGATAGAATTCAAACTCACCTTCGTGAAATACGTAGCTGTCGGGTTTTTCTTCATTGATCACACCATCACGGTCGAGGAACAACGTCCATTCCCTGGTAACGGCGGTCAGGTTAAAAGAGGATGTGCGGAAATCATCCTGGGCTCGGTTATAATCTTCAGGAATACCGATGTCGATAAAATACCCGTCGGAAACGGCTCCTGAAAATTTTCCATCGGTCACAAACCGTTCCAGGTATTCTTTTTCAAATGAAAATTTGGAAGGGAAGTCTTTTTGCAACAACGCTTCCCTGTGAACCAGATATACACCTGCGTTGATTAGTCCGCTTTCATAAAACTGCTTTTCCCTGAAACTTAAGATCTGATGCTGCTCATTGGTGGTTACCACGCCGTACCGGTCGAACTGCTTCATAGGCTTTAAGGCCAGGGTGCAATCTGCTTGCGTCTGCAGGTGCAGGGCGATCAGACCCTGCGCATCAAAGGCAAAAAAACTGTCGCCGTTCACAACAAAGACATTGGCCCCGGCGGCTTTTTGAAGCGCCAGCTTTATAGCGCCGCCGGTACCCAATGGTGTTTCCTCAACACAGCACTGGTACTGGAGTGTGGGAAATTCCTGCTGCAGGTATGCTTCTATTATTTCGTGTTTATATCCGAGACTGAAAATAAAACGCTGGATGCCCTGACCGCGCAGGTAACGGATCACATAATAGAGAAAAGGATGCCCGGCAACGGGCGCCATACATTTGGGAAGATCCGGCACTGCCTCCCGCAGCCGTGTGCCCAGCCCGCCGGCCAGTACAATAACTTCCTGTGCATTTTGCCAGTCTCCCTCCAGGCGTTTCTGAATCATGCGAAAAAATTGATAAGTGATGGCTGCCATCGCTTAAGCAGCGGATGTGCCAAAAGTGAGCGGTGATCTTTATGCTTCTTCTTCGAAATATTGTGCTTCCACCAGCTGACAGATGGTATGACCCAACAGCATATGACATTCCTGTATCCGCGGCGTATCCGAAGAAGGAATATTGATCAGGTGATCGCTGGCGGTTTTCAGCAATCCGCCGGTGGCTCCGGTAAATCCGACTGTGATCAGTCCTTTGGCTTTTGCGTGTTCAAAGGCCCGCACAATATTCCGGGAGTTTCCGGAGGTGCTCAGCCCGATAAGTACATCTCCTTTTTTACCGATACCATCGATGATCCGCGAATAGATCAGGTCGAAGCTGTAATCATTGGCGACTGCAGTAAGGTAGGATGTATTGCAATGCAGTGCTTCTGCAGGCAATGCTTTACGATCCTTGTAAAAACGGCCGCTGAACTCCGCGGCCAGGTGTTGCGCATCAGCTGCGCTGCCGCCATTGCCGCAGAAATATACGCTGTTGCCGTTTCTGAATGCGGTTACAATGAGTGCTATCACCTGTTCTACGGTTTGAAGAAGCGCTGCATTTTCCAGTACCTGCTGTTTTACATCAATCGATGCCTGTACCAGGGATTTGATTTGATTATTCATAACTATACGGTCCAGGTTTTTAAGCCATGTTTTACAAATTGATAGTTTCTATACTGGCCGCCAAACTGGCTCAGGCTGGCCCTTACCCGGTATTTTGTATTGCCGGGACAATAAAAGATCATAAAACCACCGCCTCCGGCTCCGCTGATCTTGCCACCCGAAGCCCCGTTCCTTTTTGCGGTTTCATAAATGGTATCGATGAGGTCGTTATTAATGCCGGCCGCCATTCTCCGCTTTTGTTCAAAGCCGATATCAAGGATGCGGCCTATTTCATCCAGCTGGCCTTTCAGCAATGCTTCCTTCATCATCTGGGCCTGGTACTTCAGCTGGTGCATGGCTTCAATAGACTGGCTTTTCTTTTCGGTAACATTCTTGCTTTGTTCGATAATGATCTTCGCCGACTCCCTGCTGGTGGAAGTATAATAAAGGAGGAGGTTGTTTTCCAGTTCATCCAGGTAACGCTGACGGATCCGCAGGGGATTTACAATTACTTTATCGTTGCTGTAGAACTCCATATAATTAACGCCACCGAAGGTAGCAGCATACTGATCCTGGCGGCCGCCGGCGAGCTGGAGGTCGCTGCGCTCGATTTCGTAGGCGTAATGTGCGATGTCATATTCCCCCAGCGGCAACTGCAGCATTTCTACAAAAGCGCCAACTATAGCTACCACGAGTGTGGAGGAGGTGCCGAGGCCCGATCCTGCCGGAGCATCCACATAGGTGCTCAGACGGAAACCACCATTTGAAAAAGGATAATCTTTTTGGATGCGGTTGTAAACCCCCTTCAACAGGTCAAGGTGTCCATCGAGCGGCAGTGCGGTCTGCCAGTCAAACACCACGGTCTCATCGCGGTCCATGGCTTCCAGGAAGATCTTTCCGTCATCCGTCCGTTCGATCGTGGCATTCGCATTCAGGGAAACCGTTGTATTCAGAATGGCCCCCCCAAATTCATCACAATAAGGGCTGACATCGGTTCCGCCGCCTGCCAGTCCGATCCTTAACGGTGCTTTACTTCTGTGAATCATCTTTTATCGGTTTATTGGCCAGATCAACGATGGCATTGACCAGGTTGGTCCAGCTGTATTTTTGTTTTTCGCTGCGAAGATGTGGAATAAAATAGTTCTCGCCTAATTTAAAAAATTCTGCAATGGCAGCCGCTATGGCCCCGGCCTCCGGAGCTGCCACCAGCCCGCTTTTTCCATGGGGAACCAGGGCCGGCAATCCGCCTACATTGGTCACCACCATTGGTTTCTCAAAATAGTAGGCCAGTGGTGTAACCCCGCTTTGCGTAGCGTTACGATAGGGCTGTACCAGCAGGTCGGCGGCGCACAGGTAGTACCTGACCTCACTGTCGGGAATGAAATCCGTTCGTAGCACCAGCTGATCGCGGATGCCCAGTTCGTCAATCTGATGCTGGTATTTTTCCTGGTCTTCATAAAATTCACCGGCGATGAGTAATTTGAGATCTGAGTTTTGAGATTGGAGATCGGAGACCGGGGCGGTAGCGTTTGAGATTTGAGCATTAGGAGTTGACTGTTGCGTTTTAAGTATTGAAACGGCTTCCAGCAACAGGTCCAGCCCTTTATAATTCCGGATAAAGCCAAAAAATAAAATGATCCTGCTATCGGCAGGCAGTCCCAGATGCGCCCTGGCATCGGCTTTGGAAACGGGTGCCCCGAATGTATCGTAAAGCGGGTGTGGCACCAGCAGCGCCGGTTTCTCTGTAAATTTCCGCAGGTCGCCCAGTACCTTTTCACTCATGGTAACAAAGGCATCACAGGCTTTTATAAAATACCGGGTGAATGCAGTATCGCCGGGACGTTTTTCATGAGGGATAATATTGTCGGCGATGCAGACAACAGCTGTTTTCTTATTTTTCCGCGCCCGTCTCAGGATCGTTCCCAGCGCGGGCCCCATCAACGGCAGCCAGTAACGGACCACAATGATATCAGGCGTTTCTTTTGCCAGTTCCCTGCCAACCCTTAGCCAGTTAACCGGAGATACGGAGTTGATGCGGGTCCGGATGGCAAGGTGTTCCGGGGCGGGCTCGTCTGTATATTGCGATTTTCCGGGAAAAAGGAAAGCGGGATATTGCAGTGAGAAGGACCAGATCGCACAGGCGTATCCTTCTTCGGTAAATGCTTTTGCAAGCCGGTGATTGAATGTTGCAAGTCCGCCACGCAGCGGGTGAGCCGGTCCTATGATGATCACTTTTGGCATTATGCAAATAAAAATGAAAAAGGGGAGAATCGGAAATCGGAAAAGGCCCTGCGGAACAGTACTAGATAATCACAAGTGCAGGACGTTATGAACAGCTGTACTACTCCAATCCGGTCTTCTCTTCGATCAGGTAAGAATTACGGCCCGGTGCATTGCGCGCCAGCAGCTCACTGATAAAGCCGGCCATGAACAGCTGTACCCCGATGACGATCGCTGTTAATGAAATGTAAAAACCCGGCCGGTTGGTAATGGAGAAGTCGGGACTGATCAGTTTCTGCAATGCGAGATAGAGCGCAGAGCAAAAGCCGATGATAAAAAAGAGCATCCCCCATACTCCGAAAAAATGCATGGGTCTTTTGGAGAATCTGCCTACGAATGTGATGGAGAGCAGGTCCAGGAACCCGTTAATAAAGCGGTCCCATCCAAACTTGCTGACGCCATACTGGCGTTTGCGGTGTTCCACTACTTTTTCACCGATCTTTTTAAAACCGGCCCATTTGGCCAGCACCGGAATATAGCGGTGCATTTCACCATATACTTCAATACTCTTTACAACCTTTTTCTTATAGGCTTTCAGTCCGCAGTTAAAATCATTTAATTTGATCTTGGATACCTTCCGGGTTACTGCGTTAAAAAATTTGGACGGAATATTTTTTGTCAGGGTGTTATCATAACGCACTTTTTTCCAGCCGCTTACAAGGTCGTATTTGTCACTGTTCACCATATGGAAAAGCTCAGGGATCTCATCCGGACTGTCCTGAAGATCCGCGTCCATCGTGATGATCACATCGCCTGCAGCAGCACGGAAGGCTTCGTTCAACGCTGCTGATTTGCCATAGTTGCGTTGGAATTTGATGCCCTTGACACAGGGATTTTTTTCACGTAATGCGCCAATCACCTGCCAGGAACTATCGGTGCTTCCGTCATCCACAAAAATGATCTCATAGCTGAACCGGTTTTCCTGCATCACTTTTTCAATCCATGCGGCCAGCTCCGGCAACGATTCTTCTTCATTCAATAATGGTATGACTACAGAAATATCCATTTTTAGTTTTTCTTTGACAAAGATAAGGCTCCGGCCACCACAGTGGTTACAACTACTCCGATGAGCAGGTATTGAAATATGGTTTGTGATACCATGATAGGAACATAGTATTTACGGGTATTTTTCGCTTCTTCTTCAATTTCGCGGGGAGTGCGGTCCTTCGCGGTTTTCAGCCGTTCCAGTTTCGATGCCTGTATCTCCCGTTCGATCATTGCCCCGTTGGACTGAAAAAAGACAAATGTATAAATGGCCATGATCAGTGTAACGACCACAAAACAGCGGAATCCGTTGCTGAAAAGGGCACTAAACACTGAGGAACCGTTTTTTGCGGGATACACGGCCCATACAATTCCTGCACCATAAATTAAAAATACGAGGTATTGGAGCGCTGAATTTGTGGGCACCTGCTTCCAAAGCAACAGCAGCCCCAATAGAACCATCCCTACTCCCGTTATCAGTCCCTTTCTTGTTGCGTTTATCTTCATCTGTTTTCCTCAAAGAGATTTGTCTGTTGATTGTGGACAATGCCCAGCGGTTTCCCGGTAAGCGGTTTGCCCGTAAATGCCGAGTTCTTGCTTTGCGACAGGATCGCATCCGCCGTCAGTTCCCATTTTTGAGCCGGATCGAAAACCGTTAGTGAGGCGGCAGCGCCTTCTTCAATTGTTGGAACCGCCAGCCCCATTATCTTCCGGGGATTGACAGAGAGCAACTCCACCCACCGTTCCTGGGAAACACCGGGCAGGGCCGTATTCAGCACCGCATAAGCCGTTTGCAGACCGATCATACCGTTCTTGGCATATTCGAACTCCACCATTTTATGATCGGTATCATAGGGGATATGGTGCGTGGCAATACAGTCAATGGTCCCGTCCGTAATGCCCTTCTGCAGCGCTTTCCGGTCCTCGGTTGTGCGCAGGGGCGGATTCAGTTTCAGGTTGGTATCATATGTCTGCAGGTCCTCTTCGGTGAAGAACAGGTGTGCAGGGGTCACGGAAACGGTAACTGCTGTTTTCTTCTGGCGTGCTTCTTTGATCAGTTTTAAAGAGGCGGCAGTAGTGATACCGGTCAGATGCAGGCGGGAGGCGGCATAGGCGGTCAGTTTCAGATCCCGCGCAATCAGCAGCTCCTCCGCGATCGCAGGCTTTGCCTGCAGGCCCAGCCGGGTTGACACGATCCCTTCATTCATCAGTCCGCGGGGTTGAATATCCTTATTATCCGGTAACTGGATCAATACGCCGTTGAAGGGCCGGATGTACTGCAGCGCCTTTACCATGATATCTGAAGACTGGATGGCATTTTTTCCATCGGTAAAGGCCACGGCCCCGGATTGCCGCATGTCGTAGATCTCCGCCAGTTCCCGGCCCTCCGTGTTCCTGGTGACAGCGCCCAGCGGATGAATGCTTACGGGAAGCTGTGCTGCCTTTCCTTTTATATAAGCTATCGTCGATTTCTGGTCGATGGCCGGCTGCGTGTTGGGCACAATGCATATATCCGTGAATCCCCCGGCGGCGGCGGCGCGGGCACCGGTGAAAAGCGTTTCCCGCGATTCGAAGCCCGGGTCAGCAAAATCAGAAAAAAGGTCCATCCACCCGGGACTCACATGCAGCCCTTTTGCTTCCAAGATCCTGGCGCCTTTTGCTGAAAGATTTTTACCAATGGATTGAATGATTCCGTTTACTATAAGGATATCTGCTGTACGCCCGTTAAAAGAAGAGGTTGGGTCGATGATCTTCGCTTGCTTAATGAGAATTTTCATTAAGGGGCGAAGATACGTGCAATTTCTGATTTTCTGTCGCTAATATATCAGAAGAATAGGACTGAATGCCAGGTATATAGAAAAGATCAGAATAGTTCGGGAAAAATGAAAAAAAACACTATCTTCGCCCTCCGATTTTCGGATCGGGACGTAGCGCAGCCCGGTAGCGCACTTGCATGGGGTGCAAGGGGTCGCTAGTTCGAATCTAGTCGTCCCGACATAACAAAGAGAAGCTCAGCAGCAATGCCGGGCTTTTTTGTTTTATACCGGTAGCGCATCCCGCCGGGGCGGGCGGGTCGTTAGTTAGCCATTCTCTCTACTGGCACGGTCCGGATCTGGTTAACCCGGCAAAATAGTGAATCGCTGATACTTGCCCATGTACTCACAAGAAGAGCGATCTGGAGAGGCATGTTGATATAATCCATTCGAAAATGCAGGCAAAGTATAAGAAGGTTTTTGACACCTATTACGAATCCTATATTGCACGAATCGATAGCTCTTGATGCGCCGGATTGGCGAACGACTAGGACGGCTTATCAATTCAATTTTCGCGTGCCATATAATTGACAACTTTTTAATCTCCGTATGCAATTAACCCGCTGCGATTGCGTTCAGCTGTGTCAAGTAAGATGAGCAATTTCTTTACGTCATCGTCGGTCTGCAGATCCGTCTTAAAAATATGCTGACGGATTTGGTTAATTAATTCAGTATCCAATCTGAAGTCGGAGTAGAAATTAAATTGCATTCCGATAACTTCTTTTCTTTGCAAATTAGCAAATGTTCTATTATCTAGTGCTCCAACGAATTCCAGGCCGGCTTGTTCGGGATAATCTGGCTGAGGTTGCTCGTCTTGTACTATGTAAAAATCTAACATTTTATTTTTTAGTGTAGAAGTGCCCGTGCGAAACTAAGTGAATTTATCCGAAATTCTTTAATCAACGACAAGTGCACAACCTCATTGAACCCCCTGATATAGCCAGCCTTGGCTTTTACCGGAACATATTCCGTGCGCTCTTTATTTCAGTCCGTATTGAGAAATATCGGAAATAGATCTTGCTGCCCCGGCTGTTAATGGTGTCAGGTAAGGTGCAGAAGGAAGGTAAAGTGATTCACGTTGTGGTGCCGGATAGTTGAACATTTGGGACGAGCGCCCCTCATTTATTTATTGTACTCCATACTCATAGAAGGCTATTGGCCGTGGCTATTCTTATCAGCTCTGCAACGTTTTTTGCTTCAAATTTTTGCAACAGGTTTTTACGGTGGCTTTCTACTGTGAACCTGCTTATATGCAGCTGCCCGGCTATTTCCAATGTTGTTTTACCTGATGCGATCAGTTCAAGTACTTCTTTTTCACGGCTCGTTAAGCGGACAGCTGTCTGATCCGTAGATAATTGCGGTGATGCGATGATCTCTTTCACATCCTGGCTGAAGGTGATTTCTCCTTTTACCGCGGCGCTTATACAACCTACTAGTTCATTCCGGGAGATGTTTTTGAGCAGGTAACCATTTGCACCGCTGTTTAGCATATCCATTATGATTTTACGATTATGGTGATGACTGAGAGCGAGCACAGTAGTTTTAGGAAAATGAAGCTTTATCGTTTTACAAAGTTCAATTCCGTTGATATCGGGCAGGGTTATATCCTGCAAGATGACGTCGACTGTGTGGTGATCCAAAAAAGAAAGCAAATCTTTTCCGTTAAAGAAATGTCCGACAACTTCGATATGCTCTACAGTAGCCAGTATTTTCTCCAACCCCTCCACCACAATGGGATGATCGTCAACCAAAGCTATTTTTGTTTTATATAGTAACATAAAGCTCTATATTTACAATTGTACCTGATGGACTTTTCTTACGAAAATACTCAATGGTGCCATTTAGGTAGGCTATCCGGTTTTTAATATTGGCAATACCCATTCCGTGATGCATGCTGCCATCTTCTATGTCAAAACCTTTACCGTTGTCTTCTACTGTAATTAGGAAAATTTTTTCGTTCTGACTGCATTGTAGCAGGATATTACCGGCGCCAGCGTGTTTCACTGCATTGGTCAATAACTCCTGTACGATACGGTAAATGGAAAGCTGTTCGCTTAACGGGATGCCCTGACTGATGTTGAGGCATTGCAGGTCAACAGATGTGTGTTTGGAGATAAAGGATTCGGCAAGTTCTTTTAAGGCAGCCTCCAATCCGTATCTCAATAAAAGATCCGGCATCATATTATGTGCTATATGACGCAGCTCGGATGCCGAATTGTCCAACTGGTGCATCGCATCTTTTATTTGTTGGCCGTATTGTTCCCCGATATCAGAAGTGATAGCGGAAAGATTGATTTTTACCGCGGCCAGCATACTCCCGATACCGTCATGTAAATCACGGGCAACCCTGTTCCGTTCTTCTTCCTGCGACTGAAGCATCGCCTGTGCCAGTTTTATTTCCTGTTGTTGCTGAATGTCTTTTAATTGCTGATCAGAAATTTTTTTGTTTTTACGGTAAAGTATTATTGAATAGCCGGCAATGGAGATGAACAGGAAGCAGCCCACCGCCAGCAGCCAGCTGGTTAATCTGCTATTTTTACCGGCGAGTACGGCCTGCTTTTTTTCAGATTCAAGACGAATGATCTTTTTTTCATTTTCAGCACTGTGGTATTTTATTTCCAGTTCGTTAATGTCTTTGGTTAGTTTTACTTCTGTGAGGCTATCGCTTAACTGGGTATACATTTTTTGCCACTGGTAGGCTTCCGGCATGTTGCCAAGTCCCGCGTTGGCTGTTGCGAGCTCCTTGTACATTTCCACTCGGTTACTTGCCTGTTCGATGGCTTCTTTATCATTCAATAATTCTGTTAAGATTTTTTTTGCCGCTGTGTATTTTTTAAAAGCCAATAAGGTTCTTGTCTTTTGAAATTTCAGTTCGAGGATAGTTCTTTGCTTATTGGTACCTGATGCCCGGGCTATTCCTTTATCCAGACTATTTATTGCGTCGCCATATTTGCCCAGATAGTGTTCATACATGCCTTTTATGAGGCAATATATCGAATACTGTTCCGATTCAGGGTAAGGTGCTAAAATGTTCTCCAAACGATTCAATACGGCTTTTGCCTGCGGATATTTTTTTAACAGCAAAAAATTTTCTCCGGCTCTGTTGTATGCTGCTGCCAACCGGTTAAACTGATCGGGCAATCGCTCTAAAATTTTAATTGCTTCATTCAGGTAAATTTCTGCTTTGTCATATTGCTCCAGGTTCATAAACGTAACCGCTAAAGCCGTTATTTCTGTTGCTATCATGTTGCTGTCATTCGCCAGCCTGGCCAGTGGGACTGCCTTGTTCAGGATTATGTCGATATGGTCTCTGTCGCGGTCGTTCAGCTGTCTTATCACAGCAATATTATTCCAGATTTTGGACCGGGTACGATAAGCAACCGGCGTGGCAAACTTGCTTAACAGGCTGTCTGCTTTAAGATAGGCAACTTCGCTTCTTACCTCGTCTATATTGAAAAAAAGAAACCCTTCTGATGCGTAGGATGTTGCTATAATGTATGGATACCTGGCACCAAGCGTTCTTGCCTGTTGTAAAATTTGTTTTGCTTTAGCGGTATCTTCATTGGCCCAGTAAGCCATCAGATTTAAATAAGCCTGCGCTTTTACACTATCATTTTTGGTGGTGTTTATGACCCGGTTTAAACTGTCGGCATAAGTTTTCATATCAAGCGGAAACTGTGCCTTCATTGCAAAGGAAAAGCATAGGAGAGAAAAAAATATCGGAATCGTGCGCCCAATCATACCCAAAATAAATGTTTCTTTCATTAATTCGGCTATTTTCTGTAAAAACTACCTGAAAAATCAGGAAAAAATCCCTGTTTTCAGGGATAGTAAAAATCGCCAACAACCGGGATTGTTTGTAATAGCGCCTTATGATAATTTTGTCTGTGAAATTGTAAAGGGGGAACAATTGAAGTTCAAAACGCTTAATCAGCTAACCTTTATGTTGCCTCTCGTAAGGGAAGTCGAAAAACGTTTAGCAGAGCCGTAAGGCAAATCATGTTTCAGGGATCTTTTTTAAAAACTCTTTAAATCATTATGTCGTGAAACCCGTCAAACAGGCATCGTTCTTTTTTCTTTTTTTATTTATTTTTTCTTTTGCCAGAGGCCAGTACGTACAACCGGAAAGAAACGATACTACAATAATCATGTCTCAGCTGCCATTTGATACTGCTGCTGCACGCGCCGCTTTGGGGCGCGGAAACTCAACCATTAAAGGCGTAGCGTTTACAAAACCCCGGAGTGGAGACGGAAGCAAATCCTGGAGCTGGAAACGCATTTATGCTAATAAAGCAATGGTGACATTATTTCCTGTAACTCCTTATTTCCTGGACTTCCTTGAGTTGAAAAAGAAAAAGCAGAACCTCCAAAAATTACGGTATGTTTATTTAAGCAATGAAGCCTATCAATTTCGTCTGACTGCAATTACCAACAGTAACGGGGAATTTACGTTCCCGAATATGAAACCCGGAAGATATTATTTGGAAACAACTGTGGGGCAGGTGGTATCCGGCACTGTTGATGTGTACGCCGGGCATGCCAATACTAATTACGGCAATGTGAATTATTATCAGCAAAAAAATTATAGTAATGATTATTACGATCTGGCTACAAAATTTGTAGAAATCCAAAAAGACGGTGAAGTGGTGGAAATAAAACTGAAATAATAACCCGCGTGCACCACGATCGCCCAGGTCCACTGGCTTGTGCAGCAGTATTGTTCCGTAAATAAATGAAGTCTATGTACCGACCGGAAAGCATGCAGAAGTTTAAACTGGCCACACCTCTGCCCACCAATGCCTCGAAAAATAATCGGGAAATAAGCAGGCAATCACAAGAGCGAAGAGGCAACTGCAAACGGCCGAATCTGGATTTATTATCAAGATTCAGGCAAAGCCGGAATTTCTTTAAAGATGAAAATATAGACAGAATAAACGGAGAAAGCACCAGTATCAAACTTGAAATTTGCTATGATAAAAAGAACAATGATGAAGCGTAATGCAGTACTATTATGTGTGGTATTACTTGTCGCTTTGGCTTCCTGCAGTAAAAAGAGCGACGATAAACCTGATGATACTGCAGGCAAGTATTATTTAACGGTAAAAGTGGATGGAGTAGAAAAAAAAGCCACTGACCAGGGTGGCAGCTCAGGCCTGAAAGCCCAGGTCGTTTATCAGAACAGTTCCGGCCGCAATGTAATCCTGATTAGCGGCAGATGGCGGCTTTCCACCAGTGACCTTACAAAATTGGGAGGTACCGACCTTTTAATACAGCCCTTTCTGGAAAAAGCAGGTACTTATGGCGTGGGGGCGGGTTCAGGCACATTGAATGCTATAAACCATTGGGTGGACATGAATCCTCCATCCGACCGGGTAGATGACGACATTTACACTTCCGGGGGTGAGTACGGCTCCGGAAAAATTGTGGTCGAGTCTTTTGATGGTAAGGAAGTGCGTGGCACATTTCAAAGCACAGTTGTAAATAGTAATAGCAAGACAATAAAACTCAGCGAGGGAAAGTTTTATATGCCGGTAGATATGAGCCGGGCAAAATAGCAGATACAAAGATTACATCTCTCCCAAACCTACTACTTAAGAACTATGAAATGCTCCCGGTAACGGCTATGGAAGCAATAGTCTGCTGGAGGACTCTATTCAACGAATTTATAATGTCTATTAAGATGCAGTTTCAAATTGTACCAGGCTCAAAAGAAGAAATAGCGTATCAGCACTATCACTTTAAGCGGCTAAAATTTGCTTTCGAAAAGGCGATTCAATATGCGAAGGGGGCGATACTGGAAATCGGACCATACACCATTACTTATAACCTGATTAAAAATGGGTTCAATGTAGATACATTGGGGTATTTGTCAGAAGGTGTCAAAGGTGTAAACAAACATATAGAATTCGATCTGGACAGTCTGGGGAAAGGAGGGCACCACTTTATTAAAGGCAATTACAACCTGGTTATAATTGCAGAAGTAATTGAACACCTGCACCTGGATTTAGATCGTATCTTACGCCAGCTTTGGGAACTTACTTCATCCCAGGGGGTTGTAATCATCCAAACACCCAATGCCACAGCTCTTAAAAAAAGAATGGCTATGATTGCCGGGAAAAATCCTTTCCAGATGATCATCGATGATTATCGGCCGGGCTACGGTGGCCATTTGAGGGAATTTACAAGAAAGGAATTGAAGACCTACTCAGAGAAAAATGGGTTTGAGGTTCTGGAACTGCATACACTGAACTATTTCGACTACAGCCATTCATATAAGGCAAGGTTGTATAAATTATTTTCCAACAAATTGCCTCAGTTACTCCGGGACGGGGTGACAATTATATTAAAAAAGCCGGTTTAAAAGAGAAGAGGCTTCAATGATGATTTGGAAGATTAGTAAACGAACCTATTCTACTTACATATTTAAAAATAAATGAAAAAACGTGTATTGGCATTCTTGCTTACAGCTATTGTTTCGGCCGGTTACGGACAGAAAGCAAGCGACAACTACCCTCTGGCTGAACGAACAAAAACTACAGAGCCGCTGAAGATCTCCGGTTATCAGGCTCTTGCCCGTGCTGACCTGATACCGCCCCGCATTCCTGCTTTTTATTACGAACGGAATCCTTTCCTAGCGGAGGACACATCCATGAAGCAACTAAAGCGCCAGCTGACAACGCAAAAGACCCTGAAAGGAGTGGGTATTTTTAATATTGTTTGGGGCGGAGCCTGGTTTGGAGCGGGGACCACGCTTACTCTTATGTCTTCTGAAAACCGGTTGCTGGGTATCATTCCTGCAGCAATAGGAGCAGGTGCCTGTATTATGGGAATCCGGCGCGTAAAGATAAGCCGCCGGAAAATCCGGGACCTGCGTGAACAAATCAGCATCCGGGCAGGGGCAAATACTGTGGCGCTCATTTATGGCTTTTAAACAGCTTTTATAGCAAGGTGACGATATACGGAACGGAATGGGCATCCGGTCATTTTTCGCTTCCTAACGGATCTGCTGCAGGCCGCATCATATAAAAGTCAGGTAAGAAAACAACAGAAATGAATCTAAATACCGTCAGGCTCGAAAAGAAAATGCGCATACTACAGGCGTTGTGCGTCTTTACAAGTATGTTGACTTGTGTGATTTTATTGGTAGGATTTAACACTAACAATAGAAAACGATTTGATGAAATTGATGTGGAGCGGATCAATATAATTGAGAAAAGTGGTAAGCTCCGTATGACAATTTCTAACAAAGAACGATCTCCGGCACCGCTTCATAAAGGAAAAGAATTTGGTCTGGCAGGCAGTAACAGAACAGGAATTATCTTTTTTAATGAAGAAGAATCAGAAGTAGGCGGATTAACTTTTGAAGGGAAGATGAATAATACAGGGAAAGCCGATGCTTATGGCCATTTTTCATTTGACCAGTATAATCAGAATCAGGTACTTTATTTAACATACAGTGAAAGCGATGGAAAGAGGAGTATGGGGCTGAACGTGGATGATTGGCAGGAATCTCCCCCATTTTCAGAATGGAATAAAGCGTACAAGAAAGCCGCTGAAACAATGGTGGGAGAGACCAGAGATAAAAGACTGAAAGAATTAATGGAGCCGATGCAGGGGCAGCCTGCATTCGCAAAAAGGGTTTTTGTTGGAAGGGATAAGGACAGGAAAGCAACGGTTATGTTAGCGGATCGCTCCGGAAAACCCCGGCTACGACTTTCAGTTGATGCAGGTGGAGAAGCAAAAATAGAATTCCTGGATAAAGATGGAAAGGTTACCTACAGCTTATCGGGTGATAAAAAATAGTGTAAAAAGAATAAAGCAACTTGGAACGTGAATGGCGAACACCTTGAACACTTTAAGCTGTAATGTCCGCGTTGTAAAAACGAAGATTACGAGTGTCCGGCAAATCCCCAATATCGGCATGTTCTGTTTTTTCAACCAAATCCTTCGGGTTTGTTCATTTCATTTTTTGCGTAATTCGATTTCGTTCAGCTTTTGAGCCACTGAAGAAAAAGCGGCGATTAAAATACTCCTTTAAAAGTATTGTGATGATGGTCGATCCTTGTCAACTTTGGGCATAAACCGTGAAGTATGAAACAGACACTATTGTTACTCCTGTCTTCCGCTGTTGTTTTATCCCAGAGCTGCAGGAAGGATGATGTAAAACCCCGGGAAACCGTCCTGTATGAGACCGATTTTAGCAGCGATGATGGTCAGTGGCCGACGGGCACACTGGCCACCGGCGTCAGCGCCGATATCCAGAATAATTACTATCAGATAACAAGCAGAAATACCAGCTATTACGTTTATGCCTCATCCCGTTTTAACGGTGTTTCCGGAAACACCGCTATCGAAGCAAGTGTATCCGTAAGTGCAATAGGGAACCCGGCCACCCTGTATCCCGGGGGATTGGCATGGAATATTAACCCGTCCCGTAACCTGGTCTTTATGTTTGGTATTTACCCGGATGGGCAGTTTGCCATTGGCGGCTGGCCCGATGCAAATGGTTTTGTGTCCTATAAAGACCCGACAACGAGTACCGCGATCCGTACGGGCGGATTCAATACACTCCGCATTGAGCTTAGGAATAAACGGCTGTACTTTTTTATCAATGGTACACAGGTGCATGATATGTCGCCTGTCAACGATTCTTCGCTGGACCTGCCGGGACTTATCCTCGGTGGCCCGGACCTTTCAATGCGTACGGATCATTTCAAGGCCGTTCAGTTTTAGTGACCGGCCAGGGATTAAAGACGAGCACTGTTTTTTCGCCTGGAATAAAAGAATGAGCCTTATTTCCCAACCGCTTTTTTCAGCACTTTTTCCAGTCTTTTGCGCTTGCTTTCTTTTTCCAGGTCATTGAGGCGGGAACCAAGCGTGCTTATGAACTGCTGCCGCTGTGTTTCGAGGAGGACCGGCAACGCATTTTCAGCGTACATGGGTAACTGATTGGGCGGACATGTTGCCAGCTGCTCGTTTAAAAGTGCAAAAGCATCCTCTGATAAACTTTTTACTCCACACAGTTGTATGAGGATACCAACATAGTTATCGCGCGTGATGACCGACCCTTTTTCGGCAGTGGCAGCGAGTTTTGGTAATGCAGAAAAAACAGGCCCGGGGTTTTCGGCAGTGACAGTAAGGAGGGCTGCCATGGCGCCCCATTGCATCCTGTTGTCGTTGCTGTCCAGGAGCCGGATAAAATCACCGGTATTGCCGGAGAGGAGCGAAGGCCGGATGGCGCCGATCTCATATAAGGTCTTGATGCAGTCGTGCCGAATATTTTTGTTGTTGTCGGCAAGATGCCGGATGAGTTCAGCTATGGCCTTTTTGTCGCCGGCAGCGGCTATTTGCCGCGCCAGTTCAGTATTGGGTGCCTCATCGCGCCGGTTCAGGGAGGAAGCTAATCGGTCAATTATTGTCATAATGTTTCTTTCGCGCTGAAACGGGATCCGGATGAGCGCCGCTTCCCGGATCCGCTGTGGTACTAATTTACAGCTTTTTCGGGTAAATTTCCGGCTACTGCCGGTTGTTGCCGGAGAGCTTCTGTTCAAGTTGTTCGCGGTACATCCTCCCGATGGGGATCAGGTGATGACTGATGATAATGCGGTTGCGGGTCATCCGGTGTATATGGTCCGCTGCAACGATAAAAGATTTATGTACCCTTATAAAAGCCGGTTCGGCAAATAATTCCTGCATCGATTTTACAGACCCCTTAACAACGGTTTTCCCATGGGCGGTATGAATAATAGCATAATCCTTAAGCCCCTGGATAAAAATGACATCCGCCAGGATCAGCTTTATCTTTTCCACTCCGCTTTTTACAAAAATGAATTCCGGCGTGGTTTTATCCCTTTCCACGCCAGCCTCTTGTTTTTGTAATGCCAGGAAATCGGTCACTCTTTCCAGTGCCTGACCGAAACGTTGCCTGGAAATCGGTTTTAGCAGGAAGTCGATCACGCCCAGTTCAAAGCCTTCAAACGCATAGTTGCGGAAAGCGGTGGTAAATACGGTAACAGGAGGCTGTGGCAATTGTTGCAGCAATTCAATACCGCTCATCTCCGGCATTTCAATATCCAGGAACAGTGCATCCACCGGGTGCGCTTTCAGGTACCGGAGCGCATCGGAGGCATTGCCGAAACTGCCGCACAGTATAGTCTCCTGTAATGGTGCCAGGAAGCCTGCGAGGATCTCCCTTGCCAGGGGCTCATCATCCACGATCACACATTTTAGCTTCATAGCAGGATTTTTAAAAGGGTGATATAACTGTCCGGAAGCGCGCTGGTTTCCAGGCTGTGACGACCGGGGTATAAAAGTTCCAGTCGTTTCCGCAGGTTCTGCAGACCGATGCCGCCTCTGCGTGTTCCTGTTGCCGGCCCCGGTCTGCTGTTGATCAGTTTTACTGTAAGCACGGTATCGATAGTGATCTCCAGGTGGAGGAAAGCTCCGGTACCACCGCGGCTAAGACCATGTTTGACCGCATTCTCCAGCAGCGGAAGTATCAGGAAAGGAGGGATCGAACACTGACCGGGACTGCCATTGATCGTTATCCGGATGTCGGCCGCGCTGTCGGAACGCAATTGTTCCAACTCTAAATAATTGTGCAGGTAATCCAGCTCCTTTTCAAGCGGAATGTATTCTTCATCACTTTCATAAAGCATATATTCCATGAGCCCCGAAAGCTTTAGCACCACTTCCGGGGCATCGTCGGATTTTTTCAGTGTCAGGCCATAGAGATTGTTGAGGGCATTGAACAGGAAATGCGGGTTAATCTGGGCACGGAGAAAATCGACCTCAGCGTTCAGTTTTTCCACGGCGATCCGCTGGATGACCAGTTGCTGTCCGTACCAGTCGATGCTCAGCTTAAGGGCCAGCATCAGGCCAAGATACCACAGGGTGCTGAAGAAGTTGTAGGAGAGGGTTTCCAGCAGGTCACTGTTCCGCATGGGACCGATCACATAACCATAGAGGTAATAGTCGAAGAGACTTTGTGCCGCCAGGTAACCCGCCACCGATAATACAACGGCTGTAATATAGGCCGCATAACGCTTCCGCAGCAGGTAGCGCGGTAAGAAATAATGTAGGTTAAGATAGGCTATCAGGATCAGGAGCAGGATCCGCACCGATACACAGGCTACAAAATAAGGCAGACTGGCTTTCTGGATGAGATACCTTTTTTCATAAATAAAAAAGCCGGTGATCAGTATCCAATAGGCACTGTGCACCAGGAAATAACTCAGTGAGACGCTTCGCTTTGAAAACGGCAGATGTATTCTTTTACTCAGAAGATCCATTTTATAATTTGTTCGTCATAAAAGAAAATAAAAACGGCCGCCCGGAAAAATCAGATCGATCAACAGCACAAATCGTAGAGGAAACCAGCAACAGGAGGCCAGGTCTCTCCCGGTTCACCAGCTATTCCCAACCGCAGGGCGACCGGTGATCCCGGAAATATTCTGTTATGCAATCTACTATATTTAACCGGCCATTCGTGAATTATTTACAATGTTCCCTGCCTGTAATAGCAGGGTATCCGGACCATACGGTGTGTTTTTTATACCATTGATGACGTCCTTCAGGCAACTGGCGGAAACCTGTCTCCTGCTCCTGTATCGCTGTTCATTCATCTATTATTCGGTACGCTGCTCTACTATTTTTTTTCATGGTATTGTATTGGAATACTATTGTGATGTATTATTATTTCACTTTAAAATATTCTGTTATGCAATCCACTACATTTCACCGGCCATTGGTAACATCCGTTATATTGGCTGCCCTTTTTCTTACGTTATCCGCCTTTGCTGCAGTGCTCGGGCTTGACAGTTATGAGATCTATCTCAACAAAACACTTGTTTTAAAGCAATCGGTAAACCAGCCGCTGAATCTGCGCAAACTACAGCTGGATAAAGCAAAGGAGCAGGATCAGTTACGTATCTACTACCGGCATTGTCATTCGCCCCAGACCGGAACGGGGAGAAGCCTGGCCGTCCGCGATGACAACGGTAAACTCCTGAAAAAATGGACCTTCAGTAATGCCGCCAATGGAGATCTAAGTATGGTGATACCCGTAAAAGAACTGCTCCGGTTGCAAAAGGATCATGCGCAACAAAATCTCAGCATTGTTTATACCGCGCAGGAACTTGCGAAAGGAGAAACACTGGCGTTGCTCCGTTTTAAATGACAGTCGGCATTGCCGTTCAGCTGATGCGTCCGGACAGTGTCCCGGGCGCATTACAGCTGCCTGTCCGGCAGAAAGACATAGGTATGTTTCGTAGTAGTATCTTTTTCCTTTTTGCATGCTTTAACAGTTGTATGCCTGCGCCCGGCAAAGGGATGCGCTTATGGTAAAATTGAAATCGATTACATTTTAAAAAACAGTATATTGCAATGGTTATATCTTGCAGTTGTTTTTTAAAAAAACGCTTTCATGATTGCTGAAAAGAAGGTTTTCTTACTGGGGATCGATATCGGCACTTCCGCGGTAAAGGTGGCGCTGGTGAATGCGGCAACACAACAGGTTGTAGCTACGGTAACCTGCCCGGAGACCACCGAACGGACGATAAAAGCCTTGAGCCCCGGATGGGCGGAGCAGGATCCCGAACAGTGGTGGACAGATGTGAAAGATGCACTGCACCGGCTGCGGTCGGTGCCGGGTTGCGAACTGGAAGCAGTAGCAGCGATCGGAATTACCTACCAGATGCACGGCCTGGTGATCACCGATGCCGCAGGCAAGGTGCTGCGGGATGCGATCATCTGGTGCGACAGCAGGGCGATCGGCCAGGGAGAACAGGCATTACAGGCCATCGGCAGCGAACGTTGTCTCCGGCACCTGCTGAATTTTCCGGGAAATTTTACGGCAGCAAAGCTGGCCTGGGTAAAGCAGCAGGAACCCGGACTGTATAAGCGGATAAAAAAAGTAATGTTGCCCGGCGACTATATTGCGCTGCGGTTAAGCGGAGCACTTACCAGCACGCCGTCCATGCTCTCCGAGGGCGTTTTCTGGGACTTCCGGGAGCATGCACTCTCAAAAGATATCCTGGATTGTTTCGGATTTGATCCGGATCTTTTTGGTACACAGCGTGCTGTTTTTGATACACACGGCACCCTGAGTGCGGCTGTGGCCCGGGAGCTTCAGCTGAAAGAAGGGATCCCCATAACCTACAAAGCCGGGGATCAGCTGAACAATGCACTTTCCCTGAATGTGCTGCAGTCGGGAGAGATCGCTACAACTGCAGGCACAAGCGGCGTGATCTATGCCGTAACAGACCAGCTGGTATATGACCCGCTTTCACGGATCAACAGTTTTGCACATGTGAATCATCGGAGTGACCAGGCACGCATCGGACTATTGCTTTGTATAAATGGTGCAGGCATCAGCAACCGCTGGATACGGGACTGTACCGCGGCCGGAACCGGCTATCCGCAGCTGAATGCATTGGCAGCTGCAACTCCCGATGGCGCAGATGGGCTGCTGTACTTCCCTTTTGGAAATGGCGCAGAACGGATGCTGGGCAACAAGACCTTAAGCGCCGGCTTTACGGGGATCGATCTGAATAAACATACCAGCGGACATCTGTACCGTGCCGTTCAGGAAGGTATTGCGTTCGCTTTCCGTTACGGACTGGACATCATGCGGAAGAACGGACTGAAGGCGACTATTGTTAAAGCGGGAAAGGCCAATCTTTTTTTAAGTGATGTGTTTTCAAAAGCATTTGTAAATGTGACCGGACTTACCCTGCAGCTGTACCGGACGGACGCCAGCGTGGGTGCTGCAATGGGCGCCGGTATAGGTGTCGGCTATTATACCGAAGCCACTGCTTTTGAGAAACTGGAGCTGGAAGCGGTACTACAGCCGGATGATGCTCAACGTGCCTTATACGAAGCGGTTTATCAGCGCTGGCTCCGGGCACTGGATCAGCAATTTCTTCATAATAAAATAAATTAATTATGCAGGTACTTACGGGAACAACAGAATATTTTAAAGGGATCGGACCGGTAACATTTGAGGGACAGGACACGGACAACCCGCTGGCCTTTCGCTGGTATGATGAAAAAAGGGTGGTTGCCGGCCGGCCGTTGAAAGAATGGTTGCGCTTTGCCTGCTCTTACTGGCACTCATTCAACGGAACCGGCAGCGATCCCTTCGGAGGGCCCACCCATTTTTTTGAATGGGACCGGAAGACGGATGCACTGGAACGGGCGAAAGATAAGATGGACGCGGCTTTTGAGTTTTTTACAAAAATGTCGCTCCCATTCTATTGTTTTCATGATGTGGACCTCATCGATTACGGGAACGATATAGAGGAGAACGAAAGGCGGCTGGACGCCATTACCGATTATGCACTTGAAAAGCAGCGTGCCTCCGGGGTAAAACTTTTATGGGGAACCGCCAACCTGTTCTCACATGTCCGGTACATGAACGGTGCGGCCACTAATCCGGATTTCAATGTGGTGATGCATGCCGGGGCACAGGTAAAGGCGGCGCTGGATGCCACCATAAAGCTGGGCGGTGAAAACTATGTGTTCTGGGGCGGACGGGAAGGGTATATGAGTCTGCTCAATACGGATATGAAACGCGAGCAGGAACACCTGGCGCGCTTTTTACACCTTTCAAAAGAGTATGCACGCAGGCAGGGATTTACCGGTACTTTTTTTATTGAACCAAAACCCTGTGAGCCCACGAAACATCAGTATGATTATGATGCAGCTACGGTGATCGGTTTTTTAAGACAGCACGGGCTGCTGGAAGACTTTAAGCTGAATATAGAAGTGAACCATGCCACACTGGCCGGACATACCTTCCAGCATGAGCTGCAGGTGGCGGCTGATGCGGGTTTGCTGGGATCGATCGATGCCAACAGGGGCGACTACCAGAATGGCTGGGATACCGATCAGTTTCCCAATAACCTGAATGAACTTACCGAAGCG
Source organism: Niabella beijingensis (assembly GCF_020034665.1). NCBI lineage: Bacteria > Pseudomonadati > Bacteroidota > Chitinophagia > Chitinophagales > Chitinophagaceae > Niabella > Niabella beijingensis. Next base: position 323,364 of record NZ_JAIQDI010000001.1, on the reverse strand, counting down.
TTACTGATCATCCTGGAAGCCGGCGGATTCAGCGGAGGAGGTATCAATTTCGATGCAAAAATACGCCGCAACTCTACCGACCCCGCCGATCTCTTTTATGCGCACATCGGCGGCATGGATACCTTTGCCCGGGCATTGATCACCGCTGACGCCATCCTGCAGCAATCGGAATACGGAAAGCTGCGCCGCGAACGGTATGCTTCGTTCGCTGATGGACCGGGAAGGGATTTTGAGGACGGCAAACTGACCCTGGAACAGCTCCGGAACCTTGCTGCAAAAAGCGGGGAGCCGGATACGATCAGTGGCAGGCAGGAGTACTACGAAAATATAATCAACCGGTTTCTTTAAATCATCGGGCTGTTCTCCGTCAGCGGAGCAGCAGCATTCAGTAAATCGTTCTATCGGCGGAAGCACACGGGGATCATCCGGGAGTAGCTTCCGCTTTTTTTTCGATCAGCCGTGCCAGTTCAAAACAGAGTTGATCGATGTGTTCTTTATGGGGATGGAATGCAGAAACATTCGAAAGAAGGATCACACCGTTCCGGGATGCGGGATCGAGGGCCATTGACGAAGAATAGCCGGCGGTGCCACCGTTGTGCCAGTACAGGGTTGTTCCGTAATCCGTTTGAATGATATGCCAGCCCAGTCCGATCTGCAGCCGGTCGTTTACCCGGAAGGTCGGAATCCTCGTAAGTGCCAGTTGCCTGCGGGTACTGTCGAACTGCGCCAGTGCAAACAGGGAGAGGTCGCTGGCACAGGAGCGTAGTCCGCCGGCACCGGACAATACATCGAAATCCCAGTTGGGTACTTCATTGCCTGCAGCATCCAGTCCGCGTACGAGCTGCCCCTCCGGATTGTCGGGGTACAGGTACGTGTGCTGCATATTGAAAGGGGTAAGGACCCGTTTCTTCAGGAGCAAGGGGAAGCTGGTTTTTTGGATCAGCCCCAGTGTATATCCCAGCAATCCGGCACCGAGATTGGAGTACGCATATTTTTCTCCGCCTGCCTGCAGTACTGTTACTTCATTTTTCAGATAATCTTCCAGAAGTGCGCGGTTGTAATTCCTGTAGGGATTGCCGGGGCTCGTTTTTGCTGCCGCAAAATTGGACGGCATCCTCGGAAGACCGGAGGTATGATTGGCCAGCTGTCTGAAGCTGAACTGCATTCCCTTGTTAAACGCGAATGGGTAGCAGGTATCGATGCGGTCATCCAGACCCAGCTCTTTTTGTACCACAAGATCTGCCAATAGTGTTGCTGTAAAGACCTTGGTGATGGATCCTGTCTCAAAGATCCGTGCTTCGTTGTTTACTGCAATAAGGTGGCCCTGTTCTTTTATTACACCGTAAAACGTAACGGATCCGTTTTGAATAAGGGCCAGGGACAACTGTGTTTTTGAAGGGAATTCTCCAGTATGGAGTTTGATAGCTGCCCTTACCTGCTGCGTTATGTAGCTGCTGTCTCCGGTAGCTGCTGTACCGGTTTGGATAGCATGCTGGAAGGTGGCAGACCTGTCAGGCGGCTGAAGAAACAGAGAGGGCTGCTGAAGACGGTTCCCCGTAAATACGGCCAGCAGGCAGATCAGTAGTCGGTTCATATTGCAGCGGCTGTTAATTTATATAAAAGTAATACGGGTAAAAATAAGCAAAGCTCCGGAAGTCCGGGCATGCGGAGTACGGTGTTATCGGATGACCCGGGAAAAGGCAGCTGAATTAAAATGCGGTTCCGGAAAAAAACCTATCTTCGCTCCACAAAATCTACTTTGATGAAAATCATTGCTACATCCACCGCTGTACGACCCCACTAAGTACTATCCGGAAACAACCGTTGTAATATCCCATACAAGTGGCGGCTGAAGGCTCCTTCAGCAATTTTTTTATTTTCATCTAAATCACAAAAAATATGTCTTTTGATCATAAAGGTACCGGAAAGGTATCAGCTGCGCTGTTGTTTTTGAAGCAGGCGTTTAAGGGCGAGGAAATGGATTATACCACCATCAGTATCCGCAGGGCAGTGCTGTTGCTGGCAATACCCATGATGCTGGAAATGAGCATGGAGTCTGTGTTTGCGCTGGTTGACCTGTATTTTGTAGGTCATTTAAAGGAAAGCAGTTTTGCAATTCAAACGGTCGGACTTACCGAGTCGGTACTCACCGTGATGTATTCCATCGCCATCGGGATGAGTATGGCAGCCACTGCAGTGGTGGCCCGCCGTATCGGTGAGAAAAACCCCGAAGGGGCCGCGCACAGCGGCGCACAGGCCATCCTGGTTGCTGCTGTTGTAACAGTCCTCCTGAGTCTGGCGGGCATGATCTATGCAAAGGAGATCCTGTTGCTCATGGGGGCTTCTGAAGCAGCTGCCGAACATGGCAAACAGTTTACCGCCATCATGATGGGAAGCAGCATCTCCATTATGTTGCTGTTCCTCATCAATGGTATCTTTCGCGGAGCGGGTAACGCCGCCATCGCCATGAAGAGCCTGTGGGTGGCAAACCTCTGTAATATTATATTATGTCCGGTACTGATCAACGGCTGGGGACCGATCCCTGCCTTTGGTTTAACAGGTGCTGCGATGGCCACAGCCACGGGAAGGACCATTGGTGTGTTGTACCAGTTGTTTCATCTTTTTGGTGGGAAAAGGGCGTTTAAGCTAAAGCGGCATCATTTTAATATGGACATTCCTGTGATCCGCTCCCTGGTCAGGATCGCCGTTCCGGGTATCTTCCAGTTTGTGATTGCTTCCTGCAGCTGGATCGTGCTGGCACGCCTGGTGGCTGTTACAGGGGGAGACCAGGGGTCTGCCGGATACCAGACCGCATTGCGGCTGATGATGTTCTTTATGCTGCCGGCCTGGGGGATGAGCAATGCCGCCTCCACACTGGTGGGGCAGAATCTTGGTGCCAATGCGGCAAAAAGAGCAGAAGCATCGGTGATGACGACCGTAAAATTCAACGTCTTGTTCATGCTCATGGTCAGCATCATTTTCTTTTTTCTGTCCGGCTGGCTGGTGTCTTTTTTTAGCACTGAAGATGCCGTGAAGTCCGTTGCACAAACGGCCATGTATATCATGGCCTGCGGATTTATATTCTATGGAGTAGGTATGGTAATGATCAATGCATTCAACGGATCGGGAGATACCTGGACACCCACCTGGGTGAACTTTTTCGGGTTCTGGCTTTTTCAGATACCGCTGGCCTATTTTCTGGCCGTTTATATCGGACTAAATGAACGGGGGGTATTTATTGCCATTCCCGTATCCGAGGCGGCCATCACCGTAGCTTCATTTATTTTATTTAAACGGGGACGGTGGAAGCTGAAAAAAGTGTAAAAAAAAGCTGTACAGAGTACAGCTTTTTTTTACGCAATAATTGAACCTGCGGAAAAAGAAAGATTCCTTAATCCTTGGCCAGGGCGAGTTTCTGTTCCGTGATCTTCCCGTTATTGTTTTCCTTCCAGGTGCCGTCGATTTTGTTCTTGCCGGCGGATAGCAATCCAGCTGCGGTTGCCTGAACACCCTGCACATCAAAGGTCGCTTCAAAGTTGCCTGCGGCGAACTTCCAGCTGCCGCTGAATTGGGTGTTCTGGGAGAATACGGTTACCTGACCATTCTCTTTAATGTCGAATTTGACCGGAGTAGGGTTGCCGTTTCCAACTACGGATCCTTTCCAGATTCCTATTACGGGAACGGGCTCAGGCGGAGGAGGCGTGTCTTTGTCTTTACTGCAGGAACCTGCAAAAGAAAGGGTGGCAAGTAATATTGTTGCCAGGAAAAAATGTGTAAACGTTTTCATGATTTTTTTTTATTGATTGAATCGGTTTTAACAGTGCAAAGATGCTGCGGCCGCGTGCTGTTGTGCAGCGGCAATTAATAAAACACGGGTTTCGGTTAACCGATTTTGAGATCCGCAAGGTACCCCTTAAAAAGAAATATAAACAGGAGCATTAGGCGTAACTGCAGCGCCAATAGAACAATAGGTATAAAAAGATACCCGCCGTTACAAAGCGTTGTTATTGTAATGCGCTTTCAGCTTTGTTTATTAATTCAAGTAGTGGTTTTATTAAATGTCGGGATACACGGCTTTGCAATGCGGGTAATTTACATCCATTCAATCACGGGGTGTAGGCAGCTCCTGTTGTTTATGCCCGCAAAAAATCATATCATGCAAACAATCGGAATCATAGGAGCCGGAATCAGCGGACTGGCAGCCGCTAAAGCATTTAAGGAAAGGGGATTTAATGTAACGGTATTGGAAAAAGCCGCCGCAATTGGCGGCGTGTGGGACCGGAACCGGTTTTACATCAATGTGACGACACAAACCACAAAGAATGAATATGCATATTCCGATTTTCCCATGCCGGCGCATTATCCGGAATGGCCGACGGGGCACCAGATGAATCAATACCTGCGGGACTATGCACGGCATTTTGAATTGGACGAAAGCATACGATGCCACATTGCCGTTACAGAACTGCATTATGAAAAGGAGTACTGGCGGGTGCTGGCCCGGGAGGTTCACACGGGGAAACTGCTTACATTCCGGTTTGGTTTTGTAGTGGTTTGCACCGGTACTTTTCATGAACCTTATATCCCGGAGTTTCCCGGTGTGGACGATTTCTGTGCCGCAGGTGGTGAGATCCTGCATACATCGGCGTTGCAGGACAGTACGCTGCTTGAAGGCAAGGAGGTGGCGGTGGTCGGTTTTGCAAAATCCGCTACGGATATCGCAACGCAGGCGGCGGATATCAGTACCTCCTGCACATTGCTTTACCGTAAGGCCCAGTGGAAAGTGCCGCGCTTCTTTGGCAATAAGATCAATCTTAAATACCTGCTGTTCTCCCGTTTTTCGGAAGCTTTTTTTGTTCCTTACCGTAAGACGCGGTTCCAGCAACTGCTGCACAGTATCGGTAAACCCCTGGTATGGACACAGTGGCGTACCGTAGAGCTGTTGCTTAAAAAACAGTTCCGGCTTAAAAAGTGCGGGATGGTCCCCCGGCATCGGATCGAAGACCAGATCAGCTGCAGCCTGGGCATTGCTCCGGAGGGGTTCTATGAAAAGGTACGGACCGGGAAGATCCGCGCCATTCAAACGGAGATCGAACGCTTCACGGCAGATGGGATTCTTTTAAAGAATGGGGAGAAGATCCGCCCGGATCTTGTCGTAATGGGCACCGGCTTTCGACAGCGCCTTCCTTTTTTAAGTGAAAACGACCAGCGGCTGATCCGCAGCGAGAAGGGACAGTTTTTACTGCACCGGAATATCATCAATCCCAAACTGCCCTCCCTGGGCTTTGTCGGATTTAATTCAAGCCTCTTCTCCACGCTGACTTCGGAGATCGCAGCGAACTGGCTGGCCGAGTATGTAAAAGGGAATATCCAGTTGCCCTCAACGCGTGAAATAGCAGGGGAGCGCAGGCGGATCGAACAATGGAAAAGAGGGGCGCGGCCGGTATCGGCTGAATTCAGCGGCCTGTGTATTGCGCCTTTTAATTTTATGCACCTCGATCAATTGATGAAGGATATGAAATTGAAAACCGCTTCCGGTAACCTCATCTGCAATTTTTTTAAACCCATCAACCCCCGGGATTACCACCGGCTGCTTCGCCGGTTCCGTTCCGGCGGCCCTGTTGCCAATACCAACGGGCTCCGCCCCGAAGGCAGTATGGCATTTTCTGAATGATCCTGACGGAGGACATTGTCCTTGTTTTTAAAAGGCGCGAAAGAAATACGGCCGGCTTATCATCCCGGTATCCTGTCGTTGGTTGAAACAGTAACAGGCTCAGGACACCAGCAGCAGCTGGGTTTTGGGCCTGTTGTTTTATGAAAACGCAGGATCTTATACCAGGCGTTGCGCCATCAGCTGGAGGAACTCTTCCTTTTTCTTGGGCGAAATGGCGATCATCGATGCATCGCTCATGATCGCATATCCGCCGTCGGTCCTGATCATTTTACGTACCTCCTTGAGGTGAATGATATGTGAATTGTGTACCCGGAAGAAACCGTGATCACTTAATAGCAGTTCGTATTCTTTCAGGTGTTTGCTCACCATTATCTTGCCCTGGTCCTTTAGAAAGAAAGTGGTATAAGGTCCGTTTGCCTCAAGCCGGATGATCTGGGACAGCTGTACATATTCGGTTCCATCTGAAGTGGAAAGGCTGATCGAGTAGCGGTCGCCTGTGGTCTGGTTCAGGTTTTGCATCAACAGGTCGATCCTGTTTTCCTGCTGCTGCCGCACCGATTGAATGGCCTTATCTACCGCCTGTTGCAGTTCCTCAAGATCGATCGGTTTGAGGATATAATCGATCGCGCTGAATTTGATGGCCTTTATAGCATAGTGATCATAGGCGGTGGTAAAAATTACCTGGAAGTTCTTGTGTCGTACGCCCTGCAGCACGTCAAACCCGGTCCCCGGCTGCATTTCAATGTCCAGGAATACGATATCGGGTTTTAGCTGATCAATTCCACGGATCGCATCAGCTACTGTGGCTGCCATCCCTGTTACCAGGATATCCGGACAAAACTCATCAGCAAGATTCTTTAAGAAATCCCTGTTGCGGGCTTCGTCTTCAACAATAAATGCTTTGTAATTCATTTGAAAAGGGCTTTAGTTATGTTTCAAGATCGATGGTTGCTGTATTTGCAAACAAGGGTTGTGGTATACCGAGACTATAAGTATAGGTGTTGTTTGAATGTTCACGCGTAAGCAATATCTTTTGCTTCCGCTGTTTATTGAATAAACGGATGCGTCTCATAACGGTAGCTTCTTCGCCGGACGGGCCGGCGGCCATTGTCTCTTCTGTTTGTGGTGCGGAAGGCGCTTTTCCGCTTCCGGAACCGGTTACCGTAACTTTTAACTGATCGGCGGAAAGCCGGAATGTTATTGCTATTTTCCATTTTTCATACTGACGGATGATCGCTCCGTAAAGCATTTTTTCCACAATCCCGTGTGTGAGCAGGGGCAGTACCTGCAGCGTGCCTGCGTTTTCGTCAACGGTTATCGTATATTCCAGCCGGTCGGGAAAACGTGTTTGTTCCAGCCACAGGTATTCGCGCAGAAGCGCGGCTTCGTCATCAGCAGTGATCAGCACTTCATCTCCGAAGCGGATCAGCTTTCTCAGAAAGCTGGAAAAACGTTTGATGTATTGCAGCGATACCTTCCGGTCGTTCGCGATGATAAAATACTGGATCGAGTTAAGCGAATTGAACAGGAAATGCGGGTTCATCCGGGTCTGAAGCACTTTGAGCTTCAGCATCTGGTTCATGCTTTCGATCTGCGCATTTTGCGTACTGATCAGCTGGTTGCGTTGCTGCAGTATTCCGTTAAGCCGGTGTTTGGTACGGAATCTTCCATACAGCAATACCGCAAGAACCACGAGGAAAGCCAGCAACAGGAGGATCATATTACGGAATGATTGCTGCTGTTGCAGCTCCACTGCTGCGTCCGTTAACCGTTGCGTAACGATCTCGCGTTCTTTTGTCAGCAGTTCAATGTCCGCAGTATTGCCGGTAGTATCCTGAAAAGCGGATACTTCAAGGATGACATGCGCCACTTCCGGTCCCAGGTGTTTACGGATGAGGGAGTTGACAAAAAATTTGCACTCGGCGGAGTTGAAATACTCATTTATGGGAGGTTCCCAGTCGCTGTTTTTCGGATAGATCGCAGCAAATCCCTCCCGGTGCACATCAAAGAGCCGCTGCCGTTTTATTTTATAACCTTTTTGCAGGGCTACCACATAGATGCTGAGCGGAACATAGGCGAATGCGCTTTTATTATCGGACACCTGGCTTAAAATGGCATAATCATCTTTGGTATTATAGGTTACCGGTAACGAAGGAAAATATTGTTGCTGCAACGTTCGAAGGTCGGTTTCCATGGTAGTGCCGGGCTGGGTAAACCCATGCATTTCCCGGATCTGTTTTTTGAATTCCGCTGCATTCGTAAAGGTGGGGACCTGGCTGTTCGTTACGAGGATGTTCAGGTCGGGCATGTAGGGGGGAGAGAACCGCACTTCTTTTTTACGTTCATCTGTGATCGAGTAATAAGAGAGCGCAAAAATGCCGGGCTGCCGGGTATCCCGGATGTTGGGATAGATAGCTGCAAAATCCTGGATCTCTTTCCATCTGATCTCCAGGTTGATCTGGTAATGATTTTTCAGAAAGGTCTTAAACCCTTCCATGAGTTCGTATTCCACACCGATAAGCCCGCCCCGGTTGTCGTGGTAAATGAAGGGCTCTATTTCGTCCCAAAGAACAGTAATGGTGCCCGATTTTTGAATGGCGACCTTATGCCAGGAATCTGCCGCTTCCTGCTGGGCCAGGGAAACGGAGGCCGTACACAGCAGCAGCAGGCAACCTATAAATTGTTTCGTCAGGGGCATCATCCTCCCGTTATTTATGTAAAGGTGTAACAAATATTACGAATCCGCCGTTTGAGTTAACAAAACAGCCATTTGACTTAACGGATCATGGAGGTGGTTTTTGTTGTTTTTAAAATGAATGAGTACTTTTATCCCCATGAAAATATATAGGTTCAGCCTTTTTATTTTTGTACTGATACTCTGCGGCCCTGCTAAACTGTTATCTGCCCAGTCCCTCTTTTTCCGGCATCTGAATACAGCTAACGGCTTACTAAGCGACCAGGGTATTGAGCTGTGCGAGGACCGGCTGGGACGGTTGTGGATCGGAACGGATGAAGGTGTGAATGTCTTCGATGGTTACCAGGTGGCGGCCTATACCCGCGATAACCGCAGCGGGATTCTTAATAACCGGATACGGACTATCCTATGCGACCGTCAGGGAACCATATGGATCGCCACCCCGGCAGGCATTCAATATAAGGCGGAGCACACGAACCGGTTTGCAGTGGTTGATAATCCGGACCGCTATCCGCTTGAAAAGATCGTGCTGATGTATGAAGCTCCCGGGGGGATCCTGAGCTTTACACGCGATTCCTGTTTTTTTATCGATCAGCAAAAGCGCGTACGCCCGCTCAATGGAATTACATCCATAATTAAAGAGCGTGCCGCCATGCTTACTGCCAGTCATGCAGGCGGACCGGTATGGCTGCTGGGGATCAGGGGGAAAACCCTGATGGTGGATATTTCCCGGCAGGTGCTGTTGAAAGAACTGCCCTATCATAACGCGTGGAGCCTGTGCCGGGTAAGTGAAAATGAATGGCTGGCCTGCGGCCTCGCGCGCGATAGCGTGGTGCTGATGAATACTGCCACTGGTACAATGGAGCTGGTGAACAACTGGAAGAACCGGGAAGGAAAGGCAATAGCAGGATACGGAAGTGAAATTGTAAAGATCGATGATGACCGGTATGCTATGGTGACGCGTTATCACGGCCTGTATATATTAAATGTAAGTACGCGGTCGGTAGCACAGTATACCAATGATCCCGGAGATGCTTCATCCATTCACAGCAGTTTTCTACTTAGGGTATTGGTGACCCGGAACCGCACACTGGTGGTGCATGGCAATGGAATTTCCTATACCTCGCTGGATGCACCACCGATCTCGGCAGTCCGGAGTTTTACCAATGAGGAGGGACTGAAATACCAGAATGTGGTGAACTGTTTTTATCAGGATGCTTCCGGACAGATGTGGATCGGCACCAACAGTTACCTGATCCGCTGGGATCGCACAAAAACGGTCAGCAATTTTTATACCTATTATGAGAAAGGAGAAGGCCCCCTGAACGTGCGTACACTGAGAGCTGTATTAGCGGATCATAAAAACCGGCTCTGGATCGGTGCCTTCGGGGCGGGTTTTGGCCGGCTGCGACCGGACGGCCATTTCGATAAGATACCCACCAGCATAACCGGAAGGGGCGACAGCCTGGTGAGCAGCGAATTCCATCGTGTGGTTTCTGATCGTCATGGTAATTTCCTGGTGGCTACCGGTGCGCGGTTTTATCTGTTTGATCCCCTGACCAACCGGCTGGAAACCTTTCGTTCCCATCCCCGGCTCCGCAAGATCATTGAGGGTTATACCACGCATTTTTTTGCCGACCGTGATGACAACTGGTGGTTTGCCCAGAGCCGGGGCCTGAGCTTTTATGATAAAAAGAAAGACAGTCTATACACCATTGTATTGCCGGGTACGCAAAAGGATAATAACATAGTTTCAGTGGAACAGGATCTGCAGGGGGGTATTTATGCCTGCGGATATTATGGAGTGTATATGATCGACCCGGTTACACTGCGTGTGAAAGGCCTGTTGAATAAAAGCAGCGGACTGGAGACCTCGAATGTTGTGGGGTTGCTGCGCGATCTGGACGGCAATATCTGGATCATCGGAAATAAAGGCCTCGCGCGGTACAACCCTCAAAACGGTGCCCTGGTATCCTTTGATGAAAAGGACGGGCTGCTTCAGAGCAATCACCGTGTTTCGGCGTATTACCTGGCACCGGACGGAGAAGTTTTTATCGGTGCACAAACCGGGTTTAATCATTTTTATCCCTCACAACTGCGGATCCGTTCATATCCCCTGCAGGTCTTTATCACCGATGTTTATTCTGCCGATACTGTGCTGAATGTATTGAACGGCCTGCCGTTAAAATTATCCTACCGTGAAAATAACCTGGTGTTCCGTTATCTTACGGTGGATTACCGGCATGCAGGGTCCGTTCGTTACCGGTATAAGCTGAACGGGTTTGATACGGGCTATATATATGCCTATAAAGAACGCCAGGCGCGTTATACCAACCTGCCTGCGGGTAACTACCGGTTCGAGGCAGAAGCGTCCATAAACGGAAAGGACTGGTACAGTGCTGCCCGGCCGCTTGCGGTTACCATCGGCCGTGCATTCTGGAATACCTGGTGGTTCCGGCTTTTGGCCCTGCTGCTGCTGTCCGGACTGGCGTACAGTTTTTACAGGTGGCGGATCCGCCAGGTAGAGAAAGAGGCAAAGCTTCGGAGTGATTTTGAAATAAAGCTGAACGAGCTGGAACAAAAGGCGCTCAGCACACAGATGAATCCGCATTTCATTTTTAATTCGCTCAATACGATCAACTCGTTTGTCAACAGCAACGACCGGATCCTGGCCAATCAATACATCAGTAAGTTTTCAAGACTGGTACGTTTGACGCTGGATAATTCGAGAGCTAAAAAGATCGTCTTACGCGACGAGCTGGAGGTGATAAAGATCTATGTGGAACTGGAACAGGTGCGTTTTGAACAACGGTTTGCCTATGAACTTACCACGGATGGGGTAGACCCGGATATGGTAGAGATCCCTTCCATGGTGATCCAGCCTTTTGTGGAGAATGCTGTCTTACACGGATTGCTGCCATCGGATAAACCCGGCCGGCTGACGGTTTCGGTGACACAAAAAGGAGCCATACTGGTATTTGTCATTACAGATAACGGAGTAGGGCGGCAGGCGGCGCAGCGTAATAAAGAGCAACTGAACTTTAACCGTAAATCCCACGGGCTGGACATCACGCTCAAGCGGATCGAGTCGTTCAATAAAGGGGCCGCCATTGCTGATCCGGTGCGGATCACCGACCTGCTGGATCCTGATGGTAACTCTGCCGGTACCCGGGTGGAAGTACTGCTTGCAGTGGCAGAAGCCTTTTAGCAGTAATACTGTCTCATTCGGATGCATTTTTCAGGATACTTTGTTTAAAGGTCCTGCCGGAGTAAAAAGGTTGTTGCTGCCTGGCCGGAATAATGTGCCGGAAATTCCAACTTCTTTGTACATTAGGAGGAACAATAAACAAAGTAAGCACGTGCAAATGCCAGAGGACACCGGGTTCGACATATATTATGGCTTATTGCCAACGGGTATTTTTATTCTCACGGCGGAAGGCCGGTTCCGTTATATCAATCCGTATGCCGCACAGCTGTTGGGTGTGCAGGCCGGAGCGCTTGAGGGCCGGCATTGGGAAACCTGCTTCCGCTTTCAGGCCCTGCCGCCGCTGCCGGGTGCCGGTGCCAGTTTTGAAGCGATCGCCCTGGCAACAACGGATATGGCACAGAGCCGGTCGGTCGCTATTCATATGGCTCCGGTAAACGACGAGAATGGTATTACCGGGTACAGGGGAGTGCTGACAGCATCTCCCGATGCGGATGCCCGTCAAAAAAAACTGCAGCAGGACCTTCATATTTTCCGGTCGGTTTTTGAAAGCACCAGTGCCAGTATTTTCTCATTCGATACACAGCTGAACTATACCTCCTTCAACAATGCTCACCGGCAGGCTGTATTGCTGGGAAAAGGAATTGAGATAAAGATCGGTGACAATTACATGGCCATCGCGGGAAATGATGCGGAGAAAACACAGGCTATTTTTGATCGAGTAATGGCGGGGGAAACGGTCGAAACGGTTGAAGAATACGGGGCTCCCGGATTACGGCGGGCGGCGTTTTCCATGATCTGCAATCCTGTGTTTGATGAAGCGGGTAAAATTACCGGTATGACGGTTTTCTGCCAGGATGTATCGGAAAAAATGCGCCTGGAAAAAGAGAATCAGGATAAGACACAGCTGTTAAAAAGCGTTCTCAGCAACCTGCCCATTGTTCTTTATAAAGTAGACGACGGGAACCGGATCACCCTGTCGACTGGTGCCGGACTAAAAGCGATGGACCTGGCGGATGGCGAACTGGAAGGCCGGGATCTTACAGACATAATGCCGGAAGCAGTGGAGTTCCACGAACGGGCAAGGAAGGGTGCTGTTGTGCAGTATGTATGCGACGGGAACTGTTTTGGCAGGGAGCTGTATTTCCAGAACATCCTGTTTGCTGATGAGCGCATACCCGGAACGGTGATCGGCATGGCCCTGAACATTACGGAACAAAAGCGTGCCGAGAAGGAGAAAGAAGGAGAAGCACACCTGCTCAACGGGTTGCTGCAGAACCTGCCGGTGATCGCCTATGAGATCGACCGTAACGGGATCATTACCCGTGCGCTCGGGGCCGGACTAAGTGCCCTTGGGTTCCGGGATCACGAGCTGGTGGGTAAAAGCACTTTTGAACTTTTTCCTACTGCAGCAGACCAGGTGCAGGCGGCACAGAACGGGAAACTCAAAAGTTTTACCACCCGGCTTGAAGTAAGAGGGAAGCCGTTATTTTTTCAGAACCATGTTTTTCCGCATCCGTACCAGGAAGGCAGTATTATCGGGTTTGCCCTTGATATCACCTCTCAGGCCACGGCACAGCAGGAGCTGCAGAAATTGCAGGAAGAGCTGGAGCGGACCATCGACCTGCTGGATACCAGCCAGCAGATCAGCAGCACGGGTGGCTGGGAATATGATGTGGAGAAAGACGTGGTGTACCGGACACGGCATATGAAGCTGCTGCTGGGACTGGAAAACGAGGAGACCTCATTACAGGCTGCCGCGTTGTTGTATGAGGAGGAATACCAGGAAGCTGTGGTACAGGCTATGCGGAAGGCCGTAGATCACCAGGAATCCTATGTACTGGAAATGCGGCCCAAGGGCACCAACCGCTGGTTCCGGAGTATTGGTATCCCGGTTGTAGAGAACGGGAAAACGATACGGGTGCGCGGGGCAGTAACAGATATCACGGAGCGGAAGCTGGCGGAAACAGAACTGGTGCGTGCCCGGCTGGCTGCGGAAGCAGCAGCCCTTGCCAAACAGCAGTTCCTTTCCAATATGAGTCATGAAATACGGACACCGTTAAATGCTATTATCGGGATGACGCACCTGCTGCTGGAGAACCATCCCAAACCGGAGCAGGAAGAACATCTGAAGGTCCTGAAATTTTCCAGTGAATACCTGCACAACCTGATCAATGATATACTTGATTTCAATAAGATCGAATCCGGTAAAATAACACTGGAACAGATCGACTTCGATTTTTCGGAACTGATGCGTAATATCCGGCAGACCCACCGGGTGCGGGCGGAAGATAAAGGCCTGCTCTTCCGGGTGGACCTGGGGCCGGACCTCCCGCAAATGGTCAACGGCGATCCGATGCGGTTGTCTCAAATATTGAATAATCTGATCAGCAATGCCATTAAGTTCACGCACCAGGGGGGCGTAACAGTTAGCGTGTCCTTGTACAGCCAGGGGACTGATAAGGCTGAGCTGGATTTCCGGGTTACCGATACGGGTATCGGTATCGATCCGGCCCTGAAAGAATTTATTTTTGAAAGCTTTACCCAGGCGAGCGCAGATACCACACGCATTTTTGGTGGTACCGGTCTCGGACTGGCCATTACCAAACAATTGCTGCTGCTGATGGGCAGTACCATTTCGGTTGAAACAACACCCGGATCTGGAAGCCGCTTTTCATTCCGGCTGCTGCTGACATTGGGAAAAGCAGCGCCGGCTGTCATGCATTTCAGCCGTGTTCCCGAATCCCCGGATACGCTTGCAGGATGCAGGGTGTTGCTGGTGGAAGACAACCGGGTGAATGCGTTTATGGCCGGCAAGTTCCTTCAGAAATGGGGAGTGGAAGCCGACTACGCGGTCAACGGCGTGGAGGCGGTGGAAAAAGTGCAGCAAAAAAATTATGACCTTATTCTGATGGATCTTCAAATGCCATTGATGGACGGCTATACGGCAACACGCCGGATCAGGATGTTGCCGGACATCCGTTACCGGTTGTTGCCCATTATTGCCCTGAGTGCTTCAGCTTTGCCGGAGATCCGGGATAAGGTGCGGCTGGCAGGAATGACGGACTGCGTGGCCAAGCCCTTTCACCCGGAGGAACTGTACCGGGTGCTTGTAAAATACATATAGTGGGCGGCCAGTACAGCAGGGTTAAAAAAAATAAAAAAAAATTTGTCCAATTAAAAGAATGATTTTATCTTAGTTTTTGAATACGTATTCATTCTAATCAACGGATGACAATTGAGCAATAAAGTAAATCAGGGAAAACGGAACGCGACATCAGAAGATGTGGCACAGCTGGCAGGCGTATCGCAGGCCACTGTATCCCGTGTATTTGCCGGAGGTGCCAACGTATCGGAAAAAAAGCGGAAGAAGATCCTTGATGCCGCCGCACAGCTCGAATATAAACCCAATGCACAGGCCAGGAGTCTCATCACCCGGAAGACCATGATGGTCGGCATTATCATGCGTAACATAAGGGATCCGTTTTATTCTGCCGTACTGGAAATTTTTCATACCCGTTTATCGCCCCTGGGCTATCAGCTCATCTTCAATAATTCCGAGAACGAGATCATCGAAGAGTGGGAGATCGCTAAACTGCTGGAGTATAATGTGGAGGGTATCATCGTAACAGATGCGTTACTTTCCGAAGGAGCAACACGTAAATTAAAACGGAGCGGGATCGTTTCGATCCTGTTTAACCGGTATGCCGAAGGATTGAACAGCAGTGCGGTCTATTGCGACAACTACCTGGCGGCGCAGCAGATCGCTACCTACCTGGTGGAAATGGGCCACCGGACATTTGCCTTTATTTCGGGACCCCGTAATACCTCTACCACGGTAGACCGGCTGAAAGGGTTTCAGGAAGTATTGTGGGAGCGGAAGATCAAGGACCTGACGATCATACCGGGCACCTATAGCTACGAAAGCGGGTTCGAATCGGCACAGGAGCTGCTGACCCGCAACAAGAAGATCGATTGCATCTTCTGCGGCAGTGATATCATCGCCCTCGGGGTAATGGACGCTGCCCGGCTGGTGGGTTTCCGTATACCGGAGGACCTGTCGGTAGTAGGGTTTGATAATATCCGGATGCTGGGATGGACACCGTATCCCTTAACGACCTGGGAACAGCCCCTGGAGGAGATGGTGACCAGCACTGTAGAGCTGCTGTTAAAAGAAATTGACGATAAGAATGCAGTGCCCCGGATCATTGCCATGAAGGGGCGCCTGGTGATCAGGAATACAGTAAGAAAAAAGAAATAGATTTTTTTTCTTCTATTTTGAATACGTATTCAAAATAGAAGAAAGCAGCCATCGGCCGGTACGGGGCGATGCGGGGGCTTATTGTGTCCGGGAGAAGGCTGCCCACAAACCATAAAAACAAAAATTGCCTCAGATATGAAAAGAAGAATGATCCCAGAGTCGTATTGCATCCCGGCCGTAAAAACGATCCCGGCCCCGGATGCATCCCCACGACTAAAAACAAAACACTGTTTAATCCTTTTGATGTTCAGCCTGATGCTGGGCATGGCCCATGCGGCCCCTCTTAAGTCTCTGAACAGACCGGTGCCTGCAGCGCAGGACACCCTCCCTTCCTATGTGCTCAATGGCCTTGTACTGGATGAGAACAAAAATCCGCTGCCCAATGCTTCGGTACAGATCAAAGGCACCATACGGACTGCTTTATCGAACCTGGATGGAAAATTCATCATCGAAGCACGGAGCGGCGACTCACTGCAGGTGTCTTCCATCGGATACCTCGACCAAACACTGCTGCTGCAAACAGCACCCACCATCGTGATACAGCTGCTGCCCGATCTGGAAGGACAAAAACTGAATGAGGTCCAGGTGGTGGGTTACGGATCGCAAAAGAAAGTGACCATGGTAGGTGCCGTTTCTACCGTCAGCATTGCCGAGATCCAGAAATATTCCACCCCGCAACTGACCAATGCCATCGGCGGAAAGCTGGCCGGTGTGCTCACCCGGCAAACTTCAGGCGAACCGGGGTATGACGCTGCAAAGATCTATATACGGGGCCTGGTTTCTCAAAGCGGGGTGAACAAACCGCTGATCATCGTGGACGGCGTGGAGCGGGAATTGAACGATTACTGGACGAATATGAACATCCAGGATATCGAAAGCTTCTCCGTGCTTAAAGATGCCTCTGCTACAGCCGTGTATGGAAACAGGGGCGCCAATGGTGTGATCCTGATCGTAACAAAAAAAGGCATCATCGGTAAGCCAAGGGTGATCTTCCGTACGGAAACCGCAGTGGCAACACCGCAGCGGATCGAGAATAATATCAATGCCTACGAGTATGCATCCCTGGTAAACGAATCCCGGGCAAATATTGGTGAAGGACCAAAGTATTCAGCTGACGAATTGCAGAAATTCAAGGATCATTCGGATCCATATCTCTACCCGGATGTGGACTGGTACCGGACCATCTTCCGCAAAAATACCATGCAGACCATTAACAACCTGGGTATTACCGGGGGGACAGATATTATACGCTATTATGTGAACCTGGGCTATACCTTACAACAGGGCATGTATGTTGAAGATCCGAAAGTGGAATACAAGACCAACGCCATGCTGCATCAATATAACTTCCGCTCCAGAGTGGATGTAAAGCTGAACAAGCGTCTGAGCATCGATCTGGGACTGGCGGGCATTTCCAAATCCGCGAATTTCCCCGGCAGGTCGCGTGCGGCAATTTTTGATGTGCTGAAACTGACCAACCCGCTGATGTACCCGATAAAAAACCCGGACGGTTCTGACCCCGGCGCCAGCGGCGATTCGAAAATTAACCCTTACACCCTGGTTACACAAACCGGTTATACCAAACAATTCTATACTACCATCACCAGCAACCTGAACGTACGCTGGGATATGGGCGGCTTGGTACGCGGACTGTCACTGAACGGACTGGCGGCATTTGATGTGGTAGACATTACGCAGAATGTGCGTACAAAGGACCCGGCCACTTTTTATTATAAGAAAGATCCGATCTCCGGTGTGGAAAGTTATACGCCCATTGTTACGGAAACCGCGCTGGGACTCTATAACCTCAATGAAAACTACCGTACCGTATACCAGGAGCTGCGGCTGGATTATGTCCGCAGTTTTGGTAAACACAACATCACCGCCCTGTTTGCTGCAAACAGAAGACAGTACAATAATGTGAACGCGGGCGGTTCGATCGATAATATCCCCGAACGAAGACAGGGCCTGATCGGAAGGATCACCTATAACTATGATACCCGTTACCTCCTGGAAGTTAATGCCGGTTATACCGGGTCCGAACAATTCCCCAAGGGCAAACGCTACGGACTCTTTCCTTCCATAGGACCAGGCTGGGTGGTATCCAACGAACCATTCTGGAACTCGGGTTTTATCAGTCTTTTAAAATTCAGGGGATCTTACGGGCTGGTGGGTAATGACCGTATCGGTGGCGAACGGTTCCTGTTCCAGACAAGATTTGATAAAAGCGCACCCGGTTATGTTTTCGGGCAGGATCAGAATATCAACCCCGGGGGAAAGCGGGAGAATTTTATCGGTAACCCTGATGTGACCTGGGAGCACGCTTATAAATCAAATGTGGGACTGGATCTTGAAATGCTGCACAGCATGATCACGCTTACAGCGGACCTGTTCCATGAGCGCCGGGAAGACCAGCTGCTGAGAAGGCGGATCATCCCGATATACGCGGGGTATCCTGATTTTATTATTCCTTACGGGAATGTGGGGATCGTGGAAAATAAAGGAATCGACGGCAGCTTCCAGTTCAGGAATACCACAAACGGCGGCGTGTATTATTCTGTGAACGGTAACCTGACGTTTGCGAAGAACCGGATCATTGAAAATGATTATCCGCAGCCGCAATATCCGTGGCAGGACCTGCGCGGCTATCCCATCGGATCCAACCTGGGTTATATCGCCGAAGGCTTTTTCAAAGATGAGGCCGATATCGCGAACAGTCCGGACCAGACCTACTTCCAGTCGGTGATCCGCCCCGGCGATGTAAAGTATAAAGACATCAACGGGGATAATAAGATTGATAATGCCGATCAGACGGTGATCGGTAAATACGGGTCGGAACCGCAAATGATGTATGGCCTGGGGATCGTAGTGTCTTACAAAGGATTTGATGCCTCCGTGTTCTTTACCGGTGCTGCCCGGCGCGACTTCTTCTTTACCCAGCAATGGACCGCCATGCCCTTTGCTTCCGGCGAAAGTATGTACAATGTAATGCAGATGGTATACGACCAGCGCTGGGTGCCGGGCGCCGATAACAGCGATGCAAAATTTCCCGCAGTACGTTCCCTGAGTAAAAACAACTATGTAGGATCTACCATCTACCTGCGCAGCGGCGATTACCTGCGGATCAGGAATGCGGAGATCGGGTACAATTTCCCGGATGCGCTGATGAAACGCTGGAAGCTCAACGGGGCACGGCTGTTTGTGCAGGGCACCAACCTGGCAACCTGGGATCATATAAAAGCCATTGATCCGGAATCGGATTTTGGTACGGGAAGTTATCCCATCAGCCGCAATTTCAATTTTGGCCTGGAAGTAAGGTTTTAATGCAAAAAAAATAATCATGAAAAAGTTGATACAAATAATGACGGTCGTGATCGTGTTTGCTGTTCTGTCCGGCTGCAAAAAGGGCTTCCTGGATAAAACGCCGGACGGGGACCTTACCCTCGATCAGATCTTTACCAATTCGGGATTTACCGAACAATTTCTTACCAATATTTATTCACAGCTGCCGCAGGAACTGCGTATGGTGGACAACCCCGGATCTGGATTGCCCAACAATCCCTTCAATGGTGCTTCCGATGATATGGAGATGAGCTATTCCGGGAATTTTGCCACCGAAATGAACCTGGGCAACTGGAACCCTGTCACTTATACGCTGGATTTCTGGTCGAACTGTTACTACGCGATCCGTAAGGCCAATATCTTCCTTGAGAATATTGATAAATTAACGCCCTCGGATCTGGCTCCGGCAACAAAGATCAACCGCTGGAAGGGGGAAGCCATCTTCCTGAGGGCCTTTTATCATTTCCTGCTCATAAGGGTATATGGCCCGGTACCGGTCATTGACCGCACCTACAACCTGAATGAGGATTTTACCAAGGCAAAAAGACAACCCATTGATCAGTGTGTAAGTTTTATTGTTTCCGAATGTGATAAAGCCGCCGCCCTGCTGGAACCAAAAGTAAGCTCGCCCAGTGATTACGGGCGCCCTTCAAAGGCAGCAGCACTGGCATTGAAAGCCCGTACGTTATTGTATATGGCCAGTCCGTTGTGGAATGGCAATCCCGATTATGCCAGTTTTAAAGATAAAGAAGGCACCCGGCTGTTTCCTGATTATGACGACGGCCGCTGGCAGGCAGCGGCAAGCGCTGCAAAACAGTGTATCGATGAAGCCGCAGCAGCCGGATATGCCCTGTACCGCGCAGGTGATAACAATCCTGTAAAGAATTACCAGGAGCTGTTCTATGTCAATTTCAACAATGAAGTATTTTTTACCTGTAATGATCCGGACTATCAGAACATCGATGCCTACAGCGAACCCAGGGGAATGTCCGGAGCAAACTGGCCCCTGCAGTCGCCCACACAGGACCTGGTGGACGATTACGAAATGGCCAACGGTACAAGGCCGATAACCGGCTACAACGCAGATATGACACCGGTCATCAATCCGCTTTCAGGCTATACAGAGAATGCCCAGGCGGCTACGGAAACCAACTATTATTATGCCGGCACCCGCACCATGTATGTAAACCGTGAACCCCGGTTTTATGCCACCATCAATTTTACGGGCGCGAAATATAAAACGGGATCGCCTCAAAACCGTAGCACGCCCCTGCAATTCTGGAAGCTGGGCCTGGATGGGCGCACCAATGTCAGCTCTGATTTTTACAGCAAAACGGGGTATCTGCTTAAAAAACTGACACATCCGGCATTTGTGATGTCACCGAAATCGGATCCGAAACGTACCTGGATCTTTTTCCGGCTGGGAGAGCAGTACCTGAACTATGCCGAAGCATTGAATGAAGCACAGGGACCTGTAGCCGATGTATACAAATATGTAGATCTGATACGGGACCGGGCAGGGTTACCGGGGCTTACGGCCGGTCTTTCTAAAGAGGCGATGCGGGAGGCGATCCGCCACGAACGGCGTATTGAACTGGCATTTGAGACCCACCGGTACTTCGATTGCCACCGCTGGAAGATCGCCGAGGCTACGGACAATAAGAATATATATGGATTGAATGTAGATGGTTTGGTAAGCGAAAATCCTATCGTGCCGTACAATATCACCAGCGATGCTTTTTACAAACGCACTGTTATCGAAAAAAGGGTCTTTGATAAGAAACATTATCTCTGGCCGATACAACAGCGCGATATCGATAAAAATCCCAACCTGGTGCAGAATCCTTTCTGGTAATCAATAAACATCATTCATGAGCAGGTACTATAATAATTTTGGAAAGACCGGTAAGCTGTTATTTAAAACCGCTTTGTTACTGCTGCTGAGCAGCGGGGGAAGAGCCTTGCAGGCGCAGCAGCTTTACGATTTGCCGGAAGCGGGCACAGCAACCCGTTGGATCAGCTTTGAGAACATCCATGGCGAAAAAGGCGCTGCCGCAAAAGAGAACAAAGGGGCTAAAGGCCATTCCTCCGAATGGATCCGCGCGGGCGGGCGTAAAGTGCTGATGGATTATTCCGGGGCGGGTGTCATTCACCGTATCTGGATGACCGTGATCGACCGGAGCCCGGCTGCCCTTCGTTCCATACGGATAGAGATGTATTGGGATAATGCCGCAAAACCGGCCGTGTCTGCACCGCTGGGGGATTTTTTCGGGATAAGCCTTGGCTTGAGAACGGCCTTTCAAAGCGCGGCTTTTTCTGATCCCGAAGGACGTTCCTTTAATTGTTATATCCCGATGCCTTTTAAAAGACATGCGAAGGTTGTTTTTATTAATGAGTCGAAAAGTGATCAGCTGCTTTTTTATGATATCAATTTTTCGGTGCTGAAACAACCGCTTCAGCAAGCCGCCTATTTTCATACCTACTGGAGTACCAACAAAGATACCCGGCTCGGGGAGGATTTTGCCATCCTTCCGCAGATAAAAGGAAAAGGGCGTTTTCTGGGAACCAATATCGGTATCGTAACAGACAAAGTGTATGGCAGCACCTGGTTCGGAGAGGGAGAGGTGAAAATATACCTGGATGGGGATAAAACATATCCCACCCTGGCGGGCACAGGTACGGAAGACTATATCGGCTCTGCCTGGAACCTGGGGGCTTTCTCCAATTTATACCAGGGTGCCCCGGTAGTAGATAAGGTAAAGGGGCGTTTCTCCTTTTACCGCTATCATATTCCGGATCCGGTTTTCTTCAATACCAGTTGTAGGGTCACCATTCAGCAGATGGGTGGCGGCGGAAGGGATTCCATCCGGGCCATCGTTAAGGCCGGTGGCCGGGCACGCCCGGTATCGGTAATGACCAGGGATGGCTTGATCCCGCTGCTGGATACTCCCGGCTATCCGGATCTGTTCGATGACCGGTTCTCCAAAGATGAATGGGTGAATTTTTACCGCGTGGATGATTATTCCGCCACGGCTTATTTCTACCTGGACCGGCCCGAAAATGAGCTGCCGCCGCTGCCACCGGTAGCGGAGCGGATAAAAGGACTGTGAGAAGACCGCCGTCTGTGCAGCCTGGTGCAAGAACAAGTAATTATTGAATAAAAAATAAATGCTCATGCAATGCAATGTCAAACGAATCACTTTCCGGTACAGGATGTTGTTCCTCTGTGCGGGGCTGGTCGCATTTTTTAATGTTGCAGGCCAGGAAAATGCTGTTTCCCTGAAGGGAACGGTTACGAATGAAAAAGATGGGCCGCTGTCCGGGGCAACGGTTGCATCAAAGAACAGTAAGCGGACGGTTGCCACCGGAGCGGACGGCAGTTTTTCCATTGAAGTGCCGGATGGACCGGATTCACTGGTGGTCTCTTATCTCGGGTACAAAACACAGGTGCTGCCTGCGACGGTCGAAGCGGTCCGGCTCATCCGCCTGGCCGCCGATGCGGAAAGCCAGCAGTTGAATGATGTAGTGGTAGTGGGGTTCGGCACACAGAAAAAGATCAATCTTACGGGAGCTGTGGCGCAGATCAGCGGAAAGGAACTCCAGAACCGTCCCATCGCCAACCTGGGCCAGGCCTTGCAGGGGAAGGTTGCCAATCTGAATGTTACCACCACGGGTGATCCCGGCGGTCCGGGTACAAATGCGTCCTTCAATATCCGCGGCAATACCTCGCTGTCGGGCGGCGGCCCCCTCTTTGTAGTGGATGGTATTCCGGTAGCGGATATCAATGATATCAATGCGCAGGATATAGAATCCGTTTCTGTATTGAAAGATGCAGCCTCCTCTGCGATCTACGGGGCGCGGGCTCCTTACGGAGTAATACTCGTTACCACGAAACGGGGTAAAAAAGGAGAGAAGGTCAATGTGGGGATTAATTCCATGGTGGCGCAGAGCACCTATACCCGGTTGCCCAAACTGGCCAATTCCCTGCAATTTGCCTATGCATTGAATGATGCTTCCGTCAACAGCGGACAGGGCATTTTGTTCTCCGATGAGATCATTAAAAAGATACAGGACAATATCAATCATCCCGGCTCCTGGCCGGTAAGCACGCCGGATCCCGCCAATCCCAACCGGTATACCTACGCGTCGCCGCTGAATACCGACAATGTGGACTGGTACCGCGAATATTTCAAGCCCTGGTCGTTAAGTCATAAGCACGACATCAACATCAGCGGGGGAGCTGATAATACGACCTACTATCTTGGTGTGGGGTATTATGACCAGGGCGGGCAGCTGCGCTATGCGGATGAAAAGTTTAAACGATACAATGTAACCGGCAATATCCGGACAGAACCTACAAAATGGTTAAGACTGGGATTGATCACAAGATTTTCCAGGCGTTATACGGATCTGCCGCATCCTTATGCCAATCAATTGGGCAACTGGATCCATATGGCTTCCACACGCTGGCCCAACTGGGCCCTGCGCAATCCCGACGGGCATTTCAGCACCGCATCCAATGTGGAGTTCCTGACCAGCGGAGGCAGGGATACCCGCTATCTTAATGATCTTTCGTTAACAGGTTCCATCGAAGCAGAACCGGTGAAGAACTGGAAGATCAACCTGGACTATTCGTATAATAACCAGGCGATCCAATACCAGGAACACAGTGCCTATGTGTATTCCTGGAATGTGGATGGTACCATGTATAATATCGGACCTTCCGTGAATTCCGTGGCAGAAGGAGGAGTGGCGAATAATTACAATACGCTCAACCTGTACTCTTCCTGGTTTAAGAATTTCGGGGCACATCATTTTAAGATCCTTGCCGGTACCCAGATCGAAACCTTCCGGGGATTTGATGCCAGTGGCAGCCGCTCTGATCTGATCACGGATAAGATCCCTTCGATCAGAACAGCAACCGGCATACAGAATGTATATGATCTGCTGGGACAATACGCAACGGTAGGTACCTTCGGAAGGCTCAATTATGATTACCGGGAAACCTACATGATCGAACTGAACGGACGTTATGACGGCTCATCACGATTCAGCGAAGGCCATCGTTTCGGATTTTTCCCTTCTGTTTCAGCAGGGTATAATCTGGCCCGTGAAAAATACTGGGCCGGTCTTAAAGAGGTGATCAATGAATTCAAAATCCGCGCAGGCTATGGTTCGCTGGGCAACCAGAATGTGCCCAACTATCAATACCTAGCCATCATTCCCATTGGTACCAACCTGGGGTATATTTTAAACGGCGAACGCCCGGGCTTTATCAATCCTCCCGGGCTGGTAAGCCCGGATCTTACCTGGGAAACCTCCCGTACACTGGATGCAGGGCTGGACGCGGCATTTCTTAAGAACCGGCTTACATTGAGTTTCAGCATTTATACGCGTACTACTTTAAATATGCTGGGCCCGGCATCGGTATTGCCGGCAACCTTAGGCGCTGCAGTTCCTTATCAGAACAATGCCGACATGCGGACGCGGGGATTTGACCTGACCCTTGGATGGAAGGACCGGATTGGCGAGGACTTTGCGTACAATATCGGAGTGTTGTTGTCGGATTATAAATCCCGTATCGTCAACTACTATAATCCCAATAAACTGTTGTCCAATTATTATCCCGGTGCCATCGTGGGCGATATCTGGGGATATGAAACTGCCGGTATCCTTCAAACCGACCAGGACCTGGCGGGAATGCCCGACCAGTCCTACCTGTTTGGCCAGTGGAATAAAGGCGACATCCTGTATAAGGATCTGAACGGGGATGGTAAAATTGATATCGGGGAGAATACACTGGATAAACACGGCGATCTGAAAGTGATCGGTAACAATACACCGCGTTATAGTTACAGTGTGAACCTGGGCGCAGACTGGAAACATTTTGATCTGTCGATATTTCTGCAGGGAGTGGGCAAAAGAGACCTCTGGCTGGGCGGGTCTCCCGGTAATAATTCCGGAAGTCTTTTCTGGGGCTTTGTTCCCAATTTCGGCAACAATATTTACCAGACCACACTGGATTACTGGACACCCGAACGCACCGGTGCTTACTGGCCCCGGCCTTATACATCCTCCGAAGCGGCCAAGAACCACCAGGTACAAACCCGGTACCTGCAAAACGGAGCTTATCTGCGCGTAAAAAATATACAGCTGGGATATGATTTTTCAAACCTGCTTCGGCTTGGGGGAAGGGGACGGGTTCGTTTGTATTTCAGCGGGGAGAATATTCTTACGTTTTCGCACATTAACAAAAATTACGACCCTGAAGTAGTGGACGGGGGATGGGGAACCGGAAAGATCTATCCGTTGCTGAAGACCTATTCACTGGGAGCGAATATTAATTTTTAATCTTAAAAACAGGAATCATGAATCTGCATAAAATTTTTTATTACGGGTTTGTTGCCGGAATGCTGCTCACTTCCTGCAGTAAAATACTGGACAAGCCGCCGCTGGATCAGATCCCGGACACAGAGCTGAGCTTTACAGCCACAGAAATGAAATTGTATTCCAACCAGTTTTATACATCATTCCCGGGATGGTTTCCCAATGCCTATACCGGTGGCATCTTCTGGCTGGATAATGCTTCCGATAATCTTGTACATGGCAATTATAATTACAGTGCCCAGTTATCCGGCACCGGAACCATTCCGCCTTCGGGCGGCGGCTGGGACTGGGGGAATATCCGGGCGGTGAATTATTTTCTGGCCAATTATCAGAAGTCGACGGACGACCCGGCGCAAACCAATACCTATGTGGGAGAAATGTATTTCTGGCGGGCGTGGTTTTATTTTAATATGCTGAAACAGTTTGGCGATCTGCCCTGGTACAATCAACCGCTGACCACAGCTGATATGGCAGCCCTGCAGGCGCCGAGGTTGAAACGGAATATCATTGCAGATTCGATCCTGAACGACCTGGATAAAGCCGTACAGCTGCTGGCTGCTCCGGGAAAGGCAGAGCCACTGCGTATCAACCGCGGTGCGGCATTGGCTTTTCAATCGCGTGTGGCTCTGTATGAAGGGGCCTGGGAAAAATACCACAGGGGCACTGATTTTGGTGTAAGTGATGCCGATTACAATAAGTATTTCAGGAAAGCCGCAACTACTGCCCTGGCCCTGATGGATGCGGGATATTACAGCATTACCTCCATTGCTGATGATCCGCAATTTGGCTACTGGCGCCTGTTCAACCAGAAGGATCTTTCCAATAATACCGAGATCATTCTATGGAAAAAATTTGATAAGGCACTTGGTCTTACCCATTTCGGACAGAATATGATGGCCTATGGCGGCGGCAATACCGGATTGTCGAAACCTTTGGTAGATGCGTACCTGTGTACGGATGGCAGGCCCATATCCATAAGCACCCGGTACCAGGGCGATAATACCATCGAGCAACAGGTGACCCAACGGGACCCCCGGCTGGTGCAAACAATACTGATGCGCGGTTATCCCCGGATCATCGCCAATGGCGATACAACGGGGCGGTTTATACTACCGGATATCAACCTGCTGGGCGACGGACGCTGTACCACCGGCTTTGAGATCTTTAAAGGGATCGCTCCGGATGATGCGGACGGTACCGGAAGTGTTACCGCCAGTATCGTGTTCCGGTATGCCGAGGTATTACTGAATTATGCGGAAGCCAAAGTGGAGCTGGGCGAAGGCAGTCAGGAGGTACTGGATAGAACCATCAATGTATTGAGGGATCGCGTACAGCTTCCGCACTTAACAACAGGTGTGGGCTTTACGGATCCGAAATGGGAATTCACGGAGATCACACCCTTGCTGAATGAAGTGCGCCGCGAGCGCAGGGTGGAGCTGGCGTTGGAAGGCTACCGCTTTGATGACCTGATGCGCTGGAGTGCGGCCCACCTGATCAAACGTCCTCTGTATGGTGCAAAATACCAGCAGTTTGCAGGCAAGCCGTTTGATCCGCCTTTAAACAATATTCCTGTTTCTGCGGACGGGTATATATTCCCGTTAAAGAACACACCGGCAGTGAACGGATGGCAGTTCAATCCCAACCGGGATTACCTGCTGCCTTTGCCTTCCAATGAACTGGTGCTGAATAAAAATCTCCAGCAAAACCCGGGCTGGCAATAGTGTATCTTTCCTGTAATAAAGTATATTAAAATGAGGATTTGGAATCATCTGGACATTTGGATCGTTATCGGGTACCTGCTGATAATGCTGGGGATCGGCTTCTGGCACCGGCGCTTTGCCAATAAGAGCATGGATAATTTTTTCCTGGGCGGACGAAAGATACCGGGATGGCTGAATGGTGTTTCCTATACGGCTGCACTGGTAAGCCCGGATGCCGCCACCGGCTATGGTGGTCTCGCAGTGGCCACGGGCGGTTTTATCTGCTGGTGGTATTTAAGCCGCTTCGGACTGGCATTATTTCTTGGAGGAGTGTTGTTCGCTTTTTTCTGGCGGAGGCTGAACCTGTTCACCTCGCTTGAATTTTATGACCTGCGCTTCCCGAAAGGAGCGGCCGGTGTGATGCGGTTGTGGATCGCCCTGCGTACCTCGCTCATTGCCATGCCCGCCTGGACCGGCATTACACTGCTGGCGGCCTATAAAATAATGGGCCCGGCTTTTGACCTTACCAAATTTGAAACGCTCTGCCTGGTGGTGCCGGTTTCATTGCTCTTTGTTTTTTCATCGGGATACAAGGGCGTGGTAATCTCCAACTTTATACAGATGCTGATCTTTTTTGCCGGAACGCTATTGCTGTTGTTCCTCACACTGCAACATTTTGGCGGTGCCGCTGCTATGGTGCAGGCTATTGAACAGGCATTCGGTCCGCAGAGCAAAGAGATACTTGGCAGTATTCCGCCGGAAAAGCAGGAAGTGTTTCCGCTTGCCGCAGCCTTTGGCTGGCTCATAGGGCAAAGCATCGGCTATGGCGGTGATGCGGCCCCGATGGGCGGCGCTATGGAAGGACAGCGCATCCTTTCCACACGTACTCCATCCGAAGCACTGACGATGTATGTGGTGGCGGCCATCTCTATGTTTGTGTTGTTACTGCTGGTGACCTTGCCCAGCATCAGCGCAGCCGTATTGTGGCCGGAGTTACGACAAACAGGGGCAGACCGGGAACTGGTATACGGCCGGCTGATGAAGATGCTGCTGCCACCCGGCGCCATGGGACTAATGGTGGCAGCGATGCTGGCAGCGACGATGTCTACCGTGGGGGATAACCTCAACTTCGGCAGCCAGATCATGGTCAGTGATATCTACCGCCGCTGGTTTGTGCGCAACCGTTCAGAAAAGCATTACCTGTTCATCGGTAAGATTTCCATGCTGGTCATACTTGCTGTTTCCATCGCTGTTGTTTACAACGTACTCATCATTACCGATGTGGCCATTTTTATGTTGTCCTTAAGTGCGGCCGAACTGCCGGCCAACTGGGCACAGTGGTGGTGGTGGCGGTTTAACGGTCCGGCAAGGATTGCAGCATCCTTTGGAGGAGCGGCGATATTTTGTATCGTGGTACTGGGTCCAAAATTGCTGATCTACCTCGGCGTGGCAGGTGCCGAAAACCTGGTGATCGCCTGGTACTGGCAAACCCTGCTGGTAATGGGACTGACCACATTGCTCTGGATCGTGGTGGCCCTGCTTACCAGGCCCGACCCTCAACCTTTATTACAGGATTTTTACAAACGTGCCCGTCCGCTGGGATTCTGGAAGCCATTCCGGGACGTGTCTCAACCCCGCGTGTACCGGCCGTTGCGGCCCATTCTTAAGGGGATCTTTATAGCCGTTATTGGAACGGCATCTGTTTCCTTGCTGATACTCGGCCTGACCCATGCCTGGTTTGCGCGGTATGGTACCAGTCTGCTTACGCTGCTGGCAGCCGTCCTGCTTTTTATCCTCTTTCGGAAAATGGCGTCCCGCTATCTTACTGAACTGGAAATAAGCACAGGTGATCGTATAACAGAAGAGCCGGCTGTCCGGCATGCAAAACAATCTTAATCATCAATACGGAATTCATAAAACACATATAAAAGTTATGAGAGCAAAACAAGTAGTACGAACAAAAGAAGAACATGTACTGTACCTGGGCGACTGGGTATTCCATGTAGGGCCAACGTTTATTGAAACACCATTTGGCACAGAGACAAAAGACGCGGATCTGCATTTTTACGGAGAACGTCTTACGGAAGCGCTGGAGCAGCAGGCTGATGTTACTCCCTTATCCAACTGGGAACTGTACCGGTTGGAGCCGGGTAAGCTGGAAGAATACCTGAAGGAATCTGAGGCCCTCATCATCAGCGATGTGGAAGCCAAATGTTTTCACCTGTATCCGAGCTTTTTTGACCGGGCACGCCGGGAGAAAAAGATTGTAACCTTTCCGGACCGTATAGAGGTGATTAAAGAATGGATCCACGGTGGTGGCGGCATGATGATGCTGGGCGGATGGCTGTCATTCAGCGGGGTGCAAAGCCGGTCGGGCTGGGGCCGGAGTGTATTACAGGAAGCGCTTCCCGTAAACTGCCTGCTGATCGAGGACCTGGTGGAATCATCCGCAGGATTCACAGCGGAAGTAGTGAAGCCGGATCATCCCATTGTAAAAGGGCTGGCATGGGACAGCTTCCCGCCGATCTTCGGCTATAATGAGGTGACGGTTAAGAACGAAGAAGAGGTGATCGTACGTGTAAAAGAGACCGGTCATCCGCTGGTAGTAGCGGGTGAATATGGCCAGGGCCGTGTGTTCACTTACATGTCGGACCCTGCGCCGCATTGGGGTATCAATTTTGAGTTGTGGGAAAGCTACAATGATTTCTGGCTGCAGGCCTACAACTGGATAAAAAAAGAACTATGAGTCAGTCTGAACTATGTGCGGCAACCGCAGTAACCGATATTACACCACCGCTGGAAGTAGGATTGCTTACTTCATCCGTAAAGGCGGAATATGCTCCCTTTGAATCCATACGCACACCATTGAAAGCACGGGTGCTGGTGTTACAATCCGGAAAAGAAAAAGTGGCGGTGGTGTCACTGGATCTACTGTCCCTTACCGATACATCGGTAGGCGGATGGGATCATTTTAAAGCAGCAATGGCCGGTGCCGTCCCGGCAGCAAATATTGTGATCTGCTGTACACATACACACAGCGCCCCGGAATCCGGCGCACTGACGGGGCTTTACCAGACACCGGCGTTTATTGATTGGTTAAAGAAAATGCAGCAGGATATCCGGACGGCTATCAATACGGCAGCAGAACAGCTTCAGCCCTGTACTTTGTCGGTTGCAACCGCCTCACTCGAGGGCTATTCGCTGCAGCGGCGGATCAAACTGCCGGAAGGTATGGTGATCTCTGATTCGTTACAACCGGTGTCGGAAGAATTGATGAACGGCGTGCCGGTGGACCGGAGGGTGAAGACCGTCCGGCTGATGGGTAACAACCGGCAACCCGTTGCAACGGTGGTGCAGGCGGTCTGCCATCCGGTACACGAGATGTGCATTCCGCGCGTGTCGGCAGATTTTCCGGGTGAACTGTGTACGGCACTGGAACAATCCGGTAAAAACGGAACGGCATTGTTCCTGAACGGTGCTGCCGGCAATATCAATCCTCCCACGGTATCCATGGGCGCGGCTTATTCAGAAGCACACGGAACAGCAATGGCTGACCTGGTAGAAGCAACGGAGCCACTGCTGTTGGGGGATACAGCGTTTTCTTTCCGGCGGATTTCGATCCCTTTTGCAGTTCGCAGCGGATCCGGTATCAGTAACCCGCTGGATGCTGTGGCACGGATCAGCCTGGTGCATTTTAAATCCCTGGCCATACTGTTCCTGCCGGGTGAGGTCTTTGTGGAAACGGCATTGAAGATCGAACAGGCATCACCGTTTGAATATACTGTAATAGCCGGTTTTTCTGAGAACAATATCGGATATATGCCAACGCCGCAGGCATTTGAAGAAGGCGGCTACGAGACTGGTCCGGGAAAATGGTCCTTTCTTGAGAAAGGCGCCAGCGATCGTATAAGCGAGGCAGCGATCGACCTGCTGCACCAGCAATTTGATAAAATGAATGCGCACCTGATTAAATCTTAAAATATGTTTTGGCGAACTAAAATCACAGGAGTTTTTCTGGTATTGTGTATGACCATTGCAGCACAGGCCCAGTCATTCAAAAAGACCATCTCCTTTTACGGGGGTGAAAAAAATGATCTGTACCTGCTGCTGAAAGAGCAGGGGTATGCAATAAAACGTTATAACAGCCCGGAAGCCGCCATCCGTTCGGCGCCTGCAGGAAGCGGCGTGTTGATCACAGCAGCTCATTACCCGGAAATGGATGCGAAGAACCGGGTGAGTGAGATGCTGTTGGGGTTGGCTGCTTCCCGCAAACTGCGGTTGTATGTGGAATATCCTTCGGCTTATCCCGGACTGGAACTCCCTGTCAAGCCGCTTGAAACCCATCTGGAGCGGGGCGTGGTAACCACGGATCTGTTTGGCACCCGGCTGCCGCGGATGGCGCTGCTGGGCATTCATAACTGCCATGTATTACCGGTGGAGGCAACGGACCCGCTGCTGGTACTGGCCAAAGTAGTGGGCGTGGATAAAGCCGAACTGGGCCTCGACAGTACCAAAACCTATCCGTTATTATTCCGGAAGAATGACGTACTTATCGGCACCACGGCATTGAGCAATTTTAAAACAGGCCGTTATGGTCCGGTACAGCCGGTTAAAACGGTGTTGTCTTATATCCTCGCCCAGCTCACCGGAAACACAGCAGTAACCATTAATAACTGGCCGGAAGATGTACGGCCGATGTATGGGCGGAACGCACCCCTGCCGCAGGACGCGCTGCGTACCAGTGTGCAGAAAGGTGTGGAATGGTTTTCAAACGGCCGGTTCTATGTGCATCCCAGCTGGAAGGCTGACTGGATGAAATACGGTGGTGTGGACGGACTGAAGCCGGTAGGACCGCCGGTAGCACAGAACAAGCCTAACGGCGACGGATCACTGGGGATCATTGAAGGGCATACCTCCACGATCTATTACGACGGAAGTCAGCAATACCGTTACTGGATGCGCGCCGATGTACAGGGAGAAGCCAGTATGGCACTGGCGGCAGCGGGTGACCTGCTGAACAATACAGCGTATAAAACAAAAGCAACGAATATCATCGATTTTCTTTTTAAAACCTCCAACCTGAGGGCAGGCCCAAAGAATGACCCGGGCAGTCCGGCGTACGGATTGATCGGCTGGGCAACCACCAATGCCGGCACCTTCTACGGAGATGATAATTCCCGCGCCATCCTCGGAGCGCTGGGCGCAGCGGCCTATCTGAAAACGGATCAGTGGGATAAGGAGCTGGCAGAAGCCATCATGGCCAATTTCCGGACAACCGGCCGGCAGGGGTTCCGGGGTGAACGGCTGGAAGAAGCGGACATCATAAAAAATGGATGGCCTTATTATTACAACCGCGACCTGGAGCATCCCTCACCGCATTTTGAATCCTGGATGTGGGCGCTTTACCTGTGGCTGTATGATAAAACGCATTATACACCGCTGCTGGAGCGGACAAAAGAAGCCCTGGCGATCACCATGAAAGATTATCCGGATAAATGGAAATGGGGGAGCAGCCTGCAGACCCAGCGTGCCCGGCTGATCCTGCCCCTGGCCTGGCTGGTACGCGTGGAGGATACACCAGAGCACCGCCGCTGGCTGGATGAGATGATCCGCGAGATGCTCAAATACCAGGATGAAAGCGGCGCCATCCGGGAAGAGCTCGGAAAAGGAAAAGGCATGTTCCGGGAACTGAAATCAAACAATGATTACGGTTCAGATGAAGGCTCACTGATCTCGCAGAACGGGCAAAAGATATCCTGTATGCTGTACACCAACAATTTTGCGGTGTTCAGTCTGCATGAGGCGGCATTGGCCACCGGTAACGCGGAATATATGAAGGCCGTAAAAAAACTGTCTGATTTCCTCACCCGCATCCAGGTGCAGAGCAATAAACATAAGGACCTGGATGGTGCCTGGTTCCGGGCTTTCGACTATGGCAAGTGGGAATACTGGGCCTCCAACTCCGATGCAGGCTGGGGCGCCTGGTGC
Organism: Niabella beijingensis; assembly: GCF_020034665.1. NCBI lineage: Bacteria > Pseudomonadati > Bacteroidota > Chitinophagia > Chitinophagales > Chitinophagaceae > Niabella > Niabella beijingensis. The sequence continues at coordinate 290,112 of NZ_JAIQDI010000001.1, read as the reverse complement.
ACGCTTACGGGCTGGATCCAGAGCTGGATCGTGACCACACAGGCCGAGATACTCCGGCAGCAAAGCTTCTGGGATGTGACAAAGAACTCGGGTATGCGTACTACCGGTAACAATATTATCGATTACATGATGAAAAAACCTTAACGATGAGAACAGGAATATTAATAGTTGCGGCAGTATTGCTTGCCCGCATGGTTTGCGGGCAGACCACTACAAGCAGTGACCTGGCCGCGCTTTCGATGATGCAGGATGGCGTGACTTCCAAACGTGTGAGCAGTCATGATACGGCGGGTGCCGGTAATGATTTTATAAGGATTGCAGACAAGGAAACAAGGACCATCTTTGATGTGAAGGGCGCCGGTATGATCAATCATATCTGGATCACCATGGCACCGGGACCCGAAGCATTAAGCCGCAATGATGTGATCCTGAAAATGTACTGGGACGGGAATGCGGCACCATCCGTTATTGCACCTATCGGTCCGTTTTTCGGTCAGGGGTGGAATGAGTCCTACACTTATACTTCCCTGCCGTTGTCGGCCAGTCCGGTGAACGGGAAAGGCATGGTCTGTTATTTCTCGATGCCCTTTGCAAAAGGCGCGCGCATTGAAATTGAGAACCAGGCCGGAAAGGAGATCAGTCATTTTTATTATTATGTCGATTATGTGGCGCTGGACCAGTTGCCGGCAAAGGCCGGGCGCTTTCATGCCTGGTACAATAAGCAGCTTACCGAAACCTCAAAGACCGAAGGCGAAAACGAATGGGCCATTTTTGGAAAACCGGGTAACAATACCACCGGAGAAGCCAATTACCTCATCGCGGATATCAAAGGCAAGGGGCATTTTGTAGGCGTGAATTATTATGTGCATTCGCCCACACCGATGTGGTATGGCGAGGGCAATGACCGGATCGAGATCGATGGGGCAAAGGGCACGGTGCTTAAAGGTACCGGTACGGAAGATTACTTCAATACCGCCTGGTGCCCGAAATCCATTTATGAGCATCCGTATTATGGTTATGCAAGGGTGAACAACGACATCGGTTGGCTGGGAAGGACGCATTTGTACCGGTTCAATATTACAGATCCTTTTTTCTTTAACACTTCATTCCGGTTCAGCATTGAGCACGGACATAACAATGTACTGACGCTGGATCTGGCCAGTGTGGCCTATTGGTACCAGCCGGAGGCCCATGCAGTGCCGGCCATTCCTTCAAAAGAGGCCCGGCAGCCCATGCCGATGATCGATATCGGCGACATCCACCGCTGGCGGAATGAGTGGCGGAAGAGCAAAGGAAACGATCCGAAGCTTTGGGGTAACGAGCGATGATGCCCCGGGCTATCCGGATCTGCTTTACACCGTGACGGAGGAGCGCATACGCGGTGTTGCACGCGTTCCGCCGGTCACTTGTAACAATCGTCATTGCTTTGATTGAATCAAAAAACAGGAACCATGAAAAAAAATCTCATACTGTTATTGCTGCTGGCTGGTTCACTGCAAGTGACAGCCCAGGACCTGATGGGCCTGACTGAAATAAAACAGGGCGTGAAATCGAAGCGGGTCAGCAGTTACGACCAGACAGGGGATAATAACGATAACCTGAGAGCTATAAAGCCCGGGGAAAAACGTACGATCTTTAATGTGAAAGGCACGGGCATCATCAATCATATCTGGATGACCCTTTCACCGGAGCCGAATGTGCTCAGTCGCAATGACGTGATCCTCCGGATGTACTGGGATGATAATAGCTATCCCTCTGTGGAGTCGCCCATCGGGCCTTTTTTCGGACAGGGATGGAACGAATCCTACCTTTTTACTTCGGCGGCGCTGGCAGCCACGCCCACCAATGGAAATGGGTTGGTCAGTTATTTTGCCATGCCTTTTGAAAAAGCGGCCCGGATCGAAATTGAAAATCAGACGGACAGAACTATAAATGCATTGTATTTTTACATCGATTATGCGGAAATGAAGACGCTGCCCCCACATACGGGGCGGTTTCATGCGTGGTATAATAAGCAGCTGACGATGCCTGCGGACAGCGTGGAAAATGAACACTGGATGTTTGGCGGCAACCCGCCCAATAAAGACGGTAAGGCCAACTATGTAATTGCGGATATTAAGGGGAAGGGGCACTTTGTAGGCGTGAATTATTATGTGCATTCGCCCACGCCCTACTGGTATGGTGAAGGAGATGATATGTTGTTTATCGATGGGGATACCTTACCAACCATGAACGGTACCGGAACCGAGGATTATTTTAATACATCCTGGGGGGCACCGAAACAACCGTATGGATCGCCTTATTTCGGCTATGCAAAGGTGAATGAGGATATCGGCTTCCTGGGCCGCACCCACATCTACCGGTTCCATATTGCCGATCCGGTTTATTTCGACCGCTCGCTGCGGTTTACCATCGAGCACGGAAGCAATAATGTGTTAACGCTCGATCTGGCCAGTGTGGCTTACTGGTACCAGGACAAGGCAGACCGCACACCTCCGATACCGGATGCTGCGGCGCGTAAGCCCATGCCGCTGATCGGACCGTCGGAGATCCATCGCTGGCGCAATGAATGGCGGAAGAGCAAGGGCAATGATACCCGCCTCTGGGGTAAATAAGCAATGGCCCGTAACAAAATGATCAGTAAAAAAAATCAAAAAAGAAAAATAATTTATGGCACGTTTTATCAAACAGGGAAGAGCGGTAACCGAACTGCAGCAGGAGCACTCGAAAGTAAAAGAGGTGGTGGAGGAAATGATCCGCGCTATTGAATCCGGCGGAGATGAAGCCGTGCGTTCCTATGCAGCAGGCCTTGATCAATGGACACCCGAATCCTTCCGTCTTTCAGCAGAACAGATACAGGCGATCATAGAGCGCACACCACAACAGGTAAAGGACGATATTCTTTTTGCACAGCAGCAGATCCGTTTTTTTGCTGAACAACAGCGAAAGGCCCTGCTGGACCTGGAAGTAGAGACCCTGCCGGGTGTGTTCCTGGGGCATAAGAACATCCCGGTGAACAGTGTGGGCTGTTATATTCCCGGGGGGCGCTATCCCATGGTGGCCTCCGCGCACATGAGCGTGCTTACGGCCAAAGTAGCAGGCGTAAAAAGAGTGATCGCCTGCACACCACCAATACAAGGAAAGATACCGGAAGCCACCGTTTGTGCCATGCACTTTGCAGGAGCCGATGCCATCTATATACTGGGAGGTGTGCAGGCACTTTGTGCTATGGCGATCGGTACGGATTCCATCCCTGCGGTGGATATGATCGTGGGCCCCGGAAATGCTTATGTGGCGGAAGCCAAACGGCAACTCTTTGGACGGGTGGGCATTGACCTGCTAGCGGGGCCTACAGAAGTACTGGTGATTGCGGATGAAACGGCGGATGCAGAGATGGTGGCCTGCGACCTGCTGGGGCAGGCAGAGCATGGTCCCACCTCACCGGCAGCACTCATCACAACTTCTGAAAAGCTGGCACGGGAAACAATGGATGAAATAGAGCGCCAGCTGAAAACCTTGTCTACGGCGGATCTTGCAGGAGCCGCCTGGCGGGATTACGGTTCGGTGCTGTTGGTAGATGATCTTGCGGAGGCGGTGGCCGAAGCCGATAAACTGGCGTATGAGCACGTGGAAGTGCTTACGGCCGATCCTTCTTATTTTCTGGAACACATGACCAATTACGGGGCCTTGTTCCTCGGTCCGGAAACGAATGTGGCCTTCGGCGATAAGGTCATCGGCACCAATCATACCCTGCCTACGATGAAAGCGGCACGGTATACCGGCGGATTGTGGGTAGGCAAGTTTTTAAAAACCTGTTCCTATCAGCGTTGTACGCCGGAGGCCGGCGCGATGATCGGTGCGTATGCAGAACGGCTTTGCGCTATCGAAGGCTTTGCCGGACATAAGGCGCAGGCGACACTTCGTGTGAAACGGTATGGTAAAAAACAGGAAGCTGAACAATGAATAGCAAATTTTTAAAACCAGTCAGTAACACGTTAAAGATCGTGTTGCTCTCGCTTGTTATAAGAAGCAATATGGTTGTTGCACAACCGGTCCGCTACGAGGTGCCACAGATCAACGGATCCTTTGTGCATCTGTTTGATCCCAATAATGATCCCGCCCGCGGCGACAGCTCCTGGTACACCAATGATCATTGCTTTGTAAAAGCGGCAGACGGCTCCTGGCATGCCTTTGGTATCATTCACCATTTGCCCGTGGCACCCTGGAAAGAAACCCGTTTGTTTCATATTACATCACGTAAGTTATTACAGCCACACTGGGAGGACAAGGGCTATGCAATGTCGGCGGAACCCGGTGTGGAGCGGGTATTGTGGGCACCGCATGTTTTTACGGAAAAAGATCGTTATTATCTGTTCTATAACACGGGCAACATGCAGGAAAATGCACCCAATTATGCTTCATGGGGGCAACTGCGCCTGGCCACCAGTGCGGATCTGTATCGCTGGGAACGACATGCATTGAACCCCTTATTCAGTGATGCAGGTCATGCCAGGGATTCCTATATTATGAAATATAAAGGAACTTATTACTATTATTACACACGTACCTACAGTGAGACCGATCTCCGTTCCGTAGTGGCCGTGCGTACGGGACCGGATCTCTACCACTGGAGCGGTCCGCAGATCGTACATACACAGCCTTTCCGGGTAGACTGGGGCGGGGATGCAGAGAGTCCTTTTGTGGTAGAAAAGGACGGACTGTTCTATCTGTTCATCTGCCGGGCAATGACGGAGTACAACCGTACCGATGTGTACTGGTCAAAAGACCCGCTCTATTTTCCAACGGAACAGTTGGTCTGCACGCTGCCGGTACATGCTGCGGAAGTGATCTATGATAAAAAAGAAGGCTGGTTTATTTCCAATACCGGCTGGGATAAAAAAGGGCTTTACCTGGCCCCGTTAAAATGGGTATCAAAACCGTAATAACATGAATGTTTCGACCTTAAAACGAGGATGGTTCCTTTTGCTGCTGCCGTTTTTTGCAACGGCGCAATACCGGCAGGGGGCTGCATTGCCCGCACAGCCCTCCGGTTATGATGCTTACCGTATGTGGAGCAGTCTGCCACAGCAGCGGATCGGTGTAAGGGCCTATATGCGCAGCACCTATGATCGTGGTGGCGGTGGTTATGATGCTTCCAATTTTCTTTTTATGAAAAAAGAAGATGAGAACGTAACGCTGGATGTAAAGGGGAATGGCACGTTATGGTTCTTCCGGGCCAATCACTGGCACGGCAGTCCCTGGCATTTTGTAGTGGACGGAACCGATAACGTCGTTAAGGAAACGGCAACAGCTGATCCGGTGGATGCCGTTAAAAAATATAAAACAACTGCTTATATCCCCGCAAAAGCGCTCCCTGAGCCGTTTGCATGGACCTGGGGCACTACCAAGGGGGCTAATCTTTCCTGGATACCGATGCGGTTCAATGATTCGTTACAGATCGCTTATTCAAGAACGTTTTATGGTACGGGATATTATATCTACCATCTTTATGCGGATAATGGGTTGCTGGCGGGCAGGACCAACCCCTGGAACCTGCAACAGGTGCCGCCTGCGGATGTGATGACTTTTGTAAACCGCGCAGGCACGGATATCGCCCCGGCAGATATCCGGAAAATAAAGGGAACCATACAGCGTGATCAGGAGCATGCCGTTCTGGCTACACTGCGCTCCGGACCTGCTACGCTCCGGGCGCTGAAGCTGACGTTGCCGCTGGATCAGGCGGAACAACTGGAGCGGGTACGGCTGAAACTGACCTGGGACGGGGCCGCGGAGCCTTCCGTTGATGCACCGCTTTGTCTGTTCTTCGGAGCAGGTACCTTTTTCAACCGAGAGAAAAAAGAATACCTGGTGAAAGGATTGCCGATCAATATAAGATACGATTACGCAAAAGGGATCGTAGAACTGGCCTGCTATTATCCCATGCCGTTCTTCCGCTCGGCACGGATCGAACTGACGGGTATCCCTTCCGGTGCGGGAGCGATAGGCTATGAACTGCGTTATGAAAAAAAGATAGCCGGAACACCGGAGCTCAGCAGTTATTTTCATGCTACCTACCGCGACTTCCCAAAACCGGAACTGGGACAGGATATGGTGTGGCTGGATACAAAGGGGCTGGAAGGGCAGCAGGACTGGTCGGGAAGTTTCCTGGGTAACTCGTTTATTTTTTCACACAATGCCAATCTCAATACACTCGAAGGTGATCCGCGTTTCTTTTTTGATGACAGTCAGACGCCACAGGCCTATGGTACGGGTACGGAGGAGTGGGCCGGCGGCGGCGATTACTGGGGCGGAGAGAACATGACACTGCCATTGGCAGGGCATCCCTGCGGTGCCATTGAAAAGAAAAAAGCGGTAAATGAAAAGGACCTGACCCAGTCGGCATACCGCTTTCTCTGGGCGGACCTAATGCCTTTTGGAAAGCGGGCCGTGATCCGCTTTGAGCACAATGAGAACGTTTCCCAGGAACATTATGAATCGGTTTGCTACTGGTACGGATTGCCGGCGGCCTCCCTGGTGGAGACGGATCAGCTGGACATCGGCAATGAGCCCGATGAACAACGGCACAACTATCATTCACCACAGGCTTCTGCGGTAGAAACGATTGAGTCGCGGTACGAATGGGGACCGGATGCCTATCCCGCGCATGCCTGGGGTTACGATCTTCCCAACCTGCCGGGATATAAAGAATACATCGGGAAAGAGATCTATCCTGCACAAAAGGAAGACGGGCGCACTACAACGGGTACTACCGAATTTAATATCCGCCTGCGGAAGGACAACCAGGGTGCATTGCTGCGGCGTATACTGGATTACGGCTATCCCAATCAAACGGCTGAAGTATATATCGCCGTACCCACCGGTAAAAAAACAATTGCAGCAACCAGCTGGAAAAAGGTGGGCATATGGTACCTGGCGGGCTCCAATGTATCAATGACCTCGCGGCCCAAGGATGAACTGGGTAAAAGGGTGTACGAGGTACGCACGTCCAACCGGCGCCTGCGTGATGATGAGTTCCTGATCCCGGCCTCACTTACAAAGAACCGTACCACCCTGCGCGTGCGGATCAAAAATGTTCCCGATGAACAGGAGCTGTATCCGGGGCATCCTTTCCCTCTGAAGAGCAAATGGAGCGAACTGCGTTACCATGTTTTCAGTTATATCATTCCTTCATTCAATATTCCCGGAAAATGAACCTGAAAAAGTTATTGTTGATGCTGCCGGCGATCGCAGGAGTGATACAGGCAAAGGCCGATATCCGTCTGCCGGACATCATTGGAAGCAATATGGTACTGCAACAGCAAAGCAGGGTAAAACTATGGGGATGGGCCGATCCTTATGAGAAGATCACGGTGAAGGGATCCTGGGATGATAAAGTATATGAGACCACGGGTACGCGCGATGCGAAATGGGAAATTGAATTACAGACACCCGCCGCGGGCGGACCGTATACCATTTCCTTACAGGGAAAAAATACCCTGCTGCTGGAAAATGTGCTGATCGGTGAAGTATGGCTTTGCGCCGGGCAGAGCAATATGGAAATGAGCGGTAGCTGGGGATTACAGGACATTCAGAAAGAATTGCCGCAGGCACACCGGCAGGAGCTGCGTTTTTTTCACATACCTAAAACAACCGCAGCTTTTCCGCAGGAGCAGGTAAGGGGGCAATGGGTGGTCTGCGACAGCAATACACTGAAGACCTTCAGCGCGGTGGCTTATTTTTTTGGAAAGCATCTCCGGCAAAAACTGGGTGGCCCGGTGGGCTTGATTGAAGCGGCCTGGGGCGGTACGGCTGCGGAAGTATGGACACCGGACCGTATTGTAAATAGCAGCCCCGTACTAAAAAAAGCGGCGACCCTGATACAGCCCAGCGGCATGTGCCCATTTATACCGGGCAGCGCTTACAACGGGATGATCGCTCCCATTGTTTCGTATACCATTGCAGGGGTTACCTGGTACCAGGGCGAGAATAATACGGATGCGGCTGCTACCTACCGTCCGCTGTTTACGGCGATGATCGATGCCTGGCGCCTTGCCTGGAAGCAGCCATTGCCGTTTTATTATGTACAAGTGGCGCCTTTCCGCTATAAGAAAATAAATGCGGGCGCCCTGCTTCGGGAAGCGCAATGGCAATGCCGCGTTATTCCGCACACGGGTATGGTGGCCACCAATGATATTACCGGCAATGTAAACGATGTGCATCCGCAGAACAAACACGATGTGGGGCTGCGGCTGGCCAACTGGGCACTGGCGGATCATTACGGCCGTACCGGCATCGCCTATAAGAGCCCGGAATATAAAAGCATGTCGGTAAAAGGGGCAAAGGCATTTATAAAAATATCGGGTGCGGAAGCAGGGTTGAAATTAAAAGGAGATACCCTTGCGGAAATACAGATCGCCGGTGCAGATAAGGTCTTTTATCCTGCGCAAGCTGTTATACAGGGCGATACCATCGTGGTTTGGAATACGAAGGTAAAAAAGCCAATGGCCGTCCGGTATTGTTTTACCGATACGGCCATTGGAAATGTATTCAGCAGTGCCGGGCTTCCATTATTGCCCTTCCGTACCGATCGGTGGGCATTCCCGGGATTTTAAGAACAGCGCTGCCGGGTATTATTTTAAAAACAACTCGATCACCGGGATCTCGTAAGGTGGCTTTTGTTTGGGGAGTTCCAGTACAATATCTCCATTCTCCGTTTTGTAAAGGACCTCTGATGCATCATGTAAGAACTGTGCATATTGGATCTTGTCTGCATAGCCCGGTAATACCAGTTTTCCGTAATTGGAGGGATAGGTGAACAGGTGCAGGTACAATCGTTTTGTTTCAGGATTATAGGTCTGTTTGATGTCCAGCCCTTCGGGCAGCTTGTAGGTATCCGGCGGATAGGTACAGTTATAAATAGACCTGTTGTTGGCATGCATCCAGTAGGCGATACTGTCCAGTGCATTATTGGCGCGGTAGTCAAACTCACCACGGGCGGTAGGCCCTACATTCAGGATCAGGTTGCCGCCGTTGGCAGCCGAAGTGATCAGCAGGTCCAGCAATTGCCGGTGCGATTTCCAGGTATTTTCATCCCGGTAGTATCCCCAGGAGCCGGAAAAGGTCTGGCAGGTTTCCCAGTACTTGCCTTTGTATTTCAGCAGTTCGGAAGGCTTTACCTGTTCGGGTGTTTCGAAGTCATAGCCATCTGTATAATCATTAAGGTCAAGACGGTTATCTACAATAATGCCGGGCTGTAATTTCCGGATCAGCTTTAATAATTCAATGGATCCCCAGTCGTCATGCCCCTTTCCGTTCTTGCCGGGGTAGGAGAAGTCGAGCCACATGATATCGATCTTGCCATAATTGGTCAGCAGTTCCTTGATCTGGTTCTGCATGTACTGGCGGTAGCGGCTCATGTCCTTGCCTTTGTTCAGCGCGGCATAATCGGCTTCTGTAGCATCACTGCCCAGCCGCTGCGGATGTACATGGTCGAGGGTAAAGTCAGGGTGGTGCCAGTCGATCAGCGAATAATAGAAGCCGATCTTGATGCCTTCGGCGCGGAAGGCGTCCACAAATTCTTTTACCAGGTCGCGTTTGGCTTGTGTATTGGTGGCCTTGTAATCGGTGTATTTGGAATCAAACAAACAAAAGCCTTCATGGTGTTTGGTGGTGAGCACGGCATATTTCATACCTGCGGCTTTTGCTTCCTTTGCCCATTTCTTCGGATCGAATTCATCCGGGTTAAAATGGTCAAAGTATTTCTGATAGTTTTCGGTGGTGATCTGTTCCCGTTGTTTTACCCACTCGTGCCGGGCTGCCTGTGCGTACAGGCCCCAGTGGATGAACATGCCGAAACGGGCATCGGTCCACCATTGCATCCGTTTTGCTTTTTGGTCCGGGGTTTCATTCGATAATTGTTTGGGCTGTGCATGGAGCAGCGAAGCGGTAAGCAGCGTAATCGCCAGTAGCATTTTTTTCATTGTAATTGCAAATTTGAAGTTGAACAGTCGTTGATCGTAAATATACAAACAAATCAACTCCTTGTTCCTTCAGAAGGGCTTTTTACGATGAAATGGGTAAGATATTTTACTTAATGGATAAGATATTAAACTGCTGCTTTTGTATGGACCTGCCCGCCAGCATGATTCGCTATAATGCAGCAGGGATCTGTACTGGTTATCAATAAAAAACCATCCCGACAAAGCGGGATGGTTGGGTTGACACAATGCGAGCACTGTTATTTTGTGAGGGTAATGGTCCCCACATCCGTCACTTTGCCGAATACCACATTAATATTGTTGATAAGCGTGTCGCGGTACATGCTGGCGCTGTCTGCATCGATGCCGAGCGAATAGGCACCGTCCGCCAATCCCACAAAATGGAAGAACCCATCGGGTGCCGGGATTGCGCTTCCTACGGTATCGGTTCCTTTCAGTGCATACAGCCAGGGTTTCGCTTCCAGGGGTTTTACATAACCTCTGAACTGTCCGTTGGTTTCTTCGCTGAAGGCTTTTACCACGGGTTTCAGCATATACTTGCCGCTTTTGCCTGCTTCATGTACCGAGCGTGCGGCATCAAAATCCAACCAGATCTTGTACACGCCATCGGGAGCCAGTTCTTTATGAAAATTGATCTTATACCCGCTGGTGGAACCGGAAGGTACCGTTAATGCGTGGTCCACTCCATCGATAACCACTTTGTTATTGTCGCCCAGTACCAGGCGGATCTGCTCAATTTTTCCGGCAGGTAATGTCAGGGGGTCACCCATTGCCACCACAGTACCATTCCGGTAATCCAGGATATTGACCGGGGTATTGAATTTGGGATCCAGCGGATAGTCTATCCATCCCGCATCACCGGTACTGTTGTTGATGGAAACACTTTTCACATCCAGGAAAACAGCATCATAGGTAGCCGGGGCATCGGTAAGCATCATCTGTACTTTTGCCTGTCCGTTTGAATTGTTGTTATTTTCGTTTTTTGAACAGGAGGCGCTGCCCAATAAAGCAACTGCTCCCATAGTAAGGAATAAGAATTTCATTGTAGCGGATTTTATATTGCTGTACGAAACTAAAACCCGATTATGAAGGGAAAATGAAAACGGTATGCCTTATTTAGTAAGATGTGTTGAAGAGAAATGCAGCTCAAACCGCGATCCCCGGCCTTTTTCAGAGGTTACGGTAATGCTGATACGCTGATAATCAGCGATAGACTTTACAATTGATAGCCCCAGCCCGAAACCTTCCCGCTCCGTAGTGCTTTTTTTGAAGCGGTCGAAGATTCCTTCCTGTTGATGTGGGTCGATCCCGATACCTGTGTCTTCAACGTATAAACGGTAATCCTGCGGAGTCTGTTCGTCGCTGATGATGATACTTCCGTTTGTTGTATTGTACCGGATCGCGTTATGGATGAGGTTGTAAAACAACTGAAAAAGCAGGTCCCTGTTCACATGGTGAAGCGTTACGATGCTGCTGATCCGCTCTTCCACGGTCAGGTCTTTTTCATCGGCCCGGTGCTGCAGTTCTTCCAACACTTCGCGGATCATGGGTTTTACGGCTACCGTATCATTGCGGTTGTATTGTTCGTTCTCGATCCGGGAGATCAGGAGTAATGCGTTCACGATCTTTTTCAGCCGTTTCATAATGCGCATGGTCTCCTCCAGTTTTAACACCGTGCCGGCAGGAAGCCCGGGGTCCGTCAGGATGTTTTCGATCTTGCTTTGCATGATGCTGATAGGCGTCATGAGCTCGTGGGAGGCATTGGAAGTAAATTCTTTTTCCTTTTCAAAGGCATGATTCACCTGCTGCATCAGCCGGGAGATGGCCTGGTCCAGATATTTAAAATCATAGGTGGAGGTGATCAGGGTGCGTTGCCGTTCGCGGAACGGGAAGCTTTTTTTGATCAGCCGGCTGCGGATAATGAATCCGAGCGGCTTTAACAGGTAGCGGGTGTAAAACAGCTGGATCAGTGCCATGATCAGCGTTAACCCGATCAATACACCGGCAGTAGCCCGTTGCAGGGCAACGCTGTCTTCTTCAATGGAGGTGATCTTCTTACCGATCTCCAGCAGGTAGGTATGCTGTTCGGTAGTGAAGGTATCGATGAGTATCCGGTAGTTGATCGTGTCACCATCAATAATACGTTCTGCGGTCTGCAGCCGGGTCAGGTCCGACGAGCGGTTAAAAGGTTCCAGTGAGATGTATTCATCCTTAAGCATGGAATAACTGCCGTATGCCGAGTCGCCCTGGAAATAATAATCGATCCCATTCTTTTTAATGGCGCTCAATGCTTTTATCCGCTGCTGGTCGAGGTTTTTATTGGTATTGCCTGATGCGATCTTTTGCATGAGGAAAGGCAGCTGCCACACAAAAAGCCCCAGCACCACAATGGTGGCGGCAGCGGCAAACAGGGTGAGCTTGGTATGCAGCCTCATTTGTCTGTTTTTATTTTATAGCCCACACCGCGTACGGTTTCCAGCCAGTCGGTATCGGCATAGGCATTGAGTTTCTTTCGAATGTTCTTGATGTGCACATCGATATAGTTGGAATCGTATTCGTCATCGGCATTATCGCCCCACAGGTGATCGCTGAGCTGCATGCGCGAGAGCGGCCGGTTCTTGTGCAGCAGCAGGTAGTTCAGCAGGTCAAATTCCTTACGGGAAAGCGGTATGGCCGTTTCCCGGTAATGAACGGTACGGTTTTTAATATGGATGGTAAAAGCGCCCAGTTCCAGCGACTGATCATTTAATTTGAATTTCCTGCGGATGATCGCCTGCATCCGGGATTGAAGCTCCAGCAGTGAGAATGGTTTTGCCAGGTAGTCATCGGCGCCCATATCCAGCCCTTTTATACGGTCTTCCACTTCCCCGCGTGCGGTGAGCATAATGATGGCCGTTTCGGTATGGTCTTTCCGGAGCTCTTCCAGCAGCCAGAAACCATCCCGGTCCGGCAAACCAATATCCAGTAAAATAAAATCAAAGCTGCCGGTATCCGTCCGGTGTAATGCGTCCTTTGCCGTATGCGCTGTCTCGCAAAGAAAATGATTCTTTTGAAGCGCGGCTTCAATTTCTGTTGCCAGGGATTGTTCATCTTCTACGATCAGTACGCGCATGTAACGGTTTTTTAAAACTGGTAATAAGCACTTAAAGTGAAAAAACTATTTACCGTGCCTTCATTGACAGCGTTATTGCCCAGTAACGACAATTTTAATGCCGCTTCTACAAGATAGGAGGCGCGGTTATAGGACACCGGTAGCTTGAGGTTATAAGAAAGCAATCCGTATTTTTTATAATCAATGGTTGTTTCGATGGTTTGCCCGGGCGGCAGCGGCTTATTCCCGTTTCCGTTCCCGTTGGCTTTTCCGTTTCCCTTTCCCGGGTGTTCTTTTTCTACCAGGTAGGTTTCATAATATTGCTGGGTGCCGGCTGTTACCGCCAGCTCCGGTGTGAAGTTAAGAATGGCCCTTCCGCCGGAAAGATTAAAATCAAAGGATTTGGAATTGGAAAGCGTGGTAAAGTAATCCGTTTGTTCGCCAAAGGCCAGATCTGCATCCAGTGCGGTTTTCAGGAAGTATTCGTATCCCAGTGAGGCACTTGCCATGTTGGGACTGGAGGCCTGCAGGAAGGGTGATTTTGAAGGGAAAAAGGTATGCGTAAAGCTGATATCGCCGGTTAACCTGGGAGAGATCCTGAACCCGTAGCCCAGGCTTAGTGCGGAGGCGGATAAAAACAAGCTGTCGGAGAACAGGTGAAAGCCGGTAGCTGAAAGATAAAGACCGGCAGGGATCCGCACGGTTGCATTTAATGCAAGATAGGGAAGGTGTTGCTCTGTCGTCTGGCCATAGTAATCAATGCCTGTACCATAAAGTGCGGCAACCGTGAGCGTTGTTTTTTCCTTTACGGTATCGGCCTGCTGTACGTCGCTGCTATCCTGGGCAAACAGCCGGACTGCACCCGTACAATATAGTAAAACAAGAAATAATTTTTTCACAATACCCGTTTCTTTTATCGGCCCAATCCTTTCCCGTTAATTTTGGGTTTAATGATCTTTATCGGCTTCATTTTAAGTCCAGGAGGAGCTACCATTTTGGGCTTCGCCTGATTTTTCGCTTTAGGCACTTCCTTAATAGGTTTACCCTTTGGAACATTCTGGGCAGCCGTATTTTTGTCACGGGCCGGAACGTCCTTTTTCTGTGGGGGAATGGTATCGGCAGCCATTACCCGTTCTTTCTCTTCTCTGATGCGGTGGGATGCGCCTGTTGCGGTATGAGCCCACAGCGTACCCCCCAGTAAAAACAGATAAAGAAAAAAGACTTTCATAACAGAAAAAATATCAGATAGCGGTTAAGCTATCTGATAAAGGTACTGATTAAAAAGAAATCGGGCCGTCGGATCCCGTTATCGTAGGGTACGGATTTTGGTTGTTCCTTTATTGACAACAGGATACTTTCTTTGCTTGTGAAATTTATTCTATCACAAACATAGCTGCCGATTATGAAGATTTGATGAAATCCGGGAGATAATCACGGTTGCCCGGTGATAATGGCTAATGAGCCGGCGGCTGTTGTAATGCTGACGCGGGCGGCTGGGGCTGGTCCAGCGCAGCAGCCAGCTGTTCTTTGTCCAGCTGCTTTTCCCAGTTCGCCACTACTATTGTTGCCACTCCGTTGCCTACCAGGTTCGTAAGCGCGCGGCATTCCGACATAAAACGGTCGATGCCCAGGATCAGCGTCATGCCGGCAATGGGTACCTCCGGTACAATGGCCAGTGTGGCGGCCAGGGTGATAAAACCGGCACCGGATACACCTGCTGCGCCTTTGGAGCTAAGCATGGCCACCAGCAGCAGCAGCACCTGTTGCTCCCAGGTTAAAGGAATATTACAGGCCTGTGCGATGAAGAGGGCGGCCAGTGTCATATAAATATTGGTACCATCCAGATTAAAGGAATAACCGGTAGGGATAACGAGCCCCACCACCGGTTTGGCACAGCCGGCCTTTTCCAGTTTCTGCATCAGTGTGGGCAGTGCCGCTTCGGAGGAACTGGTGCCCAGTACCAGCAACAGCTCGTCTTTTATATACCGTATGAATTTAAAAATGGAAAAACCATTGTAGCGGGCCACAGCACCAAGCACAAGGATCACAAATAATGCGGAAGTGAGATAGAACGTACCTACCAGCATACCCAGGTTGATAATGGAGCGGATGCCATACTCGCCGATGGTAAAGGCCATAGCACCGAGCGCCCCAACGGGTGCCAGCTTCATCAGTATCTCCACTACCTTGAAAACAGGATAGGTAACGGCCTTTAAAAAATCGGTCACCATCTTGCTTTTCTCAGCGGTGAGCGCCAGGCCTACTCCAAATAAAATAGCGGCGAATAATACCTGTAATATATTATTGCCGGAAAGCGGACTGACCAATGTCTGCGGGATGATGTCAAAAATAAAATGCTCCAGGGTCTGTTCCTTTGCCTGCGACACATACTTGGCTATAGCGCTGGCATCAAGGGTGCGGTGGTCGGCATTCATTCCTGCACCGGGGCGCACGGTATTGCTTACAATAAGCCCGATGATCAGCGCAAGCGTGGAAAAAGTGATAAAATAGAGAAAAGCTTTTCCGGCCACACGGCCTACTTTTTTAAGATCGTTCATCCCGGCAATGCCTGTACTTACTGTAAGGAAAATGACCGGCGCAATGATCATCTTGATCAGCATGATAAAACCATCCCCCAGGGGCTTCAGTTTTTTACCGGTCTCCGGTGCAAAATGTCCTAAAGTGATACCGATCACAATCGCAACGATCACCTGGAAATAGAGTACCTGGTACAGCTTCTTTTTTTTCACCGGCTTTTGCTGGTCGAGATCCGCAATCATCATTCTTTTTTTATACAACAAGATAAATAAAATTGAAATGGGAACCGGTAATTTTTGAAAACGAACAAATGCTTGTTATAAAAAACAGCAACCATAAGATGTTAAATTTTATACGCTTTTTTTATAACCGGCCTTTGCTTGATTTACAACCAGGTGCATGGGAACAACGTCTTTAACGGGTAGTACAGCAGGATGGCCGGTAAAAAACTGGTATTGTTTTTTCTTTAGGCTAGATTGACAGAACGTGTTCAAATAAAAATTAATCAGTATTTAGTTCTCTTGAAAACCTGTCAGACTTTTTATTGTTATTAATGGTGGATATAAATCTTATAAATATGAAAAAGGTAATTTTAGCAGCAGCGATGGGCGTACTGTCCGTTAGCTTTGTTCAGGCGCAAAGTATGAAGAACACCCTTAAAATTGGTGTAATGGGAGGCGTAGCAGTGCCTAATGAAAATGCTGCAGCAAATGCAGGAGTGGATGTGTCGTATCAGAACCTGATCACACCACATGTGGGACTTGGTATCGCTACCGGTTACAATCATTTTTTTGGTAAGGACAATGACCTCGGTAACACCACACTTCAAAACAATAGTTTTGGTGTAGTGCCCGTGGCTGCACTGGTCCGCTACTATCCGCAGGCAAAAGGTATTTATGTAGGTACCGACCTGGGATACGGTTTTATCACCGGCGATGAAAAAGTGGCCAGCAACAGCGGGGTGAACCGTCCGGACGGAGGTTTTTATTTAAAGCCTGAAGTGGGCTGGCACAACCGCAACTGGAATGTGTTTGCGCACTACACAAAAGTATTTACCGGTGATGACGGCAAGATCAACATCGGCAATGCTACCCAAAAATACAATGCAGGGAGCATTGGGGTAGGAGTGGCCTACAATATTGGTTTAGGTAGATAGTTTGGTTTTAAGACACCGGTTCAACCGGAAAAAGCAGGCGGAGTATTCCGCCTGTTTTTTTATTGCATGCTGTGTCACAGATGATTGCCATTGGCCGCATCAGCTTTTCAGCTGTGTATCTGCAAAATGGATCATCGCTGCATTCATAAACGCCGCAAATTCCGGATCGGTGGTGCCGTTTACGGTAGTGTACCGGGTATCTGCAACATAGAGACCACCCAATCCTTTATAGGCTGCTGCGATGTTGTCCGTTTTGCCCCAGAATTTTAAAATGCAGTCGTAGTGCTGCTGCACCAGTTGCTGCACCTGCGGACTTTTCGGATCTTCTTTCTTCAGCGCTGCCAGTTGCTCGTTCACGCTTTTAAAAGTTTGCTGCAAGGTATCAAAGCCGGCCCTGCTCATTTTCAGGAGCATTTTTTCGGAATGCTTTACCTGGTCCGGCCATTTTTCAAGCGCTTCTCTGCGCCATTGCTGTGCCTGCTCCTTTGGCAGACCGGCATATAATTCTTCGTGTGTCATGTTGATTTGTCCTTTTAGATTTAAAATGGTTTTGTCAATGGTCTCCATCATTTTTGAAAGCTGCTGCTGTTTTTGCTGCAAGGCCTTTTTATGACCCGTAAGCGCTTCCACCAGGTCAAAATCCGGCGCATCCAGTAATGCAGCTATTTGGGCAAGTGATAATCCCAGCTCTTTATAAAAGAGGATCTGCTGCAGTCGCAGCAACTCCGCTTTGCCGTAATAACGGTATTTTTTTTCTGTGCGGAGGGCGGGCTTCAGCAGCCCGGTACAGTCGTATACGTGTAACGTGCGCACCGTTACACCTGCGGCCTTTGCCAGTTCTTTTACAGAGAGATGTTTCATAAAAAATGATTGAACCCATGTTTCAAATGCAAAACTATTCCATGACCTAAGGTAAGGGTCAAATTTTTTTCCGACTTTTTTTTGAGAGAAAGGAAATATTTAAAATTTTCTGATGCGGATGGCATCCTTTTGTATGACGGTGAAGGCGTTTGGTAATTGATCCTGGTACTTTTCCGTTAATGAGCACACGATGGCTGCCCGCTCCTGTGTTGTACAACCTTCCAATCTTAACAGGAGTACACCACTGTGCACCTGGTTGAGGCGAAATACCAGTTCTCCAAAGTCTTTGTCTCTTGTAATAAGGATTCTTTTTTCCTTTGTGGCAATTTGCAATAACGTTTTATCATCAAGCGACCTTATTTCCTCGATGACATAATATACATCAAAATTTAGCCCACGCAAACAATTTACGATACTTCGGTCAACGCCTTCGTCTGCTAAAAATTTCATACCGCTATAGGATAGATTCGTTCGGTCTTCAGTGCTTCGGCCGCAAAAAGCAACGCAGCGGAGATAGCATCCCTAGTTATTCTTGGATAAGAATCAAGGATATTATCAACAGACTCGCCCGAACCAAGTGACTCCAGGATCATCTCAACAGTGACCCGGGTGCCTTTAATCACTGGCTTACCCATCATAATCTCAGGTCGGATTTCTATATAAGAAGCGATGTCCATCACGTTTGTATTTGTTCTTCAAATTTACGACCTTCTCCAGTAATTATCAAAACCATCCATTTATTACCCGGTGCTGCACTGTTGTTTGCCCAGTTTTGCACTGCCGCACAAGAGTGCGACGCAAGACAGCTGATAGCAGCACTACAGTTTGGTCCATAAAAAAAGTCCCGCCAGCGGGCGGGACCATAAAACCCATCTTTTAATATTATAAGTGAATGGCTTCACCATAGGCCACCTCAATAGCGTCTTTTACGCTTTCGCTGATGGTGGGGTGCGGGTGAATGCTGTTCAGTACTTCATGATAAGTTGTTTCCAGCTTGCGGCCCACAACGGTTTCCGCTATGATCTCGGTAACATTATACCCGATCATGTGGGTGCCCAGCCATTCGCCGTATTTGGCATCGAAGATCACTTTTACAAAACCTTCGGTATGTCCGGCAGCGCTTGCTTTTCCGCTGGCGCTCAAGGGGAACTTGCCCACTTTAACCTCGTAGCCGGCGTCTTTCGCCTGCTTTTCGGTAAAGCCCACGCTGGCTATTTCCGGATAGCAATAGGTACAACCCGGTACGTTGCCGTAATCCAGGGCTTCCGGCTGATGGTTGTATTTCTTTTCTCCAAAGGCGATGTTGTCCACGCAGATGATGCCTTCTTTTGAAGCCACGTGCGCCAGTGCCTGTCCGGGAACACAATCCCCGATGGCATAAACACCATCTACATTGGTCTTATAGTATTTGTCTACGGCGATCTTTCCTTTATCGGTCTTTACCCCCAGGGTCTCCAGTCCGATGCCTTCAATATTGGCGGCTACGCCCACAGCGCTCAGCAGCACATCCGCTTCAAGGATGGCTTCGCCGGTGGCGGTTTTCACTTTTGCTTTTACGCCGTTGCCGGAAGTGTCCACAGAAGTTACTTCGCTGCTGGTCATAACGGTAATGCCCTGCTTTTTGAGGTTCTTTTCCAGTTCTTTTGAAATATCCTCATCTTCCACGGGAACAATGCGGGGCAAAAATTCAACGATGGTCACCTTTGTACCCAGGCTGTTGTAGAAATAGCCGAATTCCACGCCGATGGCGCCGCTTCCTACCACAATGATGCTTTTGGGCTGCTGGGGCAGTACCATGGCCTCGCGGTAGCCGATGATCTTTTTACCATCCTGTTTCAGGGCGGGCAATTCGCGGCTGCGGCCACCGGTTGCCAGGATGATGTGCTTTCCTTCCACCAGGGTGGTCTTTCCGTCGGCTCCCTTTACTTCTACCTGGCCCTTGGCTTTTAAGGTGCCG
Source organism: Niabella beijingensis (assembly GCF_020034665.1). Lineage (NCBI taxonomy): Bacteria > Pseudomonadati > Bacteroidota > Chitinophagia > Chitinophagales > Chitinophagaceae > Niabella > Niabella beijingensis. Next base: position 270,511 of record NZ_JAIQDI010000001.1, on the reverse strand, counting down.
AATCCCAGGATCACATCAATTTTATTTTTCTTCATCAGGAACTGTACGCCCTTGCTCATTTTATCGGCCACGCCGCGGCTGCGTTTTACGATAGCTTCAAAATTGGGTGTTCCGGACGCCTCAATGCCATATTCCTGTGCATGCTGAATATCGTTAAAAACCTGTGCGCTTTTCAATAAGGCTTTGGTGGGGATACATCCCCAGTTCAGGCAGATCCCTCCCAGGCTTTCCTTTTCAATAATTGCGGTCTTTAAACCCAGCTGGGAGGCGCGTATAGCGGCTACATATCCGCCCGGGCCACTACCTACAACTACTACGTCATATGCCATAAAATGTACTGTTTAAAAATTAAATAAGATTTGATCGTGAGATTGCGAATTTAGTTGAATTACGGTAACGGGCAAAATGCCGTTTCATCCAAATACGCAATCGTTTTTTATAAAGCCAACCACCAGTGATACAACAATTAAGGAGCTGCTTTGTTGCTGTACGGCGATAGTGTTTTTTAAACAGCGTTGCTTGCTGAGGACAACAGCCCGGCAGGAGGAACGCTGCGGGAACAGCGCTCCGGGAATCTGCGGTTTTTAAACTTTTCACTTTATTAATCAAGGCGGAAGAAGACTGCAGCAACAGGAAGTTGAGTGTGTTTTTTAAACGGTTGATAGTCAATATCGTAAAAAGTTTTTAATTGTCATTTTTCCCGTTATGTATTACTTTTGCGGCAGCAACGGGGAATGGAGGGGTGGTGAAAGCAGGAGGAGAAATCCGGAAACGGAAGTTTTTTAAAAAATAATTGGCGTTTTGTTATAAAATGCCGTGCGGAATACTTACCTTTGCACTCCTAAATTTTTATTCATTATGGCAAGAGTATGTCAGGTTACAGGTAAAACCCCAATTGGAGGCCACAAGGTTTCTCACTCCAATATTAAGACAAAGCGCCGTTTTTTGCCTAATTTGCAAAAGAAGAAATTTTACCTGGTAGAAGAGGACAAATGGATCACCTTGAAGCTATCTACAGATGCCATCCGTACCATCAACAAAAATGGTCTGTATGCTGTAGTAAAGCAATTGCGTGCTAAAGGCGAAAAAATATAACTAAAGCAGTTTAAAGCATTATACAATGGCGAAGAAAGCAAAAGGAAACAGGGTACAGGTAATTCTGGAATGCACAGAGCACAAGACCAGCGGTCAGCCCGGCACCAGCCGTTACATTACTGTAAAAAATAAAAAGAACAACCCTGAGCGTTTGGAATTGAAGAAATTCAATCCGATCCTGAAGAAAGTAACAGTTCACAAAGAAATTAAATAAAGTTGAAAATTTGAAAGTGTACCAATTTGAAAATGAGGTGCATTTATTTTCAAATCTTCAAACTATCACATTTTCAAATTAATATAAAATGGCAAAAGCAGCTTCAAAGAACGCGAAGGTTAAAGATGCTAAAGCAGCAGCAGAGTCTAAAAACTGGACAAAGGTGATCCGTGCGATCCGCAGCCCCAAAACAGGTGCCTATACCTTTAAGGAGCAGATCGTGCACAAGGAGAAAGTTAAAGATTTCCTGGCTCAGAAATAAGTTCCTGCTTTCATTACAATATTAAAAGCTGTTCGTTTTTTAAACGGATGGCTTTTGTTTTTTTAATGTTTGGATTTGATGTTTGACGTCTCTGCTTTTGGCCGTAACTTCAAACTTTGAACCTTAAACCTCAAACAAACAGAATGAGTTTTTTTGGAAAATTATTTGGGAAGAAGGAAAAGGAGTCGCTGGATCAGGGTTTGCAAAAGACCAAGGAAGGCTTTCTTTCAAAAATAGGTAAGGCCATTGCAGGGAAAAGCACGGTTGATGAAGAAGTACTGGACAACCTGGAAGAAGCATTGGTTAGTGCCGATGTAGGCATCGAAACCACCGTGCGCATTATAGAGCGCATTGAACAGCGGGTGGCAAAGGACAAGTACATGGGCGCCGGTGAACTGAACCGGATCCTCCAGGAAGAAATTGAAGGCGTACTGGTGGAAGCACCTTCCGGAGCCAGCTATACCTTCGACAGTGAACTGCCAGCCAAACCGTATATCATTCTGGTAGTGGGCGTGAATGGTGTGGGAAAAACGACGACCATTGGCAAGCTTGCTTATAATTTTAAAAAGGCCGGCAAGAACGTATTGCTGGGTGCTGCGGATACCTTCCGTGCGGCGGCGGTGGACCAGCTTACCATATGGAGCGAGCGTGTGGGTGTGCCGATCGTAAAGCAGGGAATGGGCAGCGATCCTGCGGCTGTGGCTTTTGATACCGCGCAAAGCGCGGTGAGCCGGGGCAGTGATGTGGTGATCATTGATACCGCCGGCCGTTTGCATAATAAGGCGCACCTGATGGATGAGCTGAACAAGATCAAACGGGTGATCCAGAAATTTATACCTTCAGCTCCGCAGGAAGTGCTGCTGGTACTGGATGGCTCTACCGGACAGAATGCGCTGGAACAGGCCAAGCATTTTACCGCAGCTACGGATGTAACAGCCCTGGCCATTACCAAGCTGGATGGTACGGCGAAAGGTGGAGTGGTACTGGCGATCGCCGATCAGTTTAAAATACCAGTGAAATTCATCGGCGTGGGCGAAAAAATGGAAGACCTGCTGGTGTTTGATAAGCACGAGTTTGTGGATAGCTTGTTTAGTCTGGATAAATAAAGGAATGCCTCAAAGACCCGGAGGGATAAAAACCTTGGTGTTTCTTAGTGTCTTAGCGCCTTAGTGGCAATGAAAACCACGAAGACTCCAGGGCTCAAAGAGGCACAAAGATTTCATACAGTTATCGTAAGGATTTTTTTCTCACAGACTACACAGACAGGCACAGATATATTATTAGCGAATGATCTTCTGCGTGGATCCGCGAAATCTGTGAGCAACTTTTCAAAAAACTTTAAAGAGGCACAAAGAGGGAAGATAAAAGCCTTGGTGTTTCTTAGTGACTTAGCGCCTTAGTGTCAAAAAACTACCTACCATTAATTTGCTCCTTAACTGCTGCTATCAGCGGTTTGTTTTTCAGTTTCTGAAGTTCCGGAATACCGATATGTGTGATCAGCAATACTTCATTGGGAGTGGTGGTAAAATAGCAGGCGATGGGCGCCTCTGTTTTTGCCAGTTTCCGCACATATCCTTCTCCGGCAGTATCCATACGGGTAATTAGCTGCTGCAACGCCGCTGTATTCTCCGTTTTGATGAGGTAATACATAGTCTTTAAAGAATCACGACCCGCATTATTGAGCAGGGCTGTGCCCTCATAAATGGTTGTTTCCAGTTGTTTCCCTTTATAGGCGGGATCGACCAGCTGCAGAGAGGAAGTGATAAAGTCGATATCTGATTGGCAATTTTTTTCAGTAGTGGCGCAGTTGGTTATTGCGTTGTTCTTAAAAGTAACCGCGTTGTATTGCTGCACCTTTTCAAGGTGAATGCGCGTGGTATCTTCCTGGGTTGCCACGGGTGCCGGGTACTTTTTATTTTCCGCTGTTTTATCGGCGCAGGCATAGAGCCGGGTAATGGCTACAAGCGCCAGCAGGGTTAATGTAGAATTCCTAAAATTCGCCATAAAATGCTGATTTAATATCCGGAGGGGCAGCATAATCGACCTGAACATATAACTGACCCGCTTTAACAAGACCCTGTATGGCCTCATCAGAATTTTTTGCAGTACTGCCCGAAAGTGTTTGAATATCGGATTTGAACTTGTCGAATCCGCCAATGATCTCGACGCAGCCTGCGGCACCCCAGCCGGATTCAGTCAGGGAACTCGGACCTGCATGCACCAGGAAGGAACCATCTATCTGGATGCCTCCGTCATAAGGAGAAGGCGTATTCTGTACCTTGTAATTGGGGTTGTAATAGGTAACCTTTTTGCGGGCTACCTTATGTTTACCGGAGTTGACCCACCCTTTTTGTTTGTAATGTGTACTTGGGTCCTTGGGGTCGTTCCAGTAGGGCATAAAACGCAGGGCTTTCCATCTTCGGGTCACTTTTTTACCTGTGCTGTCTGTACTTTCAATATCCACATAATAAACAGGGATCTTATAGATCTCGGTCTTCCCGTTATTGTCGAAGTCACTGTCGGGATACGACCGTCCCAGGTAGGTATCGCCGGTTGTCTGGCTGGTAACGATTATATTTACTGTACGGGGCATTTTTCAAAAATATAGCATCAAATCTAATGAATTTTTTAAATGCTGCAAACTCGTCTGATCAACAGTAGCTATCATTTTTTAAAAATTAATATCGGATGCCTGGTTTATAACCGCTCATCCCGGGAAAGGGCGCGGTCTGCCGTCAAAAGAGCAAATTGGGCAGTTGTCAACTGCCCAATTGATCAGAAATTCCATCCGGCCCTGAAGCCGATAAAACTTTTGGTGCCATCCTTCATCCATGCCTCGTATTTGGCCTGGAAATCAAAGCCCAGCACCCGGAGCCCTACACCCGGCGACAGGATAAAGGCAGAGCCGTCGTAATGTTTACCGGCGTAATTAGCCGCACCCCCTTCCAGTTTTACGTATAGCAGGGGAATCAGGCGGTATTTCAGGCCCACCCTTACAGGCACGGCCTTAAGATCGTATACCCGGTAAGGGTTGCCGGCTTCGTCCCGGCGGTCGCTTCCGCGGAAATACATATAGCCGACGGACCCGGTAAGGGCCAGTTTTTTGATCAGTTTGATGTCGGCCGTACCGCCTACACCCACGCCCCAGTTAAAATTATCGCCAAACTCTCCCTGGGTGATGGCGTATTCCCCGTACGGGCCAATGCTAAAACCTTTCCATTGCGCCTGAACGGCGGAAGATCCACTGAAAATAACCAGCGCAACCAATAAAAAACGGAGTTTATTCATGAATAGAGGGTTTATTTTGGATAAGAATAATGTGCAGTTCTACCAGCAATTATTATACCTTATTTAAAAAACTTTGTATAAGTGTTTGATCCGCAGGGTAAAGTTAGGGAAGATATCACTGTGAAACGGCAAGTTTGAGTAGTTTTTCAAAGCTGGTCAATAATCGTTTCTGCTCGGTTAAAGCCACCGGAGCGGTTGCTGCATTACTACGCAGCCGGACCAGCCGGCTGTTTTTAAAATAGCCACGGGTTTCTGTTATGGTTGCCTTTTTCAGGTCAAAAGCTTCCGTATCACCATTTTCTTTCATAGCTGTTGAATCGTAATACATGGGTCTGTTATAGTGGTAAGTACGCTCCAGCACGAATGAAAGTTGTGCATTTAGCAGATAATATTGTGTTAGCTGCTGATACATTTCTCCAAAGTGGCGGACAATGATCTTTTCCAGAGTTCCGTTCAGATAATAAAATGCGGCTACACCGCCTTCGGTGCTTTCCCAAAGATCTCTTTTAACAACAGCAGTCCAGGTGGTGATGGCATTGATCCTGCGGAAATTTTCCCGTATGGGTTTCAATTGCTCCTGCCGGTTAGCCGGGATGGTGTCTGTGAATACGGTTTTGCTGCTGATCGTATCGGGAATTAATGAAGGTGTCTGAACCGTGGTGCTATCGGCATGGGCACTGGTGATACCTGCACGCTTTTCCTTTGCAGGGGCAGCACTGCAGCCGTTCAGCGCGGCACCGATCAGCAGCAGGCCATATACCGGTTTGTTTTTCATCTTTCTTCTGTTATAAAGTTAGGGAATACCGGCTGTATTGATAAAAAGCACCGGCCAGTGACCGGTGCTTTTTTATAAAAGGAATAACTGATTACAGCTGTGCCAGGCTTTCCCCGATCGCTTTTATCTTTTCCTCTGCATCCGCTTTTTTACGGCGTTCCACCTCCACTACTTCCGGTTTGGCATTTTGCACAAAACGCTCATTGCTGAGTTTCTTCTCCACCGATGCCAGGAAGCCCTGCAGGTAGGCCAGGTCTTTTTCCAGCTGCTCTTTCTGGATGCTCGTGTCCAGCTCCGTAGCCGGGAGGATGAACAGCTTGTCCTTACCCACCAGCACGTTGATGCATTTATCAACCGCTTCTGTGGTAATGGCAACGGACTCCACATTCGCCTGGCGCTCCAGGATCGGGGCCAGACTGGTATAGCTGTCCGGCTGGGTGGTCTGTACAAACAGTTTCACCGGTTCCTTACTCTTAATATTATTCTTCACCCTTGCATCACGGATGGCGGTAATGGTCTGCTTCAGCAGCTCGCCCAGCGCCAGTATGCTGTTGTCTGTAGCCTGTGTGGGCGCATATTGTTTTACAGAAAGATCATCGCTTTGCTCGCGGAGCAGGTGATAGATCTCTTCGGTAATGAACGGCATGTAGGGGTGCAGCAATTGCAGCAGCTCTTCAAAAAACTCAATGGTAGCCTGCAATTTAGCATTACTGGTAGGCTGACCCTGTGCGGGCTTCTGCCATTCCAGGTACCAGGAGCAGAAATCGTCCCAGATCAGGGAATACAGGGTTTTCAGCCCTTCGCTGATACGGAACTCTTTGAACAGGTTTTCCATTTCGGCCTTGGCCTGCTCAATGCGGTTACGCATCCAGGCGGCCGCAATATCCGGTTCGTTACCGGTGGTTTCGGTAATACCATTGGGATTGTTCTGCCACATGCGCACCAGCTTCAGCGCATTCCAGATCTTGTTATTAAAGTTGCGGCCCTGTTCCAGCGAGCTTTCGTCAAACAACAGGTCGTTCCCCGCCGGGGCGGAGATCATGATGCCAAAACGCACCGCGTCTGCTCCATAAGTATCAATCAGCTTCAGCAGGTCCGGCGAATTGCCCAGCTGCTTGCTCATTTTGCGCCCCAGCTTATCCCGCACCATGCCGGTAAAGTAGACGTCTTTAAAGGGGATCTCTTTTTCATATTCCAGTCCGGCCATAACCATCCGTGCCACCCAGAAGAAGATGATATCCTGTCCGGTCACCAGCACCGAAGTAGGGTAGTAGTACCGGATATCGGCATTGCCGGGATCGGTAATACCGTGGAATACTTCGCTGGGCCAGAGCCAGGAGGAGAACCAGGTATCGAGCACATCGCTGTCCTGCGACAGCTCCTCCATTTTGAGGTTCGGGTTTTGAGCATTGAATTTTTCAAACGCCGCTTCTTTGCTTTCTGCCACTACAAAAGTGCCATCCGGTGCATACCAGGCCGGTATCTGCTGGCCCCACCACAGCTGGCGGCTGATGCACCAGTCCTTCACGTTCTCCAGCCAGTATTTATACGTAGCCAGGAAACGGTCGCCGGGATGTATTTTGATATCGCCTTCCACCACCGCTTTTAAGGCCGGTTCGGCCAGCTCCTTCATTTTTACAAACCACTGGGTAGAGATGCGGGGTTCTACCACCGCGTTGCTGCGCTGGGAAAAACCGTTCTTGTTAACAATGTCCTCCGTTTTTACCAGGTTGCCCGCTTTTTCCAGGTCTGCCACAATTTTCTTCCGCACTTCAAAGCGGTCTTCACCTACATATAATTGTGCGGCCTCGCTCAGGGTACCGTCTTCGTTCAGTGTATCGATCACTTCCAGGTGGTGTTTCAGTCCCAGGTTATAGTCGTTGATATCATGCGCCGGGGTGATCTTGAGGGCACCGGTACCAAATTCCATATCCACGTACTCATCAAAAATAATGGGGATGCGGCGGTTTACCAGCGGCACAAAGGCATAGGCCCCCTTCAGGTGCTGGTACCGCTCATCATTGGGATTTACACAGATGGCAGTATCGCCCAGGATGGTTTCCGGGCGGGTGGTGGCAATGGTAATAAAGCCTTCCTGTCCATCCAGCTGGTACTGCACATAATACAGCTTGCTGTTTACCTCGCGGTATTCCACTTCCTCATCGCTGAGGGCGGTCTTGGCAGCCGGGTCCCAGTTGATCATGCGGGCCCCGCGGTAGATCAGTCCTTTATTATAGAGGTCTGTAAATACTTTGATAACAGCCTTGTAATAATGGTCGTCCATGGTAAAGTTCACCCGGTTCCAGTCTACGCTGCAACCCAGCCGTTCGATCTGGTTATAGATGATGCCGCCGTATTTTTCTTTCCATTCAAAAGCGTATTCCAGGAATTCCTCGCGCGTCAGGCTGTTCTTATCAATGCCTTTTTCCTCCTTCAGCATCTGCACCACTTTGGCCTCCGTGGCAATGGACGCGTGGTCGCTGCCGGGCACCCAGCAGGCGTTAAAGCCGCTCATGCGGGCGCGGCGCACCAGTATGTCCTGCACGGTCTCATTGAGGGTGTGCCCCATGTGCAACACACCGGTAACATTGGGGGGCGGGATGACCACGGTATAGGCCGGGCGTTCATCCGGGGTGCTGTTAAAATACCCTTTTTCCTTCCAATGCCCCGTCCACCGGGTCTCAATAGCTGCTGGCTCAAAATTCTTTGTTAATTCCATAAGGCGGCAAATTTACTGCATTTTTTGCATCGAAGTAAATGTTGGGGGCGGAAGGTTTTGGAGGGCTGTGGATGCTGTGGGACCGGTGCGGCCTCTTGTGACCGGTGCCTGTGCGCAGAGGCTAACGTTCGAAGGGATAGGTGGTAACCCGTCCTGCGGGTCGTGCAGATCCCCCCAAATGCAATAACCCGCTGCCGGATTTTCTTCCGTTGTCAAAAAGACTTATTTTAGCGAAGTATTAATGTATGGCACCGTACCGGAAATAAAAAACGACTGCTAAATATGAACAAGACAGATCCGCAAACTTCCCAAAGTGCGATTTATAACATCTTTACCCGGGCGTGGTCCTATAATAACTGTAGGAGGGCGGTTATGATAGTGGTGCTCGTAACATCGGGTTGTGCAAATTCTAATAATACAAATATGAAAAATAAGTCATCTGAAGAAAAAACAGCTATTGAACAACAAGCGCAAAAACCGGTATCTTTTGATACTACGCAATTGGTAAAGACGGCAGAAATGCTGGATGAAGACCTGTATTGGTCCATCATAGATAAATCATTAAAAAGTACTACGGATCAGGAAGATCAGGAGCAATACCTGATAAAGGAGATCGGTAAATTAACACCCAGGCAGATGATCGGTTTTCGCCTGCGGACGGATAAGCTGCTTTATGATACCTATACTTCTGAAATGTGGTGTGCCGGCTATATTATGAACGGCGGATGCTCAGATGACGGGTTTGAATACTTTAGAAACTGGGTCATTTCAAGAGGAAAGGATATATATCTTAAGGCAAAGCAAAATCCGGATAATCTGATCACCCAGGCTACTCAGGATGCAGAATACTACGAATTTGAAAGCTTTTGGTATGTAGCGCTTGAGGCGTTCAGGCAAAAAACAGGTAAAAATTTGTATGACTATATCGATAACGATCATTTCAAAACCAAAGAGGGGAATTACCCGCACTTCGAGTTTACATGGAAAGAGGAAGATCCGGAAAGTATGAAGAAGATCTGCCCGCGGCTTTTCGAAAAATTTTCGCATAACTGATAATAAATGTGCCGGGGGCGCATACAATACAATGAACAGGAGCAATGAAAAACAACTTTTAACGATCAGCAAGTTTCTAAGTCTTGTATTAAGACATAAGCCGGAAACAATAGGCATCCGGCTAGATGAAAATGGCTGGGCAGATGTTGAGGTGCTCATTGAAAAAGCCGGTATTTACGGTGTCTCTTTTGATAAGGAAATTCTAAAAGAAGTTGTTACAACCAATTCCAAAAACCGGTTTGCTTTTAATGAGACCATGGACAAAATAAGGGCAAGCCAGGGGCATTCCGTAGCAATTGATCTGGGCTATAGCAATCAAAAACCGCCGGAAATTTTATATCATGGCACGGGCGAAAAATCAGTTCCTTCCATTTTGAGCACCGGCCTTGAAAAACGCGGACGGCAACACGTGCATTTAAGCAATGACAGGGAAACTGCAATTAAGGTAGGGGAGCGGCATGGCAGGCCTTTTGTATTTAAAGTGCTTGCCGGGCAAATGTATGATGACGGTTTTATATTTTATCTTTCAGACAATGGCGTTTGGCTAACGGATAACGTTCCTGCTAAATATTTACTACAATAGGAATGTGCACCTGCCGCCGGCACGGCCAGGGATCTAAGTTGATTACGGAGCCCGGATGCCCGCCGTTTTGTAAGCCAGCAGGCACTACACCTGGGAGTAAGTTGCAGGCACCAAAAAGGTATTGATGATCTTAGAGATCGTATTGGCATACCGGGTGTCTCCAATAAGCCGTTTCCATTCCGGGTCGGCCACAAAGGCGCCCCATCCTTTGTCGCGCTCCTCCATGTTATTGCAGGTAAGCAGGTAGGTAATGCGGGGCAGCTTATCGCCCGCAATCACTTCTCCAAAAAATACCGGGTTCAGTTTTGCCCGTTTAAAAATGTCAAACTCCCCGTCGTGGAACATCTCCACCTTCCTTCTTACCGCATCCTCACTATACCCTTCATAGGTCCTTAATTCAAAGATCCGGGGGGCGCCCGGCGGCACCGCTATTACCGGCCAGCCATCAAAGGCCGTCATCAGGGAAGCGGTAAAGCGGCTGTACACCGGTTTATCCGCCGGAATGCTGTTATACGCAGCGCTGTTCTTAATATAATCAGCGTCCGCCTTTACCTTTGTGTTTACAGCAACATAGCTGTCCATAGAAGCATAGGGGATCAGTACATAAAATTTAGCAGGCTCTGTTTCCTTCCAGTCCTTAAAAACGCCTACTGTTTTTACACCATACTTGTTCAGTGCCGGTATCAGCGCCGTTTTAAAATATTGTTCCAGTTGCCCCTTATCCACTCCAAAGCGCATTTCATATACGCGCCATTCATACACTTCCTTTTGTGCAGCGGGCCGCTCACCGGCTGCTGCGGGGGTACCCATTGCTGCCATACCAGCGGTAGCAGCCAGCGAGGCGTGGAGGAATTTCCTGCGTTTCATCCGTTTGTTTTTTTAAGTTTTTAATGGTCTGGCAAAGCTTCGCAAACAATCAGTTCCCCTTGTAAGAAAAAGTATCCCGCTACGGTTCATCTTAATTGTTTTAGCCTTTGTTCGGTTCATATCCGGTATATAGGCAGTACCTAAAAATAGAACATCTTTCCGGTATAATTAAAAAAAGTAATGCAGGCATCCGGTTTTTAGCCGGGCAGTAGAGCCCGGTACTTCCCGGTCAGGGAGCCGCTCATCCAGGCGGTGGTAGTTATTTTTATTACCCCGGCCCGGTGCACAGGGCAGCTTCGTTGTGTCACTCACTTGTGCTGTAGTGCAGGGGGCAGCTGTTTGTTTGCTGTGTGGGACATGGGCGATTGGTGGGACCTTTGGCCATCCATCAGGCAGCCCTGCCCGAAGGCCCGGCTGGCCCCGGCGCAGCGTAGCGCACACACCTGTCGCGTAAGTCCTGCAAGTCCCACCAAAGCTAATCCCTGCCCCCCAGGTCTCCCGTTCCCACCCATGCAGCAGCCCCTGCCGGATTTATCAGAAAAATGTACTTTAGCAGGAAAACAAAACCAGGCGGATGAATAATAGCACCTATGTACCTCAAACCGAAGCGGAGCTTGAAAGCTGGATGAAAGCGCATTGCTACCACTTTAACAATTACGCTGTTAATGGCAGCGCTATTACTGAAGGCTGCGGCATTGAACGGTTTGGGAGCCTTTTTATCTGGTATTACACAGAACGCGGACAGCAAACCAGGCTGAAATATTTTTACACGGAGCGTGAAATTGTTGAATATGCCTTCAGCCAGATAAAAGCAGATAAATGGGCCAGGGCACACTGCATCGGCTTTACGGAAAATGAGGCCGAAAAAAAAGAGCTTGCGGCCCTTCTTACCAACAGGAGCATTGAATTTTTTCAGGATGCAATTCCTTATTACGGACCCGGCAGGCCGGTATACAGAACATTTGTAACGGGATGTGCTATAAAGGAAGTTGCGCCGTTAAAAAGCAGGTATTATAAACAAATAAACAATAATCCCCAAGAGCATCAGTAATTATATGGAGCACTATTATCTGCATAAAGCCGTTTGGACAGAGAAAGATTATCAACAAATGGGCTGGCACGACAGCACGATCTATGGCTGGATTTTTAAGCCCACTGAAAACGGGTTTTCTTCCGATATTGTTTTTGATATGGATTATATTTTTCAGTGGGTAGATCCTGATGCGCCAAAGCGGAATTTTTCATTTTGGGTAGCTCCCTGCAGCCTCGTTTTTAAAAATACGTTTTCATTAACCATAAATATCGACAGGCGGGGAGGTACCACAGATATGCTGGAAGTAGCAGATCTGTACCTGGTAGATAAGGTGGAGGAAGAGGTGAATAAATGGATGTACGAGTGGACCATCGACCTGCAGGAAGGGCAGATCAATTTTAAATCAACCGGCTTTGACCAGGTTGTACGGCAGCAGCCCGTTTTTACAGATGCGCAATGCCTCACATTGGAGCAGCGAAAAGGGATCAGTTTTGATCTTACACCCTGTATGTAGCTTTTTAAATATAAGGCCCCGCACGCACACTGCCGGGCCGCAGCAGGGGTGAGGGGAATGGATCCGGGGTGTACCGGGCGGCCGTGTATTGCAGCTCCTGCCCACCTTTACAGGCATGGTACCCGACCAAAAAGTCCGCACCCATCTGCGGCTCACCCTTCCGCATCATTCCTGTTTTAAAAAGCTGCGGGCATTCAATGCCGCCCCTTCCAGCGCCTTGCAGGCGGACAGTTTATACGCCACCAATGCCTGCCGCGCCGGGGCGCACCGCTCCAGTTCATCCATCAGCTTCGCCTCCATGTATAGTAAGGCTGTTTTTTGCAGCGATCCGGGCAGTGCAGCCGGCAGTGTCAATTGTATCAGCGTCATCTTTTGCTGCAGCTGTTGGTAGCGCTGCCGCATTGTATCCAGCAGGCGGGTGGTGCGGGCCGCTTCCAGCGCCGCACGGCGTGCCTTGTCGTTCAGTTGCTTTTCAGCCCTGGAAAGTTGTACTGCCTGGCGCTGCTGCAAGGCCGCCGGTTGCCGTGCTTTTTGGGCAGACAAAAGCTGCACCTGCAATTCCCCCAGCTTAATGCCCGCCGCAACAGGCAGCTGGCGCCGACCGCTTTCATACATCGCCAGCACACCACGGGTAACGCCTATCAATGCAGCCAGCTCCTCCTGGGTAAGCCCCCATTGTTTTCTAAAGTTTTTCATATCAGTAAGTTATTGCTGCTATAAAAATAATCGTTATTGTAGCAAACCCGCCTGTTACACTGTTAAATGTCATCGCAAACTTTGTAACAGATCTGTTACAGTATTTTATGTTATAAAATAATTTGTAACAATATTTTTTGTAACATAAAAAGCGCAGGCAAGCCGCCGCTCCGGGGGGCATACAATGTCAGTTCAGCAAAAAAAAATAAATGGAACTACATGTACCACCTGCTGCTACCGCATGCGCCATCTGGTAATCATCCTATCATTTTGTATCCTGTTTGCAGGCAGCGCCGCCAGCCAGGTCCGTCAATTGCCAAAGCCCGTAAGCGATAGCACAACAGATAACCTGCCAAAGCCGCCGGGCCGGGTAAGCGATTACGAGCAGGTGTTTACGCCGGTGCAGATCGGTCCGCTGTATTCCCTGATCCGCCGGTTCCGGGAAGCGACCACCAACGAAATAGCCGGTATCACCATCGACAGCAGCCGGGTAAAAAAAGAGGCTTTTAATGATTATACATTAGCCATTGCCCGCCAATGGGGCGTTGGAAATAAACAGTTGAACAATGGCATCCTCACCGGCTTCAGCACCGGGTACCGGAAAATACGGATCCGGAACGGATCTGGCATGGAGGCCAAACGCACCGATGGGGAAACCGCCGCGCTACTTAAAAAATACATCATCCCCCCTTTTAAAAAAGGCCATTATTTTGAGGGCATAAAAAGCGGACTGCTGGCTATAAGGGCAGCCATCCGGCAGGGGGTTAATGCCGGTTTGGGTTTTGCGCCCGGCAGCCAGCGTCAGCAAAAAATAAAAGGGTAAATTTGCAGTGGATCAGCCGCCTCCGCGGCACAAAAAAATAACTATGTCAATAACAAAAGAATCCGAGCTTACCGGTATGCAGCAGGCCGGCAAAGCCGTTGCCCATACCCTCAAACAGATGATGGAGCATGCCCGCCCCGGCATGAGTACAAAAGCGCTGGACGATTACGGGGCAGCCATCCTGGCCGGTTTGGGTGCCCGCCCTGCGCCGCGGCTTACCTATGGGTTCCCCGGCTGTGCCTGCATCAGCGTTAACAACGAGTTCTGCCACGGCATTCCTTCCCACAAGCGCCTCTTAAAAGAAGGCGACCTGGTAAATATTGATGTGTCTGCGGAGCTGAACGGCTTTTGGGCGGATAATGGCGCTTCCTTCGTCCTCGGCCGGGATCTGCACCGGCATCAGCAGCTGGTAGCCGCCTCCAAAGCCATATTAAAGCAGGCCATCAGCCACATTAAAGGCGGTGTAAAAATTGCGGACATCGGCCATCTTATGGAAACCGAAGCAAAAAAACAAGGCTTCATGGTCATTAAAAACCTCGGCGGCCACGGCATCGGCCGCAGCCTGCACGAGCAGCCGGAAGCATTGCTGAACTACCGGGACCGGTTTGATCAGCGGCGGTTTAAAAAGAACTCCGTGGTAGCCATCGAAACCTTTATTGCCACCGCCTCCACCTTTGCAACGGAGCTCGGCGATGGGTGGACGCTCGTGGGCAACAACGGCGGCTATATGGCCCAGCACGAGCATACGATAGTAGTAACCGGCGGCCACCCCGTTATCCTAACGGAAATGAACGGCATCTTTAATGAACACCCGTGCAGCTTCAATAATTAATCGTATTTTTTTTATTAGCCCGGCTTCAGTGCTTATGGCAGCTATCTTGCGTCGCACTCGTCAGCACCTCAATACAGGGCGGCTGGTGGTTTGTTGGGGGGACAAGGGCGACTGGTGGAACATTGCGGCTACCGGCTAAATGACTGCGTCCGATGGCCCGGTCGACCGGGCCTTGCAACGGGCCTTAGTCTGTGGTACACCAAGGGCCGGTCAGCCCAGGTGCAGGGTAGGGCACACACCTGTTGCGTAAGGCCTGCAAGTGCCACCAAAGCAGCACCTGCACAATCGTTTCAAAGGGCCATCGGCCTGGCAGCTGGTTACAACGCCGGAATTGATTCCGGGTGCTGTAGCCACGCTACGGAGCGGGGAGTGCCGTAGGCCCGCCCGCCTGCCCGAATGAATTCATTCAGGCGGGGATGACGCCGTCGGACGGGTACGGCCCATAGGCCCCCGTCTCCCGGCCCACCAATGCAAGCACCTGCACCAACCACATCAAAGGGCCATCGGCCCGGCAGCTAGTTATAACTTCGGAATTCATTCCGGCTGCCGTAGCCCTGCTACGGAGCGGGGGAGTGCCAGGGGTACGGCCCATATATCCCCCGGTCTCCCAGCTCCAACAATGCAAGTACCTGCACCACTCACCCCAAAGGGCCATCGGCCCGGCGCATAGTTAAAATGCCGGAATTGATTCCGGATGCCATAGCCCTGCTACGGAGCGGGGGAGTGCCGTAAGCACGGCTCATAAGGTTACCCACCTGTCCCACAAAGGCCACCATGTCCCACCAACGCAAGCCCCGGCACCCGCCACATCAAAGGGCCATCGGCCCGGCAAATAGTTATAATGCCGGAATTGATTCCGGCTGCCGTAGCCCTGCTACGGAGCGTGGAGTGCCATGGGCACGGCTCATATATCCCCCGGTCTCCCCGTCCCACCAATACAGCACCTGCACCAGTCACCTCAAAGGGCCATCGGCCCGGCAGGTAGTTACAACGCCGGAATTCATTCCGGATGCCGCAGCCACGCTATGGAGCGGAGAGTGCCGTAGGCTCGGCTCATAAGGTTACCCATCTGTCCCACAAAGGCTACCGTGTCCCACCAATGCTAACCCACACCGCCGGCCTCTTACGGTTTTCCGTAAAAATGTGCTGTTGCTGAGGGATACATTTGCACAAATATTTTTTTATGAAGAAAATAGCTTGCGAGTTATGCGGCAGCAATCAATTACTGAAGCAGGACGGTGTTTTTGTTTGCCAGAACTGTAATACAACGTATTCAGCCGAAGAAGCAAAAAAAATGATTATTGACGGAGTGGTGGAGGTGACGGGCAGGGTAGAAGTGGATAGTTCTGGTAAGCTAAGTAATTTATACCAGATTGCCCGGCGTGCAAAAAACGAGGAGAATGCCGAAAATGCGGTCCGGTATTATGATATGATACTTGTTGAAGACCCCGCCAGTTGGTAGGCTGCGTTCTATGTAGTTTACTTTAAGGCCGTGCAATGCAAAATTGCTTATATCCAATCTGCCGCAGTTTCTGTTAATAACTGTATAGATGCGGTATTTGGGCTTATTAAGGATAAGGTGGCCGAAGAAACGGAACAGGAGCAGGCCATTAAAGAAGTAGCTAACCGTGTCATAAATATTTCCAATATGCTTTTTAATGGCGCCACAAACCATTATTATGATACTGATTTTGAAATACGGCAAAACTACGTGCAGGAATATGTCAACAACGCTTTTGCATCCTTCAATACTGTTTATTATTTGGGTGATGTATTGAAGGGTGAGTTTGGCGATAAACAATATGCTTGCGAATTAGCTGCTGCGGCCTGGAAGGAAGGTGTTAGCATGCATAGCAGAATATTAAGTTTTTTAAATGATAAAGTGGGTAACAAGAATGAAATAATGAACTATGTAAATAAAATTCAAAAACAGGATCCTTCCTATCAGGCTCCTAAACTATCCACGGAGGCATCGGCCAGCTCAGGCTGCTATATTGCCACCGCGGTTTACGGCAGTTATAATAGCCCGCAGGTATGGGTGCTCCGCCGTTATCGCGATGGTACCCTGGCCAAAACCTGGTATGGCAGGGCATTTATCCGGCTCTATTACGCCACCAGCCCCACTATTGTAAAGTGGTTTGGTAATACCCAATGGTTTAACCGCATTTTTAAAAAACTGCTGGATGGGTTTATTGAAAAATTAAAAAAATAAGTATATTAGCAAAACAACCAATTGGAGAAAATTAATACTGCTAAAAAATAAATACCAGAACGGTTGCGGAAGGAATAAATTTTTCACTAGTAAAAACTATTGTATTGCTGTGTAAGCGTTTGATAATTGATGCAATCAGTAATTTAACAGCAATAGTTATATAATATTACAATTATGTCAGGAACAAAAAAGAAGGTTGCCGCTAAACTTGAAAAGAAAGTAAGGAAACGTAGAAATTTTCCAAATGTAGGTTTTCAAGAATGTTTTGATTTTGCGAGGGTTATTTATGAATTGGGAGCTGGGCAAAAAGTAAGACGGTTGACTGCCTTTGAGAAAATTGAAAAATCTCCCGATAGTGGACCCAGTCGTATGCTAGTCACCAATACTAATAAGTATGGTTTAATTATTGGCGGCTATCAAGCTGACTTTTTTGAATTAACAAAAGAAGGAACGCTGGCTGCAAATAATGATATTGAAGATCAAATTCAATTGCGGGCAAAGTTTGATTTGGCATTTACAAAGATTGATATATACAACCAATTATATAATCGATTTGTAAATAATAAACTTCCTTCTCATAGTGTGATTGCGGATATTTTAAGTGAATTCGTAACTGATATTGAAAAGGATGAAACAACTGCAATTGTTGATACATTCATAGTTAATCTTAAATATTTAGGATTACTCAGAACTATTTCAGGCGCTGAAAGAATAATTAGTATAGAGCACGTCACAGATGAATTGCCTAAAAGTTCTAAGTTGCCTACAAGTATTAGTCAGAGTCAAACTGCTAATGAAACTATTGACTTAGTTCATACTTCATCAGCAAATGGAGTGAGTAAATATGAGAGTTTCGAAAACCTCTGTTTTTATATCACTCCAATTGGTGAGGAAAACTCGGAACAGAGGAAACACTCCGATTTATTCTTAGAAGCAATCGTAGAACCTGCATTAAAGCAATTGAACTTGGAAGTAAAGAGAGCTGACCATATCGACAAGCCCGGAACAATCACTAAACAGATTATCGAGTATATTTCAAAGGCTAAGCTCGTAATTGCTGATTTGTCCTATCATAATCCCAATGTTTTCTATGAGCTAGCACTTCGACATGCTTTCAGACTACCAACCGTACAAATTATACGAAAGGTAGACAGAATACCATTTGACCTAAATCAAACCAGAACGATAACAATAGACACAACTGATATTTACTCTCTAGTACCTAAAATAGAAACATATCGCTCCGAAATAGCAAATCAAGTCCGACAAGTTTTAAATGATCCAGATGCAGTTGATAATCCAATTGTAACAGTTTTTCCAAAATTGAGTATCAAAATACAATAATGTCTTACTATTGTAGAAGGTTTCAGGTCTGTGCGGCTAGTATTTGATGGACGCAGCTCTGTTCGATGGGGCTCTTGAATTAAAAAAAGTGTATTAGTGGATCCCTAAAATTTTGAAAGACTACTTAATTAATGCATCGAAACTCCTTGGATAGCTATAAGTATAGTAAGCATACTTATATTCTAAAAAAATATTGGAGGATAATAGCTAGTTTTATAAGTTTAAAAGTATTATTAGTATGCAAATTAAAAATTTAGAAATTAAAGGACTTTACGGGTATATTAATAAAAGTATTACGTTTAATAATGATTTGACGCTTTTGGTCGGAATTAATGGATCAGGAAAAACGAGTATTTTAAATATTGTTAATTGGATTCTTCGTCCTTCTATAGCGCATTTGTGTGTAACTGAATTCAAAAGTATTAAACTGTCTTTTGTATTTAAAGATGTAGATTATACAATTACTTGCCGGCATAATAGTAATTCGTTTGTGTATTCTATTCAAAATGGTCGGGAGAAACTTTCTCCACTACGCGTTAGAATGAAGGTTACTCCTTTAGAGATAAAGAATGATGAAACTTTGAAATCAAGCCTTATCCAACAGTACGCAAATCTTGGGCCCGATCAGAAAGAAAAAAATACCTGGGATTTAATTGCAACGTTTCCGAATCCAACTATTATAGGACTGGATAGGACTTTATATACAGAGGAGTCGGAAAAATTGTTTATAGATGAATCTATTCGTGGGAAAATTGTAAAAGGAAGCTCTATTCAGAATTTATCTCCCTTAGACAGAGTAAAGGAAATTGTAAATAGAGAATACCGAAGACAAAAGAATTCAATTTTGAACTTAACTAGTAATTTGAAAAATCACTTGATGCTTTCCACATTTGCAGGAAGTATTACTTTGGAGTCTTTTAATTCCGGGATAAGGCACAAATTAAATCTGAATCAAATTGATGGTGCTGAAAAGCGCGTGAATGACTATTTTAATAATATTGAGAAGAGTTCACTTAGTGATGAGGATCAAAAGACGATTACTAGATATTTTGCACAGTTAAAAGAAATTACTACGAAGTATCAAGCAAACCCAGATAATGAAAGTATAAAACTTCTTTATGGATTAAATGCAAGCCAATTTGTAAAGGTTAATAAACTTTTAAAAGAGTTTGAGAAATTTGAGATAGAATCAAACAAAGCTTTGCAACAGATAAACACGTATATTAGTACGTTGAATTTCTTTCTAAAAGACTCTTCCAAGCAGCTGCTTTTTAAGGAGGATACTTCGGAGCTTTCCTTTCATACCATCGATAAAAGCGGTAAAATTGTGACCGAATTTAAAGACATTAAGTTCTTGTCGTCTGGAGAACAACAGATCTTGATCCTTTTTTCGTATATAGCTTTCAATAGCCAAGATGGAAAAATATTTATTATTGATGAGCCTGAATTGTCGCTTCATATTAAATGGCAAGAAGATTTTTTACATCAGCTGGAAAACGTCACTCCTCATGGAACACAGTTGATTCTGGCAACTCATTCGCCAATTCTTGCTAATAAAAAAAGAGATAAAGCAAAACTTTTACTCCCATATAATTAACAGACGACCATGACTGACGGATTTCCAGAACTAACAGATTCTTTTCTATCTGGCCAAGATATTTTATATGCACAGTTTAACGAAATAGAATTTTATGTGGAAGATGTTGAACAAGAGCATTTCTATTTTAATATTCTTCGAAATTTATTCCCCGATATTAAGTTTGAAAAGATTTTTCCCTTGAATGGTAAAAGTAATGTAATCAATGGCGCCAGAATGAATACGAGAGATAAAAGGAAGATTTATTTGGTTGATTTGGACTTTGATCATATTCTAGGTACTATTGAGGATGTTGCCAATTTATTTTACTTGAAGAAGTACTCAATTGAAAATTATTTGTGTACAAAAAGTGCAATATATGAGCTCATTCGTTCTAAGACACCAAAACTTAAAGATGCTGACATCGATGCGTTATTCGATTTGGATTCATTGCTGGCGAACTGTATTTATTGTTTAAAAGAATTAGCATGCAGTTTTATCGTTATCCAGAAGCACCAATTGCAACATTATTACTATGTACTTAATGTCAACAGAGATTTCGTTTTTGATGACCCTCCTGTGTATAGACTAAATTTTGTAAAAGACTATCTTCATGAAGTTGAAATTAGGCTTAAGATGAAAGATCGACGTTTTTCCCTCAATAGTCAGATAAATAAATTCTTTAAATTCTTTAATGTTTTTACCGATGCTCTATCTAATATTCCGGGAAAGTATATTTTACTTTTTTTAAAGGAGAGACTACAATCGTTGAAGCTGATTAATCAAATGTCAATGGACACGTTTACCTATAGTTTATCTAAAGATTTTGAAAGCGATGAACTTACATATTTAAGGTCATGTGTTGTTGAATATATTAAGGAGTAGAAAGGTCAGTGGATGATGTGCCTTTTATTTTTAGTGTTGAATATACTATCTATTCTGAATGATTTATAGTTTGATTTTTTGCGCAGATTAATATTTCTACCTCTTAACCTCCCTAAAAAACTCCTCAAGCGTTAAATCCCTTGCCGTACACATTTTGTGTAGAGTATAAAGCCCTATTTTATAGGAGGTTTTTTTATAATCAATGATTTGCCTTATAGTTTTTTCGTCCACGTCATGCTCATCAGCAAAGGAGCGCATGGAGCCTTCCCATTGGGCTATCCACTCCTTATTAATGTAGTTACATATATCGGCGCTAAGATCAAGCATTAAGCAAATAAAAATATTATAAAAAAATATTTTGCGGATTTTGCCCCGCATTTGAGAAAAGTAATGTATATTTGTTTTGAATAAAATATTTTTGCGATTACTTCATAAAATTAGTTGAAGCATTCGCTTTGAATCTCGCTTTTGAAAACTGGTAATTTTTAACACACGAGATGATAAGCAGAATAGCTCACGACCTAGGCGTGAGCTCTCTTATCTGTGTGTGGGTATACCAGTACCTCAAAAGCGGTAAGTTGAGCGCCACGCCTTTTTTGTGCAGGTGCCCAGCATAAAACCTATTGTTATGGATAACGCCGTTGCTACACCCAACACCTTTAACGAAGCACAATGGCTGCAAGTGCTGTTCCTGCTGGCAGATACCCAAAGCTGGCTGCACCAAATGCAGCAGGGCCTTATGGGCCAGCTGCCCGTAAAGCACCGTAAAAAGCTGCTGCGCCAGGGCTGGTACCTGAGCGCCAAAGTGCTGGCGCATATTTTAGAGCGCCATTATTACAAAGTGCCGCGCCACCCGCTCACCGGTAAGTTTACCCTGCCCATACCGCAGCTAGTAGCCTGCATACGGGATGCCGCCCGGCAGCCGCCGGAGCCGGTGCCCCGCAGCTGCCACCTGCAACGCGTATGGGATGCGGGCACGCCCGTGGGCTACGACCCGGCAGGCAATACCGTAACCACCCTTACCGTTATCGCCACCACCAGCGGGGAAATAATGACCGCCTTCCCCGGTACCATGCAAGTGCAGGATAGTTCCGGATGATATCATTATTAGTTCCGCCGGCTTCGTGTTTATGATAAAGACAACCATCCCGATGGAAATAATTCATATCCGATTGAGCAAAGCTGCTTAGAAGGCGTCCGCAAAAGCAGCAAAAGGAAAAATCAAGCGAAATGGCGTTCCGCCCCAAGCGCAACAAAGCCTGAAGCGCCGGATTTTTCTGTTCCTGCCGGCAACATTGAAGTCTGGTCCGAATTAAGAATAGTCAGGCAGGATTTGCCTTTTTTGCGGACAAGATTTTTGCTCCACTTTTCATCGATTGGAAAAGTGGAAAAAAGAAAAAAATAGAATATCGATTATGCACGTAAAACCTGCAGGGCTTCTTTTGATAGGCATAGAGATTCCTCCGCTACGCTGCGGTGGGAATGACGAGAAACAATAATTCACCTAAAAACAAACTCCATGAAAAACAAATCCCCAAAAGATCCGTTTAAAACCCATTGCTGGGCCTATACCATAGTCACCGACCCCTACCAGGTGTTTGCAGAATGCTTCATTTTTGCAGACATCGGTTCTGTAAAAAAGACCATCCGGCAGGTGCTGTGTTCCGTAGACCGCAAAAAAGTGCATAAAAAAGACGAACCGGCATCGGTGCTCGACCTGTTTAATGCAGTTACTTCAGTGATCCTTGCCGCGTGGGAGCTGTACCGGCAAAAGAAAACGTCTGCCCTTAAAATTGAGCCGAGGCAGTTTACAGACAAGCGGCTGTATGCCCGTCCCGGTACAAACTGTGCAGAATGGGACTACCTGCCCAAAAACCTGTCCGCCGGGGAGTATCAGAATCCCTATAAAGTATTCAGCCGTTTTTTTAAGCACGGGGATGTAACACAGTGGCGGCACCATATAAAAGAAGTATTGAGTTATGCGCTATCCAGCTGCACCAATGATTGTGAGCTGGACCTATTAAAGCTGTATTTACAGTTAACCCGGCTAATGGAAGCCGCGCATTTAATAGATGTGCGGGAGGTATTGCATATAGGCGGGCATCTGAAGCCCGCGCTGGTAAAGGAGGGGTGAGGGGGGATGCTTTTTCCTGTCATGGTGAGCCTGACATAGTGAGCTTGTCGAACTATGGATGAAAAAGTTCATTGTCATGGTGAGCCTGACGAACCCTGCCCGTTCCGTTCAGGCGGGCATGATTGAGTTGGTCGCCCTTACCCGAACCGAATGTCGTCACCCTGAGCGGAATGTAATGAAGCCGAAGGGTCTCACAATTGTCGTGGCCTTCTGCGTTACAGAGATGCTTCGGCTGCTCCCGGCCTTCGCCGGGATTCGCTCAGCATGACGTGAACCCTGTTTCGTCACCCTGAGCGGAATGCAATGAAGCCGAAGGGTCTCGCAATTGTCGTGGCCTTCTGCGTTACAGAGATGCTTCGGCTACTCCCGCTATCGTGGGATCCGCTCAGCATGACGCGAGCGTGCTTGTAGTCCGTCACCCTGACCACAGCGAAGCGGAGTGGAAGGGTCTCCGGATTGTTGAGGCCTTCGGTATTGCAGAGATGCTTCGGCTACTCCCGGCCTTCGCCGGGATCCGCTCAGCATGACGTGAACCCTGTTTCGTCACCCTGAGCGGAATGTAATGAAGCCGAAGGGTCTCACAAATGTCGCGGCCTTCTGCGTTACAGAAATGCTTCGGCTGCTCCCGGCCTTCGCTGGATCCGCTCAGCATGACGCGAGCGTGCTTGTAGTCCGTCACCCTGACCGTAGCGAAGCGGAAGGGTCTCCGGATTGTTGGAGCCTTCCGTATAACAGGGATGCTTCGGCTACGTTACACTCCGCTCAGCATGACGGAAGTATAATTATTCAATATAAAAGACTATATATCTCCTTAGAAATTTCCTCATTAAAAACCTTCCAATCCGGATTTTTTTGTGTGATCAATTGTTCTTTCTTTTTCCTAACCCATCCCTTCAACTGTTTTTCCCGTTCTATAGCCGAGTTGATTGTGTCGAACCACTCGTAATAAATGAGGAATGTTACATTGTATTTGTCTGTAAAGCTACCGGGTGTTTCGTGGTGTTCATGTTCCCATAACCGTGCCCGGAGATTGGACGTGACGCCGATATAGAGGACCGTCCTTGTTTTGTTTGTTAGTATGTATACAAAACCTCCTTTTTGCATGATACAAATTACTAAAATAATTTTGTTTCGTCGCTCCGGGCGGAATGCAATGGCGCCGAAGGGCCTCGCCGATATTGAGTTTTTCGATAGGGCAAAGATGCTTCGGCTGCGCTCAGCATGACGTGATCGTGCTTGTAGTCCGTCACCCTGAGCGTAACAGAGTGAAGCCGAAGGGTCTCGCAATTGTCGCGACCTTCCGTGTTATAGGGATGCTTCGGCTGCTCCGCTGTCGCGGGATCCGCTCAGCATGACGTAAATAAGTTCTGTTTAGCATGACGTGAGTGTGGTTTTATTCCGTCACCCTGACCGTAGCGAAGCGGAGCGGAAGGGTCTCCGGATTGTCGGGACCTTCTGTAGTATAGGGATGCTTCGGCTGCTTCCGCTGTCGCTGGCTGCGCTCAGCATGACGTGAGTGTGGTTTTATTCCGTCACCCTGACCGTAGCGAAGCGGAGCGGAAGGGTCTCTGGATAGTCGGGACCTTCTGTATTATAAGGATGCTTCGGCTACTCCCGCTGTCGCGGGATCCGCTCAGCATGACGTAAATAAGTTCCGTTCAGCATGATGCGAGTGTGTTGCAAAAAACAAACCAGCGGGAACAAAGCCCGCTGGTTGCACAGATGCAGACAACTTGCTGCCTCAGTTTATCCATACTACTATACCATAACACACGCCTCTTCCTCTGCCTGTTCTGAAATCGTTTCCGCAGCTGCTTCCGCTTGCGGCAGCTGCTTTACCCGCCGCTGACCGGCCAATAGGATGATGAGTGCCAGCAATCCGCTGGCGGCAATAATGATGGCCAGCGGGGCCGGTGTTCTGTTGGCAAACACACCGGTAAGGGCCGCAGCCAGCGCGCCCAGCCCCATTTGCAGGGCACCCAGCAGTGCCGAAGCACTCCCTGCCTCCTTACTAAAAGGCAGGATGCTGAGCGCCGCTGTATTGGGAGAACTGATGCCCAATGTGCAGAAAAGGAGAAAGATAACTGCAATAGTGCCATACAGTCCTAAAACGCCGGTGATAATACCCGCCAGCAGTACAAACCCGATGATGGTCTGCAACAGGATGGACGCGGTAACCAGCTGTTCGCTCGAATATTTTTTTAATAAGACCGCGTTTAGCTGGCTGCTGCCGATAAGCCCTGCCGCAATAACGGCAAAGATGGCGCCGTAGGCGGTTTTGGATACGCCAAAGTATTCCATAAACAAAAAAGGCGAGCCGGAGAGGTAGGCAAAAAGCCCCGCAAAGGAAACGCCACCCGCAAACGCATAGGTAAAGAACTGCGGATTTTTTAATACCCCGCCAAAGGCGTTGAGTATGGGCCGCGGCTTTAAGGATACGGATGCATCCGGCGCGCGGCTTTCCCGGAACCGGAAGATAACGGCGGCCAGCGTGGCGGCGGCTATAAGCGCCAGTATAATAAATACATCCTGCCATTGATAATAGGCCACCACGTAGCTGCCAAAGGTAGGCGCCAGGATGGGGGATACCCCTAACAACAAAATGAGCAGGGACAATACTTTGGCATTATCCTGAAGCGGGAACAGGTCGCGGGTAATGGCCCGCGGCGCTACCATGGATACGCAGCAGCCCAGGGCCTGGATGAACCGCAGCACGATCAGCGCCTCCGGTGTGCGCACCAGTACACAACCAATGGAGGCGGCAATATAAATGACCAGCCCGATGATGAGCGGGCGTTTTCTGCCATAACGGTCCAGCAGCGGACCACTGATCAGCTGCCCGATACAAAGCCCGATGAAAAAGCTGGACAAGGAATAGGAGATGGTGTTGATGGACGTATGCAGGTCGGTTGCCATAGCCGGAAAGCCGGGCAGGTACATATCTATGGAAAACGGACCAATAGCGGTGAGTAAGCCAAGGATGGCGATGAGCACCACCCTTGTGCGCTTATTGGTAATATCTGTTGTTTGCATAAATGAGTTGTTTTTATTCAATGCACAATATTTTTTTCGATGTCGTCCTGAATTTTTCGATGTCGTCCCGAGCCTGACGAAGGAACCTGCTGTCACCCTGAGCTTGCCGAAGGGCGACCCTCACAATTATGGTTCGTCAGGCTCACCATGACAGTGAACTTTTTCGTTCACAGTTCGACAAGCTCACTGTTCGTCGCGCTCCCTGCCAACCGGCTATTAATGACAGCGCTTCTAAAGTAGTAAAACCTGCTGTCACCCTGAGCTTGCCGAAGGGCGACCAATAGAATCATGGTTCGTCAGGCTCACCATGACAATGAACTTTTTCGCCCACAGTTCGACAAGCTCACTGTTCGTCACACTCACATTTCGTCGCGCTGCCTGCCAACAGGCTATTAATGACAGCGCTTCTAAAGTAGTAAAACCTGGTGTCACCCTGAGCTTGCCGAAGGGCGACCACACAATCATGGTTCGTCAGGTTCACCATGACCATCAGCTGGGAAAAAATACAACGCGCACTTTATTTCCATCCGCCGCCCAGGGAGCGGTACAGGTCTACCGCAGCGCTCAGCTGCAAACGGTGAATGTTGGCGAGGTTAAGCTCCGACTGCAATACATTGGACTGTGCAGAGAGCACCTCTATATAATTGGCCATACCGCTTTTAAACAGCAGCCGCGCATTTTTTATAGCCAGCTGTAAGGTATCTGCCTGGTTGCTGGCAATGGTCTTTTGCTCCTTTAATTTTTCCGTGGCCACCAGGGCGTCCGATACTTCGCCAATGGCAGTAAGTACGGACTGGCGGAACTCCAGCACCGATTGCTCCCGCTGGATCTTTGCCGTTTCCAGCTCCGTCTTTAACCGGCGCTGCTGAAACACGGGTTGGGTAACATTACCCAATAAGGTACCAAACAGCGACGCCGGTATATTGAACCAGTTGTTGGACAGATACGAGTTTAGCCCGCCCTGCGCAGTGATGGACAGGCTGGGGTACATATTGGCCTGGGCAATGCCGGCCTTTGCATTGGCGGTGATCAGCTCCATTTCTTTAGCGCGCACATCCGGCCTGCGGCTAAGGATGGCAGAAGGAATGCCGGGTGTTAGCCATTGCGGCACATCGGAGTTAAAAAGTCCCTTGCCCCGCTCCACCGGGCCGGGCAGGCTGCCGGTTAAAATGCTTAAGGCATTTTCCTGTATGGCAATGTTCTGTTCCAGCTGGGGAATAAGCAGGGCCGTGGATTGCTTTTGCGCTTCCACCTGCTGCACCGCCAGGGTGGTTACCTCACCCGCGTTGCGTTGCAGCTGGGTAAAGCGGAGCGTGCTGTCTGTTAATGCCAGGTTCTTTTTGGCAATGTTCAGCTGCTCATCCAGCATCAGCAGGTTGTAATAACCCTGTGCAATGCTGGCTACGATCTGCGTCTGCACGGCTTTTGAAGCCTCGTAGGTTTGCAGGTAACCGGCCATGGTCGCTTCCTGCTGGCGGCGGATCTTGCCCCAGATGTCGGCCTCCCAGGTAAGGGTAAGGGCGGCATTAAAATCTTCCACATGCTGCTTTTTTATAAAGCTGCCGATGCTTAACCCGTTTAAGCTGTTATTGGACGGGTTAGTGGTTTGCCCGGTAACGCTAAAGCTGAGCTGCGGCAGTTGTAACAGTTTGGCCTGCTTTAGGGTTTGCTCAGAAGCGGCTACGCGCTTCAGCGCAATCTGCAGGTCGTAGTTATAACCGATGCCTTTGCTGATGAGGGTTTGCAAAGCAGGGTCTGTAAAAAACTGCCTCCATTCCACATCGGCAATGCTGCTGGTATCCGCCGTGGCCACCGCGCGGAACTCCTGCGGCAGCGCCACTTCCGGGCGTTTGTAGGCTTGTCCTACTTTACAGGAGGCCGCCGTAACCAGTAGTGCGATCACCGGCAGCAGGTATTGCAGGGAATGTCTTCTTTTCATATTTAAATAATTCATAGTTGATTTTGATCCTTTTGAAGAACTTTTTATGATGCTATTTACTTTCTACCGTCATGTTGAGCGAAGCGGAGCGTAGTCGAAACATCTTTGTGTTATCATACCGTCCGATATTTGTGAGACCCTTCGGCTTCACTTCGTTACGCTCAGGGTGACGGAACATGGTTTGTGTCACGCGATCCTGGTAATGAAGCTAATTGCGCTTCTGTCATGCTGAGCGGAGTCGAAGCATCTCTGTGCGATCATACCGTCCGATATTTGTGAGCCCCCCGTCCGAACGGAGTTCATCCGGGCGGGCTTCGGCTTCACTTTGTTGCGCTCAGGTGACGGAACGATAATCACGTTTACGTCATGCTGAGCGAAGTGTAACGGAGCCGAAGCATCTCTTCGGATTGGGAGCCCCTTCGTCAGGCTCAGGGTGACATTGCTCTTTGTCATAGTGAGCCTGACGAGCTGCGAGCTGCTATCCCAGCTCCCAGTCCTCCTCATTATCATGCACCCTGTTTGCTACAATTTTTTCCTGCAAATACTGGAAGATGATGTACAGCACCGGGATGATGAACACACCCAGCAACACCCCGGTAAGCATGCCCCCTACGGTACTGTAACCGATGGAGTGGTTACCGATGGCGGAGGCGCCTTTTGCAAACACCAGCGGCAGCATACCGACGATGAAGGCAAAGGAAGTCATCAATATCGGGCGCAGGCGCAGCCTGGAGGCTTCCAGTGCCGAGGCTACAAGGCTCATGCCTTTTCTTCGCCGCTGTACCGCGTATTCCACAATAAGGATGGCGTTCTTGGCCAACAGCCCGATGAGCATGATCAGCCCGATCTGTACATAAATATTATTTTCCAGTCCGGCAAAGCCGATGAATAGAAATACCCCCAGTATACCCGCCGGTACGGTAAGGATCACCGCCAGGGGCAGCACATAACTTTCGTACTGCGCGGCCAGCAGGAAGTATACAAAGATGATGCTGAGCAGGAAGATGTAGATCTGCTGACTGCCCGCGCTCCGTTCCTCCCGGGTAATGCCCGTCCACTCGTACGAGTAGCCTCTCGGCAGGGCCGTCTTCGCGGTTTCTTCAATAGCGCGGATGGCATCACCCGTACTAAAGCCGGGCTTGGGCACCCCGTTAATGGTAACGGCATTAAAGAGGTTGTTGCGGGTCACCGTTTCCGGACCAAATACCCGTTTCAGTTTTACCAGTGTTTTAACCGGTACCATTTCGCCCAGGTTGTTCTTTACAAAAATGCCATCCAGCGAAGCCGGGTCTTTACGGTAGGGGATATCCGCCTGCGCCATTACCCGGTAGTATTTACCAAAGCGGTTGAAGTCGGACACAAAGCTGCTACCAAAGTAGATCTGCATGGTCTGCATCAGCTCGCTTACGGATACGCCCAATTGTTTGGCTTTTATAAAATCCGTTTCGATGGTATACTGCGGGTTACCGGCAGCAAAGGTGGTAAAGGCATACGCTATTTCCTTCCGCTGCATCAGCGCGCCGATGAAGGCACCGGCGGTGTTGCCCAGCTTTTCCAGCGGACCATTGGTACGGTCCTGCAGCATAAACTCAAAACCGCTCACGTTACCAAAGCCCTGCACCGTGGGGAAGTTGAAGAAGAAGGTATTGGCATCCTTTACGGAGGTTACCTTACCGGTAAGTGCTCCAGCAATTTCATCCGGGTTCGTCAGCTTGCCCCGTTTGTCCACATCCTTCAGCCGGATAAAGCCTGCGGCATAAGGAGAGGCGCTGGCATTGCTGATAAAGTTCAGCCCGTCGATAACCCAGAGGTTATTGGTAGACTCTTCCTGTTTGATGATCTTATCAATAGCCGCTGTGGCTTTGTGCGTGCGGTGCAGCGAGCTGCCCGGAGGGGTGTTTACGGCGTAGAGCACGAAGCCCTGGTCTTCCGTAGGAATAAATCCGGTAGGCGTTCTTTTGATCAGCCAGAAGCTGACCCCGGCAATGAGCACCAGCGCGCCGATGGCTACCCATTTCCGGCGGATGAGGAACTTCAGACTGCCGATGTACCGGTTGGTCAATGTGCGGAACCCGGCATTGAACGCGGTAAAGAAGCGGCCCATAAAACCTTTCTTTTCGTGCGGGTGTCCTTTTTCGCCCGGTGTATGCGGGTTTTTGAGGAACAAGGCACAAAGAGCGGGACTCAGTGTTAACGCGTTTACCGCGGAGATGAGGATGGCGATGGCCAGTGTAAAGGCAAACTGCCGGTAGAACACCCCTGCCGGGCCCTGCATAAAGCCAACGGGCACAAACACCGCGGCCATTACCAGCGTGATGGAGATGATGGCACCCGAGATCTCGTTCATGGACTGCACGGTGGCCTTACGCACCGGCATATCCTTATGCTCCATTTTTGCGTGCACGGCTTCTACGACCACGATGGCATCATCCACCACAATACCAATGGCCAGTACCAGCGCAAAGAGCGTTAACAGATTAATGGTAAACCCAAAGAGCTGCAGGAAGAAGAAGGTACCCACAATGGCTACCGGCACGGCGATGGCCGGTATCAGCGTGGACCGGAAGTCCTGCAGGAAGATGAATACCACGATAAACACCAGTATAAACGCGATGATCAATGTTTCCCTTACCTGGTGGATGGAGGCATCCAGGAACTCCTTGGAGTTGTACATGGTAATGGGTTTGATGCCCTTTGGCATGGTGGTGTACAGCTCTTTCAGCTGACGGTCCACCTCTGTAAGAATGTCGTTGGCGTTGGAGCCTGCGGTCTGCAGAATGGCGAAACCCGCTACAGGCTTGCCATTCAGCCGGGCGTTGGCGTTATAGGTAAAGGCGCCAAATTCCACACGGGCCAGGTCCTTCAGTTTTAGTACGGAACCATTGGCGTTTGCTTTTATCACAATGTTCTCATAATCCTCGTTCCTGTTCAGCTTGCCCTTGTACTTTAATACATATTCAAATACCTCATCGCTGTTCTGGCCCAGCCGTCCGGGAGCGGCTTCCAGGCTCTGGTCCCGGATGGCGCTTAATACATCCTGGGGCGAAAGGTTGTTCGCCGCCAGGCGGTCGGGTTTCAGCCAGATCCGCATGGAGTAGTCCTTGGCGCCAAATACCTGGGCCTGGGCCACACCGGGGATCCGCTGTATCTGCGGGATCACGTTGATCTTCAAATAATTTTCGAGAAAGAGCTCATCATACTGGGCACTGTCTTCACTGTAAAGCCCGGTGAACATGATAAAGCTGTTCTGCACCTTTTGGGTGGAAATGCCCGACTGCACCACTTCCTGTGGGATCTGGTTCACGGCTTTGGAAACGCGGTTCTGTACGTTTACCGAAGCGATGTCGGGGTCGGTACCCTGTTTGAAAAACACGGTAAGGGTCATGGTACCGTCGTTGCTGGAGTTGGAGGTCATGTAGGTCATGTTCTCCACACCGTTGATGGCTTCTTCCAGCGGGGTGGCCACGGAGCGCGCCACTACCTCACCGTTGGCACCGGGATAGGTGGCGGTAACCTGCACACTGGGCGGCGCAATGTCCGGGAACAGGGTAACAGGGAGGGCAAAGAGCGAGAGAATACCCAGCAAAAGCAGGATAATGGAAATAACCGTAGATAATACGGGTCGTTGTATAAATTTCTTTAGCATGATAGGGAGTTGTAAGTATGCTGTGCGTAAATAATTGGGTAAAAGGATCCCGGAGCGGCAGGGGCTGCTGCTTTTTCGGGGCTGCTTTTACAGCGGTGTGCTGTTCCGCAAAAAATAAGTAGTGTAAAGTTTCCCGCAGAGCCCGTAGAATAGTGCTGATCGTAATAATGTTCTGCGCGCTTCTGCGAAGTCTGCGGGAAGCCGAATCTCTTTAAATCGGATTTGCTTTTAACACACTGTCGGCCGAAACCACCTGGGGTTGTATCTGTACACCGTCTTTTAAATTGCCGGTGCCGGAGAGTACGATCTTTTCGCCTGCGGAAAGTCCTTTGTTTACAAAGTAGTAGTAGGAGGTTTTACCGGAAACGGCAATGGGTTTGCTGGTTACCTTGTTGCTGCTGTCTACTGTAAATACAAATACTTTATCCTGGATCTCGAACGTGGCTTCCTGTGGCACCACCAATACTTCATTAAAGAGCTGTGGCAGGCGGATCTTACCTGTGTTACCGCTTCTTAATATTTTATTGGGGTTGGGGAAGGCCGCGCGGAAGTTGATGGCGCCGATGGTCTTGTCAAACTGCCCCTGAACCAGCTCTATCTTTCCTTGCTGCGGATAA
Source organism: Niabella beijingensis (assembly GCF_020034665.1). Lineage (NCBI taxonomy): Bacteria > Pseudomonadati > Bacteroidota > Chitinophagia > Chitinophagales > Chitinophagaceae > Niabella > Niabella beijingensis. Next base: position 238,371 of record NZ_JAIQDI010000001.1, on the reverse strand, counting down.
ACGGTATTATCGGCCAGCAGCAATTCAACAGAGGGAACGTTCTTCAGTTTCTGCTCAATGGTTTCGCCCGGGTATTTATTTTTAAAGGCAATGAAGTCGGGCTCACTCATAGAGAAGTAGGCGTACATCGTGTTCACCTCGCTAAGCACGGTAAGGGGCTGTGTTTCCCCGCGGCCTACCAGGCTACCGGTTTTGAACGGAATGCTGCCGATATAACCGCTCACCGGTGCTTTGATCAGTGTATAACCTACATTGATCTGTGCACTGCCTACCGTGGTTTTTGCCTGTGCCAATGCCGCTGTTGCTGCATTGTAATTGGCCTTTGCGGTTTTTAATTGCACGTCGGAAACAACATTGTTGTCTACCAGCGGTTTCAGCCGGTCCAGCTCTACCTGTGCTTTTTGTACATTGGCCTGTGCTGCGAGTACATTGGCCCTTGCGTTGTTCAGCGCTTCGTTGTACAACTGGGCGTTGATCTTGAATAAGGGTTGCCCTGCGGTTACGTAAGCGCCTTCATCTACATAGATCTTCTCCAGGTAGCCGTCTACCTGTGGCCGTACTTCCACGTTCACCTTTCCTTCCAGCGAGGAAGAAAATTCCTGATAAACGGTTACGGGTGATACGGGTGTGCCCATTACGGGCAGCGCCGGTGCCTGGCTTTGCGGGCTTGGATTTGCTGAGCCGCTCATGCAGCTTTGCAGCGATATAGAAAGCGCAATAAGCGCGGGTATAATAATGCTTGTGGGGATGGTATGGTTGTTTGCTTTCATCTGTAGAGTTGTTTTTTGAGTCAAAGAAATATAAGTCCTGCCGGGGTACATACCGGAGAAAGGCGCCCAGGGTATTGCCGGGGCCAGTGATCCTGTTTATAGTGCAATTCCTGCGTATTACGGAACGGCAAACCATTGCCCGTTGTCATTCCGCAGCGGAATACACTAAAAAATAATTGCTATTTGAATTGTTGTCTTTTTGGCTTAAAGATTTTCTATAATGTTCACTACCATTTGATCGAGCACCGATACGTTCATTGTTTGCGGAACATCGGCGCTTCTTGCGATCATGATTGAAGTAAAACCATGTATTGCCGACCAGAATGCGTGCGTTTTATAACACGCGGATTCAATATTGGTTTTCTTTTCAATGATTATTTTTTTTATGATTTCATAAATTATATCCTGTAAGGCTCCAAATTCTGTTTTCATCTTTCCTTCTCCGCAGCAGGGCATTCCCACACCAAACATGAGCTTGAAATAACTCCTGTTCTTAAGCGCAAACTTCCAGTAGGTATCCACCAGCGCTTTCAGCTCCTCCCGCGGCGATTCTTTTTTTGCGATGGCTTTGTGGATGTTTGCCAGCAACAGTTTAAAACCGTCCTGCGAAATCTCAAAAAGAATGGCCTCCTTGTTGGCAAAGTGATCATAGATCACCGGGGCGCTGTATTCAATAGCATCGGCTATCTTCCGTATGGACAGCGACTCCCAGCCTTCATTCTTTACCAGCTGCAACGCTGCGTCAATGATCTTTTTCCGGATCACTTCTTTTTCTCTCAATTTGCGCTCTGCTACACTCATAAAAAATAAATTTACCTAACAGTGTTAGCAAAGTTAACGGTGTTTTGAAACTACTTCCAAATTTTTTTTGAAAAATGTTTGCGGCTCAAACGTTTGTTAGTGCTGCACCGTTGGCAACTGATTTCTTAAAGTGTTGTAATTGTAGACAAAGCGCATGTGAACGATTAATACACTTCTTTAAAAAAGGTAACCTGGTTTTCTGTCCGGATTTCAAAAGTAAATCAAAAAACTAATAAACCAAATAATTACTTTGTTTATTTTCTGTAAAATAATTGTTACGAAATAGCGCTGTTTTATTTGGAGGTCCGAAGCTAAAACGGGGCAGTGACAACAGTATGTCAGGATGGGTTTTGAGTTTTGTTGATTGTTGGGTCGGACGCAAAGACCGGCAGGACCCGAATCATTACGAAGTGGTTCGCCAGGTGGCTTTATCATCCAAAAGCAGCGAAACCATCAATGGACAAGAATGCTTTTGAAACAGCTCTGTTTAAAGAGCGGTATACTTTTCAATGACAGCCGTAGATTTCCAGGATCATCAGTATGGTGTATGGCTTCAGTGATAAGATGTATAAGTAACCTCCAGCACCCGGTCTTCAAAATAATCTGCCACTTTGGCCAATGCCGATTTGCGCTGAATGGATTTTAAAAAGCCATTGGTATCGTAAGTCATCGTAAGGGCACTTACGATCTGACCACCCCATTCATTTTCCATGCGCACCAGGTTCTGGTTTTTGTCGTAACTGTATTGCTCATTCCGTGGATCCGGCCGGTTGGGGTTTTCCCGTATCCCGGTCAGTAAACCCTTCTGGTAACTGTAATATTCGGAAGGAGTCAATTTGGCGTCGCAGTCCCTGTGCAAAAAGAGGAGCACCGGAAGCCCATTCTTATAGTAATAAGTCTTGCGACTGCTGCAGGTGTCCTTGTCCTGGAACTTCTTTTTAAAATCGAATAGTTCGGTCTGTTCTTCAACATTAGCGCCGTTCTCCGTATAGTACCGGTAATGCCGCGAAGAGAAATCATTTTCCGCGATCTGCTTTTCGTAAAAAGCATCATCCGGGGCATTCCCTTTTATAAGAGCTGTATAGGTGCCGGGCACGGTCCGGTAGTTCATAATGCTGCCTTTTTGCGACCGGCCGGGCAGATCCGCGTCCAGGGTAAAATTCCGGATAACGGAAAGTTTCCCTTCTTTGTCGTAGGCATATTTACCGATCCCTACAAGCCCGTCGTGATAGTCAATCTGAGCGGTATAGTCCATACTGCCCGAGGTCGTATAGCCATAGGCGGTATAAAATACCGTGTCTGTTTTTTCGTCCTTCCGCTGCAGGGTAATAAAGCCAGTGGTCCTCCCGTTGGTGTCAAAAGAATAATGGTAGTCGCGCCCCGCCCGGCCTTTGTCGCGCAGTACCAGGTTTTTGATCTTTTTAGCTTTTATAAAATCCGGATTGAAGGAGAACACCGTTTTGGAAAAATAGCCTTCCTCTTCAAAAGGCGTTACCTTGTAAAAAGGTATGGTTTGAGCATGAGTTGTGTAAGTCGCGGTTATAGAAATACTGGTAAGGAGGCCGGCCAAGAACAGTGCGTTTACAGGAAAATGCGTCATGCTGCAAAAATAGTTTTCTGCAGGGAGCTGGAAGGTTTTTATTTGAATCGTATCTTTTGAAGATTATAAAATGGAATGATGAAAGATTGTATCTTGCTAAGGCAATTTATTTTATATGTTTCGTCTTTTTCCTAAGAAAAGCAGGGAGTGCCCCATAGATCCGGATATGCGTCTCTGGATGGAGCAGGCATTTTTATGGCTGACCAGGCAATTCAGGGAAATCGCCACCCGGCCAATGCTCTGCCCGACACCTGAATGTTTCCCCATCCGGTACGACGGCTCAAAAGAATCGCTGTTAAAAACCGGGGAGATTATTGCCCGGCAAATGGATATTGACATTAAAACAGTAAATCTTGAGCTCTACGATGAGCATATCCGGCAACTGAGCAACGGTTTTGGACACGGGGTCTGGACTGCTGTGGATAAGGATGATGGTGGTACACTTACTTCAGGATTATATTTTGATAAAAATAAAAAAGGAATCTATGATATCCTGATCGAAAAAGGAAATCTAAACAACCCGGAAAACCTGGTGGCGACCATCGCACATGAATTCTCCCATATAAAAATATTAGGCGAAAAAAGACTGGATTTTAATGATGAACAGCTGACCGATCTGACAACAGTGATTTTTGGATTAGGAATATTCAGTGCGAATGCTGCTTTTATGGAATTCAAATCTTTTAACCAGTACGGACATAGCAGCCTGGGGTATTTAAAACAACGCGAATGGGGATATGCGCTGGCGTTGTACGCGTATTTTCGAAAAGATTCGGTTTCGGATTGGGTAAAGTATCTCACTCTTAATATCCGATCGGACTTTAAAAAAAGTATGGATTTCATAAATGCTAATAAGGACCGGATTTTCATGGAGCCCTATATCAAGAAATAGCCTTGTAAGATCCAGCGCGGCGATTTTAGTGAGGCAATATTTTAAAAAAACAATGGAAAGATCATCGATCATAAAAGAACTGACCCGGATACCGGGTGTCGGAAAATCGATTGCCACCGATCTATATAATATTGGCATCCGGTGTATTGAAGATCTAGAAGGAAAGGATCCGGAGCAGCTTTACAATGATTCGAACCGGTTTGTCGGCTGCGTGCAGGACCGGTGTCTGCTGTATGTATTCCGGTGTGCCGTCTATTTTGCAGAAACACCAAAGGAGCGACAGGATACGGAAATGTTAAAGTGGTGGAACTGGAAGGATCGGAAATGATTTCTGTTCCTGCCTGGGGATTTTTAGTTAAACAAGTATCCGTTTCGAGATAACAGTAATTTTACCAAAACAGCATCGTTTACATGAAACATCCATACCTGATCCTGGCCATTATCTTAATGGTAACCTTACTGTTGATTTTTGACCGGCTAGAGTTGAAAGACCGGCGCATGCGGGACGGGTCAGCTATAAAAGATCCTGCAGACGGGTCATTACCTGAAGATAAAGTTGCCAATGATAAGCTGATTGTTGTGGAAGGGATGAATGAAGACCAAATAAAAGGAATCATCCGGGATTTTTGCGGGTGGCATAACCGGGAAATGCTGCAGTTGATCCCGGTTGTAACAAAAATGACGGATCAGCTGTTCGCGATCACCTTTCCGTATGATGTTTCTTTTGATATCTTTTGTTTTCTTATAAGCTATCTGAATTATCCCAAGGGATATACTCGGCGTTTTCATACGATGGGCTGGGCTACCACACGGTTAGCAGATATGTGGATGACGGAAGAAAATGCCGGCAAACAGGTGCTGTTATTTGTTCCGGATCGTGAAACGGCGTACGACCGTGTTTTTATGACGACTGCTGATCAGACCACCTATCAGCTTGGCTTTGCTGAAGAGGCGGCACAGTTGCTGCAATATCCTGATATGTCGTATCGCATGCCCCTGTTTACTGCACATGATCTGGCGGGCAGGGAAACGATCGTGGTTTCATTCAATGGGCGATGACCGGAGGGTAGGACTCTCATGAATCGGTTATTTTTACTTTTAAAAATTTTACTGTTGCACCAGCTTTACCAGCACTACCGCACAGGGCAACAGCTTAGCATTATAATAACTTTTTTTGCTGCTTACTGCCCGGGTTTTTGGAACCAGCATATCGCTGTTTTCCGGGCTGTTGAAGGCATTGATGTCCGTATGCTGCAATTCCCATACTTCGGCGGCACGATAACCTTTTGGCAGCGTAAGTGCTACTTCACGATGGGCATTCCAGGAGCGGTTGATCAGTGAGACATAGATGTCGTTGCCCGGAGACTGAACGGCCACCGCATCGATATACGTAAGTTGTTCATTACCCATTTGTATTTCCTTGCAGTCGCCATCAATTGTGGGCGCAGCGGCAGTACCGGTAATGCCCGGACCATTCACCGTTACATCCAGCTTTGAGCCGGTCATCCATTGCCGGTATTGTTTAAAGAGATAGAAGAGGGGCGTTTTTAACGCATTGTCGGTGCCTACCGTGCGGATCAACCCATGTCCGTTCACCGGGAAGATATAATTGGCCATGCCTACCATGGGACTTTGCCGGATGAATACATTGAGCATGCCTGCCGCCACGGCTACATCAAACTGGCGGCGGGGCGACTGGCGGGTGAATTTGTATTCGTTGTTCTGAAGAACAGAGTGCCGGTTGTTCCACTCATCCACGCAAAGCCGCACCGGGTTGCCAGCCTTGCCGCCGTTATAATCTGCCAGTAGTTTACCCAGAGCGCGCAGGTGCGCTTCCATTTTTGCCGGGGCAAAAAGGGTATTGTCCGGGTTCTGGATATGGCCCTCTTTTAGTTTGCTGATCACATAATAATGCTGGGTAAGATAATCAATGTCTTTCCCGCTTTTTTCCAGAACGGTTTTATCCCAGTCCAGGGTATGACCCACGCCCAGCAACCGCAGGCCGGGATATTGACTACGGATGGTACCGGCCCACAATGCCAGCCGGTCGCCATATTCGGTGGCCGTTTCTACGTTGTGCCGACCCCAGGGTCCATAGTTCTCATTGCCGATGCCCCAGTATTGTACATTGTACGGCGCTTTGTGGCCATAGGCGGCGCGCAGTCGCCCGCCGTTGGTAGTATCGGCACTGCCGTTCACATACTCGATCCAGTCCAGCGCTTCCCAAAGCGTGCCGCCGTACAGCGGATGGTTGGCCATATTAAAGTTGATATAAGGCTGCGTATGGATCTCTTTACACCAGTTCAGGAATTCATCTGTGCCAAACTGGTAGTTTTCTTTTCCTTTCCAGGCATAGGTATTTACCACCGGGCGCAGGTTACGCGGACCGATCCCATCGCGCCAGCGGTATTCATGAATAACGGTGCCGCCGGGCCAGCGCATAACCGGTATATCCAGTTCTTTCAACAGCTTTGTTATGTGCGGTTGCACGTTCCCGTTGCCATCCGTAACGCCACCGTAGATCACACTGTCGTTCACATTTTCCAGCATTTGCCCGTAGATCATCGGATCAATGGGGGCGGGTTGCTCCGGGATGGTAATGGTAACCCGGGTTGTTTGCGCCGTTACGGTTACAGACCCGGCTATGGACATCAGCAGGGCGATACATACCGTATTTTTAATTTTTTGCATCCTCTTTCTTTTTACGATTCTCATCTGTTGATTTCTTTTATGCTTGCTCGGAATCTTCTTCCTAGAGCAGGTTGTTATTGTTGTTCCGGTATCAGCTGCAGCATGGCGAAGGCACAGGGCAGCAGCCTGATGGTGATACCGGATCCTTGTTGCTTCACCGGTTTTATCCGGGGCACAACTTCAAAGCGGTTGCCTGCTTCGTTGGACGCATTGATGTTCTTATGATCCAGCGCCCAGATCTGCGTTGCCTTGTAAGCGGCAGGAAGGGCAATTGTAAGCTCCTGTACTTTTTCTGCCGATCGGTTCACCAACGCGATGTGGATCTCTCCCTCCTTATTGAGGACGGCTGCTGCATCGATAAAGGTCAATGGCGCGTTGCCCATTACCACTTCATCACAATCACCGGTAATGTTCAGTGGTACATTTTTTGCATCCATACCCGGACCTTTTAAAGTTACATCTATTTTATGCCCGGTCATCTTTTCCCGGTATTGTTTAAACAGGTAATAAAGGGGGGTAAGGAATGCATCATCCGTACCGACCGTGCGTATCAGCCCATGGGCATTCACCGGGAAGATATAATTGGCCATGCCTACTACCGGACTTTGCCGTATAAAGACGTTCAGCATACCGGCGGCCACTGCTACATCAAATTGTTTCCTGACCGACTGGCGGGAGAACCGGTAACTGTTTCCGTCATAAAGACCATGCCGGTCGTTCCATTCATCCACCGAAAGCCGGACCGGATTGTTTGTGCGCTCTAACGTTTGGTTCATCTGAGTCAGCCGCAGTCCCAACAGTTTTAAATGGGCTTCCATTTTAGCCGGAGCAAACAGGGTGGAGGCCGGCTCCTGCAACAGGCCTTCTTTCACTTTGGCATTTACATAATAGTGCTGTGTTAAAAAGTCGACATGTTTGCCGGCCCGTGCCAGTACGGTATCGTTCCAGCCGGATGTATGGCCGATCCCCAGGAGGCTTAGCGTGGGGAAGCGTTCTTTTATGGCGGATGCCCACAGGCGGAGCCGTTCTGCATAAACGGTGTCCGCATCCTGTATCCTTGCGGCCCGGCTTGGCAGGTAGTTCTCATTACCAATGCCCCAGTATTTTACGGCGTAGGGATCTTTATGGCCATTGTATGCCCGCAATTTCCCCATGTGAGAACTCTCTGGTCCGTTTACATATTCGATCCATTCCAATGCCTCCCGGAGCGTGCTGCCATAGAGCGGATGGGTCCCCATATTCAGGTTGATATAAGGAGTGGTCCCGATCTTCCGGCACCATTGCAGGAATTCATCCGTGCCAAACTGGTAGTTCTCTTTTCCCCGCCAGGCAAGCGTGGGCACTACGGGCCGTAAAGAACGGGGGCCGATCCCATTGCGCCAGTGGTATTCATAAACCACGGTGCCGCCCGGCCATCGCAGCACCGGTACCTGCAGGTCTTTTAACAGGGGAATGACCTGCTTTTGCTCATTGCCCTGCAGGTCGGTAACACCGCTGTAGATCATGCTGTCGTTCACATTTTCCAGCATTTGTCCGTAGATCATCGGATCTACCGAAGCCGGCTCCCGTGGTATGTGAAGCGTGATACTGGTTTTTTCCTGTCCGTGACCGCAGAGCTGCATGGTCGTGAAAAGCAACGCCAGCAGCGGCTTCCGCTTAAATAAAAATGAGACTGTTTTATGGGTTCGTTGCATGAGCTGATAAATACGATAACAAGCCAATAAATTAATACCCGGGATTTTGAGTGAGTTGTTTGTTGGTCTGTATCTCAATATCGGGTATGGGCCATAAATAATTGGCGGGATTAATGAACGTGCGCACCTGTATCACCCGCATCTTGTCCCTGTCTGGTACATTGGCATAATCCGGCGTGCCGTTGGCATCGATAGCGGGTGCCGCAGAGAGAAATCCCCTGGGGTTGCGGCCGTAGCAGGGACCGTTGAGCACGCGGTCGGCGATCTTCCAGCGGATGATGTCGAAATAACGCAATCCTTCACCGGCCAGCTCTACCTTGCGTTCCTTGCGAACGATCGAGCGTAGCTCTGCGGTGGATTTACCTGTGGTAATATCCGGCATGCCGGCCCGTTTGCGGATCTTATTGATGGCCGTATAGATCGACTCATCAGTTTGCCCGGCCTCAATTTTTGCTTCTGCATAATTGAGCAGCACCTCCGCATAGCGGATGATGATCGGGTTGATCTCCGACCGGGTGGCATGGGTCTCCGTAGGGTCCGCATATTTCCGCCAGCAATAACCGGAGAAACTGGCGAAGGTATGCGTGGCATCCAGGTTATCGACCCGCACCGCCGGTGATACATTGTAGTTCCAGCATTTGAGACTGTCCTTATGCGTTTCGAACTGGTAACCGTAATAAACGGATCCGGGCAGGGCAATGGTCTTGGCCAGCCGGGGATCGCGGTTTTCAAACGGATGTGCAGGATCATACCGGGGAGATTTATCAATGGGCAATCCATCCGTACAATCATAGGCATCCACCAGCGCCTGTACCGGTATCCGGTTGCTGTATCCTGCTGCCATCCTGGACCGGAAGGAGAGGGGTGTTTCATGAAAGATATCGTTGTAGTTGAATTGTATGGCCCAGATGATCTCTTTAGAGGTCTTTCCCGCGCGTTGCGCGATCGTGGCATAATCAGGATTGAGCACAAACTCCGTTCCTTCCTGCCCCATTACTTTTTGGGCTGCTTCAATCGCATCGGTCCAGCGCTCATTATACAGCGCCACACGAGAAGCCAGTGCCCATGCGGCCCCGGAGGACAGGTTCATGGTGTTGGGCTGGTTGGTGGCGGGAAGTAATGTAGCCGCCTCCTTAAATTCGGTAAGGATAAAATCCACCACTGCTGTTTTTGCTGTGCGGCTGATATAGGCTTCGTCCAGGCCAAGCGTTTTGGTGACCAATGGTACATCTCCATACAATTGAGAAAGAATACTGTAACAATAAGCCCTTAAGAACCGCGCAGTGCCGGCCACTTTTGCCTTTGACTGATCAGTGGCCCCGGTAACCCGGTCCATATGATCCAGCAGGAAGTTACAACGGGAAATAACGGTATACATCGTATTCCAGATGGTATTTACATCTCCGGAAGTGGGCGTGCCCCAGGAGGCATTGGGTGTAACATCCCGGTTGGCTGCAATGTCCGAATACATTTCAAACCAGATGGCATAAGGATTCTCCCCAAACCGCAGGTTTAATGGTGAAAAGCAACCCACCAGCGCCGCCTGCATTTCGGACTCCGTGGCAGGGAAGGTCTCGGTGGATGGCGCATCCAGCGGCAGCCTGTCCAGCTCCCGCGTGCAGGCCGTCATCAGGAGGATGATATATATAAAGGAGATCTTTTTCATTTGTATCATTTTGAATGTTTAATAGCCATTGGCTGTTTCGTTTGAAATATGCTGCTATCAGAATTTAAGATTAATGCCGAGGTTATAGGTTTTAACCTGCGGATAATACGCGCCATTACTGGCTGCATCTATTTCCGGATCCCAGCCCTGCCAGAACTTATCTGCGGTGAGCAGGTTCTCGCCGGAGAGGTAGATCCGCAGCTGGCTGATACCGGCCTTTTGTAACAGCTGTTTGGGAATGGTATAGCCCAGTTGTACATTCTTGATCCGCAGGTAGGCAGCGCTCTTCATCCAGAAATCAGAGATCTGGGTATTGTTGGTTTCCCCAAACGCAAACCGTGGAAAAATAGCGTTGGGATCGGGATTGTCAACAGTCCACCGGTTTTTCTGGTATTCATATGCCGTACCGCCGGCAAGGAAGGGGGTAATAGCGTTGCCCGTCAGGTAACCATCGCGCTTGCCTACCCCCTGCAGGAATATGGAAAAATCAATGCCCTTATAATCTGCATTCAGGTTAAGACTGTAAGTGAAACGGGGAATGGTGCTGCCCAGTACCTGGCGGTCGCTGCCATTGATGATACCATCTTCCACTACGTCTGTATAGCGGATATCGCCCGGGCCGAGCTTGCCAAACTGCTGCGCATATAAGTATTTGCCGCTGGCATCAAAATCAGCTGCAGACAGCAGTCCCGCTGATTTTAAAAGATACAATGAGTTGATGGGATAACCCTCACGGTTTACCAGGGTGCCTGTCTGCTGAATGCCTTTGATGTCGAGCACTTTATTTTTTACATCAGACAAAGTGAATGTGGCCCCATACTTAAACGCATGGGCGGAGTTGGTATAATCCACCTGGAAGTCCCAGCCTTTGTTCTCCACCACACCTGCATTCTGGAAGGGAGCCGCTACCCCCATGGTCTTGGGAATACTGAGCTCCAGCAGAATGCCTTTGGTTTTCTTGTAGTAATAATCAAAAGACACCGACAGGTTACGGAACAGGCGTGCATCCAGTCCGATATTGCTCATCTCTGTGGTCTCCCAGGAAATATTGGTGTTGGCCAGGTTGAGGATGGCGGCGCCGTTCTGGATCTGTCCGTTGGAAATATATTTCGGATCGAGTGATACGGTGGGTGCAAAGGGGTAGTTGGTTCCGATCTCCTGGTTGCCGAGCCGTCCCCAGGAAGCTCTTAATTTCAGTTCACTCAACACATCTTTTGTAGCAGCCATGAATTGTTCTTCAGAGATACGCCAGCCGGCAGAGAAGGAGGGGAAGGTTCCCCATTTGTTACCGGCGGCAAACCGGGAAGAACCATCGTACCGGAGGTTGGCTTCCAGAAGGTACTTATTGTCAAATGCGTAGTTAACGCGCCCGAAGTAAGAAATCAGCGTCCATTCCGTAGCATATCCGCCGTTTTTCATATTGGCAGAAGAACCGCCGGAAAGCACAGGGTAATCAGGAAACAGGAAGTTATCGCGGAAGGCGCTGAAACCGCTGTTGGACCCGGTATAATACTGGTAACCCGCCAGTGCGCCGAGGGAATGTTTGCTGATGTTTTTGGAAAGGGTCAGTGTCGCTTCGAGCTGATTGGTCTTGTCCTGCGCTGTGCTTTGATCCATCGTGTTAACACCGGGAACCGTAAAACGCAAGGTACCGTTGGGATCGTAGGTCTTCACCACATTTACAAAGGAACGTACATTGGGCTGCGAATACGTAGGCGCAAAGCTGATCTTACCGGTTAAAAATTCAAAGGGCTTATAGCTTAAGGAAAAATTACCGGATATGGGATAACTGGTCTCCCGCCAGAAGCCACCATTGCGGATGATGGCAACGGGGTTCACCCCATTCTGCCCTTCCGCCCATTGCCCGTTGGAATAGTTCACTGCCTGTATCGCCGGCAGCTTATTCATCAGTCCGAATATAAGCGCGGTACCCGTAGTGCTGCCAAGCGCAGCGCCGGAGCCACCCGGGAACTGGGCTACGGATTTGCGGTCATTATTTACCAGGAATACATCAAAGGATCCGCTGAGCTTGGGAGAGATCTGCACGTTGGTGTTTAGACGCGCATAGTAACGCCGGAAATTCACATCGTCGATCAGTCCGGCCTGATTCAGATAACCAAAACTGCCAAAGAACTGCACCCGCTCGGTACCACCCGAAAGTGCAATGACATGGTTGGTCTGGATACCGCTGCCGGATAGTACTTCCTTTTGCCAGTCGGTATCGGGATACAGATCCGGGTTACTTTCTTTATTAGTTTTATAATTATTAATGTATTCTTCAGAATACAGCGGACTTAATCCAACATTGGTATGCGCTTCGTTGATGAGCAGCATATGATCCAGTCCGTTTACCATTTTGGGGCGGTCGGTAGCGCTTTGCTTGCCTACATAGCCATCATAGGAAAAAGAAAATTTTCCTTTCTTTCCTCTTTTGGTGGTGATCAGGATCACCCCGTTTGCCGCGCGTGATCCGTAGATGGCGGCGGAGGCCGCGTCTTTTAATACGGAGATCGATTCAATAGAAGATACATCCACGGCGTTCATAGACATCACAATCCCATCCACTAATACCAGCGGATTCGAATTGTTGAGCGTGCCGATACCACGGATGCGGATGGTGCCGGCGTCCACACCCGGCTGGCCGCTGCTTTGTGTTACCGTAACACCCGGTGCCACGCCCTGTAATGCCATGGACGTCTGGCCTACCTGGCGTTTGGCCATGTCTTCACCGGAAACGGCGGATACCGCACCGGTAAGGTTGACCTTCTTCGTGGTGCCATAGCCGATGACGACCACTTCTTCCATCCCTTTGGTATCCGCTTCCATTGTTATGGGCAGCGATGTTCTTCCTTCTACCGGCAGCTCCTGTGTAATATAGCCGATGGCAGAAACGATGAGTACCGCATCCGGAGCGGTTTCCAGCCGGAAGTTGCCCTGCTCGTCGGTTGTTGTTCCCTGAAGCGGATTGTTCTTTACGCTTACGGATACACCCTGCAACGGACTACCGGGTGCAGCGGTGATGGTTCCGCTTACCGCTTTTTTCTGCTGGGCAGCGACAGCCGCCGAAATAAGAAGACAGGCGAGTAAGCAGTGCAATAGCGGACTACGGGCATGGTGCAATAGCTTTTTTATCATATGGACATAATTTTGGTGATCAATGTTAATGTTGCAATCGTCAGATCTATAAGTTTTTTAAACCTTATAGGTTTTTAAAGTTGAATGATCCGGCCCAGTTTGCCGATCAGTAGTTGTACGCCAAAAAAGGTAAGCAGGTACATCAATCCTACGGCAATAAAGACCGGCGTATAAGAAAGGTTCTGAACCGTCCACCCGATGGCGAATTGCGTAAGGATGGATGCACATCCGCCGAGTGTGCCACCCAGTCCGGTGAGCGTGCCCTGTACCGCCTTGGGAAATACTTCAGCAGGAATGGTAATGTTTCCCCATAACCCATGCCCGAACATCACTCCGGTAAGGGCGAGTAAGGCGATCGTCAGACTGTGTGAAGTGAATAACAACAGGCAACAAAGGGGGATAAGCAGGGAGGCCGCAAGCATCACGGTTTTGCGGGCACGGTTCAGCGACCAGCCGCTGCCGATGAGCCGCCGCGGAATGATGCCACCGGCAATGGTACCGATGGCCAGCGCCAGGTAAGGGATCCAGGCGAAATAGCCTACAAGGCTCAGCGTCATACCCTGTTCTTCCTGTAAATATTTCGGGATCCAGAAAATAAGAAAATAGGTACAGGGATCGATAAAGATCCGCGCCACAAAACAACCCCAGGATTGCCGCATACGCAGCAGCCGGCCAATGCTTATTGTTTTCTTTGTGTTCTCCGGCTCTGCGTCGCTTTCGATGTATTCCAGTTCTCGTTTTGAAATACGCGGATGGGTTTGGGGCGTATAATAATACTTCCACCAGAAATACACCCATATAAAGCCGATAAGACCCGTTGCAACAAATGCGGCCTGCCAGCCCCAGGCAATGGTGATAATGCTTACCAGCGGAGCCGCTACTGCTGCGCCCGCAGAAGAGCCGGCATTCAGCAGCCCGATGGCCAGGGCACGTTCTTTTAACGGGAACCATTCGGCAGCTGCTTTTACCCCGGCAGGAAAATTGCCGCTTTCCGCCGCACCCAGTAAAAAACGGGCGCCACAGAACTGCGCTACGGTCTTTGCAAAACCATGCAGCACATTGGCCACCGACCAGCTGCCGGCAAACCACAGCAGGCTTTTACGGGTTCCCCATTTATCTACCAACCGGCCGCTGATGGCATACATGATGGTATAACTGAGCAAAAAAGAAGAGGTGATATAGGAATAGTCGATATCCGACAGCCGCAGCTCCTTCTGGATCGAAGGTGCCAGTACCGAGAGCACCTGGCGGTCCAGGTAGTTCAATGCCGATACAAAGAACAGCAAAGCACCAATGCCCCACCTTAGATTCCCCTTGCTTTTATCCATGTTCAATGTCTTTAAACGGATTAAAATGACTGGCCGTGGCGCCCGAGCCTTCTCCTTTGTTGAGCGCCAGCCGGGGATCGGCTTCCAGGGCGTCTTCCATACCGATCAGGTATTGTCCCTGCCGGATCAATGTTTCCCTCACCGCACCTGTATCCACCTGCCTTGTGGTCAGCTGCTCTTTGATCATGGCAGCGGCAGCCACACCGGCACCCTGTCCGATGCCCATACAGGTGGCCATCACACGTGCAGAGCCAAAGGCGGTATGCGTGGCAGAAATGCTTCTGCCGGCTACCAGTACATTATCCAGCCCGGCAGGTAATAAACTCCGGTAGGGGATCTCATAAACAGCCTTGCCGGACCCGGTAAAGATCTGCTGTTCGCCTTCGGGCGGATGAATGTCGATGGCAAAAGTACCGCAGGCAATACCGTCTTCAAAGGCACGGTTGGAAAGTACATCCTGTTCGGTAAGTTTGTAATCGCCCTGGATATGTCTTGTCTCGCGCACACCTACCTGCACGCCGGTGTCGAGGATATAAGATTGTTCAAAGCCGCCCACATGTTTTTTCAGAAAATTATGGATCTGCCAGGCCTGTGAGCGGGTCTCTACTTCCGCTCTTGTAAGATCGGCGGCGTTGGTGCCGTCAATACCCTGGAGCCTCGTGGCATTAACAGCGATCTGTCCTTCTACCGGCAGCTGATAAAACAGGATCCTTGGTGCTGCATCTTTGGGGAACTCGCCGCTTTCCATTCCTTTTTTTACCAGTTCCTTTAGGCCCAGGAATGCAATGGCTTCACTGGAATCGATTTCTTCATC
The DNA here is from genome assembly GCF_020034665.1 of Niabella beijingensis. NCBI lineage: Bacteria > Pseudomonadati > Bacteroidota > Chitinophagia > Chitinophagales > Chitinophagaceae > Niabella > Niabella beijingensis. The sequence continues at coordinate 222,980 of NZ_JAIQDI010000001.1, read as the reverse complement.
CGTAGGGGCATCTTTCAGCAGATCCCGGTTTTGCTTCATCCAGCTTCGGAGCGCGATCATGTCAATGCCACCGATACGGTAAAATAGCGTTACCGGCTGCATGGCACCGTCTTCTTCGCGGCCTTTTACAAAAGGAACTCCGGCCATAGCGGCAATGTCGGCATCGGCGGAGCAGTCAATGATCACCTGTGGACAGATGGCCTGGCGGCCTGATTTATTTTCAATGATGACGGCTGTTACTTTCCCATTTTCTTTTTGCACGCCGACGGCCCAGGTATGCAGCAATAATTCTACCCCGGCTTCCAGTGCCATCTGAAATAAAAGATACTTCATGCCTTCGGGATCAAAAGGGGTCATGGAAGCATTATCAAAAGTGAGATCCGTAATATGTCCCTGTGAGGATTTTAACGCCACCAGGCGGTTCACCAGTTCACCGGCAATACCGCGGATCACCTGTTTGCCCTTTACATCATGAAACGTAAACATCGGGTTTACCATAGCAATGGTGAGATTGCCGCCAAGAAAACCATAGCGTTCCAGCAACAATACTTTCGCCCCGTTCCTGGCTGCAGCGATGGCCGCACCAATACCTGCCGGACCTGCGCCCACTACCAGTACTTCCGGACGGGCATACACGGGCAGCTCGCGTTTTTCTTCTTCGATCACATTCATATGACAAATAATTTTCTGCTAATCTATTACCCTCTTTTGGATAAAACAATGATCGGACCGGTAAATTCCGCGGGAACATTCCCGCAACCGTTCCCGCAATTTCGTATCTTTCCGCAAGACCAATGATTTTGTTTTTATGGAGAGAACCCGGTTGTTTTGCGGGGGATTATTGCGGGAGTAACGAACCCTGCTGCATTATCAGGTTGTTGCGGACGCGCCATGACCACTGTAATAAATAAAAAAAGCAATAGATGAAAAATCATCAGGTAACGATTGTTGATATAGCCCGGGAACTGGGTATTTCCAAATCCACCGTTTCCCGTGCATTGACCAACAGCACGAATATCCGCCCGGAAACGAGAGAAGCGGTACTAAAAAAAGCCAAAGAGCTGGATTACCAGCCCAATATGCTGGCGCTGGGGCTGATCCGTAATGAGTCGCGCACGCTTGGAGTTGTGATACCGGATATCCAAAAACCTTTTTTTGCGGCCATTGTAAGCGGTATTCAGCACACCGTAAGCCGCATCGGTTACCGGATCGTTATTGCGCAGTCGGATGAATCACCCCTGGAAGAAAAAGAGAATATAAAGGCCCTGATGCTGAGTCGCGTGGATGGGTTTATTGTTTGCCATACCCGCGACACCAGGGATTTTGAGCACATCAAGCTCCTGCATGGTAAGGGCTATCCGCTGGTATCGTTTGCGCGTATCTGTCCGGAGCTGCCCATTCCTAAAGTGGTGGAAGATGATTTTAACGGGCTTTATACCACCACGCAGCATCTGATCGAACAGGGAAAACGACGCATTGCACTGCTGGCAGGACCAAGGCAATTGCTGGCCAGCAAACTGCGGGTGAATGGTTACAAAGTAGCGCTGCAACAGCACGGCATCCCTTTTGATAAGGAACTGGTGGCGCATACAAAGTTCCTGCATGATCAGGTAGCAGCCGCGCTGGAACGCTGGCTCAGCCTGAAACGCCCGCCGGACGGCATTTGTACGGTGTATGATGCGGGAGCGGTAAAACTGATCGAGTTACTGAAACAAAAAGGGATCAGGATCCCGGGGCAAATTGCTGTGGCCGGTTTTGGGAATGATCCGGCCGCATCCATTATTGAACCGGGATTGACCTCTTACGCGCAGCAACCCTATGAGATCGGCGTGATCGCCGGCCGGTACATGCTGGATCTGCTGAGTAAAAAATACCCCGTGCATCATTCGGATATGACGATTTGCAAAGGTGCGCTGGTGATAAGAGGCAGCACCGATAAGTGATTGTTTTTTTATTAACCAGGGTAATTATGGACCCGGCTGCAGCACTGCTATTGGGCCCGGTTGCGTCGCACACTTCAGGGGCGGAATAGATCCGTTTAGTGAGACGAGGGAACCCAGGGTACATCACTGTTCCACATGTAATTATTGATGCTGCAAGGTCTTCTGGATATTTTTTAACAGCATACATAAGTTATTTTAGCGTCATTATCGAGCATAAAAAATAATTAAATAATAAATACAGTTTTGCACTCCTTATGAGAAAAACGCGTAATATAGCAAAGCTTTTGTTGGGGATAACAATAATGATGTTCTCTTTAAAAACAACCGCTCAAAAAAATATGCGACCCATTGATGAACTTATAAATACCACGGATCCGTCCTGGCCCCTGTTGCAGGACTGGATCAAAAATGCAACGAACAAAGTGGAAGTGTTACCGGTGGATTCGGTCAAAGCCAAAGACGCCCTGTTTAAAGTGCAGGTGACCACCCGGTCTCCCATGGGAGCAGTTGTTTATGAAACAGGCGGATTGCTGATCGACGACGGCTGGATCCGGATCCTGGGTTCCGGTAGTGAAAAGCTCAGTCGCAGCCTGCCTGACTGGAACAAAGGCAAAGCTTTTAAGGATTACGGTGCAGCCCCTTCCTTTTTATTGATAGCGGATGATGCCATCGGCGGGTTTTTCCTGCTGAACGGAGGAGCACTGGGTGAGGATGCGGGCAAGATCTATTATTTCTCACCGGATAACCTGGAGTATGAGCCACTGGGCATCTCCTATACCGAGTTCCTGAATTTTTGTTTTAATAGTGACCTGGAGCGGTTTTATGAAGGCAACCGCTGGACGGACTGGCGGAGTGAGGTGCTGAAACTGGAGGGAGATAAGGTGTTTAATTTTTATCCCTTCTTATGGTCAAAGGAAGGTAAGGAGATCAACAAAAATTCAAGGAAGATAATACCGATTGAAGAACAATATCATCTGAACATCGACTTCCGGAAACAACTGGGGCTGGATAAGTAGTTCCGTTGAGCTGTTAAAAGTTATAAATGAAATCCTGTGAAATTCTTTAAGAAAAAGACCACCACAAAAACCTTTGACGATTTCCCGCCCATCGGAGGACTGATGGTCTCAAAAATGGTAGTGGACAAAAAGATAAAACCCCGGTTTATGTACCGGGAAAAGCGCATCCGTCCGGAAGACAGCGGCTGGCGCATCTTTACCGGAATGGAAACAGATGCATACCTCGATGATCCCCAAAATTCGGGGATCTATAACCCGTCGACCATTCTTGCTATTGATCCATCGATAGAAACGATCCTGTTAAAAGGTATTGGCTCGGTGTACGAGCGGGCGGGTGATCAATCGGACTGGTATAAGGTAACCGACTATAAGCTGGAAGATGATTTTATGGTTACACACCGGCTTACAGAAAAATGGACCATCCAAATCAATAACCTTTTTGAGCGTAAAATAGAGGATAGCGGTGATCTGTTGTATACGACAGGGGATAAGTCGGTACGGCTTACGATCTGGAATGATGCGAATAAAAACAAGGAACAATTATACCAGGAGCACAATAATCTTATAAACAATCGCGATCAGAACAAGGCAGCTACTGTCAATATATTTGATTTTTCCGACGCAACGGTCTTCCGGACAGGTTACCTGATAAAAGAATCTGACGGTTCTAAATCCTATGATGTGATCTATGGCTTTTCGATCATTGACAACCAGGTGATCCAAATAGCGCTGTACTTTGACGAACCCCAGGACCAGGACTGGGCGATCACAACCTGGAAAAATATAAGGCTACTCAGTTAAGTACTAATAAATGAAGGTGCAAATAGTGGCTTTTAAATTAGTTATTGTCAGTATGAACGAGTAAATGAGAAGGTTAAAATAGTACTAGAACTATTGGAAATTCTTATAACACGCCTCTTATGGAGTTTAATAAAATAGTGATTTAATTAAAAGCGGTAAATACTTATGTTGATTTCAAGAGAATACAAGCCGAAGAAGAATGAACTGATATATCACTATTGTACATCTGACACATTTCATTCTATTTGTGTAAATAAAACTATTAGACTGAGTGATCTGTTCTCAATGAACGATTTTTTGGAAATTCACTGGGGGTATTCGATTTGGGAGAAGGCAGCTAATCAAGTTGTAAACCAAGTTGAGGAAGGTTTTTTGGAGAGGATTGATTCTATTATTAAGGCGTCAAGCCTAAAGACGAATATTCTAGCCAGCTGTTTTTCCCTCAAACCTGACATTTTGAGTCAATGGAGGGCATATTCCAATGATGGAAATGGGTACTGTATTGGATTCAAGGCGAGTGACGTTTTGCGACTTCCTGTACGCCCACTGAAAGTACTATATGACGAAAAGAAGCAAATTAAAGAAACAATCGCTATGCTTAAGGCCATTCATGAAGTGGAGTGTTTTGAAAATCAGAATGACAAGTATGGTGCAGATTTTTTTCGAGCGTGTGCTACTTTGGCCGTAGATCTAGCTGCGTATAAGAATCCGGCCTTTGCTGAAGAATTGGAGATTAGATTACTACATCTATTGAATTTTGTTCCAAGCAACAGATTTCTGAAATTAGTGGATAACGGTGGTACTTATTTCGGGGATGAAAAAACAGGAGAACTAGTTAAATTTAGAATGGCTCAAAATTTACCTATACCATATATCGATATAAACTTTACCAATGGGGGTGAAGTTAATCCGATAACGAAGGTTTATATTGGACCTAAAAATGACTCAAGGGAAACAGCTATTTCAGTTTTTTTGGAAACTGTTGGGATTGGGAATGTACAGGTTGTTAAATCAAAAGCTTCATATAGATGAATTAAATGGTGTATCTCTGTAAAACTGAAGTATGAGCTTCTTTTATGATGTATGAATGTGGATTTCAATGTGAGCAAGGAAAAGACAATAGACTGATACCTGGTGAATTTGAAAAAAGGCAACAGATAGATTAAAATACTTTGCAGCTCGGATCGAAACTACTCTCCGGAACCGGTGATACAGGATACACAGGATAAAAAGATAAGGCAGAAAAATAGCTGCATATTCCTTGAGACTTTCCGTAATAGCGCCCATTAACGCCAGCAGCACAGCGGCGGTAGGCAGCGGCAGCAGGAAAAAACTGAGCAGCGACAGCCAGCGGCGGGTCCGGATCTTTTTATAAAGGTTCAGATAGACGGTTGTGGTGCTGAGGGTGAGCAGAATGATAACACCCCATCCTATCCCAAATAGCAGACCTGAGAAATCGCAGCGGATAGTATTGTGGTCTGGAGGACGTTGCGAAAGAAGGAACATCAACAGGAGTGTTGTTGCCGCCAGACTGGTCAGCAGGGTAACGAATAAAAGAAGGGTGAAGCGTTTTGCTGTTTTTGACACGGAATGCTTTATGCCTTTATTTCATAATGTTAAATAAGTAACCCTGTGAGACAAGGAAGGCAGCAAGGTCCCTTTGATATTAATCGTCAATCTCCCGGTTATAGCTGCTCTTTTCTGCCATCAGTAAAAGAAATAGTTGCTGATTTTTATATTCTATTTCAGATATGGCAGGCTTTTCCACATGCCAGCCGTTGATCTCCGTTTTCCCAAAGAATCTGAGAGCAGCCGACTTTTTTATTTTCAGTTCCTCTGCTTCCATATCGTTAAAAAAATCAATGAAACTCGTCCAGTAAGGAGCCGCTTTCTCTAGCGTAAATTGCAGCGCCGCCTGTGTGGGAGTATCGGCTGCCACATTAAATTTCTGATAATTAGGCATCACATGCAACAATTGCACATCGAGCATGTGCAATTGAAAAAGATCCGGGCTATAGCTGCGGTAATTTCTGAAATGCTGAATAGCCGTCATACGTTTCGATTCATTCAGGAAAGACCTGTACTCCTCTTTGATAAAATGAATTTTTGATCTGTACTCATTGAAAGGCAACGGGTATTTCAGTGTTACCTGTAGTAGTTGCGGAATGTATATGTCGGCATAATAGGTCAGGAGTTCTTGTTGATAGTCTATATTGGGTTTTATTTTTTCATCTTGCTGCTTTAAGAAAGCAATGGTGTGCTCTATATCAGCGGTACGTTTTTTCTGATAAAGCGCAAACTGCTCTGCGTCAAGAATTTTTTTGAATATGTGATGATCATAGTCGTATTGCTCCCATTTTGTTAACCAGTTTTCAGCGGAAATGGAGGCTGTTGCATTGTAATGTTTCCAGATACGTACTGCCTGTTCATCAGTAAGCTGATAGCTGGAATATTGCTGTTTTATCTGCAGGATCTCTTCTTTGTACAGATTTATATCCATTTTTTATTATTAAATAAAAGCAGTTTTTCATCCACCTGCCAGTGGTGGAGTTAAAAAATATAGGCCAGTTTTAACCCGAGGTTATGTTCATTCACATTGGCAGGGCGGTCTTTTTTCTCGAACCGGGAGCGACCTACTTTTACGGTGACATCAAAGTGGGTTGCAAATTCATATCCCAGGGAAAAATAATAGGTAAAGCCACCCGGTATCTTTTTCCCATCCTTTATAAAGTGCACATCAGTAGCAAAAGTATAACCCATGGCATCCTGTCCGTACAGGTTTTTGATAAGAGGCAGTGGGTATTTGATCACGGCCAATACAGGAATGGCATTATATCGTATTGTTCCCGATGGGATCAGCGGCCGGGTGCTGGCGAATCGCAGGAAGCCGGTATTCAGACCCAGGCCCAGGCGCTCTTTTACCCACACTTCACCCTGTACTGAAGCACCGGCGCCCCAGAACGGCATGTCATGATTGAAGGACCGGAGCAGTTCCGGACCTGCATTGACTTTGATGGTCTGTGCTTTTACTGCACAAGCAAAACTCAGCAATGTGATCAGCAGGTATAACTTTCGCATCTATTTTATTGTATGTAAAATTAATAACTACTTTATATCTTCCGGCCGGTTTATCGTGGAAGCGCCCGGGAACCTTTTCTCCGTTCTAAATAATACATCAGGTATTCTCCCAGTTTTCTTCGTTTGCCGGATTCTTTCTCAAAGATAGCGGACAGTTCGGGATCTTTTTGCAGCAGCTCTCTTAGAATGCCTTTTGTCAGTTCGGTCATACCGCCGGTCCTCAGGTCCAGCAGATTGCCCCGCTGGTATAACGTGCGGCTTTGCCCCCCGTACGCCATCCCGTTTGCCCCCATCATCGGAGCTCCAAAGGATTGCACCACGCCTATATCTTCGAAATAGCTAAGCGTATCCAATAGCAGCAACTTGGTAAAACGCGTTTTTGGCCCGATGATATCACTGGAGAATGAAGAAAAAGCGCCTCTTTTATAGGAACGTACCCATATATAAATAGCAGTGCCGTCACAAAAGCCAAACACCGGCCCGATCTTCTTGCCTTCTTTTTTTCCGACCTCCAGCCCGTAAAGACGTTGTGGCCGGTTGTTGAAAAGGGAAATGCTGATGTCATCGGTAATTACCTTGTATGAAAGAGGCAACGACGGATTATTATCCCTGAATTCTTCGAAATTCCTGTAGAGGCCCGGTTTATAGCCTGCTTTCTGCAAGATCGGGTACTGTGCTTGCACAACAGTGGTGATTAGCAACAGAAGTAAGGTCCATTCTTTTCTCATAACGGTTTGTTTTGTGCGGCAAAGATAGGGGAAACGCACTTTGTAAGCTATCGCTCATACAACTCGATCGGCAGGCCATCGGGGTCAAAAAAGAAAGTGAATTTTTTACCGGTGTATTCATCAATACGGAGGGGCTCGGCCGTTATATTTTTTGCCTGCAGCTCCCGGATCGAAGCTGTAATATCCTCCACTTCAAAAGCGATATGCCGCAAACCGGTGGCTTCGGGTCTGGTGCGGCGTAGCGGCGGATCCGGGAAGGAAAATAATTCGATAAGGTAGCGGTCGTTCAATGACAGGTCCAGTTTGTACGAAGCACGCTCTTCCCGGTATACTTCCTGCAGGACCTTAAACCCCAGGACTTCTGTATAAAATGTTTTAGAGCGTTCGTAATCGCTGCAGATAATGGCAATATGATGGAGCCTTTTTAATGATAACATAGAGCCGGTTTGTACTTGTTACAGATAAAAGAAGTCTTCCGGATTGGGGTCTTCTTTCGAGTATATTTTACTTGTACTTTTCACCATTTACTTTATTACGGTAACCCTGCCGCCCTCGCTGTGTGCGGTAAACTCGGGGGCGTACATGCACTGGATACTGGTAATGCCATTGCTGAAATTTCCGGCAACTGTTGCAAACAGACTGTATTCGAATACATAAGTTCCTTTAGGCAGGTATCCGAAAAAGAAATTGGTGCTGGCGTCTTTTGTGGTTTCATAATAACCCAGTCCGCCCTGCCACTTATAGCTGCTCAGCACATTCACCGGCTCAAAACCGCTGGCACGCATATCCTTCATATGCACGTATTCCATATCGCGGTCAACCCGTAACTCCACGCGTACTTTTATTTTATCGCCTGCTTTTACCGTACCTCCTGTTGCTATGGGGGTTAACACCGGTCCCCGGTCGCTGTTGGTCTCGACAAATAATTTCTTGCTGAGTTTTAGCGGTGTTTCAGCAAAGCTGATCTTGTCGAGATCTTCAAAATATTGCCAGTATAAGCTCCCCCAGGTTGGTAACGTATTGCCTGTAGCCGGTGTGCCGGCGGGAGCCGCTACAGACACCGTAACAGCGCCCATTGCCGGTCGTACTTTTTCTCCGGGAATGGTCTTTTTAAAATAGCCTGTTCCGGCACTGGTCTTTTCCAGCGCAGATTCCACCTTTAATCCACCCAGGTCAATGGTTACTTCAGGGGTAATGGTTAACCATTGTGTGCCCTGTAATAATAAAGCATAGCAGGCTTCTGCGGTGGCTTTTGTACTTTCCCAGTTATTGGTCTGTTTGTTTTTCAATAACCAGGTCCTTAAATCATCTGCTGTTTTTTTGTCTTTGGCAATCTCTTCAAAAGCTTCAATGATCAGTGCCTGGCGCTCGATGGGAGCCTGGTACCACCACCAGCTGCGTGCAGCGTCTTTATAATACATGCCCAGCTCTTCATTATTGATGGCGGTTTCCTGCAGCGATTTTAAAATAGCATTGGGAGTGGCCGCATCCCCTTTACGATGCAGTGCCAGAGCGGTCATCCCCTGCATATATTTGTTTGCTTGTGTCCATGTCCGGGTTGCCCGATCAGTAAAATAAGCCATGGCCTTCTGTGCCCCGGGAGCTACACGGATATTGCTGAAAAAACTCCGCATGTATAAATACTGGATCACATAATAGGAGGGAACGTATTCACCCAATTTTGTTTTGCTACGGATGAGCTCCTCATACTCTTCTTTTATTTTTCCATCCAGATAGGGGATCGCCCTGTTTATGATATTATCCAGTTTTTGTGTCTGCGTTTTTTCGATCGCGTTTATTTTTTTCAAATGCCCGATGCCTGTTACGATGTATTGTGTCATATAGCGGTCGTCCCTGCCGCCTTTGAACCATACAAAGCCGCCATTCGGGCTTTGCAGCTGACTGAGCTTGTCGTATGCCGTGTTCAGTTCCCTGCTCATACGCACCAGGTCAAACAATAAAGCAATGTTCTTTTTTTGCTGGGTCTCGCTCTGCGCCTGTAATACCCACGGGGTTTCCTCCAGTAATACGGCCTTCAGTTCCTGGTTCTTTTGCAGGTTGCCCAGCAATGCAGCAGTATCCTGTGTTTTCCAGCTGTCAAAGACCTGTTTGATCTTTGGCGAGCTGTTTGCGATCAGGGTGGCCAGGGAATTGGCATAGTAGCGGTTCCAGGTTTGCTCCGCACATTCATAGGGGTATTCCATCATATATGGTAAGGCCTGTACGGCATACCAGGCAGGATTGGAAGTATACTCCACGGTTAAAGCCTGTGTGGTCAGTGTTTCGCTGCCACCACTTTTGAGCAGCTTGTCGAAACTGAATTTTTTGGAACCAAAGCCGCGCAGTTGAAGCGGCAATGTTTCGGTAACCAGCATGCGGTTGGTCAATACCGGCAGAGCGTTTTCTTCCCCGTCACTCAATGCTGCTGCATCGTTGCTGGTTACCTTGGCTATAATGCGCCAGTTGACCGGCTTACTGAACTGATAGGGGATTTCTGCGGGGAAGGCGACTGCCTGACTTTGTCCTGCTGCAATGGTGAAATATTGTTGCGGAATGGCATTTTTAAACCAGCCGTCAACCGCCTCGCCGGTGGCTGCATCAAAAAGCTGAAGTGTGGCGATGCCGGTCACTTCTTTTGAAGAAAGGTTGACCACCTTGCTGCTGAATTCCATTTTATCGCCTTCTCTTAAAAAGCGGAGCATATTGGGCTGTACCATCAGCTCCTTTTGGGTAACGATCTCTTTCGAAGAATAGCCAAATGCCAGTTCTTTGGTATGCGCCAGCGCCTGGAACTTCCAGCGGGTCAGTGCTTCAGGCATGGTAAATGAAAAACGGATATTCCCTTTTTCGTCGGTCTTCAGATCGGGGAAGAAAAAGGCGGTCTCATTAAAGTTCTTCCGGATCCGGGTTTCCGGGCCTTGTGCGGGAGCTTCCTGCGGAGCAGGCTGGTTGGTTGCCTGGTCGTTTACTTCAATGATTCCTTTCGGAGCGGGTTCAACACCTTCAGGAGGAGCAGCGGCCGCTACGCCTCTTAACCGGCTTGCGGACTGGGTAACAGCATTTTTCTTTTGTGCGCCGTAACCTACGGTCACTACTTCTTCCAATGCAGCATCTCTTGTTGCTAATCCTCCGATACTACCGCCCCATCCGTCGGCCATACCCGATCCCAGTATCCAGTCATACCGTTTGTCAAAACTCCGGTAATCGCTCGGGATAGTGCGTTTTGTAAGGGCCTGCACCGTGGTGAAATTAACACCTGTATTCCAGTTGCTGTAATTGTAACGGGTAGTCCATACAGACGGAAGCTGCCACTGGTGCGGATAGAACTGATCCAGCGAAGCATCATACATGCTGGCCAGTAGTTCGGCAGCAACCTTGTCACCCTTATATCCGCTGAATTGCATGCTCCATTTTTCTTCCGCTCCCGGCAATGTCTTATCACGAAAGGTCTCATAGGTGATCTTTAGTTCCTTATTGCTCCAGGGGACAGGGATGTTATTATCATTGCTAAAAAAGCGGTTATTTTTTACAAACATGTAGCTGACCTTGTAGCCGCCGCGGTCGGCTTCTGTGGCACCGAATTCAAACTGTTTGATCTCTTTGTTGAGCGGCATATACGTGTAAGCCGTTTTTTCCTTGGTGAGTCCCTGCACCAGGAATACGTCCGGTGCGGCGCTGCCGATCCGGATCATAGTTTTTTCTCCGGGTTCTATGGCTCCGGGGCCGGTGGTCCATAGGTATTGTGGAAATGCCGGCTGCTTTTGGTCTGCTTTATATACTTCTGCGTATTTAATATCCTTTACCTCGTTGCCATCCTTGTCTTTTGTGATAATGGTGACAGCGTAGTACCCCGGCTCCGGTGCACCGGTAAGAATGAATTGCCCGGTAGAGTCCGTTGGTCCGGTTTGTGCCAGCACCTCCTTGTCTTTAGGCCAGCTGGCCGGTTCCTGCTCATTTTTATAGATATCATTGGGGAAACTGCTGATATAGGCTTCCTTTGTCATGACAAACTGATCGGGTTGTTCCCATAAGCGGCTTCTTAATAACCGCGGCTCGGGCTTGAGCCGCGTTACCGCTACACGGATATCGGCTTTCTCAAATTCACCGGCCATGTTTTCGGTACGGATATGCAATGTCTTTAGCTGTTCTGTGGTTAACCGTTCCGGTATAGCGGCTTTTATCAGTAATGATTTATAGCCGACCGAAATTCTTTTTTCCCCGCTCCTTACCTCGCCGTTTATGTCGGTTACATCCGCATAGATCTTATAATCAAATACCGGCTCCATTTTTGGATCGATGGTAAGGTCCGGAAGAGCTGTGAATGTAACGGTGAACCGGCCTTCTGCATCCGTCACTGTTTCGCCATGCGTCATCTCTGTTTGCTGCTGGTTGACCGGCCACCAGTAACGGGAAAAGATCCAGGGGTAAGGGAACCGGGCCTCGCGTACCACACGGAAGCTGACCTTTGCACCATCCACTGCATTGCCTGCGTAAGCCTTCGCAATACCAGGTACTTTAATGACCTCATTTAACTTGTAAGTGCCCTTCATTTTCTCAAAATCTGTAAGAAAAGTGGGGCGTTTGTATTCTTCCATTTTGAAAGAGGCGGTGCCCTGGGGGGTGGAAATACTGAAATTCCCGTTCAGGCCGCCTTCGGGCAATCTGAAACTGCCATTGAACGATCCGAATTCATTGGTGGTTACGTCCAGGTCGGTTACTTTCTGCCGGTTGGCATCATAAAGCGTGGCAGTGGTTTTAAGACCGGCCAGCACCGATGATCTTTTTTCTGAAGGGTCATAGTTTACTGCAATGCCTTTAAAATACACGGTTTGCCCGGGGCGGTAAAGACTCCGGTCGGTAAACAGGAAAATAGAGGTCGTTTTCTTCCTGCTTTCTGCCTGATAATCGTTGTAATAGTAATAACCGTAATACTCCTCATCCATGAAGAAACGTTCATCGCGGTAGGTGATATCCAGGAGGTAGTTGCCGTTGTTCCGGATCTTTGCTTTTGCAGCGGAAGTCGTGGTTTTAAAAACAAAGTGCCCGTTCCTGTCCGTAACCGCTTCGCCGATTTCGGTGTTCCGATAGGAGCTGGACTTGTAATCGTATTCTTTTTGCCAGATGGTGACGTTGGCTGCAGGCAGTGGCTGCCCGCTGTTACGGTCCAGGACAAAGAAATCATTCTTATTATTTACATAACTGATGCCGGATACGTATACCAGCTGAAAGGTAAGGATGTTTTTTTCCTGGCTAAAATTCTTGTTTAAAGACGTTACGATATAGTATTCCCCCGCAGGAAGCCGGTCTGCTTTGATTTCAGCAGTGTGCGGTTTATAATCATCTGCTGCCGGAAGCGCCTGTTGCCATTCATTTACAGGTGTTGCTGCAGCCAGCTGATTCCAGTATTTTTCTTTTCCGCTGCGATCTTTCACTGCTGCTTTTAATGCCGCCGTGGCTTTTATGGCACGCAGGTAAACAACCGGTACATTCCGGTAGGACACCAATACCCGGAACGGTGCATCCGGCAGGGTTACTTTTTCCATCTGGAAACTGAATTCCGGTTGTTGGATCTGTTGCAGCAGGTTGTACGCGTTGGCACTGCCTTCGCTTTTTTCCGGCCGGCCGGCAATGGGTTCGAGCAGCGCCCTGGCCTTCATCATATCCCGGTTTTCCGGGTTCTTACTGTTAACCGGCAGCTGCGCCTGGCTGTAATGCCATTGTGCCATCAGGAATGAAGCTTGTTGCGCAACGGGTTCTGAAGGGTATTTTTCGGCTATGGCCTGTAATGCTTTATAGTAAAGTGCTTCTTTACCCGGGTGAACCGCATTTTGATAAACAAACTGAATACGGCTGATATCGGCATCGATCAACGCATCAGGCCGTGCATCCTGCAGGTGAAATGCCACCAGCTTTTGATAAAGCTGCAGCGCTTTGAATGATAAAGACAGGGAATCCCGGGTTTCAAATCGTGCCGCAGCAAATACTGCAGCGGGTGCGAAAGCGCTGTCCTGACTGATCGTAAACGCATAGGCCGGTCGGGTCACCGAGCGTTCACTGCTTTTGAAATAGTTCAGCGCGCGAAAGGCCAGCAGGTCATACAGGGTAGGGCGCAGGTAGCGCATATTCCCTTTTTCGATCAGCGCATCATAGTTTTCCAGTCGCACCTGACGCAGCAGGGCTTCCTCTTTCAGGGACTCCAGATAGAGACTGCTGATCTTTTGTGTGAAATCATCGATGGTCCAGGTAGCCGGGTCTGACTTCTCAAAACCGGTCGTATTGGTGCGGTCATAAAGTTTATAACGGTTGCGATTAAAGTACTGCTGGTACACCCCGGCGAGATAACTGTTGAGCAACGCCGCTACGGTGCCTTTATTCCCTTTTATTGTTTTCTCCAGCTCCGTAATGCTGGTCAGTTCGTTGTTCTCGCGGTTCTCATCCTGAAGCTGGTTCATGTAGATCAATGCCTTTACCTGCTGGGCTTCCTGGTGATCCGCCGTTGCTTTGGCGTATATATCCTTTACCGTGGCAAGGGCAGAGGCCGGTAAACCCTTGTTGATATGATCCTCAACGGTTTTCCAATCGGCTTCGTAGTTTTTAATGGTTTGTGCGTTTGATTTCATAAATGCAACTAGAATGATCAGTAATAAAATGGTGCGGCTGCTCAGGAACTTCATAAAAAATGGTTTATTTATAGATGCGCATTGCTGTAAAATTACATAAACCCTGCGCATTTTACCGATGGTAACGAAGAATGGGGGAGGAACGCAACATCCGGTGCTGCCGCGATCTGCGGATGGGGATAATATTTGGCGGATATATGTAGCAAATCGCCCCGGCTTTTTTACATTTGCACTCTTATGAGGAGGACGTTAGAAGATACATACAGACATAAGGGATTAAGAAAAAAGCTGGTAGAAGTAATAAAGGAAAAAGGAATCACAGATGAAACGGTGCTGGATGCCATGAACACCATTCCCCGTCACTTCTTTTTGGATTCAGCCTTTGATGATGTGGCCTATGAAGACCGCGCCTTTCCTATCGGGGAAGGACAAACCATTTCACAGCCGTATACTGTAGCCTATCAGTCGCAGCTGCTGGAAACAGCACCGGGACAAAAAGTGCTTGAGATAGGCACGGGAAGCGCGTATCAGGCCGTGGTGCTGGCAAAGATGGGGGTAAAATTGTTTACCATCGAGCGCCAGAAAAAGCTGTTTGAAGAAAATAAGAAATTTGCTTACCTGAAGCAGTTTCCTTTTATAAAATTCTTTTATGGTGATGGTTACCAGGGATTGCCTACCTATGGGCCTTTTGACCGGGTGATCATTACTGCTGCTGCCCCGGAGATTCCTCAAAAGCTGATCGAGCAGCTGAAGCCGGGTGGCATGATGGTAATACCCGTGGGGGCCGGGAACGTACAGCAGATGCGGCGGATCCATAAACAGGCCGATGGCACCATAAAAGAGGAATTGTTTGATAATTTTTCATTTGTGCCGATGCTTGCCGGCAAAAACTAAATGATAAACCGTGACGGAACAACAGCGTGGGGGACTGATACGAATTTTTTTTACCGGGATGCTGGTCAGTTTCCTGGGCTCGCTTCCGCTGGGAACATTGAATATCGCGGCTATGCAGATCGCGATCAGCCAGTCGGTTAAAAACGCCCTGCTGTTCTCCCTGGGTTCTTTAACGGCGGAGATGGTCTATGTACGCCTTTCACTGGTGGCCATGGATTGGGTACGCAAACAGGAAAAGATCTTTCGTCTGCTGGAATGGCTCACGCTGGTCATTATCGTTGCCCTGGCGGTTTCCAGCCTTTATGCTGCCATGCATCCTTCGCAGGGGAAAAATGTAATACTGAACAATAACCTGCCTTCTTATTTACTGGGGCTGACCATGAGTGCCGTAAACCCGGTACAGATACCGTTCTGGTTTGGCTGGAGCACGGTATTATTCACCAAAAATGTGCTGAAGCCCAAAGCCTCTTTCTACAATTTTTATATCGTGGGCATCGGGTTAGGGACCCTGGCCGGCAATTGTGTGTTTATTTTTGGTGGCCGGCTGATCGCGAGTAAGATCCAGAACAACCAGTCGTTGATGAATTATATCATCGGCGGTGTTTTTGTTATCACCGCGCTGATCCAGGCCTGGCGGATGTTTGTGAAGAAAAAGGATATTGCTGCCAAGCTGCACGAAACGGAGAAAAAAGATTGAACGGATGCGCTTTGTTCGCGCTGTTAAAAAAGATGCTTACAGCGAATAACATTTTAAAGGGCGGCACCTTAATACGAATACTGCTGCCGGCAGACCGGCTCACCGCAAAAGATCAAACAACCTGCTGACGAAAAAGCATACAGGATTTATACGGTCTGTGTCCAGGCATCGCGGTCGTCCGGACTGAATTTCCAGGGAGCAAAGTTGTTCTCCACATTGCTGAACAAGGTATTCCATTCCTGCGGGGCATTGCTCTCTTCCATTACGAGGTAACGGCGCAGCTGCAGGATAATATCAAGCGGGTTGATGCTTACCGGGCATTCCTGCACACAGGCATTACAGGTGGTGCAGGCCCTCAGCTCTTCCACCGAAATATAGTCGTGCAGCAGGCTCTTGCCGTCTTCTTTCCATTCCTTGTTTTCATTCAGCTGTTTGCCGATGGCTTCCGCCCGGTCGCGGGTGTCCATCATGATCTTGCGGGGTGAAAGCAGCTTGCCGGTAAGGTTAGCCGGACAGGCCGCACTGCAGCGCCCGCACTCGGTACAGCTGTAGGCGTCCAGGAGGTTCTTCCAGCTGAGATCGGTAACATCTTTTGCGCCAAACCGCATCGGCGGCGCTGCTTCAGCAGGCGCCAGCTCCGGTTGCATGGCGTATAGTACTTCATTTTGCACGGATGGCATGTTCTCCATTTCACCCATGGGTATCAGCCTCGAATAATAAGCATTGGGGAATGCGAGGAGGATGTGCAGGTGTTTGGAGTAGGGGAGATAATTGAGGAATGCCAGGATGCCGATAATGTGCAGCCACCAGCAGGCACGCTCCAGCAATTCCAGCGATCCGTCGGACAGCCCGCTGATCAGCGGCTGAAGATATTGGGAAACGATAAAATTACCGGTAGGATGAACCGCATAATGTTCCGCCCCGCGGGATTGTAACAGGGTATCACTGGCGTTCATGGTGAGAAACAATGTCATCAGCACGATCTCTGTAATGAGGATGTAATTGGCGTCGCTGCGGGGCCAGCCATTGAGATCCCCGCTCAGAAAACGCCGGATCTTCAGGGCATTTCTGCGGACCAGGAAAATGGCGCAGAAAACAAGGACAGCCAGTGCCAGCAACTCAAATGCATTGATCAGGAAGGTATAGAATCCTCCCAGTACCCCGGCAAACAGACGATGAGTGCCAAATGCCCCGTCCAGGATGATTTCAAGAACCTCGATATTTATAATGATAAAACCGGCATATACAAAGAAATGGAGTACACCTACCAGCGGGTTCCGGAACATTTTTTTCTGTCCGAGTGCCAGCAATAACACATTGCGCCAGCGTTGTGCAGGGTGGTCATTAATGGCCTCATCCCGGCCCAGATTAATGTTCCGGCGTATCTGTGTTATCTTTTTGGTGAAAAATACAACAGCGAGTATAAATAACAGTACAAATAAAATTTGTTGAGCAATTTGCATGAGCATTCAGTTACAAAGTGCTAATTTACGGCTTCCTTTACAAGTAGAGGCATTTTGAAAGCAAATTAAACAGACAGCAGGTGAAAAAATATTTACTAAATGCGGAAACCGTGGAGAAAAAACTGCAGCGGCTGGCGCTGGAGCTGATCGAGAATAACCTGGATGCGGAGGCCCTGATTCTGGTGGGAATTGAAGAGAATGGCGTGGTGCTGGCCAAAAACATACAGCAACGGATTCAGAAAAACAGCAAGCTCTCCTCGGAACTGCTGACCCTGCGGTTGAATAAAAAGAAGCCTGCGGCAGTGACACTCAGCAGGGAAATGGATTTTACCGGTAAAGTGGTGGTGCTGATCGATGATGTTACCAATAGCGGCAAAACGTTGTTGTATGCCCTGAAGCCCTTTCTGAACTATCACCCTGCAAAGATCCAGACCCTGGTGCTGGTGGAGAGGACACATACTGTATTTCCCATTACACCGGATTATAAAGGGATTTCGCTTGCCACTACCCTGCAGGATCATATCTATGTGGAAGTGGAAGGCGATACCGTAACCGGCGCCTACCTCAGTTAGGATCCTGCAACCGGTGTACCGGACCAGCCGTGAATTACTGAAATATCTTTTCCAGGAATTTTTTCATTTCCTCCCAGGAGGCTTTATCCGCTGCTTCGTCGTATTTGATGTCCAGCTTGAATTTTTCGCCCAGTGCAGTGGCGCCGGGATTGGTGAAGGCATGTTTGGCATTAGGATAACCAATAAACTGCATGGAGGCATTGGCCGCTTCCATTTCCTTTTTAAATTCATTGACCGTACTTACAGGAACAAAAGAATCCGCATCCCCGTTTAATACTAAAACCGAAGGGATGATGCCGCCTTTGCGCGCCGTGATACCGTGATTTTCCAGTCCGCCGTGAAAGCTGACAACCCCTTTAAGGCGCTCGCCCAGACGCGCCATGTTCAACACCATGGTACCGCCAAAACAATAGCCAATGGCAGCAATTCTGGAAGTATCGGCCTGGGGGTAGGACCTTGCTATAGCGAGCGCATTATCAAACCGCTCCTGTGCCAGTTGTGGGTTTTTGTAATATTTCATGGCCTCATTTCCCGCATCTTTTGGATTGCTGAGTACCTTGCCGCCGCCATACATATCCACTACCATCGCGAAATATCCCAGCTCTGCAATCTGTTTTGCGCGATCCTTGACATAATCGGTAACCCCCCACCATTCCGGTATGATCAGTACAATGGGCTTTTTACCTGCATTCGCGCTGTCGAAAGCTGCAATGCTGTTAAAAGTCTTGATCCCGTCCTCATATTCAACCGGCTCTGTTTTCACATGTGGAAGCTCCCGCACCACAGCGCCATTGGTAGTGGCCGCACTGTCTGTGTCTGTTCCCGCAGCAGGTGTTTTATCTGCCCCGCTGTTGCAGGAAACAAGGATCAGTAATGCAACGGCCGGGAAGATGGAGGAGATCTGTTTTACTGTCATAGTAGAAGGTTTGTCTGAATATACGAATAAGATTTCAATTGAAGTACCGGATGCAAATTTATTCCAAAAGCCACAAATTTCCCTTAATAAAATTGTATCTTGCCGCTGAAATGATGCAGGGCAGTATTCTGTGTTTTAAGGAGGTACAGCAGATAAAATGAAAAAGATCATTGTTGCTATAGATGGTTGGTCCAGTTGTGGGAAAAGTACTCTGGCTAAACAGATGGCTAAAGAACTCGGATATGTTTATGTGGACAGCGGTGCAATGTACCGGGCTATTACCCTTTATTTCCTTCGGAATCATATCGACTGGAATGAAAAGAAAGAAGTAAAAAAAGCCTTAAAAGATATAGAACTGGACTTCCGGCTGAATGAGCAGAATGCCAATGTGGAGATCTACCTCAATGATGAAAATGTAGAGTACCTGATCCGCGATCTTATTGTTGCAGAAAAAGTAAGCGAGATCGCTGCCATTAAAACGGTGCGGGAATTTGCAGTGGATCAGCAGCAAAAACTGGGAAAGAAAAAAGGAATTGTAATGGACGGACGGGATATCGGAACCGTGGTATTTCCCAAAGCCGAACTGAAAATATTTATGACCGCGGATAATGCGGTACGCGTTGAACGACGATTCAAAGAGCTGGTTGATAAGAATCCTAATATAACGATTGAAGAAGTAGCCGAGAACCTGCAAATGCGCGACTATATTGATTCCAACCGGGAAGTAAGCCCCTTACGCCAGGCAAAGGATGCGATCGTGATCGACAATACGAACCTGACGCAGGAAGAACAACTGAAAAAGGCATTAAAGCTTGTAAAAAACATAACGGGATAACGAGCCGCCCCGATCCAGTAACCGGTGCGGTGCGCCCTGAACCCTTAAACAATCATTACATGAGCACACGCCGGAATTTCCTCCAGAAAATGGGGCTGTCTGCCCTTGGTATCTATACATTTAACGGTCTGAATGCCGGACCTCTTTTTGCTGTCACCCCTACAGCGGAAGGACCTATTTTAAGAGTGGCCTTAATGGGGCTGGGAGGGTATGCCACACGCGTTGCCGAATCCATGCAGCAATCCAAACGGGCTAAAATAACCGGTCTTATCAGTGGAACCCCGGAAAAACTGAAAACCTGGGGTGAGAAATATGGCGTGCCCGAAAAAAGCCGTTATAATTATGAAACCTTTGATGCCATAAAAAATAATCCGGACATTGATGCGGTATATGTCATTACCCCCAATGCGCTGCACCATGATCAGGTGATCCGCTGTGCCAAAGCCGGCAAACATGTGATCAGTGAAAAGCCGATGGGACTGAATGCACAGGAAGGCAGGGAAATGGTGGAGGCCTGCAAGAAAGCAGGAAAGCAATTACTGGTAGGTTACCGGATGCATTTTGAACCGCTTACCCTGGAGATCCACCGCATGCGGACCGCCGGAGAACTGGGCAGTATAAAATTCTTCCAGGGACTTTCCGGCTTTAAGATCGGCGATCCCACACAATGGCGGCTGAATAAGGCATTGGCGGGCGGAGGCGCATTGATGGACATAGGGATCTATGCACTGAACGGCTGCCGTTATATGGTAGGTGAGGAACCGGTATGGGTCACCGCACAGGAAACAAAGACCGATCACGTGAAATTTAAAGAGGGTGTGGATGAGACCATTACCTTCCAGCTGGGATTTCCCAGCGGTGCAACAGCATCCTGCCTTTCGTCGTATAATATGAATAACCTGGACCGCTTTTTCCTGAACGGAGAAAAAGGGTTTGCGGAGCTGCAACCCGCCTCCAGCTATGGCCCCATCAAAGGGCGTACGAACAAGGGGCCGCTGGAACTGACCAGCGACCGCCCGCAGCAGGCGATACAGATGGATGAGATGGCGGCCATCATTCTTGATGGTAAAAAGCCGGTCATTCCCGCTGACGGGGAAGAAGGCGTGCGCGACCTGGTAATCATTGACGCCATTTATAAAGCCGTAAAAACCGGCGGCAAGATCACATTAGCCGGAATCGGATAAAAAGGCTTCCAGCCATTATTAAAGACCGGGATCAATAAGCGCATACGGTACACGAATGGCCTTCGGCCGGTAATAGTCGGGGTTCATGCGTCCGTTCTCACAGGTATTGACACAACTGTCGTACCCGTTTATGCAATAAGTGATCAGCAGCTCGTTATTGTCACTGAACTGTGGATGTGCGTTGGCGATGTAAAAGAACGGATGATGCCCTTCCAGCGTGTCGTCCACTTCCCAGACCACATGCCGGTTTGTAAAGGGACCATAGGGCTGATCGCTTACAGACACAAAGATCTCCTTTCCCTGATCGCATCCCACGCTTAAAGCCGTAGTGATTAAAATGTATTTCTTGCCGATCTTACATACATTGAAACTGGCAGTGAATTCCGAGTGGATGGGATGCGCTTCCCCGCTGCTCCTGCTCCATCCGGTACCATCGAAATATTCCCGGGAATGAACAACAGCGCCGGCCTTAAAGCGGGCGACAAAAAGATCATTGCCCATACCATTACTCTTGATGCCATACACATAGCAGGTGTCATTAAGACCCTTTACTACTGCGCTGGTAAAAACAATACCATTTGATGGCGGAAGCAGCCTGTAATCCACATGGGAGAAATTATCTTTACGGATAACAGCCACATAACCGGAATCCACATTTTCAAACCCCCACATGCCTCCCGGGCCCGTTTTGTGCAATCGCCCGAGGAAAATATAAACAGAGTCGCCATGCGCATAACCACTGCCCGGCCAGAACCAGTAATGAGGGTCATGGCCCAATGAAAAATAAGAGGGCGGAGTGGCAGTACCGGTATAGGTTATGGTACGCATGGGATACCGCTGATCCATTGTAAATACGGCATTCCTTACCTGGAAGAGACAGGGTGTTGTTTGGGTACTGGAGTCAAAATCGTTGATGTGGCTGTCGCCAAAGGTCCACAGGGACTGCCCGTTTCCCAGTGGGATGGAATAGGCCCCATCTCCGGCGATCCAGCCGGATGTCTTCTGAAAGTAAGAAGTGAACAGGTGATCCTTCCTGGCTGCAGGGGCTTGTTGTGCCTGGCAGGAACAACAGCACAAGAGGATCCCGCTAAAGATCCCGGCGGTGATATGTGATAAAAATCTCATGGTATTGCGGAAGATGCTGGCGTATCGTTATAAAGATAAATTATTTCCCATGAACCGTAAGCGCCTTCTGCTGTATAACGATGCAGGAGCGTGGTTTTTGCCTCTTCGGTGCCGGATGAAAAAAAGTATTCTCAAAAGGCAGGAATGATATTTCCAACGATTAATTTTATAGAAAATTTTAATCTATGCCTATCAGAATGACAGATGATCCCAATAGCGGGGATAATGACTTTAATGATGACAGCGGCGGTGGCGGTGGCCGTGGCCCCGGTGGTGGTGGCAGTGGCTTATTTGGTCTGCTGCCTTTATTGCTGGGCCTGTTCCGCGGAAAGGGTATTATTCTGCTGGTAGTGATCGCTGCAGCCGTTTATTTTCTGGGTGGACGTGGTGGCTGCAGTAATATCGGGGGGCTTAGTGATGCGGCAAAGCAGCTTTTCTCGCAAAGCGGTTACAGTTATAATCCCAACGAATTCAATAAAGCGAAGATCTATGAAGGGCTGGAGGACAACAGCGGAAAGAATCCGTTGCCGGAGGCGGTTTCCCTGCTGCGTTTTGCGCCGAAGCGGGGCGATCAGGGGCAGCAGGGGAGTTGTGTGGCCTGGAGCAGTGCTTATGCAGCACAAACCATTCTTACTTCAGCCGCAACGGGGCAGGATCCCAATTCCATTGCCTTTAGTCCCTCGTACCTGTACAATCAGATCCGGCTGGGCAGCGATTGCCAGGGCTCTTATATACAAAGGGCTATGGAGGCCATGAAGGCAAACGGCGGTGTTGCATTGCGTAATTACCCCTACAACGACCAGGATTGCAGCAGAACACCCGATGGTGCTGTTATACAGGAAGGACGGCAGCATACCATTCATGGATTTACGCGACTGACCCAGGGCGACAACCTGAACCAGATCAGCGTGCGGGCGGTAAAGGAACACCTTGCCAAAGATGCCCCCGTGGTAATAGGGATGATGGTGGGGCAGAGCTTTATGCAGGATATGATGGGCCGGGACCTGTGGCAGCCGCAGGGAATGGACCAGTCGCAGGTAGGTATGGGCGGTCACGCCATGTGCGTGATCGGGTATGACGACCGGAAATACGGGGGTGCCTTCCAGATCATGAACAGCTGGACGCCGCAGTGGGGAACCAACGGCATCGCCTGGGTGCGCTACGGCGATTTTAAGAGCTATGTGCGGGAAGCTTATGGTATTGATCCCCTGCCCAAAAATGCCAATGTAGCGGCCATGCCGCTGGAATGCAATGTAGGACTGGTAGATAACAGCACCAAACAATATATTAAATTAAAAACAGCCGGCACAAATGCTTTTCAGACGGCTGCTCCTATAAAGATCGGTACCCGGTTCAAGATGGAAGTAAAAAACACAACAGAGTGCTATATCTATATTTTCGGGCAAGAAACCAATGGCAGCAGCTACGTGCTGTTCCCTTATCTGAAACCCGGGCAGGCGGTTTCCAAACACTCGCCCTATTGTGGCATCACCGGTTACCGCCTGTTTCCGAAATCAGAATCCATGGAAGCCGATAATCAGGGCACCAGGGATCAGATTGCAATTGTAGCCAGTAAAAAAGAACTGGATTATAACAAGGTCAATGATGCCATTACCGCCAGTGCGCAAGCTACTTATGCGGGGAAGGTGAATGAAGCACTGAAAAGCCTGCTGGCGCCCGGTGCCAGCTATAACAGCACATCCGATGGCCGCATTTATTTAAAAGCGACGGTCAATCCCGGCCAGGCAATAGCTACCATAGTCGCTTTTGACAAAGTGCCGTAAAAAGCAATAAAAGAACAAAATGGTTTCCCGGGGCGGTGGCCCGGCAGGGAGCCCCTTTTTTTGTTCCGGAACTGCAGGACGGCTCTTATAGAACGCCGGTGCTTTCCCGCATTACCAGCATATAGTTCAGGTCTGTCATGGGCGCATCGGTAAACCCGAGTGCTCTTCCAATGGTTACCAGTTGTCCGCGGTGATAGGTGCTGTGATTGAACAGGTGCTGAAGATAGATATAACGGGGGGAAGCGCAGCTGAACCATTCATTGATGATCTCTATCGTTGCTTCCAGTTCTTCCTCCGTGTAGGAGCAAACCAGCTCTTCCAGTTCTTCCGATTGACGCACGAGCGCTCCGAAAACCTCAATGCCGCTGGGGTCTTCATCAAAATGCCGGGTATGGGCGGGAGGCGTCCGGGTAATGATGGAGTGCCAGTACTCCTCCGTGGCCAGTATATGATTGGCCGTTTTTACAAGACTGCTGAAGCTGGAAGGAATTGCTGTATACCAGGTCTGCTCCGGCTTTGAGCGGATATAGTCAATGAGGGTTCTGTTGGCCCAGGCATTGTAACGGGCATACTCGCTGATTAAATTTTTTAAGCTCATGGTATTCTTACTTTAATACCTCAAAGCTAAAAAGGGCCTGTGACAGCCTAATGTCAGGAGGTTTTCAGGAACCGGATTTTTAATTGAAAGCGATAAACCCGTTGTTGGCGTGACCGGAGAACTGCGCAATCGGTTGCTTTACCGGCGTACTGTTTTTATTGATAAATTACATATAGAAACGGTGAAACGATTGTGACGGCGAACAGCAGCCTTGTTTTTTAATCTCAATAAATACACTTATGAACCCTCAAAAAAAAATGATCGCTTTGTCTTTGCTGGGACTGAGCCTGATGTCCTGTCAGAAAACAACTTTTCAGGGTGAGCCGGAAAACGGTACGCTTGCAAGGGCCGTTACACCTACCTCAAATGCAGCACCTTCCATGCACCTGATCCAGCAATTCGGGTCTCAGTCGGTACTGAAAATGCAAAAGATCAAAGTAGTGCAGACCGCTTACGCGGAGTACTTTGAAGTGAACAGTTTTACAGGCGGCTATGCAGGTCTGCAACACACTATTGACAGTGCATCTGCAGGAGGCAGTACTTCAAAAACGCTGATCGCGTCCTTGTGGGATCCCAATACCGCGGGCGGCATTCATGCCTATGCGTCCTACAGGGGCACCAACACGGTTTACAGCCGGTTTGGTGGTGAAGGAGATGGTGCCAAAACGGTAAATCCGTACGGCTGGAAAATAAACAGCTGGTATAATATCGCGCACCGTTCATGGAAATCGGGCGACAGTATTTTTATCGCCACTTTTATACAGGACCTGTCAACCGGAAAATGGTTTCACACTTCCACACTTTCCGCACCGGGAACATCGGAAGCCCTGGGCAATTATAATGATTCCTTCCTGGAAGACTGGGTAGGCAATGACGACCGGATGGACGGCCGGTTCCCGCGGAAAGCATTCTTTAAAGATTGCTGGGCATTAACGGCGTCCGGGACCTGGCAAAAGCCCTCCGGCCGGTATGTAAGCATTAATACCAGCAGTGCCGACTCAGCGCGTAATGGTATTTATAACAATAGTTTTGATGCAGGGTATAATAATACGGAAGATGCCTTTTATATGGCCCACGGGGCGGGAGTTACACCCTCTTCGATCTTTAACGGAACACGTTCCGCAAACCTGCCGGCACAGACGGGGCAGGGTACAGCACCTTCCGTTACTGCGGTGGTCACCGATTCGCTGACCGCCTATTATTCCGGAAATAAAATAGAGATCAACTGGGTGAATAATACCGCCACCGGTCCGCAGCTCTCAAGCAGGATCGAAGTATTGAACGCGTCCGGAACCGTTATAAAATCCGTACAGGATACGATTCCCCAGAAACGGAAGGCCTCTATATCCCAGTTGCTGAGCGATGGTACTTATACCATTCGTGTTACTGTGACGGATATCTTTAATAATACCGGAAGTCCTGTGGCATATCCCCTGGTCGTTAACGGGGGCACCAGTATAAAACCCAATGCAGTCTATGAATTAAAACCGGCCAGCGCACCCGGAAGGAACCTGGATGTGGACTATTCCGGTACCGCCAGCGGATCCAATGTGTCGGTATATACGGATACAAACGGCAACAATCAGCGCTGGCGCATTGCTTACACCGGAAACGGCTATTTCAGATTAACGCCGCTGCATGCCCCGGGCCAGTCACTGGATGTTTATGCCGGGTCTTCCGTGTCGGGCACCAATGTAGAAATATATGCCAGTCACAGCGGTGCGGCCCAGCAATGGAAATTTCTCAGCCTGGGTTCGGGATATTACCGGCTGCAGCCGGGTTGCGGACCACTGCTGAGTCTTGGTACAGCCGCCGCTACGGATACAAACGGCAATGTAAATGTGACAACAGACACCGGAGCCGGCACCCAGAAATGGATGCTGACCTATGTTTCTGATTAAGGATAATGGCCGTTTGGGAACGGGCGCAGCCAGATGTCTTTTTTGATGACTATTCTTCTTCATCGTAACCCAGCAAATTCAGGTCTACCGACTCCAGTCCGCTGATGCCGTCGATGGATCCCCGGATATGCGTGGCGTTGAGCAGCACTTTCTCCAGTTGTTTTTCACGGGCCTTCCAAAGACGCTCCATGGCGTCACGCTCACGTTGGATGGAGACCTTCATGCTCAGAAAACCCTCCCGGATGGCCTTCCATTGTTCGGCAAATTCGGGGCTGGTAAGATAGGAGTAAAGCAGGTTCATTTTATCCCCCTTATTTTCCTGGCTTTTGGAGCTATTGAACACCTTTATGATCCCGTCGCGGAGCACGCTGGCCAGCGCCCTGGCTTCACTGAAATTGCAGATCCAGACACCTTCTTTCTCACCAAAGCGCTCCATATCCTTCGGGTAGCGTCGTGTTACCAGTACGGCCACATCTGCACCCTGGCTACGCATATCGGCTTTCAGCTTTTCGATCCAGTCGCCGCCGAAGTTCTCCGCCCTTTTGCTTTCCCAGATGATCTTGCCGCATTCCATACCCAGGTTGTTGCGGACGATCTGTATCGAATCCGCGCCCCGTACGCCTTTGCCTACTTCTGTGATCAGGTCGAAAGGAAATGCGGTGGTGAGCATTTCTTCCAGGGCCAGCTCCTGGCTTTCGCCCTGCAATTGCATGGAGCCCTGTTCCGCCTTGCGCTGCATTTCTGCAGCCAGTTTTTTCTGTTGTTCCAGCTGGGTCTCCAGTTCTTTTAGCTTTAACTGGTATTCGCTTTCCTTAAGTGCCGCTTTTTCATTTTCGATCCGCCGTAATTCCTCCGCCAGCCTTTCGCGTTCCTCATTGAGTTTTTTCTGGACCGTGATCTCGAGTTCGGCCTCCCGTGTTTTAAACTCCTGCTCCATCCGCAGAAAGGCCGCTTCCTTTTGCCGTGCCAGTTTCAGTTTCTCTTCATTTTCCTCGTTGGCCTTCTGAAGCGAGCCAATACGGTTTTCAAAATCGTTGCTGATGCTTTTACGCAATTGCTCTTCCAGTTGCTGTTGCAGGAGTCGTTTTTCATTGTCGAGCTTCTGCTGCCATTGTTCATTTACCTTGGATGCTTCGGTTTCCGCTACTTTTTTGAGTTGTGCGATCTCGTCGTCCTTATTTTTTTTATAATCCTGCATTTGTTTGCGCAGGGTGTCCTTTTCTTTTTCGATCACCTCTTTTAACTCATCCGTCAATGCCGCTTCCAGCGGGAATTCATGAAAACATTTGGGACATTTTATTTTTGTAGGCATAATTTTCTCATTCTGTCGACCAAACTTACAAAAAAAAACCACGCTGGTTTCCCAGTGTGGTTTTTTAGTTAAACGGATTCCTTTTGACTAAGCTTCTTGCTTTTCAGCTTCGGTCACTGTATTTCTGGTGCCCAGCAGTTCCCTGCTTGTAGCAACCCAAACATAAGTATTGTTTTTTACCGAAGGCGCAACAAAAGCTTGCGGGGGAGTAGGTGTAACTGTTGTGTCTTCTTTTTTATCTGTGTCTGTTTGTGTGGAATCAGTAGCCACAACGGTGGAGTCTGTTTTTGTACTGTCTACCTGAGCAAATGCACTTCCGGTGATTACTGTTGCTGCCAATGCCAACATTACTGTTTTTGTAGTTCTTTTCATGATTAAAATTTTAATAAAAAGTATAAATAAAAAAGGTTTACTTACTTGTTTAAAAACGTAGAAAAGTAGTTGTTGTTATACAGGAGTTGTTAAGAAATAATATCAAAAATCTTAAAACGTTTTCGGCTGTAAGCCAATCCTGCACACGGTTTAAAGGCTGATATCAATAAGATATAAAGAGCTTTTCCAAGTATTTTTCTAATTAGTAACAATGCGAATACTGATTAGTAACATGCAAATACAATACCACTAGTGGCCAAAAAATAAAAAGAAAATGTTAATGTGCAAATGCAACAGCTAACTGACTGGCATCAAAAAAAATAGATATAGGGATAAAGTGGCAAGGGTTTCATCAGAGTTTCCAGTCAACGATCTCGTTCTCCCATTCCCGGCGGTAAGGAGTGGTGATACGGATATAATTATCCGTATAGCCTTCCATCATACCATTCTTATTATGGTTTTCAAA
Source organism: Niabella beijingensis (assembly GCF_020034665.1). Classification (NCBI taxonomy): domain Bacteria; kingdom Pseudomonadati; phylum Bacteroidota; class Chitinophagia; order Chitinophagales; family Chitinophagaceae; genus Niabella; species Niabella beijingensis. The sequence continues at coordinate 194,675 of NZ_JAIQDI010000001.1, read as the reverse complement.
CAACACGTTGCGGGTTTGTCCGGCATGCTGCTGCTCGAAATACTGCATCTTCATATAAGAAAGGTTACGTAGTGTTTTGTTCCGCTCATTCCTGATGGATACGGGAACAACAGGTCCAAGGGTGAGCGCATGGGTATTGGGGCGTTCGGAATAGGTAAAGACATGAAAATAAGAAACTTCAAGTTCGTGAAGGAAATCACAGGTTTCTTTAAAATGCTGTTCGGTTTCACCGGGAAAACCCACGATCACATCCACACCGATACAGCAATGGGGCATCAGGGTCTTTATCAGCCCCACCCGTTCGGCATACAGCTCTCTTTTGTACCTTCTGCGCATGGCGCCAAGAATGGCATTGCTGCCGCTTTGCAGCGGGATGTGGAAATGCGGCATGAACCGGTTGCTGCTGGCAACAAATTCAATGATCTCATTGCTTAAGAGGTTGGGCTCGATAGAAGAGATCCGGAAACGTTCAATGCCTTCTATATGATCCAGTTCCTGTATCAGCCGGTAAAAATTCTCCGGCCGCCCGCTAATGGCGGCAGCTGCAGCTCCATCCGGCCCTTTACCGAAGTCGCCGAGGTTGATCCCGGTAAGTACGATCTCTTTCGCACCGGCAGCAGCGAGTGACCGGGCATCGTTGATGACCGCATCTATCGTAGCGCTGCGGCTTTTGCCCCTTGCCATGGGTATGGTACAAAAAGCACAGGTGTAATCACACCCGTCCTGAACCTTCAGGAAGGTCCGGGTCCGGTCATTGATCGAGTAGGAGCTGTGAAAACCGGTAACCGCTTCAATATCACAGCTGCAGATCTTTGCCGCATCATTTTTTGAAAGCTCTTTGATGTGTTTTACGATATTGAATTTCTCTGCAGCACCCAATACCAGATCCACGCCCGGTATGGTGGCGATCTCTTTGGGTTTCAGCTGGGCATAACAACCGGTGATGACAACCACGCTCTCGGGCGCTTTACGCTGGATCCGCCGCACCAGCTGACGGCATTCCTTGTCGGCATTATCCGTTACCGAGCAGGTGTTGATCACGTATACGTCTGCAACGTCGGTAAACTCTTTTTTTTCGAAACCCTCCTGCTCCATCAGACGGGAAAGCGATGAGGTTTCAGAATAGTTGAGTTTACAACCAAGTGTGTGAAATGCCACTGATTTTGAACGTTGCATAAGGGCTGCAAAATTACGGAAAAAACCTGAAGCGGTGTTTTTTGACAAATGTTGAGAAATAACAGTGTTTGATGTTGCATAACCATTTATTTTTGAGAGCCTAAGCAATATGTTGCGCGTACTTTATACCTGTTATGCAGCGGTGATCTTCCTGGTAGTGATGCTGCTTATTTTTCCGCTCTGCGTTATTGCGGCCTTTTTCGGCCGGATAAGGGGCGGGAACATCATTTACGGACTCTGCACCATCTGGGCTGATCTTTGGTTTGCCCTTACTTTCATCCGTGTAAAACGGTTTTATGATGCGCCGTTTGATACCGGAAAAAAATACATACTTATCGCCAATCATATATCCTACCTGGATATTCCTGTAATGGTAAAAGTGTTCAGAAAACCCATGCGGGCGCTGGGAAAGAAAGAAATGGGAAAGATACCCCTGTTCGGCTTTATCTATAAACGTGCCATCGTAACGGTAGACCGCAATTCAACGGAAGGCAGGGCACGGAGTATCCGGATATTGCGTTCAGTCATCCAAAAGGGGATCTCTATTTTTGTTTTTCCCGAAGGGACTTTTAATGAAACCAATCAACCGTTAAAGGCGTTTTATAACGGGGCGTTCCGGCTGGCATTGGAAACCAATACGCCGATACGACCGGTATTGTTCCTGGACACCTACGACCGCATGCCTTATACGCGGCCTTTTTCGCTCAATCCCGGAAAGTGTCGGGTGATATTTATGGAGGAGGTGCCGGTGGAGGGCTGGTCTGTCAAAGATCATGAAAAATTAAAGCAACAGGTTTTTTCACTGATGGAACAACGGCTGGAGGCCTCCGGTGCTTCCTGGATAAAACACGAGAAGGAGAACCAATGAGTAATGAAATACCATATATAGAGGGCGCCGGAACAGCAGATTTTGCTGAAGTGGTAATTCCGCTGGCATTGCCGCTGAACTATACCTGGTCGCTGCCTGCGCATCTGAAAGATGCAGTGGCAGTGGGGTGCAGGGTGGAAGTAAACCTGGGGAAGTCCAAAAAATATGCAGGAGTGGTGAAGAAGATCCACCAGACACCTCCCGAATTCTTTGAGGCCAAAGAGGTGGTCAATGTGCTGGATGCGGAACCTGTTGTTTTTGAAGAACAGCTGAAACTGTGGGAATGGATGGCCCGTTATTATATGTGTACAGAGGGCGAAGTGATGGCGGCTGCGTTGCCCGCGCATTTTAAGCTGAGCAGCGAAACCATACTTGTGTTTAACGAAGAGGCGGGAGATGATTTTACAGACCTGGATAACGAAGCGTTCCTGGTGGCGGAGGCGTTATTGCTGCGAAAGGAATTGCAGCTGGCTGAAGTGCAGCAGATCCTGGACAGCAATCATGTCTACCCCGTGGTCAACCGGCTGATCCAGAGCAGGATCTGCTATGTCTGGGAATCTTTAAAAGAGCGGTACCGGCCCAAAACGGAAACCTATGTAGCGTTGCATCCTGATTATAATAATGACAAGGCGCTGGAGCAGTTGCTGAATAGCGATGCACGACTGCAGCGCGCTGAAAAGCAACTGGAGCTGTTGCTGGGGTATCTTCATTTTCAACGGACAGAGGGAGAGATCACCAAACAGGGGCTCCTGAAAAAAACAGGAGCCAGCGAGGCTCAGCTTAAAGGGCTTGCGGATAAAGGCATTCTGTTGCTGGAAAAGCGGTCGGTCGACCGGATCCGGCTGCTGCCCAAAGATATACAGCTCAATTTTGAATTGTCGGCCGCACAGGCCACGGCTTTGGATTCGATCCGGGAAGCACTGCGGGAAAAAGAGGTCTGCCTGTTACATGGGGTTACTTCCAGCGGGAAAACGGAGATCTATATTCATTTGATAGAGGAACAGCTACGCAAAGGAAAGCAGGTCCTTTATATGCTGCCGGAAATTGCGCTGACTTCGCAGACTATCCGGAGATTGCAACGCCATTTCGGAGGGCATATCGGTGTATACCATTCGCGGTTCTCGCAGAATGAACGCGTGGAGATCTGGAATAAGGTAAAGGACGGATCGCTCAAGATCGTTTTAGGTGCCCGGTCCTCCCTGTTCCTGCCATTCAGGGAGCTGGGACTGATCGTGTGTGATGAAGAACACGATACCTCCTACAAGCAGATGGAGCCGGCTCCGCGGTATCATGCGCGGGATGCAGCTATTTATTTTTCTTCCCTTTTTTCCGGATGTAAGGTGGTGCTGGGAAGCGCCACGCCTTCTTTTGAATCGTACAGCAACGCCCTGAATGAGAAATACGGGCTGGTGACCCTGACGGAGCGGTTTGGTAATATCCAGCTTCCGCAGATAGCATTGACCGATACCCGAAAGTACCGTAAGAAAGAGTATGCCGATACGATCATCTTCCCCCCGCTTGCAGAGGCCGTTCAACAAGTGCTGGAACAAAAAAAGCAGGTCATTCTTTTTCAGAACCGGAGGGGCTATACCCCTTACCAGCGCTGCAACACCTGCGGATGGGTGCCGCAGTGTAAATATTGCGATGTATCGCTGAACTATCATAAATTTTATAATAAGCTGGTTTGTCATTATTGCGGAACCAGTTACCCGCCCATGGTGACCTGCCCCAGCTGTGGCGGTCATGATTTTGTCCAGAAACAATTCGGGACGGAACGGGTGGAAGAGGCCCTGCAGGAATTGTTTCCACAGGCCCGGGTGGCCCGCATGGATATTGATGCCGTTCGCGGCAAACATGCCCATGACCAGCTGATACAGGCGTTTGAACAACAGAAACTGGATATACTTGTGGGCACGCAGATGGTGGTAAAGGGGCTGGATTTTGAGCATGTTGCCCTGGTGGGTATCGTGGATGCAGACGGCATCCTTTCCTTTGCCGATTTCCGGGTGAACGAACGGGCATTTCAGCTGATGGAGCAGGTGAGCGGCCGGGCCGGCAGAAAACATGGGGCCGGAAGGGTGCTGGTACAAACCACCCAGCCCGAACATCCGGTATTGTTGCAGGTGCAGCAACATAATTACCGCGCTTTATTTGACGATGAGCTGATGAAACGGGAGCAATTCGGTTACCCGCCCTATACCCGGCTGATCCGGCTGACATTTAAGAACAAGATCCGCGATGTGGTGCGGGATGCAGCGGCCTGGTTCTCATCAGCACTGCAAAACCGGTATGCTTCGTATCTCGTGGGACCATCGGAACCCCTGATCAATAAAGTACGCAACCAGCACCTGATGGAACTGTTGTTAAAACTGCCGCGGAACAGCCGGCTGATCGAACAATGTAAAAAGGATATCCTGCACCAGGTAGCTGTGCTGCACCAGGAGAAACGGTATAAGTCGGTGGTGGTGCTTCCTGATGTGGATGTGTTGTAACCTTGCCGGAGACCAGGCATCATACAAAAAAAATCCCCGAAACAGATCGGGGACAATTGGTCTTGGTTTATGACTGAGATCCTTAATTCACTTTTACCATAAATACATAATCCTGGATCTTTTTTGCCTGCTGGGTGCGGTTGAGATTGGCAATCGAGGACCTGGTATTCAATTTTATATTCTGAATGGAGGAGTCGGTCTTTTCTTTTCCTCTCACTTCATTGAGCACATTATACAGGTTTCTTGAACGTATAAAGAATGCCACACCTTCCTGGTCTTTCTGCCGGCCATTTAAAATACCGATCACATCGCCTTCATTGTTCAGGATAGGGCTGCCGCTGTTGCCACGGTTGGCGGCAATTTCGATCTGACAGCTCAGCGTGTCGCCATTGAATCCGGTTTTAGCGCTCAGGTATCCCTGGTTGTAAACAATATCTTCCCGGGGATATCCCAATGTGAATACCGGTTCCGCCAGGTCGGCCATTTTACGTGTAAATCCGTAGGGCACAGGAGGCAGGGGTTTAAAATCCTTGTCTGTTATTTTCAGCAGGGCAATATCCCTTACCGGGTCAAGGTAGACTACTTTGGCAAAATATTCGGTACCTGTTGAACTGGCCACTGCAATATTTTGTGCATTCTGGATCACATGAGCGTTGGTAACCAGCAGCCCCTTGCTGTCGATAATGAACCCGGTACCGCCGGAACTGTAGGTGATCTCCGGTGTTTTTACTTCTGTGGTCTGATTATTTTTAAGAAGATTGATCTGCTCGGCCTGCTGGCGGGAAGTGGTCTTTAAGGTATTGATACTCCGGTTTAACAGGTCTAGTTTGGCACTCTGCGTTTTTGGGGTAACCGACCAAAGTATTGCCGAAACCAGCAAGGCGGTAAGCCCGGCAATGGAAGCTGCAATGGAAGCCACTCTTTTATAGCGGTTGTACAGGTACACCAGTTTGGCTTTGCCCTTCAGGGCAGGTGAATCAATTTTTCCCTGGGTGGCGAGATTTGTATGGATCTCATTTAAAGAGGCCTGGAATTTCTGCCATTCATTGTAACGGTTCATCCGCTGCATGAACAATGTATGGGTTACCACCATCTGATCAATCTCGGCATCGGCCTTCCTTAAATTTTCGAAATGTAAGCGCTCATCCGGGCTCATCTCACCTGAGATGTACCGTTCCACCGCCTCCGTCAACATTATGTTGTCATGCTCGTGCATTATAAGACTACTTTTTATTATACTGAGAAAAGAATATTTTTTTCAACCGCATCAGGCATTTATATTTCTGTGTTTTAGCATTTTCGGCATTTGTGTAGCCAAAGGCTTCAGCAATATCCTGCATGCTTTTTTTCTGAAAATAAAATGCTTCCAGTAAACTTTTACAGGGCTCACCCAGGTGCTGGATTGAATGATGCATCAGATCATATTCCTGGTCTTTCTGCTCATGTGCTTCCAGATCTTCCTCCACTTTCACCATATTACCAGAATCATTCCATTCCTCGGTATACCGGTTCTGCTGTTGTAACTTCTTTAACCACAGTCGTTTGGCCACCGAGTACAGATAGGTTTTGATCTGGCAGTTCAATTCAAACGTGCCGGAGCGGGCCTTTTCAAATAATACCACCATCGCTTCCTGAAAAATATCCCGGGCATCGTCGGCAGTACCACTATTATTGACTACCAAAGCCTGAATGAGGTTGTAATGCTGTTTATATATTTCCTCGGTTGATTTCTTATCATTGCGCGCTAAACCCTTCAGTAGCAATATTTCCTGTTCTAAGATCGTCTCTTTCACGCTTTGTGCTATTTATAATACTTTTTTTTAAAAATAGTAACCCTTTGGGACTAAGAAAAACTTTTTTGAACCGGAGCGGGTTACCTTTCTTTAACTTTTGTATTAACCTAAAATTGTAAATAAAAATTTAAGATAATGAAAAAGTTGTTTATCGTTCTGGCAATCAGTTCTTTAGGTTTTGCGGCCTGTAACAGCGGCGCTGAAGGTGATAATAACGGCGACTCTACGGCGACAGCTCCTGTTGATACGGCATCTGTTACTCCTCCTCCTGCAGTAAGCACCGACACTATGGTGAACCTTGACACAAACAATGTGCCTCCGGTTGATACTGCAGCCAAGAAATAAGTCATTTATATTCGGCAATCAAATATAGCCATCCCCGGCAAGGCGGATGGCTTTTTTGTGCACTTAAAGGCCGGCCCCGGCATTGTCCCGCAAATGTCCTACCTTTGCGGCCTCATTTTATAAAAATATTTTAGTGGTTACATTTGAATCGTTGGGGATTGAAGAGGGTCTGCTTCAATCATTAGAAAAGATCGGGTTTAAAACACCAACCCCGATCCAGGAACAGGCAATACCCGTTCTGTTGCAGGGAACAAAAGATTTTATCGGGCTTGCACAAACAGGCACAGGTAAAACTGCGGCATTCGGTCTGCCCCTGTTACAACTGATCGACCGGTCTTTTCCTTCTCCGCAGGCATTGATCATTTGCCCTACACGGGAATTGTGTCTTCAAATAGCCAATGATCTGCAGGCCTTCCGTCAAAAGAATGCGAACATCGGGGTTACCGCTGTATACGGTGGTACCGCCATCAGCCAGCAGATCCGCGAAATCAAAAGAGGAACACATGTTGTAGTGGCAACACCCGGTCGTCTGATTGATTTAATCGAGCGCAAGGCCATCAACCTGGAAGATATTCATTATGTGGTGCTTGATGAAGCGGATGAAATGCTGAATATGGGTTTTAAGGATGATATTGAATTCATCTTAAAAGAAACCCCCAACCGGCAGAGCACCTGGTTGTTCAGCGCCACGATGCCCAAAGAGATCCGCCAGGTGAGTAAGCGGTATATGGAGAACCCCTTTGAAATTACAGTGGGGAAAGCGAATTCCGCCAACACCAATATTGCACATCAGTATTACCAGACACAGCATATCAACCGTTACGAAACATTAAAGCGTATTATTGATTTCAACCCGGGTATGTATGGTATCGTATTTACACGAACCAAAGCGGATGCCCAGCAGATCACCGAACAACTGATCCGTGAGGGATATGATATTGAGGCACTGCATGGCGATCTTACGCAGGCACAAAGAGATAAGGTAATGGCCCGTTTCCGCGAAAAATCGCTGGAACTGCTGATCGCTACGGATGTGGCAGCGCGTGGAATTGATGTGCAGGGGATCACCCATGTGATCAACTACGAACTTCCGGATGATACAGAAGTATATACTCACCGGAGCGGGCGGACGGGTCGCGCAGGTCTTAGTGGTATCTCCATTTCCATCGTAACACCGAAAGAAGTATACCGGTTGAGGCAGATTGAAAAACTGATCAATACAAAATTTAATAAGATCGATATCCCCTCCGGTAAGGATGTATGCCGCAAGCAATTTTTTCATTTTATCGATAAGATGCTGAAAGCAGATATCAGTCACGGAGAATATGAAGCCTATGTGCCGGTGCTGGAAGAAAAATTTGAGAACATCAGCAAGGAAGAAGTATTGCAACGCGTGGCAGCCCTTGAGTTTGACCGGTTCTTAAAGTATTACGAAAACTCTGCAGACCTGAACCTCCGGAACGACCGGGGCGGCGACGATCGCAGGGGTGCCCGCGGCCAGGAGCGCGGCGGCCGTTACAATTCCGGCAGCGGACAGTACCAGCGCCTGTTTGTGAACCTGGGTACCAAAGACGGTTTTTATAAGGCGAGTTTCCTGCAATTCATCCTGGATATGAGCCGTCTGAGTAAGGACAACCTGGGCCGTATCGATATGAAAGAGATGAACAGCTGGGTAGAAGTGGATGCAGCTTCCGCCCGAATCATGATAAAAGCACTGGACGGTAAGAATTACCGGGGCAGAAGGATCCGTATGAATGACGCGGAAAGCGGCGGCGGACGGAGAAAAGGATAGCTTCTTACGGTCGTGCACAAAAGTAAAAAGTGAGATGTATTGCGTCTCACTTTTTACTTTTATTTCACCACACATTCCAGGTTTACGGTAATGCTTGCTGTTTTGTTTTTAGAAGAGGTATTAAAAGCGCCGCCATAACTGTAATCCTCGTTACTGTTCTGACCAGTGATCTGGAAGATACCCATATTGGCCTTTACCACATTCCCCAGGGATCCTCCGGTGTTTTTAGCGATGGTCTCCGCACGTTTGCGGGCATCCTCGGCGGCCTTGGCCAGCAGGTCCAGTTTCAGATCAGCCAGCTTTGTATAGAAATAAAGCGGCTCCGGTGAGTTCAGTTCAATACCGGTTTCGATCAGTTCCGTGATCTCACGGGACAGCGCCTCCACTTTTGCAATTTCATTCGATTCCACTTTTACGGTTTGCGTAAGGTTGTACCCGTTAAAGGTAGTGGTAGTGGATTTTGTGGTTTCGTTATAATCGGAGCGGAACATCTTGTCGATTTTTACAGAAGAAAAGATCATCTGTTTTGGAGTAATACCTTTTCGGGTAAGATAATTTTTTATATTGGTCTCGTCCTGTTTTAGCTGCGCATAGGCGGCCTTAAGATCGAAGTCTGCCCGGCTGTAACTGCCGTTCCAGGCGACCAGGTCACTGGTAAAGTCTTTTTCGGCGCTGCCTGTAACCCGTATGGTTTGCCGTGTTTTGAATTTGTATTTATAAGCGCCGGCAACGATAAAGCCTGCCAGTACAATACAAATGCCGATAATTACCAGACCGATAAAGTTGCGGTTACCGGTGGTTGGGCCGGGTGCTGTGTTTTCCGTATTATTCATAGTTTGAATTTAACAAAAAAAAAGAAGAGTATCAAATGTATTCCTTTTTTTTATCAACAGGATCAATTTCGGATGATTCTAAAATAAAAATTAAACCGGGCTTGTGTATATTCCTGATTGTTAAGCGCTTTAATGCAGGCCCTGTTTTTTCACAAATAATTTACACCGCCGCTGTTATCCATTTTCCGTTTTCTGCGTCTTATTGGTAGAAAAATGAAAAGCGATGAAAAACCGAGTCATAAAATTTTTAGGAGTGGCTGCCGTGATCGTTTTTGTGCTGGCTGGTTGTGGCCCTTCTGCGCATGTGGAAACTTCCCGCAATGCCAATTTCAACAAATACCGGACGTTTGCCTGGGCGGAGAAAAAGGACCGCCGCGGACGCACGGGTGGAAGTACAATGATGGAGAATCAGATCAAAACGGCGATTTCGAGCCGCCTGGAATCCCGGATGGGGTGGCAGCAGGTATCCCGTAACCCGGATGTGGTATTGAGCTATGATGTACTGGTGGAGCGGGGTTCGCGCGTTGAATCAGATCCAAGGTACAGCTGGGGCGGATTCCGTACTTTTTACAATCCTTACAGCCGCCGTTTTTATAATGTTTATTATCCTTCACGATTTATGGGGTATGATAATTATGAAGTGCCTACAAAAGAAGGCACCATCACCGTTACGATGGTTGATGCGGATAACGACGAAACGGTAATGCAGGGCTGGGCTACGGATGAAGTGAACAGCCGGAGGATCTCGGCTAAGGAGATTGACCGGATCGTGGATGCGATCTTCAGAAAATGGGAATCTAGTACGCGCAATGCAGGAACAGACGGAAGAAGAAACGCTCCGCGTTATGGCGGACGTTAATGGACGATAGTAGTTTGGTTTGGTAGTTACAACGGGCCTCTGTTATTTTTAGCGGAGGCCCTTATTTTTTAAGCATTCCGTTTGAGGACTGATTGATAAAACCATTAAACAATTAAGGGATATCAAGGCTCTTTGTTCTTAATTCCTTAACGATTTAAAAAAGTGAATGTTGCAGGGCGGTCTGATGTGGCAGGAGCGATGGGAACCATTAAGCAATGAAGGGGCATTAAGTTTTTTTATTCTTAACTTCTTACTGGTTTAAAAAAAAACATAAGTGTTGCAGGGCGGTCTGATGTGGCAGGAGTGATGGGAACCATTAAGCGATTAAGGGGCATTAAGTTTTTTTATTCTTAACTTCTTAATGGTTTAAAAAAAAACATAAGTGTTGCAGGGCGGTCTGATGTGGCAGGAGCGATGGGAACCATTAAGCAATGAAGGGGCATTAAGTTTTTTTATTCTTAACTTCTTACTGGTTTAAAAAAAATACCATAAGTGTTGCAGGGCTGTCTGATGTGGCGGGAGTGATGGGAACCATTAAGCGATTAAGGGGCATTAAGTTTTTTTATTCTTAACTTCTTAATGGTTAAAAAAAAACATAAGTGTTGCAGGGCGGTCTGATGTGGCAGGAGCGATGGGAACCATTAAGCAATGAAGGGGCATTAAGTTTTTTTATTCTTAACTTCTTACTGGTTTAAAAAAAACACCATAAGTGTTGCAGAGCGGTCTGATGTAGTAGGAGCGATGGGAAACATTAAGCGATTAAGGGGCATTAAGTTTTTTTATTCTTAACTTCTTAATGGTTTAAAAAAAATACCATAAGTGTTGCAGAGCGGCCCGGTACAGAAATTATTAAGCTGTACACAAAACGGCGGTTCTTAATGTTTCTTAATCCCTTAATGTTTTATACTCTTACTGTTCTTCCCTTTCCTGCAGCAACCGGTCGAGATCCAGTTCCCTCGTATACATTTCAAGACTGCCATCAGGATGCTGCGGCCAGTTTTCTTTTGGCCGGTCCCAGTAAAGTTCCACGCCATTTCCGTCCGGGTCGTCGAGGTACAGTGCCTCAGACACTCCATGATCCGCGGCGCCGGTCAATGGATAATTGTTTTCAATCAGCCGGTGAAGAATGTTGGCCAGATCTTTTCTTGTAGGATAAAGGATGGCGGTATGAAAAAGTCCGGGTGCTTTTACCGGGGCCGGCGGAGCACCCTTGCTGTACCAGGTATTCAATCCGATATGATGATGGTAGCCGCCTGCAGAAATGAACACAGCCTGATCGCCATAGCGCGTGGTGATTTCAAATCCCAGTAAGCCGCAATAGAAATCAACGGAGCGCCGGAGATCGGATACTTTTAGATGTACATGCCCGATCCGGGTAGCCGCGGGAATTTTATAGTCCATTGTTTGTTTAATATACGATGGATAAAAATTAAAAAAGGCGGTATCAAAAGCCGCTATTCATATATTGTCCTGAGCCCGCCGGGATCGAATGACAACACATGGTAAACGTACTTTCGGGACCGCCCCCGTATCTCAGGTCATTCAGGCCTCCCAAACAAGCGCGCTGGCGCCCAGTATGGCGGCATCGGCTTCTTTGAGTTCGCTGAATACCAGTTTTACTTTATTCTGGAAGATGGGTAGCAGGTTCTTTTCCATATGCTCCCTGGTAGGTTTCATGATATATTCCCCCGCTTTGATTACGCCGCCAAAGAGGATGATGGCTTCCGGAGAGGAAAACATGATAAAATTCGCCAGGGCCTCTCCCAGGATCTGACCGGTATAGCGGAACACTTCAATAGCGGTTTCATCGCCTTTCTCCGCCATTTCAAATACGGCCAGCGAATCGAGCTTTTCCTCCGGTACTTCATTCAGTTTGGAATGAATATTTTCTGCCCTCAGTTTTTTTGCAGTAATGGTGATGCCGGTAGCAGAACAATAAGCTTCCAGGGAGCCATCTGCCCCGGTGCTCCAGTGCTTGCGGCCGCCGGGGCGCACAATAATATGTCCCAGTTCGCCGGCAAATCCATCGTGCCCGTAAAGCATCAGACCATTCGCCACAATACCGCTGCCCACGCCTGTTCCCAGGGTGATCATGATGAAGTCTTTCATTCCTCTTGCTGCGCCATACATCATTTCTCCCATGGCGGCTGCATTGGCATCATTGGTAAGTGTGGCGGGAACGCCGAATTTTTCGCTTACCAGTTTGGCAATAGGGATAATCCCTTTCCAATGGAGGTTAGGTGCATATTCAATGGTGCCTGTATAATAATTACCATTAGGGGCGCCCAAACCGATGCCTTTAAGGCCATATCCGCTTTGCCGCTCAATGAGGGGCTTCATGGCATCGTACAACGCATTGATAAAACCTTCTATAGTTGGATAATCATCCGTTTTTAGTTCACCTTTTTCCAGGATCTCACCACGGTGGTTCACAATGCCGTATTTGGTATTGGTGCCTCCTATATCAATCCCAATCGCTAAATCATTAGACAAGTCTAAAAGTCCCATATCATTTTTCAATTTATTACATACTTAGTGCCCGCCGCCGGAAGTTTTTACATCGTAGTCGATGCCTTGTTGTTTCAGGGCGGCCTTTGCTTTTATTGCGTAGAAGGCAAGATAAGCAAAGCAAGCCACACCAACAAAGTAAGAATATTGAATGCCCAAATGTTCGGGTGCCGCCAGCCAGCCCTGTAGCAGGCTGACAAAACCGCCACCCATGATCATAAGGATGAGAAGGCTGGAACCTTTGTTGGTAAATCTGCCCAATCCGGCAATCGAGAGGGTGAAGATACAGGGCCAGAGGGTAGAGCAAAACAGCCCCACGCTGATGAAGGCATACACGCTGATCATTTTATCGGAAAAAATTCCGACCAGCAGGGCCAGTATACCCATACAGCTGAATATGAGAAGCTGGCGGGCCGGGTTTCCTTTGCTTAAAATATCACAAACGATCAGGCCGACAATGAGGATGGCATATACATAAAAAGGTGTGACATCATGGTTGGCTATTTTATTTACAAGCAGGAAGACCCCGAAGGCGATGTACGGCATCAGAAAGCGCAAAATGCTTTTTGCACCCTGAGAGAGGTTAAAGGCGCCCACGGATCCGGTCCAGCGGCCGATCATCAGGCTGGCCCAGTAAAGCGATACAAAAGGAGCGATCTTGTCGGTAGGGGTTTGCAGGTGCTCTTTCATAAACTCCGGCAGATTGGCCGCCGTGCTCACCTCAACTCCTACATATAAGAAGATCGCGATCATACCCAGCACAAGCTGGGGATAGGCCATTACCGAATGGCGGCTCTGCGGAAGTTCTTTTTGCTGGGGCTTGCCCAGCTCTAATGCATCGGCACCTTCCGGTTCTGCAGCTTCCAGGTCGATCTTATTGGGCACCGAAGATACCCTGAAGATAATGGCGACAATTACAAATGCCAGTCCCAGTACGAGGTACGGCACTTTGATGCTCTGGATGTCGGCGCTGGCACTGGAGGCTGTAACGGATCCGAAGATCGCGAAGCTGACCACAAGCGGGCCGATGGTGGTGCCAAAATTATTGATGCCGCCGGCCAGGCTCAGGCGCTGGGAACCCAGCTTCGGATCTCCCATGATAATTGCCAGCGGGTTGGCTGCGGTCTGTTGTAATGAAAACCCCAGGCCTACAATAAAGAGTCCTATAATAAATAAGGTAAAGGATTCCTGCTCGGCGGCGGGATAAAACATGAGTGTGCCCAATGCTGAAATGATCAGCCCCAGCGAAATGCCGTTCTTGTAGCCGATCTTTTGCAGGAGGTCTTTTCTGATGGCACTGCTGATCAGCAGGAAGATCAGTGATCCTACGGTATAAGCCACATAAAAGGCAAAAGAAACCATCTGCGACTGAACCTGTGTTAAATGAAGCTTTTCTTTAAAAACCGGGATCAATATATCATTACTGGCAGCAACAAAACCCCAAAAAAAGAACACGATGATCAGTGTTCCGAATTGTGACCACTTGGTCGTTTGATTACTCATGTCAATCGTTTGTTTTTTATCAGGAAGTAAATGTAAATAGTTATCATCTAAATAAAAATTTTAATTCTTTCCGTTTCAATTTATATTTTCATTTGTAAATATTGCTTACATTAGTAACGGAAGAAATCAGTATTATGGAAATAATTCATGTATCGGCAGAGTGCTATCCCATGGCCAAAGCCGGAGGATTGGGAGATGTTGTGGGAGCGTTGCCGAAGTATCAGAATGAACTGGGCCATATCGCCAAAGTAGTGATGCCGATGTACCGCACAAAGTTTTTATATCAGAACGAATGGGAACTGGTACATGAGGGCGGGCAGGCGCTGGGAAATGAATGGTTCAAATACAGTGTGATCAAGGAAAAAACCAATAAGCTGGGATTTGATCTTTACCTGGTAGATATCAACGGTAAACTGGACCGCGAACGCATCTATGGTTATGAAGACGACACAGAACGCTTTATTGCTTTTCAGCTGGCGGTTTGCGACTGGATCGGCCGCTGGCAACACCGTCCGGATATCATTCACTGTCATGATCATCATACCGGGCTGATCCCGTTCATGGCACGTCATGCCTATGCCTTCCGTTACCAGCTGGGTAATGTGCCTACCGTATTTACGGTGCACAACGGCGAATACCAGGGGCAGTTCAGCTGGGACAAACATTACTACCTGCCGGCCTATGATTCGTGGAACTGGGGATTGCTGGACTGGAACAATGCCATAAACCCCATGGCCGCAGCCATTAAATGCGCCTGGAAAGTAACGACGGTAAGTCCCAGCTATATGGATGAACTGAAGCATTCAGCAAACGGACTGGAAAATCTTTTTGAATATGAAAAAGGAAAGAGCATCGGTATCATTAATGGTATCGATACCGCGGTCTGGAACCCGCAGACGGATGGGTTTATTGCAAAAAACTACGACGATGAACAGGTGATCCAGGGGAAGGAAAAGAATAAAAAAGAATTATCGGCGCAGTTCGGACTGGATCCTGAAAAACCGCTGATCACTTTTATCGGAAGACTGGTGGGAGAGAAGGCTGCCGACCTGTTGCCGGATGCGATCGGTCAATCCATTTACCAGTACCAGGGCAAGGCCAATTTCCTGGTGCTGGGTTCCGGTGATCCTGAAATAGAGAATCAGCTGGACCAGATGAAACGCCGGTTCAAAGGTTATTTTAATGCGTATATCGGCTATAATGAAGGGCTGAGCCACCTGCTGTATGCCGGCTCCGATTTCCTGCTGATGCCCAGCCGGGTGGAGCCCTGCGGACTGAACCAGTTGTATGCACTGCGTTACGGAACGGTTCCGATGGTACGGAACATCGGCGGGCTGAAGGATACGGTGGTGGACTATGGCGACCAGGGCGGATTTGGTATTAAAATGGAGCAGTCCAGCGTGGGCGATATAGCGTATTCCGTAGGGCGCGCGATCGATCTTTATTCGAATAAACAGGATCTTTACGATGCCATGCGCACCAGGATCATGACCATTGACCATGGCTGGGATATGTCGGCAAAGCAATACCTCCAGCTCTACGAATCCCTTCGGCCCAAGCAATAAAATAATAATACCGGGTTTTATTGATTCCTGATTATATTTATAACGCCAAGCAATTTTAAACTATTATATATGTCCATTTCAAATCAGATTATCGCCATGATCTTGGGAGGAGGAGCGGGATCCAGATTGGCGCCGTTAACCAGCACCCGGTCGAAGCCGGCCGTACCCATTGCGGGGAAATACCGGCTGGTAGACATACCGATTTCCAACTGCATCAATTCAGAGATCCACCGGATGTTTGTATTGACCCAGTTTAACTCCGCTTCCCTGAACAGGCATATAAAGAATACGTATCGTTTCAGTGCTTTCAGTACCGCTTTTGTAGATATACTTGCTGCCGAGCAAACCCCCGATAACCCGACCTGGTTCCAGGGTACGGCGGATGCGGTACGCCAGAGTTTCCGGCACCTGGCACCTTTTCACAGCGATTATGTACTGATTCTTTCCGGCGATCAGCTGTATCAGATGGACTTTAACAAGATGCTGCAGCATCATAAAGAGACCGGCGCGGAAATTTCCATTGCAACCATACCCGTGGGAGAACGGGAGGCTCCTGAATTCGGGATCCTGAAGACGGATGAAAACCACTACATCACCTCGTTTATAGAGAAGCCGTCAAAAGACATACTGGGCGACTGGGAAAGTGATACAGGTGCTGCGATGCAGCAGAAGGGGAGGAACTACCTGGCTTCCATGGGGATCTATATATTCAACCGGAAACTGCTCGAATCCCTGTTGCTGAAGAAACATCCGGAGGCCACTGATTTTGGAAAAGAGATCATACCTGCCTCCATCAGCGAATACAAAGTGGCCAGTTTCCAGTATGAAGGCTACTGGACCGATATCGGTAATATCTATTCGTTCTTTGAAGCCAACCTGGAGCTGACCTCCGACATACCGGAATTCAATTTATTTGATAATACCAAAGCGATCTTTACACGTCCGCGGATGCTGCCACCCGCCAAGATCAGCGGCACCACACTCGAAAAAACGGTGATCGCCGAAGGATGCATTATCAATGCTTCCCGTATTGAGCACAGCGTGGTGGGTATTCGCTCCCGCATCGGGTATGGTTCCACGATCGCCAGCTGTTATATAATGGGCAGTGATTTTTACGAGACCATCGAAGATCTGAGCCGGGATCAGAACAAAGGGATACCTCCTATTGGTATCGGGAAACGGTGCTACCTGCGGAATTGTATCATTGATAAGAACTGCCGGATCGGCGACGATGTGCGGCTGAACGGGGGAACACACCTGGAAAATACCGATCACGAACTGTATACCGTAAAGGACGGCATCATTGTGGTAAAAAAAGGAGCAGTGCTTCCCAATGGATTTGTTGTCTGAACGGAAAACGGCGGCAGGAACCCATAACCAGTAATTGCAACCATTACCATCCTATAAAATGCTCTAAACTGGTTGAACGACCAGTTTTTTTGAAAATAATTTTTAATGTGTATTAAATACATATTAAATTTGCTGCTTAAACGCTTGCTATGTCTGTAATATCAACCGCTTCCAAGCCGAAATTATCCCTGGTGCAGATCATTAATATGAGCATGGGCTTTTTGGGTATCCAGATGGCCTTTGGCTTACAAAACGGGAATGCCAGCCGCATACTGGCCAATTTCGGGGCGGATGTGCACCAGTTGTCCTGGTTCTGGCTCGTAGCGCCGCTAACCGGATTGATCGTACAGCCCATTATCGGGCACCTGGGGGATCATACCTGGACCGTTCTGGGAAGACGGAAACCTTATTTCCTGATCGGTGCCGTTTTCTGTGCCCTGGGGCTGGTGTTTCTGCCGAATGCGGC
Organism: Niabella beijingensis; assembly: GCF_020034665.1. Taxonomy (NCBI): domain Bacteria; kingdom Pseudomonadati; phylum Bacteroidota; class Chitinophagia; order Chitinophagales; family Chitinophagaceae; genus Niabella; species Niabella beijingensis. The sequence goes on along the minus strand of NZ_JAIQDI010000001.1, from coordinate 177,125 downwards.
CAGTGTCACCACATTTATCGGTGCTAATGTTTTGCTGCTTGCCGTGCTGTTCCTCACATTAATGGATGCATCGGTCAATGTATCCATGGAACCCTTCCGGGCGCTGGTAGGCGATATGCTGCCAAAGGAACAGGGGACCCTGGGCTTTAGTGTACAGACCATCCTGATAGGGATTGGCGCAGTTATCGGCTCTACATTGCCCTCATTACTTACAAAGATGGGCGTATCCAATGTGGCGCCTGAAGGGTATGTGCCCCAAAATGTCATCTATTCTTTTTATGCAGGCGCCCTGATATTATTGATAACGATCCTTTATACCATTTTCACAACCCGGGAATATGATCCGGATACTTTTAAAAAGTTTGCGGGTCAGGACAGGGCTGCTGCAACGCCACCCCGCTGGCGGGATATTTTCAGGGATATGACCACCATTCCCCCGGCCATGTGGCAGCTGGGAAAAGTGCAATTCTTCAGCTGGTTTGCGCTATTTACCATGTGGGTATTCACTACCAGTGCAGTGGCCACCCACCATTTTGGTTTAAGCCCGGATGACACCCATTCTGCAGCTTTTAACAGGGCCGGTGATTTTGTGGGCAACCTGTTCGGCCTCTATAACCTGTTCGCCATCCCTTTTGCATTTTTGCTGATACCACTGGCAAAAAAAATAGGAAAAAAACAAACCCATGCGGTAGCGCTGCTGGCGGGCGGGATCGGGTTGCTGTTGTTATATTTTATAAAAAATACCGGTTATCTGTGGATCAGTATGGTGGGGATCGGTTTTGCCTGGGCCAGTATCCTGGCAATGCCTTACGCGATGCTTATTGAAACCATTCCACAGCATAAAATGGGGGTCTATATGGGCATTTTCAATTTTTTTATTGTGATCCCGCAGATCGTAAATGGCATTATCGGAGGTCCTGTTGTAAGCCATTTAATGGGAAAACAGGCGATCTATTATCTTATGATTGGAGGTGTATTGATGGTGTTGGGAGCCATAAGTGTGCTGCGCACCCGTATCAGCGATCCTCAAAATACCGCCATTTAAAACTGTTGCACTATGCGTAAACCTTTTTTAGCAGCAATTTTATTACTGATGCTTGTCCGGCTGGATGCCGGGGCCGCTTCCGTCGCCCTTTATCCTGCCAACTGGTGGATCAATATGAAATGGAACAAGGTTCAGCTGCTGGTACGTGCGGCAGACCAGAACCTGAAAACACAAGCGGCATCGGTTCAATATCCTGGTGTGAAACTGGAAAAGATCTCCCGGTTTGACAATCCGCATTACCTGGTATTGCATCTTGTCATTGGTCCGGATACCCGGCCGGGGATAGCAAAGATCACAATAGGAAAGGAGGTGGTAGACTGGCCGATCAGCAACCGCCGGGCGGGAAATGGTACGGCGTTTGCGAACGGTGCCACTTCTGCAGACCTGATCTACCTGATCATGCCCGACCGGTTCAGCAACGGAGACCCTTCCAATGACCGCGTAAGCGGAATGCGGGACCAGTCGCTGAACCGCGACTCCGTATTTGAGCGGCATGGCGGTGATCTGAAGGGTGTGGAAAACCACCTGGATTATTTAAAAAACTTAGGCGTGACCGCGGTCTGGCTGAACCCCGTGATCGAAAATGATATGCCCAACCGTACGGAGCATGGATATGCGTTTACCGATCATTACCGGATCGATCCGCGGCTGGGCGGCGCTGCGGCTTATAAAAGGCTGATCGATGCGGCACATGCCAAAGGATTGAAGATGATCCAGGATGCCGTTTACAATCATACCGGGCTGGAGCATGTATTGTTCCGGGATCAGCCGGACAGCAGCTGGTTTCACCGCTGGCCGGGGTTTACACAAACCAATTATAAAGACCAGGCGGTGTTTGACCCCTATGCGGCCCGTATTGATAAAAAAATTATGGAAGACGGATGGTTCGTTCCATCTATGCCTGACTGGGATCAGTCGAATCCGTTTGTACAGGCCTTCCTGATCCAGCACGCCTTGTGGAGCGTGGAGGAGTTTGGCATCGACGGATGGCGGGTGGATACCTATGCCTATAACGATCTTCAGTTCATGAACCGCTGTAACCAGGCCCTCTATGATGAATATCCGCGCATCAGCATCTTTGGAGAAACCTGGGTACATGGTGTGCCCAATCAAAGCTATTTTTGTGAGAACAATTATTCCATTCCTTTTAAAAGCAACCTCCAGGCGACCACCGATTTTCAAACCCTGTTTTACGGCATCATTCCGGCGGTAACGCAGCCCTTCGGATGGACAGAGGGGGTGAACAAGCTGTACACGACGCTGGCGCAGGATTTTGTGTATAAAGATCCCATGCGCCAGGTGATCTTTCTGGACAATCATGATCTGGCCCGCTTTTATTCCGTGGTAAATGAGGATACGGCAAAGTACAAACTGGCCTTTGCGTGGCTGCTTACGGGAAGGGGGATCCCGCAGATGTATTACGGCAGCGAGGTGCTGATGAAGGGAACCACCTGGCCCAATGACGGATATGTACGTCTGGATTTTCCGGGTGGATGGCCCGGTGATCCGCAAAATAAATTTATCGCTTCCGGTCGCACGGAAAAGGAAGCGGCGGTATTCGATTATATTAAAACCCTGGCCAATTTCAGGAAGCGCTCCTCTGCCCTTACGCATGGGAGGTTGTTGCAGTTTGCGCCTTATGATGGGGTGTATGTTTATTTCCGGTACGATGACCGGCAAACGGTAATGTGTGCCATGAATACGAACGGTAAGCCGGCAACGGTTGCTACTTCGAGGTTCCGGGAAGTGCTCCACCGTTTTAAACAGGGAAGGGATGTGGTTAATGGCAGCCCGATTGTCTTTAGTGATTCACTTACTTTACACCCGATGTCGAACCTGGTGCTGGAGCTGCAATAGCGAAGGAGCTAAAGAAACGTTCTCCATATCAGGGTGTTGGCGTATTTGTTGCCGCCGGTCCATCTTTTGCCATATTCTTTTAATGCATTTATGACAAAAGAATCCGTGACTTTTTTGCCTTTGGATGGTGGGGCAACAGGGGCGGATACATCCAGTTTCAATGAAGTGGCGATCCAGCTGGTATAGAGACGGGGTACGGTAAGACCGAGGATCAGCCCGGGTAATCCGTGCACGCCCATGGGGCCTCCGGTTACGGGAATCTCTTCCGTATAGTAGGCAAAAATGTACACGCTGTCAAAGAGGATGGCACTTGCTTTACGACAGTTAAATCCCGCGATCACTGTGGATTCAGAGGGACTTAACTTCCACTTTATTTTTTTCAGATCGCCTTCCACAATATTGTAATTATCGATAGTAATGAGGTTGGCGTACTTGTTGGTGGCATAGTCGTTGTACCAGACATTCTCTTCTTCCACTCCAGTAATCCAGCTGCTTATTTTCTGGCGGTCGCCGGTACGGTCAAATTTGTATATACCCTTATTGTCTTTAAAAGCATAGGAATAGTAATTTACGGAAAACTGAGGCATCTTATCCATTAGGGCGCGGCTCCACATATCATCTTCGGCCTCCAGTCCTTTTCTGATATTGATCCGGACTTCATATTCAACTGTTCCGCTGTTAATGAATTTTTGTGCATGGCCCGGGAGCGTTGCATAAATGAATGTCAGCAGAAGCAATGTAATGGGATATTTCATGTTGCTGTTATTTTATTTTGCAGGAGCTGCGCCTTTATTGCTATTCAGATTCCAGACAAAGGATAATAAATAAAATCGTTTCAGAACCGTGCGGTAGGTTTCCGTAAAACCATACCGGCTGAAGCCGGTGTTCTGATTCAGAATGTCATTGACCCGGAACCATAGCTCAAATTCATTTTTATAAAAACGTTTAACGGCTGAAGCGTTCCAGATGGTGAAATTTACATTGTTGGCGAAGTCCGGTGTCTTCTGCCGGTAGGTTCCGTCTACATCCGTCCTTAATTCAAAGTCCTTGGTGATCTTCGCAGCGATGTCGCCATTGATTCCATAGGACCAGTAGTTCTGATTTACGCGTGTATTCACTGTGGCTCTGGTATTGTTATAAGCAGCCTGTGGACGCACCCAGATAGTGAACTTTTGATCCTGGATCGATTTCTGAATGCCCAGGCTGAGCTCATAGGAATTGCGGGTAGTAATGTTCTTAACGGCTTCCGGGTTGCTGTTGTCTTTTATAAAATCAATACTTCTACCGCCGTTATAACCTGGATTGATGTTAAAACGGATGTCTGGCTTCTTTAATTTGAATCCGTAACCCAGGTAGGCGTAAAGATTGGTGACGCCGCTGGCATTCACGGTCTGGTATTTCTGAACAGGGTTGGTATAGTCGTTCAGGTTTACAAACGCATTCTGCGTAGTACGGTAGTTGGTATAAAGATAGATATTGCGCTCTGTAAGCATTTTCCACGAACTGAATCCCAGGTTAAAGGAATGTGTGAAGGAGGGCTTCAGGTCTGGATTACCTATGCGCTGATTCAATTGCTGGGTATTGTCGATAATGGGCTGCAACATGTCGAGCGATGGTGCGGTGGCGTTGCCGTTATAACCTCCATAGATATTTTCAGAAGGTTTGAGTTTATAATTGAAATTGGCTCTCGGATAGTAGTTGGTGAAACTGTACGGACTACTGCTATTGTCGGTATGGTTGATCCGCACATACTGGTTAAAGTTGACGGTAGAGCCAAAAGAGTAATTGTATTTTTTCTTGTTCACCCTGAAATTCACCCCTGGTGCATTGCTGGTGTTATTAAACTCAAAATTATTGCTGAAATCTGCATTCAACTGATCGTATGCACCTGAAACACCTTTGTCGTAACTGTCGCGTTTTCGTGTGGAATTGCTTTTGCTAAAAGCATAACTGAACTCAAGATAAAAGTCTTTTATAATGGGTTCGGTGTACGCAATACGTGCGTTAACAGATTTGGTCTCATTATTATTGGTACGTTGCTGATCAATGGTCAGTGTGGAATCGGGCTCCGGACCAAGACTGGTGTAAAAATCGGCCTTCGAATACTGGTATCCTGTATTGTCGGAGTTGCTGTAATTGATGCCGGCAGTAGCTGAAAAGGTGCGGTATTGTTTTTTGAATTTGTGGGTCCATAGCACGTTGGCATCAATGCTGCCATTATCAGTTTCTCCCGAATTCCGGGCCTCACTTTTGGTAATGTACCGGTTGTCTTCCGTAAGATTCTCCGTAATATAGGATCCTTCGGTTTTGAGCACACCCTTATTACCGTTGGCACGTATCCTGACGGTATTCATAGAGTCGATCTTGTCCTCCACCATCAGGTTCATGCGATGGCGCATGTCGGAGCTGAAGTTATTGTTTACGGAATTACTACGCCAGGTAGAGTCATTTGCAAACTGAAGCGAGTTGGTGCGAATGTAGGCGGGAGCATTGATCTTTACAAATTTATAACCTGTGTTAAGACTGTACTGGTCCGCCGCAAATTTGTTACTGTAGTGAAAGCCTGCATTCCAGTTGGTGGGAATACCATCGCTCCGGTTGTACCCGCCTCCGCCAAAGTACATCATTACACTTCCGTCATCCGATACCTGCATGTTGTCATTGTCACCGCCATATTTTTCCTGGTCGTCCCAGCTCAGGTTCAGCATACCGGTATTGCTCATGATGCCATAGGCTGCAATCTTCCGTTTCGCCTTAAAGGCATTCAGCATGACCGAATTGTTGAATTTATTTTGTCCCCCCGTTTCGGATCTGTCCTTTAGGCCTCCTCCCACCTCTATTTTTCCAAAGTATCCTTTTTTCTTATCTTCCTTCAATTTCAGGTTTATTGTTTGTTTGCTTTGCCCGTCATCAATACCCGTAAAAGCTGCCTGGTCGCTTTTTCCGTCGTATACCTGTACTTCTTTTATATTATCGGCCCTCAGGTTTTTAGTGGCAATACCAGGGTCGCTACCGAAGAATTCCTCTCCATCTACCAACACTCGTTCCACCTTTTTTCCCAGCGCCGTAATCTTCCCGTCTTTGTCTACCTGGAAACCCGGGAGCTTTTTCAGGAGCTCTTCCACATTGGCCCCTTCCGCTACCTTAAAACTGTCTGCAGTGAACACTGTGGTATCCCCCGACATAAAAATGGCCCTATTCCCCTTTACAATCACTTCCTCCATCAGCTTGATCTTGGAGAGCATATAAAGTGTTTTCAGGTCGACGGGTGTAGTTCCGTTAATGGTCGCATTTTCAAAAAGGTCGGCAAAGTAGGGATGGGTGATCATCACCACATAGTTCCCTGTATCCAGGCCGGGAATCTGGAACATACCATCTTTTCCCGTCCGGATAAAGCCGGCCAGCGATGAATCCGCTGCTTTCATTACAGTGATCAATGCATTGCTTAGATCTTTATGTTCTGTTGTATCTGTCAGCTGGCCTTTGATACTGCCGCCCGACTGGGCCTTTGCCGCCTGAAAGAAGCAAAGAAACAGCGCAAGCAAAACGAGAGTTCTTGATCTCATGGACGTGTTTTGATAAAGTGTTTGTTATATGGTAGTCGCTATCCGACTTGTTTTGTTACAGTTCACGATCCGGCAAATCTACGAAAAAAACGTAATGAAACTAAGTCGGTAGTTATTTTATTTCATCCGGCAACGCTGTTGGTTTCTCATCATTTCTGCTATGGTTTTTTTCAGTAGAAAAATTCATGACGCAAAAATGAAGGTTTTCCATAATACCTGATACCGGCCTGATTGTAAAATACGTTAAAGTATATAAAAAACTGATATCAAAGATGCGAAGGGGGGCAAAAGGCCGGGGCGATTTCCTGAAAAAATGTTGTACATTGCTGAACAACTGTTCATATGCCAATCGATCTAAAAAAAATCCAGGAAAGGTTTGAAGCTGCGAATTTTATTGATACTACAAAACCGGTCTGGAATTATTCGCTGCTGACCGACACTGATATAACAAATTTTCAGAACGGTACTCATTATTCATTATATGAAATCTTCGGATCCCATGCCCTGCAGGTGCAGGGGCAATGGGGCATGTATTTTTGCGTGTGGGCACCCAATGCACAGTTCGTATTCGTAACCGGGAACTTTAATGACTGGAGCAAAGTGACCCATCCGCTCACAGCGCGGTGGGATAACAGTGGGGTATGGGAAGGGTTTATTCCGGATTTGAGTTTTGGTGAATTATACAAGTATCATATTGCGGGAGCCCATAATGCGGTAACTGAAAAAGGAGATCCGTTTGCCAACTACTGGGAACTGCGTCCCATGACTGCTTCCATTACCTGGGAGCTGGGTTACGATTGGGGAGACGAAAAGTGGATGGAGGAGCGAAAAGAAAAAAATGCGCTGGACGCCCCCTGGAGCGTATATGAAGTACACCTGGGAAGCTGGCAGCAACCGGACCCTTCGGACGAACATTCCTATAATTCTTACGACCAGCTGGCAGCGCGACTGGTGCCCTATGTAAAAGAGATGGGGTTTACCCACGTGGAGCTGATGCCGGTAACGGAATATCCGTTTGATGGCAGCTGGGGCTACCAGACCACCGGTTATTTTGCACCCACTTCACGCTTTGGCGATCCTCAGGGATTCATGCGTCTGGTGGACGCCTTTCATCAGGCGGGTATCGGCGTGATACTGGACTGGGTGCCTTCTCATTTTCCTTATGACGCGCACGGTTTGTACCTGTTTGACGGAGAACACACCTATGAATACGCAGATATGCGCAAGGGATATCACCCGGACTGGAACTCTTATATCTTTAATTATAAAAGGGGAGAGGTAAAGTCCTTTCTGATCAGCAGCGCCCGTTTCTGGCTGGAGCAGTTCCATATCGACGGGCTGCGGGTGGATGCCGTAAGCTCGATGCTTAAGCTCAATTATTCGCGGAAAGAAGGCGAGTGGGAGCCTAATGAATTCGGCGGCGACGGAAACCTGGAAGCGATCACATTTATCCGGCACCTGAACGAAACCATTTACCGCGACTTCCCGGATGTGCAGACCATAGCAGAAGAAGCTACGGACTGGCCGGGCGTGTCGCGGCCGACCTTTGAAGAGGGCCTGGGCTTTGGCATGAAATGGATGATGGGCTGGATGCATGATACACTGGACTATTTCAAACTGGACCCGATACACCGCCGGTACCATCAGAATGATTTTACATTCAGTATGATGTATTACTATGATGAGAACTTTATGCTGCCCATCAGTCATGATGAAGTAGTACATGGTAAGAGCCCGCTGATCTTTAAAATGCCGGGCGATCTCTGGCAGAAGTTTGCCAACCTGCGATTGTTCTTTACCTATATGTGGACACATCCCGGCGCCAAGCTGCTGTTCATGGGATCGGAGTTCGGACAGACAACAGAATGGAATTATAAATCCGAGCTGGACTGGTCATTGTTACAGCACAACAGTCACAGAGGCGTACAGGAATGTCTTAAGGCGCTGAACGGGGTACTTGTAAGCGAACCGGCAATGCACATCCGTCAATTCAAAAACGATGGCTTTGAATGGGTGGATCTGGATCACCGTACAGAAAGTGTTATGGCCTATAAGAGAAAAGGTCTCCACCCCGGAGAAGACCTGCTGGTGCTGCTGAATATGACGCCCGAAGTGCGTTACGACTGGGTGGTGGAATGCACAGGTAAGGAATATACGGAAGAACTGTTCAACTCCGACAGCAAAGCATACGACGGTACGGGAGATGTATTTAACAAGGACATCCGGATTGAATTGATCGATGTTGCCACAAAACGCTACCGCATTACCCTCAACCTGCCTCCGCTGGCCGGGGTTATTTTAAAATAAGTGAGGCATGTGCCGCAGATGACACAGATCCGGCGCAGGCAATCGTCGGCTCTACGGGAGATTTTGTAAAACCAGGTTGTTCTCCTCAGTCTTGTTTTTATAAATTATAGCACAAAAACCATCTGCGGTATCAGTGGATCCATCAGCGATCATCTGTGGACAAGCGGTTGCAGCTATTTACGCTTCCATACTTCTTCTATCAACCGGAAACTGCCATCCGAATTGGTATATTTATACCGCATCACGAGATCGCCCGTGGCACGGTCGATATAGCTCCTGCCGGCGGTAGGATGGTTTTCTATGGGATTGGTGACGCCGATGTATCCGGAAACATCAATGGTCCCGTCTGCCGCGAAGGTGAGGATCATGCGTGTATCCCCGTTATTGGCAAGATTGGCTACATCATCCGTCCGGACGCTTATATAGTCTGTTTTTTCTATTTGCTTGTCGATATCAATTGCGGTGGTACCGGCGGCACTGCCATCGCTGTTGTAGTTATACCTTGTGCCGGTGGCCCGGTAGGAATAAGCAAGTGCCGTGTCTGTATAAGGAGTAAACTGGATCAGGATGGTAGAGTCCGGTTTCCGCGTCCGGAAGGTGTCAATGGCCGTAAGGCCGGGTAGAAAATAGGATTGGATCGCCGCTTTTGTTCCCAGTTTATAATTTTCTAATGTGACTGAATCTTTTGAAACGGTTATACTGTCCAGTGTATTATCCTGTTTGTAATAATAGACCTTTGAATAGATGTTTGTAGAATCCGATTTAGTAAAATACAATCTTACCGAATCGTTGCCAAAAATCCGGAAGGGGGTGGTATTGGTCAGCAGCTGTTTATTGTATAGTGAGGACTCATAAATGGGGCCATACATCCTGGTAAGCTGCGTCCGTTGTCCGACAGAGCGGTTACCGGCGGCATCATAGGTGTAAAGCAGGAAGCTTTGTACATCTGATTCCTGCAGATGGGTGGAGATAACCGTACTGACCGTATCCGATGTTTTATTGGTGGTCGCCGGCAGCACCAGGGAATCGCGGCCATTGTTCCAGTAAAGTATGTATCCCGTAATGCTGGGATCCGGACTGGGATTCCAGCTTACCTTTATTCTAAGGTTGCCGGGCCGGGTGGTTAAATTAGCGACAGTGCCGCTATAGACCACTTCTTTATTATCCTGGAATTTTTTGTAGTCGTCAATTTTCCGGCTGCAGCTTAAAAGCAGGATCCCGGAAAATGCAGTTCCTGCAATGATGCGTAAAAGCGTCGTTATAGTGTTCATAATCTGTAAATACGTTGATGAAAAAATTATCTGGGGTCACCATAAAAAGTGAGCTCCATAATATGGGCAAAATTGTTGTCCCCGCCCCAGTTCTCAGGTACCACCACCCGCAGGAATTTTACTTTGGGTGCGGCAAAGGGTACATCAAAGTCAGTTCCGGGACGTGCCCATGCCCGATCGGCATCGGTAGGTGTAAGACTGCCCGAAGGTGGATCCGGGTACCGGTAGTTGCCGATATTTACCCAGTCTCCCATTACCGTTCCTTCATCGGCGAAATAAGGAGGACTGAAGTCTCCGGGTTGCTCTGCGCTCGATCCCCATAACATGAAAGACTTGGGGTTGCCATGTGCCCACAGGTAGCCGTCACGCGGTACCAATTTGAACCGGCTGAGTTTTGCCAGGACGCCGATGCCGAAGCTGGTGGTTGCAGGGAGGATGATCGGCGGACGGCTTTGATTGGTATGCCAGCCGCTTCCATTGTTATTATCCCACAGCCGGGGTGTCACCCATCCGAATTCATCTGTTTTACTGTTGCTGGGCAAATTGTATTCAAAAAAATTACTTTTATTCAGCTCGATCTCATAGAGGGGTTTAATGGTTTGAAAAAGGGTATCGGAAGTATTGCCCCATTGATCGGTGGTATACGCTGCTACGGGCTTGGGCAGGGTGTCAAAGCCACGCGAAGGAAAACTGATCTGGGAAAAACTGGAGAAAACCTGTTGGCGTATAGTATACTTGCCATAGTAGGGGTCGTTGTAGAGAAAGACAACCCCCACATTTTTCTGCAGCTCATTGATCGCATTGATCCGTACGCCCGCAAAATCCGCACTCAAGGAAAGGGTTTTGGCCACCACCTGGTACACCGGTGTATCCGGATGTACTTTTACCTCTACGGGGTCGGATTCTACATTGGCACGGCTTACCACCCTCAGGATAACAGCGTATTCTTTTTTTTCGGCAAACCCGTTTACCGTCAGCGTATCGGAATAATAACTCGATTTTGTTTCCAGGCTGGTCCCGGTCTTATCATTAACTACATAATTGGCTTTTACGTATAATATATTGTCTGATTTAGGAAGGCTATAGGTGATATAGGCGCCCCCGTTAAAATTAGTGACCTTAATGTCGGTGACGGTTCCGGGTTTTGTTTTGTCGGCGGAAGCCGGTGTGTTAAAATCCGAAATTTTTGTACAGGCTGTTACATACAGCAGCAACATAACTGCGATGACAGCGTATAGAGCGGAAAAAAAGCGGTTGTTCATATCAAATTTTTAAAAACTGCAAACATTAATTCCAGTAAGGACTTTGTACGAGGTTTTCGTTAAACTGCTGCGCCTGATCTGACAACGGCCAGAAATAATCCTTAGTAGTGACGGATGGTATAAACTGGGTGACGGGCACGTAAAAATCCGGCGCATTTTTCTGGAAGATCGACCATCCCTGCATGGGCTGTGCCATTACCGTTGTCCATTCTTTCCAGCGGCGCAGATCCCAGCCGGCCTTTGCTTCAAAGCACAGTTCAATACGGCGCTCGCGGTGTATGATCTCGCGCAGGCCGTCCTTTGTCGCGGGCTTTGCCGCATTAAAGGAATGGGCTGCCCAGGATGCTACAACACCCTTTAATCCTGCGCGTATCCTTACACTGTCCACATAAGCGTATGCTTCATCGGAAGGACCGCTGCGTTCGTTCAGGCATTCCGCATAAAGAAGGTAGAGGTCGGCCATTCTTATCCGGGGAAGGCGGAATGCTGTTTGCGCAAATCCATTCTTATCGTAAACGCTCAAATAGTTTACCAGTTTTTTGGGCCAGATGCCGGTGATGTTCAGCCTTGAATTGTCCTTTGGTGCCGCCGGGCCGGAACGCGCCTGTACTGAAAGTGCTGCATTCGGATCGGTAACGCCGTTGCCGTACCATACAGCCCCGTCAAAACCGATATTTGCGTAATACCGGAGCTCACGATCAAAATTGTTTTTTATGGTCTGATAACTCTGTGCAATCAAATATTTATTATCAGCATCTCCGGTACGGAACGAAAAACGCCCGGCGAAATCCCAGTTCTTATCTTCTGTAATCGGCACGCCATTTTTAGTATAAAACAGGTCTGTGACACCAAACGGAACGGCCAGTGTTCCGGGAGCGGCGCCCAGACTGAAGTCGGCGGTAAGACGCGGACAGGCATTGGACTGCTGGGGAAAATAGGGGTTGAGCGCCCAGATCACTTCCGGGTTCAGGTTCCAGCGTTCCGTTACGGCATTCTGCAACGTCAGTTCCTGGAGCAAGACGGCCGGGAGGTCCGCCGGGAGGTTGGCGGGTCTTACAAATTTATACAAACCCTGGTTCCGGCTCTTGGCTGCGTCAATGGCGGCTTTACAGGCAGTGGCGGCAACGGCCCATTTTGCAGGATCAAAGCTGGCGGAGAACAGGGGCTGACCATCTACATTTTTATAACCCGCATAATCGGAATTACCGTTGTATAAAGGACTCGCCTGTGTGGTGCGGATCTCGGCTTTTACCGCCAGTGCAATTACCTGGGTGATCCTTCCCTGTTCCCTGTTGATATCGGTAATTACTACGGGAAGGTTGGGGATCGCTTCGTCAATTAAACGCACGGTATAATCAAATACCGAATCCACATGCTGTCTTTTTACGCGTAATTGTTCTATGGGTGTGGTGATATCATCGTCCTTGTCATAAATCGGCACCGGACCATACATTTTTACCAGGTAGTAGTGATAATATGCCTTCAGGAATTTTAATTCGGAGATCCAGCGGGCTTTTTCAAATTCATCCAGGTCTATCGGTTTATTAATATTGGCCAACATGATATTGCAACGCCGGATGGCTTTAAAAACAGAAGGAGCACCGTTGGTCCCATCCCAGTAATTGAGTACGGGGCTGGATATGTTCTGTGTGCCTCTTATCATGTGAAAGCCCTGATCGTACAATTTGGGACCTTCGCCGATAACGGTGGGATATATGGTTTCTCCCGATGTAACGAATGAAGGATCTCTTGTTACATCCGCAAAGCTCTGCAGGGTACTGTAACAGGCAAAAAGATAGTTCTCCGCCTCATTCCTGTTCCGGAACGCATAATCAAGAGTGCCCACATTTTCCGGAGTCACGTCGAGGTATTTTTTACAGGAAAAAGCAGTGAATGAAATAAATGCATACAAAAAAACCGAAGCAATACAGGTTGTGAGACGCATAAGTTTACTCATTTAAAAGGTGATGTTGATGCCAAGATTGAATTTCTTTTGAAGCGGATAAATAAAGCCATTGGCGGTTCCGTCGCCATTCTTTTGTTCTACATCCCATAGTTTAAAATTGGAAAATAAAAACAGGTCAGCACCGTTGGCATATATCCGGCAGGCCTTTATTCCCAGGCTGTGTGCCAAATTGTTGGGCATGCTATAGCCGAGCTCGATCAGCTTTAATCTTAAAAAGTCGCCATTACGTAGCCACCAGGTGCTGGGCTGCAGGTTGTTTGCTATGATATTGGCATCTGTTCCCAATCGCGGATAGAAGGCATACAGGTTCTGATTTCCTTCCGACCAGTAATTGTCGGCCACAGCCTGCATTACCTGTGCCTGACCTGGTATATTCCTGTTTGCTTCGGGTATTACGAAGGGGCTGATGTCCCTGGGATTGATGAGGAATGAAGTACGGGCATTGCCCTGGAAGCGGAATCCGAGGTCAAAAACTCCATACCGGATGCTGGGACCAAAACCATAAGAGATCTGTGGTGTGCCCGGCAGACCGATGGGAACCATATCTGCAACGGTGATCTGGCCATCCCCGTTAATATCGCGGTACTTTATATCTCCGCCCCTGGGTGGCTGGGTGCCAAAATTTTGGGTGGGAGAGGAGGCGGCTTCTTTGTCGTCTACAAAAAGGCGCTCGGCAATATAACCAAAAGGCTGACCTACGATGGTCCCGGTTCTGCGGCGCCAGGGCTCATCAAGATAGGCCGGTTCTTCATAATTCTCATATATGGCCTGGGAGTAGGTGAAATTAGACATGAAGGCCACCGACAATTTATCGGAGAATATCTTGTTGTAGTTAAGTGTGAGATCCCATCCGTTTGCTTTTACCACCCCCACATTGGTAAACACCCCAGCTTCCAGTCCGGCGCTGGTGGGGATACTACGTGATTGTAAGATATTGGTTCTTTTTTCATTCCAGTATTCCGCGATGATATCAACACTTCTGAACAGCGACAATTCTACTGCCCCGTTGAACCGTAATCCTTTTTCCCAGGTGACGTCTTTGTTCTCGTAATTCCGTATGGTCACCCCCGGCCGGCTGTACCCGTTGTCGATGCCAAAAGTAGCAGGGTTGCCTCCGGCGAGTTCCACATCCGACAAATAAAAGAACCGCTGATCGCCGATCTGGTCATTACCGCTGTAACCCAGGCTTGACCTCAGTTTGAGGGAAGATATAATATTGGAGATGCCCTCTTTCCAGAAATTTTCTTTTGAAATGATCCAGGATACGCCGGCGGTTGGGAAGAATCCGAACCGGTTCTTTTCATCAAAACGCTCTGTGCCGTTATAGGCGCCGTTAAGACGGAGAAAGTATTTGCTTTTATAAGCGTATGCCAGTTCAGCTGCATAATTCAGGTTCCTGTAAGGAAGTGCATAAGGCAGGGAGGGGGCTCCGGTTCTGGGATCCGTTCCGTTGGCTTCCAGCCGCTGCATTCTGATCACGTTTAATGTAGCGCCTATATCGTGGTCGCCGATACTTTTTGTATAATCCAGCCTGCCCTGAAAATGAATATACGCCGTTGCATTCTTATCGCCCGGGTTGTATACCAGGTATTCGGTCGCGGCACCGCTGTTACCAGCCGAATTAATGCCACCCACGAATATATTTCCGCTGGGCAGGTTATTGATCCATTGCAGCCGGTACGAATTGCTACCGATGTCGTATCCTCCAAGTGGGATGGTATAATAAAAAGGATTATATGCCATCGTATTATCGAAATATGAGTAGCGGTTCACATTCACGAATCCGTCAAAGACAAGTCCTGGTGTAATAAAATCGAGTTTCTGGTTCAGTTTTACGGTACTCAGCATCCTCGAATTGGAAAATCGTTTATACCCCCGGAGCATCTGTGCGTAGGGGTTGGCATAACCCACTGAATTGGGAGTAGATCCGTAAGCATTACCAAATAAAATATGTTGTGTTAAGCGGTTGGCAGAATCCGGCGCATAATAAGCGGGGAACAGCACGGGACTGGTATGCGTGGCCATATTGAACAGGTCCGTTGAAAAGCTGGCATTGTTTGTAATAGGCCCGCTGTATTCATTGAAGATGCCCCATAGCTGTACCGACAGCAAGGTGGTTTTTGTGATATTGAAATCGATATTGGAGCGTAACTGATAGGTTGTGAATTTTAAATTGTTTTTAAAACTGTTGGCCGCGTCATTTTTTAAAATGCCGTTATCATTGCTATAGGAGCCCGAGATAAAATAATGTGCAAATTCGTTACCCCCGCTGATATTCAGATTGGCCCGCTGTGTAAAGGTTCTTTTTTTGAAAAGGAGGTCCATCCAGTCCACCGCGGGATAAATGTATTTATTGCCATTCGGATCATTCTTCATTGTGAGGTCCGTATAGTATATTTTATCTGCAGAAAAAGGAGGGGCCAGCGTTGGGTCACGGGTTACTGTAGCCTCATTGTACATTTTCATGTACGTGATTGGGTCCGCCAGCTGAAGCCGGTTCGTAGGCTGGGATATTGTATTTTCAATCAGTAGATTGAGTTTTGCTTTTCCTGTTTTGCCTGATTTTGTCGTCACCAGTATTACCCCGTTGGCACCTCTCGCCCCATACATGGAGGTGGCACTGGCATCTTTTAAAATTGTAAAAGCCTCCAGGTCGTTTACCTGCAGCCGCGCCAGATCATCACTGCTGACCTCAATATTGTCAATCAATATCAGCGGATCGGCCCGGTAACCGAAAGTGGTGACCCCGCGAATGAAGAAATTGGAATTGTCCAACCCCGGTTGCCCGCTGTTCTGAAAACCGATCACCCCGGCTACCTGCCCAACGATCGCATTGGTAAGGTTGCTGGAAGGGATCCGCAGATTATCCGGTTTGATTGTTGAGACCGATCCGACAATCGATTCTTTTATCTGCTTTCGCCCCAGCGCGGTAATAATAACTTCGTCATTCGCGGCAACGATCTTTTGTATCATGATGACTTTCAGGTTAGGGTCAGCAACGGCGGGTACTTTATAGGTATAATCTTCATAAGATACCGCGGTAAAAATCACCGTGCTGCCTGCCGCAACATCCAGTACGAACCGTCCGTTATTATCGCTGGCGGTGCCGGTTTTTTCATTTCCCTGTACGGTGACGCTCACATTGGGCAACGGGGCCCCGGCAGAATCCACAACCGTGCCTACCACGGCTATTTTGCCCGCATTCTGCGCGCTCAGAGAGGGGATACAAAAAAGGAACAGAAACAGGATGCATAGTAATTGCAAGGTTTTCTGGTTTGGATAGTACATAAACAAGGATTTCATGGGCCGTATTATGGTTTAAACAATAAAAGGTCACTGGCATCTGAATGCTCAGATGTCCTAAGAAATGCCGCGCCTCCGGGGCTCCGGCCGGTGCGTTATAATTTATATGCCATTCTATCGGTAACCGCTGCCGCGCCTGTGGCGGATGGTGCTACAGGGGTGCAGTTCCATGAGGAGATGGCGTTGCAATAAGGATTCCGTTGGAATCAATTGTCGGACAGCAATCATAACAGTAGACATCGATTTAATTAAATCAAATTTATAATGGACAAAACCCAAATTCAATAGCTTTTTAAATTAAAAAACTGGACAATTCGATTTTATAAATCCATCCTGAGATCTGACAATTTTTTTTATTTAAAAAATGTTAAATCGGATAAACCGGTTATTTTTTACTATTTTGATGGACTATTTAATCTTTTTACTGGACTATCTTATCGAATGCTATGACCAATTTTAACCGGAGAGACGGCTTTACGGGTCAGCAGATGATCGTTTTGCCAAACCGGGTGATCAATAAGATCATCCATACGGACCCCTTGCTGGAACATATGTATATCACCCAGATCGGCTATTTTCCCAAAGCACTGTTTCACTACCGGGAGCGGCGGAACGGCTGTGCCGACAATATCCTGTTGTATTGTACCGAGGGAAGGGGCTGGTACGTGATCGGAAAAACGCGGTATGAGGTGTCGGCCAACCAGTATGTTATTTTACCGGCTACGGACAGGTACATGCGATACGGGGCCGATAATGATGATCCCTGGACCATCCACTGGGTGCACTTTACGGGTACTACCATTGACATGTTTAATAAAACAATGAAAATAACATTGCAACGGGGCCCGGGGTCGATACATTACAATTCATTTGCACTGAAATTATGGACGACAATGTATCAGAGTCTTGAACAGGCACATTCCCGGGAGAATGTGATCAATGCGATATTGTGCCTGCATGCATTTATCGCGTCGTTCCTGTTCAAGGAGATGTACCTGCAGGAGCCCGCCATGAACTCCGGCAAGATGATTGCGGATACGATCGCTTATATGAAAGAACATATCGGCGAGAAAATATCCATTGAAACCTTTGCGGCAAGATGCAATCTGTCTGCTTCTTATTTTTCCAGTCTTTTTAAAGGGGAAACGGGAAAGGCTCCGCTGGAATATTTTATCCAGCTTAAAGTGCATCATGCCTGTACCCTGCTCGTGTCTTCAAGAATGAAGGTAAAGGAAATCGCAGCAATGGTTGGATATGACGATCCCTATTATTTTTGCAGGATCTTTAAAAAACTGACAAAGACCTCTCCAAAAAAATACATGCAGCTGAACCATGCCAAAACATAACAGTGGTCCCATTTCCGCCGGATATCCCGGCGCTTGTAATATTGGCTGCTGCTATTAATGTGTTTTATCCACACATTTACCAACCCAATGGTATTTTCTGGTGATTTCTTGTCATAAATCCCTTATTTTGCTAACCGTTAAATAAAGTGAGATATGAGTTTTGAAAATTTTAAGGTTCCTTATGAGGTTGATAAGAATTATGGAAAACGCGTGGCGTATTTTTCGATGGAGTATGCGATTCACCAGCCGCTGAAAATTTACAGTGGCGGCCTGGGCTTCCTGTCCGGGTCACATCTCCGCAGTGCATATGAACTAAGACAGCATATGATCGGCGTTGGTATTTTATGGAAATACGGTTATTACGATCAGGAGCGCAACCAGGACCAGACACTGGATGTGGCCTGGAATGAAAAAAGCTATAGTTTTCTTGAAGATACGGGAATTAAATTCCAGATACAGGTACACGACGCGCCGGTATGGGTAAAAGCATACTATCTGCATCCGGAGACATTCAAAACCGCGCCTTTATTTTTGCTGAGCACCGATCTGCCGGAGAATGACTATGTATCCCAAACGATCTGCCATAAACTGTACGATGCCAATGTGGCGACCAAGGTAGCGCAGTTCATCCTGCTGGGGGTAGGTGGGGCCAAACTGATGGACCTGCTGGGTGTGGATCCGGAGATCTACCATCTGAATGAGGCGCACGGCCTTTCTTCGACCTTTTACCTGTATCAGAAATTCGGCAGGAATCTCGATGAAGTAAAAAAACGTCTTGTATTCACCACACATACGCCGGAAGAGGCAGGAAACGAAAAGCATGACATTTACCTGTGTCATAAGATGAGCTATTTCTGCGGACTGGGAGTGGATGAAGTAAAAACACTGACAAAGGATTACAGCGATCAGTTCAATCATTCGCTGGTGGCATTGCGTTTTGCGCACGTTGCTAATGGAGTGTCCAAACTGCATGGTGAAGTATCGCGGGATATGTGGGGGAAATATGAGGGCATTTGTCCCATTATCTCCATCACCAATGCACAGAACTGGAATTACTGGGCCGATAAGCAAATGTATAAATTCAAAGAGGTAGGGGACGATTATGGGTTTGATGACCGTAAATGGTTCCTGAAGAAAAGGGCATTCGAAATTGTGGCGGATCAAACCGGCAAGCTGTTCGATCCCCGTGTGTTTACCATTGTCTGGGCCCGAAGGTTTGCGGGCTATAAAAGAGCAGGGCTGATCGCGTCAGACCTGCAGCGCTTTAATCAGTTGCTGAACAACGCACCCTTCCCGGTTCAGATCATATGGGCGGGAAAGCCCTATCCCATGGACTTCCCGGCGATCTCTGAATTCAATGAGCTGGTACACCTGAGTAAGAATTATAAAAATGTGGCAGTGCTTACAGGATACGAGCTCGGATTGTCCAAACGCCTGAAACAGGCGGCGGATCTGTGGCTGAACAATCCCCGCGTACCGCGTGAGGCATCCGGCACCAGTGGTATGACAGCCGCGATGAATGGTGCCGTTAATTTCTCTACGGACGACGGGTGGATCCCCGAATTCATCAATCACGGGCATAATGGATTTGTAATACCCAAGGCCGATTATGCGAATATGAGTGTTCACGACCAGGATGAATATGACCTGAACAAGCTGTATGAGATCCTTGCCGGACAGATTATCTCGCTTTACTACCAGGATTATAATACCTGGAGACAGATCATGAAGAATGGCATGCAGGATGTACGCTGGCAGTTTGAAAGCAACCGCATGGCACATGAATATTATGCGCTGATGTATAATGCAGCAATCTCCCAGGTCTGAACGGTTCCGGATAAATTTATCAAAGTGCAGTGACATCCGTCCTGCACTTTTTTATCGGGGATAATACCTGCGCTGCCGGAATTACTTCACAAGTGCTTCCGCTCTTTTTCTCCGGGCTTGTTTTTCTTATAAGATTGGATATTATTTAATTACAGCTGATAAGTAAAGAGGAGTTGCCTGTCTATTTATTGATTTCACTGCTCCATTTTATTTCATTCTTCCTGATCTTCCAGATAAAACCATCCAGGATATAATGAGTGAACTGAGGCAGGGCCAGCAGGGGAACCAGGATATTCAGTATTTCCCCGCTGGGTTGGAATGCTGCAAAATAACTGCCTCCGAATGCCACCCTGTGTTCTTTCCATACCGCAATATCCCAGAAAAATTCCTCCATAAAGGCCAGCCCAAATATGATGAATAAAAAAATAAGGATTCCTTTTTTGGAAAAAACCCTGTGTAAAAAGGGGTTCTCCTTCTTTTGTTTCGAATAGACTTTTCTGCCGTGCACCCATACCAGTGCCATGTAAGGAACACCGTGGCTTACTACATTAAGCAGCGTAAATGCCATATCACCGTTGAAGTAAACAATCCCGAAATACCAGGAAATAACGGTGCCGGCAATGATGCCGAATTTGGGCAGGTTAAAGTGCCGGGTTTTTATGGTCTGAATGGTCAGATGAAAGATGTAAACAAGGAGCAATATGAAATAAAGGCCGCCGAGAATGGGCAGTAGCGCACTCCCGCCGAAATAAACAAAATCCCCCGTAATGAACCAGTTAAAATTACGCGGGCCCGAGATGTGCCAGTAGAAAAGCGGGTAAAGCGTGGCACTGTAGATCACTGCTGTATCCAGTTTTGCAGTAAAGGACCGTTTGTTTTCAAACCGGCTGTACAGCCGCATGAAACCGTATTGCTGTCGTATGAAATGATATACCGCTGCATAAGCCAGCACCCTCCAGAACCAGAGCGCGCTGAAATTATAAAGCAGCAACCCAGCAGTAAAAGCAACGAATGGAATGACCCAGAGGATCGTACCCTTTGTTTTTAATGCATTCCGGTCGAAATAAGTACGATAGAGGGTCGTATATACATGACCAACGTCAATCAGCAGGACCAGGAGGATCCATCCGGTAAGTGACATCCGGTCATCATTCCGAAATAAATGAGGGAAGGAGATAATAAGAAGCAAACAGACAAAAGGAGGCGACAGAATAAAAAATAGATCTGTGCCTTTGTTTTGCAGCCAGGGTTGCCGGTATTTATATAATTGTTGTTCAGCCGGCATTGATTATTTTTTGTGCAGCGTTAATACCCTGGTAAAAACCTTCTTCAAAAATACTGATGCCCGCGTAGTCTGTATGAGCGAAGAAGATCTGGTTATTGACTGGTTGTTGCAAGGTCTGACGGACTCCTCCGAATATATGCCCCGGCACAGGTTTAGGCATAGCATGCCCCCATACCGTTATATTTATCTCTTCGAGATACTCTTCAATCCGGGGATGAGCGGTTTTCAGGTCACTCAGGACCTTTTGGCACCAATCGGTATGATTGTTCCCGTATGCAGCAATACGCGCGGTAGTAGCATCTTTATCTGTTAACGGCAGATAATAGGTGATGTTTTTATAGGACGTCAGCTGATCAATCAACTGGTGGGTGGCATCTACATAGCCCAGCGAGGCGCTATTGTAAATTACATTGTCCCAGCAGATGCCTGCCCAAGTTGATACGGCCGGTTGCCGTAATTTCAGGTTGGCTACCATCCAGGGGGTGTAAGTGAACGAATCCTTTGCCTTTTTGAATGGTTCCTGGTCCTTCATCAGCCTGCCGGTTACAAAGACAGGGGTCGCCAGAATACAATTGTCTGCCAGTATTCCCCGGACCTGTTTGCTTTTTACATCCAGGTAGTGAACCGCCACCTTTTTGTCTTTCTGAAAAACAGCGAGCACCAGACTGTCGGTTATAATATGATCCTTGAAATCTTTTTTTAATTGATCTGCCAGATAGCCGTTACCCTGTGGCCAGGTGATCACATCGCCATGTGCCGCATTGACTGCCTCGCCTTTTCGGGAGGCAAAATAGTGGATGCCTACCCAGGCGCTGACGGATACCGCATCACAACCAAAATCATCACGGGTGCAGTAGTTTACATACCAGTGTAAGGCAGGGGCTGTCAGCTGCTCCTGTTGAAGCCATTCACTCATCGTAATCGTATCCAGCTGCGTATATACCGGCTGCCTGCTCGACCGGTCAACAGGTATGTCGAAAACATATTGTCCTTCGTCATCCTTCAGGTGCCGGTAGTGGTCCATCAGGGCCAGAAATTTTTCAAATTGTTGCTTTTCATCTGCCGTGATGCCTCTTTGCGGTATCAATCCGTCCTGCCAGCTTCCGTTAATATATAGCCGCTCCTGCGGATCATAACACAGAAATTCCTCATTATAAAACGGAAGTCCGCTTTCGTCCCGGTACAGGATCACCCTGGCATCCTCCAGAAAATCGAGGTATTCTGTGAGGTGGTTGTTAGGGACAGGGATATAGTGCGCTCCCATCGGGTAAGCGGAAACCTCGTTTTTGCCATAGGCCGCATTACCCCCGGTATAGCTTTCCAGCTCCAGTACAATAAAATCTTCTCTTCCATGCTCATGCAGCCATCGTCCGGCACTAAGACCACTGATCCCTGCTCCTGCAATGACAGTGCCGGCAACTGTGTAATGTTTCGGGGAAGGAATGTTTTTCATATCCCGTAATATATGCCCTATTTGTGCAGAAGCACCGGTGATGGTGCCTTTAAAAGAGGCCCGGGGACGTTTGCAGCCGGTTTCAGTCAGTAATGCCGCGCTGCCGGCCATACAAAGTTCTATGAAATTTCTGCGTTTCATTATGAATCAAGATAATGGCTCCACTCTTCTTCAAAATAACTTACCAGGGACTGGTTATTGAGCTTATTGACCGTGATCTTTTTTGTAGGATGCATGTCCGGCGGGAAATAAAACATCTGCTCAACACTTTGTCTGTCTGCAAACCGCAGGTGATCCGGTAACTGCAAAAACCATCCTTTAGCTGTGTCTTTCATGGCCAGGATATAGCCCCAGTCTCCAAAAGAGGGGACAAGATTGTGATACGGTTTTGTGCTAAATCCGCAGGACCTCAGTGTTGTATCCACGCACCAGAAACTGTTGGGTGCGACGAAGGGTGATGTGCTCTGAATCACGGCAATACCGTCAGGCTTTAGCCGGCGAAACAGCGTTTGATAAAAGCTATTGCTGTAGAGTTTCCCTATCGAATAATTGGAAGGGTCGGGGAAATCGATGATTATTGCATCGAAACATGTAGCAGATCCTCTGAGCCAGGTAAAAGCATCTGCGTTCTGAACGGTCACTTTGGGATTGCTGAGGGAATGATTGTTGAGCTCGGAGAAACGCTCCTGGGTGGTAAATAATCGGGTCATGGCCGGATCAAGGTCTACCAGGGTGATCCTCTTCACATCAGGATATTTCAGTACCTCACGGGCGGCCATTCCATCGCCACCGCCAAGGATGAGTACCTGTTCACGGCGGGTAATTGAAGAGAGGGCCGGATGTACCAGCGCCTCATGATAGCGGTATTCATCGGCGCTGCTGAACTGCAGATTACCGTTTAAAAACAAGCGGGTCTCCCTTTTATTACGGGTAATGACAATACGCTGATAAGGTGTGGATTTGGCATATACAATATTGTCTGCAAAGCTATTGGTCTCCGCCTGTTCCATGATGCGCTCAGCATATACAAATGCAACAAGCTGGAGCAGAATGATGCTGATGGCGGCAGTTGTCAGCGCCCGATGATTTTTTAGTTCGGGCTTGAACCGGACAGAAAGATATAATCCCACGAAAGTGTTCATCATCCCAAAAAACAACGCCGTCTTGATCAATCCGAGATGCGGAACAAAAACCAGGGGAAAGATAAGACTGGCAAGCAATGCACCAATGTAGTCAAATGTAAAGACCCGGCTTACAAGCTCTTTAAAGACCAC
The DNA here is from genome assembly GCF_020034665.1 of Niabella beijingensis. Lineage (NCBI taxonomy): Bacteria > Pseudomonadati > Bacteroidota > Chitinophagia > Chitinophagales > Chitinophagaceae > Niabella > Niabella beijingensis. The sequence continues at coordinate 153,363 of NZ_JAIQDI010000001.1, read as the reverse complement.
TTTGCCTTGCAGGATGCGCATCAGCAGCGGGATCTCCAGGCCTACCAGGATACCTGTTACCGATACCAGCGCATAAAGGATGATCCGGAAGGATGCTGCAAGCGGAAATACATAAAACAGAATAACCGCACTGAAGCCACCGATAAGGCCGACCAGTAACTCTATTTTAATAAACCAGGAGAGGAGGTGCTGCCCGATGTATTTGGAAAGAAAGGAGCCGATTCCCATCGAAAAAAGGTAGACACCGATGATGGTGCTGAATTGTGTTACGCTGTCTCCAAGAACATAGCTGGCCAGTGTGCCGGCCACAAGCTCATAAATAAGCCCGCAGGATGCAATGACAAAAACGGCCAGCAGTAAAATAAGCTGATTGTTACTTTTGAGGGAACGCATATCAATGAATGGCGGAGGCGATGATAATGGCAACAGATAACATAAAGAATCCTGCCAGCACTGCCAGCGCCATATTTTTGTGCTCTAATATTTCCTTCCGGATATTGTGTTTGGGGGTTAATATTTCCACCAGAACAAATGCAACTATCAGAATGGCAATGCCCAATGCGGAATAAATGATGGAGTTGATAATAGATTGATACATAAATAAGGATTTGATATTATTTGTGATAACCGGTTCTTGAAGAACTGTAACTGCTGCCGTTTTTGTTGTTCCCGCTGAACATCGAATCTCCATTATAATCGTACCAGGCCATTGCGGCAATACATCCGATGATGATCAGGATAAACCACCGGTAATGGAACAGGGAATGATTGGAGTTGAATATGTTGAACCGTTTCATTTTTGTTTATGCGTTCCAGCGTTTGTTTCTGTTGTTATTACTGATGAGAATATATGCCGCACCTGTGGCTGCAACAATAAGCAGAACAATAAACAGGTTCCGGTGAACGGGGACGTCATATAAAAGGGTCGCCGTAAGTTGTTCTGTATAACTGCTGATATCGCTGGTGCCTTCAAATTCGATATAATAATTTCCCCGGGGGATATCTGTTAGTAGCACGCTGCCCCGGGTACCCCCTTCAGACCAGCTTTCCCCATTTTCCACACCACTGTAAAAGGACAGTGTTTCGGTAAAAGGGACCTGGAGCCCTTTGTCGGTGTTAACCAGATTGCCACTGACTTCGATCCAGTTGTTGGAAAGGCCGGGTGCGCTAAGCTCGATCTCTACATTGCTTTCTTTTTTGTTCAGGTAAAACCTGTTGCTGGTATAGCTGTGATTTTTTGCTGTGTCACTGAACTCCATAGAAGTGGTAATAACCCGTTCGTTTCTTTTGTTTACAGCAAAAATTATATGAAACAATATCATCAGCAGGATCGCTGCAATTCCGATCATAATGGTCTTACCCACGTCAACGATCATCAGCGGCTGTATGCTGCCAATACCGCGTCTTGCCGGCGGTCTGGTATCCAGTTTGAAAGCTTCCTTTACCTCGGAGGGGTTTATATGTTCGCCGTAGAACCAGCATTCTTCCGTGTCTGATTTTTCTTCTATCATCAGTTGAGGCGGGCAGACAAATTCACGGCAATAACTTTTTCTGGTATTGTTAATGTCATAAATATGCTCTCCGATCGCATCCGTTACTTTATACCTGTATTTGTTATAAAGATCAAACCGGTTGCCGGTCTCTATAAAATAGTCGTTTCCGCGCTTGGATATTAATGGCGGTCGCGGCCATTCTTTTACATAAACCCAGTGCCCGTTGTATTCGCTGAGATAGGAAAACCCTTCCACTGGATTGAAAAGTGTATATTCTCTCCAGGATGCAAACGCTCCTGAAAGCTCTTCTTTGCTGCAACATCCTATAACAGTAAAGAGGATCCTGTTAAAGGATCCGATATTTCCCGGCTGGAGATAAAATGCAGTGGCTGAGTTATGAAACGCTGCTTTTGTTATTAGCTGGAATTTTTTTTTCTTATAGTTGTACCCGTATTCCGTTTTACAGGAAAAGCAAATCAGATCCCTGGTATAAGGTATGGCTACTATGGGAAGTGCTGTATTGCATTTCTCGCACTGTAATGAAAAAACGGATGATCCTGACACCGTATTCCCGAATTTAAATTGCCGGGGTTCCAGAAAATCCAATGAAAATGCAACTGATTGTTCATTATGATAATACTGAATTTCTATATATCCCTCTTCCTCATTAAAAAACGCTGCCGTAAAAAACGGCAATGCCGGTTCGGGAGTACAGAGTGCTCCTTCTATGCTGATAGAATCGGCTTCAGACCTCCTGATCAGCCGGTATTGCCGGTCGCCGTTAAATTTTATAGTTGTTCCGGCCCTCGACTGACTAAGTTTTTTTCTTGTCGGTTGATCAGTTACCGTGATCTTTTGTAATATACTGTAATGTCCATAGCCTTCCGATAGGACTGCTGTTCCTCCATCTTCAAAGATAATTGTCCAATAGCTGAATGCACCATCGGTGCCTTCAGCAAGGAATCGGCCGCTTATCGCAAACTTCTTGTTTTTCCATAAGCCGGTTGTTCCGGGTTGCAGGTAATGGTTGCTTTCGGGCGCGAGCCTGTAGATGCTGTCTTTTACCAATGAAGTCGCGCCCGTATCCTGTAGAATATTTACAATCATTCCGCACTCACAGGGAACAATCAGGATATCCCTGGCCGGCAATTGGAGTGCTTTTTTACAGTTGGGGCATTGATACATTGAATTATCGTATTATCCGTTGTTCAGATTCGATTGTTGCCTGATAAAAGGAGACCACTTCATTAAAAATACGACTAACAGTTTCGTCATTACTGCGCTCGTGGTTACTGAGATAAATGTCCAGATTTACAAGGTCATGCTCGGGCCAGGTATGGATGGAGATATGACTTTCGCTCAAGCAGATCACGGCTGTAAACCCCTGGGGCGAAAAATTATGATATACTTCTCCCAGTTTTGTCAGGGAAAAGACGGTTATTAACTTATCTGCAAGCTTTTGGAAGCCGGTATAGTCATTGGTTTTGGCCCGGTCGCTTGTTTTTAAGGTTGCAATTATATGCGTTCCTGGTTTGTACATCCTCTATCAGGAATGAAATTACAAAAAAAGTTTTACCATTTGATCGATGCGGTTGCTTTCTCCAAAAAATCCCGTTATTTTCTCAATGACCTGTTCTACCAGTGCATCCGGACAGGAAGCGCCACTGGTGATCAGAATCTTTACAGGATGATGCTCCGGCAGGAAGTTGCGGGTCTGTAATTCCTCGCGGGTATGGAAATTATAATGCATGATCGCATCACGGCTGAGGATCTTTTCTGCGTTGCTGATAAAATAGGTAGGCAGCCGTTCTTCACAAAGCTCTACCAGGTGGGAAGTATTGGAGGAATTATAGCCGCCAACCACGATCGCAAAATCAGCGGAAGTATCCAGCATGGCACTTACGGAGGTCTGGTTGTCATTGGTGGCATAGCACAATGTGTCCCTGGTGTCAGCAAACCGTTCGGCTAGTGTTTCTTTTGTTAACTGGTATTTATCGATCATCACCTGTTTCAGGTAGTCAGCGATCGCCTGGGTGTCGCTGGCCAGCATGGTGGTCTGGTTCACCACACCGATCCGGTGCAGGTCCCGTCTGATATCAAACCCGCTGCTGTACTGCCCTTTAAACTCTTCATAAAAAGCTTCGGGCGGCTTTTCACCGGTGATGTATTTTGCCAGCTCAATGGTCTGCCGCATGTTCTTTACCACTACGGAGGGCGCATTGAATGCGGCATGGGAAAAGGTTGCCCGCGTTTCCTCATGTGTGGGTTTACCGTGTATGACGATGGAGTAATCCTTTTTGGCGATCCCCTCGCTCCGGTTCCAGACCTTTTCCACAAAGGGACAGGTGGTATTGTATTTTTCAGTATGGATCCCGATCGTGTTGAGCCGCTTTTCTATTTCCAGGGTGGTGCCGAAGGCGGGGATCAGCACAATGTCTTCCGGTTGAAGCGCATCAAAGGGGATGATCTGATTGCCATGGGTGTCCTGAAGAAAATGTACGCCTCTTGAAAGCAGGTCTTCATTTACCTGTGGATTGTGGATCATTTCGCTGAGGAGGTAAATCCTTTTTCCGGGATTTTCGGCAATGGTTTTGAAAGCGATCTCGATGGCGTTCTCCACTCCGTAACAAAAGCCAAAGTGCCGGGCAAGGTAGATCTGCACCGGGCCGAAGTCCAGAAAAGTAGGCGTGAAGTCCTTTTTTAGTTTGTCGGCCTCCTTACGCTTCTTTTTTATGGCAGATATCAGCGGGCTTCTGTAAAAAACGGGTACATCAAATTGCTTCATGGCGCAAAATTACTCTTTATCTGCTATAAGGTGAAAACAGATACCGGAAGTGGTAGTAAAATGGCGGTTTTGAGGTCCGCTTCGCGGGAAAAACGCCGTATCTTCCGTAAAACAATGCCATGTTCAGGATCAGTTTAATAATAGTTTTGGTGATAACAGCCGGGGCTTGTAAATTGATGCCCAGGGATAACAACAAACCAATGAAGGAAAAATCAACAGCAAGGGCGCAAAAAGAAGGTACAGACTGGAAACATACGACCAGTATTTATGAGGTGAACCTGCGGCAGTACACGGCAGCAGGCACTTTTAATGCGTTTGCCGCCGCCCTTCCCCGGTTGAAGGAGATGGGCATTCAAACACTCTGGTTCATGCCGGTGACGCCTATTGCGAAGGAAAAGCGAAAGGGGACACTCGGCAGTTATTATGCCTGCTCCGACTATACAGCAGTGAATCCCGAATTTGGAACAATGCAGGATTTTCAGCAATTGGTAAAACAGGCCCATGCAATGGGTTTTAAAGTGATCCTCGACTGGGTGGCCAATCATACCGGCTGGGGCCATGTATGGACCGTTTCCCATCCTGAATACTACCTGAAAGACAGCACCACCGGTACGTTTAAGGTGGCCAGCGGAATGGATGACATCATTGAGCTGAACTACGGGAACCCGGCATTGCGGAAGGCCATGATCGATGCAATGAAGTACTGGGTAACAGAAGCAGCTATCGATGGTTTCCGCTGTGACCTGGCCTCCTGGGTGGAACTTGATTTCTGGAAAGAAGCCCGCCCGCAGCTGGACGCGGTGAAGCCTTTGTTCTGGCTGGGGGAATACGATGAACTGGAGAACCCGGATTATGGGAGGGTGTTTGATGCCAGTTATTCCTGGAAATGGATGCATAAAACGGAGGACTTTTTCAGACAAAAACAACCGCTGTCCGGATTATACGACCTGCTGCTGCAATACAATACCATTGGTGATTCCAGTATGCGCGCCTGGTTTACAAGCAATCATGATGAGAACAGCTGGAACGGGACCGAATATGAAAAATATGGCCCATTGGCAATACCGCTGGCGGTATTCAGTTGTACCTGGAACGGTATCCCGCTGATCTACAGCGGACAGGAAATTCCGCTGAAAGACAAACGGCTGCAGTTCTTTGACAAAGATCCTATTCGGTGGCCGGAGAAGCCCGCTCTTCATGATTTCTACAAAATACTGCTGCACCTGCATGCCACCCATCCTGCCCTGAAGGGAGGGGATCCGGATGTAACCACATTTAAACTATCAACTACTGCGGATGACAGGATCTTTGCCTACCTGCGCAGGAACGGCAGCCGGGAAGTGCTGGTCGTGCTGAATTTTTCCGATGCTTCCAACCTTCGTTTCGATATAACGGATGCGCACCTGACGGGCCCGTTTAATGATGCATTTTCCGGTGCGGCCCGTGATTTCTCCGCCACTAGAAATTTTGAGATACCGGCGTATGGGTATTTTGTGTATGTGAAGTAGCTATCAGATTTGAGCTATCAGAATTCAAATCTGAATCTGTAATCTCAGCTCTCAACTCTCAAATCACTGAGAGGCTGATAACTCAACGCTGCAGGCCTATTGCTGAAAAAACATGGATCTGTATCGGCCAATAAAAAGTAACAGGTGAAATGCAGATTAAATAGCAAGCTGTAATCTCAGCTCTCAAATCTCAACTCCCAAATCACTGAGAGGCTGATCGCTCAAAGCTGAAGGCTTACAGCTTATCGCTATCCATTCCCATGTATATAATCCTGCAGATGATTGATCGTTTCCTTTTGCTGCAGGATGGTTTCTTTTACCACATCGCTGATGGAAATGATCCCGGCGAGACGGGCGTTGATAAATACCGGCAGGTAGCGGATATTCTTGTCGCTCATCAGTTCCATACAGTGCTCCACCGAATCTTCGGGAGAGATATGCGGAAGGTCGGTAGACATAATCTCTTCCACCGTGGTGTCTGAAGAGTGCTTGCCTTTCAGGATCACTTTCCGGGAATAATCGCGTTCGGTGATGATTCCCAGGTAGTTCTCTCCCGTCATAACCACCAGGGCCCCAATATTCTTATCGGCCATCAGTTCCAGTGCCTGGTATACGGTAGTGGAAGGTGGTATGCTGATCGTGTCATGCCCTTTACGGGCAAGTATATTAGAGACTTTTGCCATGGTAGCAATGTTTGATTTAGATCAGCAATATATCAAAAAAAAAGCAAAAATCCTAATCGGATCCACGGCTCTGGCCTCCGCTTCATCGTGCATTGGCGGCAGCTGAAAGCTTATTGTTCATGAACCAGCTCTTCTGTGCCGTAGTCTTTTATCACATTATAAAGAGTACCTCTTTCCACTGGTTTGCGTTTGGCCTGGCGGATCAGTATTACGAGGTCTTCGGTGGACATGGAAGGGGTCTGTTCCTCCGACCCGGCCATCGAATATATTTTTGTGGTATCGTCAATGGTACCATCCAGGTCATTCACCCCAAAAGAAAGGGACAGCTGTGCATTCTGACGCCCCAGCATCGGCCAGTAGGCCTTCAGGTGCGGGAAATTGTCCATATAGATGCGTGCGATCGCGTAGAGCCGCATATCTTCCACCAGGGTGGATTCCGGAATATGGCTCATGTCATTGTCCTTATTGCGGAATTTCAGGGGAATAAAGGTGTTAAAACCTCCTGTCCGGTCCTGCAGCTCGCGCAGGCGGCGCATATGGTCCACGCGGTCCTCAAAACGCTCAACATGTCCGTACAGCATGGTGGCGTTGGTATGCATGCCGAGGTTGTGCGCCGTTTCATGGATCTTCAGCCATCCTTCGGCGTCCACTTTATCCGGGCAGATCTGTTCGCGGACGCCGGGTGCAAAGATCTCGGCCCCTCCGCCGGGGAGGCTTTCCAGACCGGCATCTTTGAGGTATTGCATGCCTTCGGCAACGGTTTTTTTTGCCTTCCGGAACATGTAATCCAGCTCTACGGCTGTAAATCCTTTTATATGAAGCTCCGGCCGGTGCTCCCTGATCTTGCGGAGCAGTTCTGCAAAAAATTCCAGGTTCATTTTCGGGTGTACTCCGCCCACAATGTGCACTTCGGTCACCGGTTCATTGTCGTATTTTTTTACGATGTCCATCATCTGCTCCAGGCCCAGTTCCCAGGCCTCGTCCCTGTGGGCATACAGGCGGCTGTAGCTGCAAAAATTGCAGGTATAGATGCAGGCATTGGTGGGTTCTATATGAAAATTCCGGTTAAAGTAAGTAGCATCGCCATGCAGCCTTTCGCGTACGAAATTGGCCAGGGAACCTACAAATCCCAGGCTGCCTTTCTCAAAAAGCAGGAGGGCCTCTTCGTCGGTGATGCGCTGGTTATCGTAAACTTTCCGGGCTATATTTTTCAGGTCGGTATCTTCAGGTAAAAAATGGGTCTCTAACACTGTTGTCATGCTGCGTATTTTTTGCAAATTTAACGCTTTTCGTTTTAGGTCTGTACCGGAGTGGCCTGGCCGGTTGTTTTAAGACTGAAGATTTCCTGTTGGTCTGCAAAACCAAAGAACATTTGTTAGGTGGAATCTGCAAAAACTTCGGGTTTAATAGTTATCTTCAATCGCTGTATCGCAGGACAGAAAACTAAAGTTTACTATGAGTTTAAAATTCAGATTGACTATCTTAAGCTTCTTGCAATTCTTTATCTGGGGAGCCTGGTTGATTACGATTGGCGCGTATTGGTTTCAAACCAAAAAATGGTCAGGTGGTGAGTTCGGGGCGATCTTTTCCACGATGGGAATCTCGGCTTTGTTTATGCCTACGGTAATGGGAATGCTTGCCGACCGGGTGATTAACGCAGAAAAATTATTGGGCATTTCACATTTGATGGGTGGACTGGTGCTGATGCTGGTGCCGCTGGTAGACAGTCCGGTGACCATGTTCCCGGTCATGCTGGTCAATATGATTTTTTACATGCCCACGATCTCGTTGGCAAACAGCGTCTCCTATACTTCTTTAAAAAATGTAGGCAAAGATGTGGTAAAAGATTTTCCGCCAATAAGGGTTTGGGGAACAATCGGATTTATTGCTGCAATGTGGACGGTCAGTTTGCTAAAACTTGAAAAAACTGCCGGTCAGTTTTATGTTGCGGCCGGAGCTTCTTTTTTACTGGCCGTTTATTCTTTCACCTTGCCCAAATGTCCGCCTCCATTAAAGGGGCAATCCAATAAAGAGGCAGGAGCCCGTATGGGTAAAGACATGTTTTCGCTGTTCCGGAACCGGAAAATGGCGCTGTTCTTTATTTTTTCCATGCTGCTGGGTGCGGCGCTTCAGCTTACGAATGCTTATGGAGACACTTTTTTGCACGATTTTGATAAGGTTCTGGAATATAAAGACACTATTGCCGTTAAATACCCGGCCATCATTATGTCTATTTCGCAGATATCAGAAACGTTGTTTATCCTGGCAATTCCTTTTTTCCTGAAACGATTTGGGATCAAACAGGTGATGCTGATCAGTATGATAGCCTGGGTGCTGCGGTTTGGCTTATTTGCTTATGGAAACCCGGCTGAAGGACTTTGGATGATCATACTTTCCTGTATTATTTATGGAATGGCGTTCGACTTTTTTAATATATCGGGTTCATTATTTGTAGAAACACAGAGCAGCCCCTCCATCCGGGCAAGCGCCCAGGGCATTTTCATGATGATGACGAATGGAATCGGCGCTGTTCTGGGAAGCGTGATCAGTGGTATCGTGATCCAGAAATTTTTTACTGCTGCAAACGGAGCAATGAACTGGCATGATATCTGGCTGAGTTTCGCCGGCTATTCTCTTGTGGTGGCGGTCCTTTTTGCCGTACTTTTTAAACACCGGCACAATCCACAGGCGGTTGAGAAGGTCGCCGGCCACTAGATGAACAGCCGTTAGCGGTCATTTGTCAGGCGGTTTACCTGTATTGACATTTTCTTCACAACTTTTTGTCAATATTGCCTGTTATTTAAATGGGAACTAAATTTGTTATTCTTTATCAACAATTAAATCAATTAAAATATTTCAAATGGCAAAAGAATTTAATGATTCCAATTTTCAGGCAGAGGTACTGGATTCTGATAAATTAACGGTAGTGGATTTCTGGGCTGAATGGTGCGGTCCCTGTCGCGCTATTGGTCCCGTAATTGAAGAATTGTCAAAGGAATACGAGGGTAAAGTGAACATCGGTAAAGTGAATGTGGATGTAAACCCGCAGGTTTCCATGAATTACGGAATCACATCTATTCCGGCGATCCTGTTCATTAAAAACGGCCAGGTGGTTGATAAGCTGGTAGGTGCGCAGCCCAAGGGCAATTTTGTAAAGAAAATCGAATCACATCTGAACTGATAGCAGTCTAGTTTATTATTAAGCCCCGGGATGCGATATCCCGGGGCTTTTTGCTGTGGGGATCAACAGATGCGGAATGGGGCCGGCATCCTGATAACGGCTTGATCCCCGTTTTTTATTAATGCCGGTAAGCTGTTTGCAGGTTTTCGGATACAGGCGGCAAAACTGGTCGCTGGGAAACCGGTTGCGCAAAAATGCCCGGCCTGCACGGGGCGGAACAGTTTTTGTCCGGAATGCAGCAGGGATACGGGTTACAGGGTATTGAACCCCTGGGTCCGTTTAAAGGTCGGGGGAGTGGTTTTACAAGAAAAATTTCCGGAGACGGGGTGTAAATGATAAAAACAATTAATTTTATCACTTCTGCATTGGGGCAGCACCCGTTGCTGAACAGCAGATCCTGATCATTTAGTGAAACATTTATCCATCAAAGATATTGCCCGGCTTGCCGGTGTGGCGCCGTCCACCGTTTCTTTTGTTGTAAACGGAAAGCACCAGGAAATGCGCATCAGCGAAGAGATGGTAAAGCATGTTCAGGCCATCATCAAAAAAACCGGGTATATCCCCAACCGGGCTGCTGCCAGTCTGCGCACAGGGAAAACACATGTGATCGGTCTGATCGTGGAAGATATCGCGAACGCCTTTTTTGCATCGCTCGCCAAATCTGTGGAATCGGTTGCGGCAAAGGTCGGCTACCGAGTGGTTTACGGAAGTACGGAAAACAGCGACGAAAGGGGCAATGACCTGATACAGCTGCTGGCAAAGCAGGTGGATGGTTTTTTGATCACCCCGTCCACCGGGATGAAGGCCAGTGTGCAGGCCTTAAAGAAGACCCGCAAACCACTGGTGCTGATCGACCGGTACTTTCCCGGAGAAGAAATTCCCTTTGCCCTTGTAGATAACTATGCCGGCGTAAGCCAGGCCACAGAATACCTGATCGGGAAGGGCAAAAAGCAGCTCGCATTTGTAAATGTTGCCACGAGCCAGGTGCAGATGGAAGAGCGGGAGCGGGGCTTTGTGGAAGTGATGCGTACCCGGGGACTTTTTCAAAAGAAGCTTTTATTGCGGTTGCCCTATTACCAGGATAAGGCACAATATGAGCCGCGTATCCGTAATTTCCTTCAGAAACATACAGAGATCGATGCCATTATTTTTGCAACGAATTACCTGGGAATGTTTGGTATAAAGGCATTAAAGGACCTGGACATTGCCATACCCGGACGGGTATCGGTACTGAGTTTTGATGACACCGACCTTTTTCGCTTTTCATCTCCTGCCATCTCGGTGATCAGCCAGCCGGTGCAGGAAATTGCTGCTGAGGCTATGCGGCTGCTGCTGGATCAGATCAGCGGACAGAAGAAAAAGCCGGCACAGGAAGGCATCCTGATTCCCCCCGAACTTATTTTACGGAATTCAGTATAAAAAATTTTGTTAATTCACAACAGTGTCTTAATTTCATGGTATCGCAAAAACGATTTTGCTGACATTGAATCAGTTAACGCTTTTTCTGAAATCAGAACCGGCTTTAACATAAAAAAAGTTGCTTTAACGATTGAGGTTCGTATGATGTTTCACTAAGCCCTGTTCCGTTTAATAGTGTACAAGTACTTCGTGCACGTCAGACGCCCGCAGAACGGAAGGTATACCCTGGAAGTGCGTCGCATCATAAGTTTGAAAGAACAGCAACTTCGCACGCCCGTCCGCTGCAGCAACGCAACGGCAGAACGGGATTGTATTGCATGTTTGATATTAAACCAACAATTAATCATTTTTTATGAAGTATTTTCTGTTGCTGCTGCTCGTGACCGTATTTGCCGTCTGCAGTAAAAAATCAGCTGGCCAGGGGACGGATTCATTGAAAAGGGTTACCGGTGTTGTAAAGGACGACCAGAACCTCCCGTTACAGGGGGTGAGCGTACAGGTGAAGAACAGTACGGCAGGTACCATTACCAACGACCAGGGCACGTTCGGCATCAGTGTGCCCAGTAATACGGCGGTACTGGTCTTTTCCGCGGTCGGCTACCGGTCGCAGGAAATAACGGTGGGATCTGCGCTGAATTTTGATATCACCATGCTGCTGACCGCCGACAGCTCGATGGATGAAGTGGTGGTGGTAGGATACGGTACCCAGAAGAAGTCTTCACTTACCGGGGCCGTCTCTTCTATAAAAGGGGAGGACATCCGGACCACCAAAAATGAGAATCCCCAGAATATGCTGACGGGAAAAGTGCCCGGTGTGCGTATCGTTCAGAAAACTGCGGAGCCGGGTGCGTTCAATAATGCGTTTGATATAAGAGGGTTCGGATCTCCGCTGATTATCATAGACGGAGTGCCCCGTTCTAATGCCGATTTTCAGCGGATGAATGCAAATGATATTGAAAATATTTCAGTGTTAAAAGATGCATCTGCTGCTATTTATGGTGTACGTTCTGCGAATGGTGTTGTGTTGATTACAACAAAAAAGGGTAAGAACAACGAAAGTATTTTATCCTATGATGGCAGCTTTATGTGGCAGTTCCCTTCGGGGTTGCCAAAAACAGTGGACATTTATGAATACATGACCTTGCGCAATGAGGCTGCCATGCACAACATCAACGGAGGTTCCCCGGTTTATAACGATCAGGCATTTGAGGATTACAGAAGCGGTAAGAAAAAAAGCTACGACTGGTATCCGCTGGTCTTTGCCAAGTCGGCACCGCAAACCCAACATAACTTAAGTGTGACCGGAGGGAATGAAAAGATTCAGTATTATGTCGGAGGCGGGTACCTGAATCAGAGCAGCTTTTTTCAGACCAATGACCTGAACTATAATAAATACAACCTGCGGACCAGTGTTACCGCAAAAGTTGGTAAGCGATTCACCCTGGATGCAAACATTAATCTTGTTTCAGAAACGATCAATCAGCCTTATCAGAGCGCCTGGTGGATCATCCGGGGGTTCTGGAGACAGGGGCCTCACATACCAGCCTATGCAAATGATGATCCCACAAGACCTTATCATGGGTTGATTGAAGGAGATAACCCGATATCGTTTATGGACAAGGATATAAATGGTTACCGGGTTTACAAAAACAGCTGGGTGCAGCCTGTTTTAAGTTTAAGGTATGATATCCCGGGTGTAACAGGCTTATATGCTAAAACATTGTTCAGCTATGATTATTCCATTTCCAACAGGAACTATTATCAGAAGGAGTATAAGCAGTACCGGTATGATGAAACGACCAAGGAGTATGCTACTTTTACCCGGCAATCCCCTGACCGTGTAACCCGGGAAGCTTATTTTTATTCGCAGCTTCTTAGTCAGACCTCACTTAACTACAACCGGGTATTTAATAACCGGCATCAGGTAGATGGTGCGCTGATCTGGGAAGTACAGAAAAGGGAAGGAGATAATTTTATAGCCCAGAGAGATCTGGCATTGCAGCTTCCTTATTTGTTTGCGGGTATTTCACTGAACCAGCAAGGCCGGATGAGTACGGAACCGGGAGATTTTTACGAAAATGCCAATGTGGGTCTGGCCGGCAGATTGAATTATGCATTTAACAATAAATACCTTGCCGAGTTCCTGTTCCGTTATGATGGATCATCAAAGTTTGCCGGAGGGTATCAATGGGGTTTCTTTCCGGGAGCTTCAGTGGGGTGGCGGATATCCGAGGAGCCCTTTTTTAAGAATGCGACGGCCCTTTCATTTGTGAAGCAGCTGAAATTGCGTGCCTCCTATGGTACAATGGGAGATGACGGTGCCTCTGCTTATCAATGGGCGCCGGGATATGTGTACCCTTCCAATACCGACACCAGGAATTTTACCGGCGGCTATGTGTTTGACGGAAATTTTGTTGCCAGTGCCAATAATAAAGGGATCATCAATCCCTCGATAACCTGGTTTACTTCCAAATCGTTTGACGCCGGGATCGATTTTGTAGGCTGGAACGGTTTGCTGGGGATTACATTTGATTATTTCAACAGGAGGCGGGATGGTCTGTTGTCTGCGCGTAATGGCGGTATACCGACCGTGGTTGGAGCTGCACTACCCGAAGAGAACCTGAACAGCGATCTGAATTATGGGTATGATTTTCAGATCACACACAATAATAATATTGGAGAGATGGCCTATAGCTTAAGTGGTATTTTTTCTTATGCCCGCATAAAAGCGTTATATGTGGAAAGAGGGCCTAACGGGAGCTCCTATTCCAACTGGAGAAATAACCAGAACGACCGCCTGCAGAATATATGGTGGGGCTATACCGGTGATGGCCGCTATGAGTCCTGGGAGGAGATCTGGAACAGCCCGGTATATGTGGGGCGTGGCACATTGCCGGGGGATTACCGCTATGAGGACTGGAACGGGGACGGAGAGATCAATGACCTCGACCGGCATCCCTATCAGCTGAGTTCAACGCCCTGGATCAATTATGGCTTTTCCGCCAGCTTTTCTTATAAAGGGATTGATCTGTTCTTCCTCCTCCAGGGGTCGGCACTTTCCACCGTGCAATACGTAGAGCAACTGTATCAACCCCTGTGGGGCAATAGTGAGTCCGGGGCAATGGTACAATTTATGGATCGCTGGCATCCAAAAGATCCCAAGGCGGACCCCTATGACCCTAAGACGGAGTGGATCCCGGGGTATTATGGTTATACCGGAACTTTGCCGGATGCAGGATCTTCCTATAATTCCGTTAATGGCGCTTATCTCCGCCTGAAATCGGTGGAACTGGGCTACTCGCTGCCTGAGAAATGGTTAAAAAGACTTGCGGTAAAAAATACGCGCTTCTATGTGAATGCATACAATCTGCTTACATTCACAAAGGTGCGGTATATAGATCCGGAGCATCCGAGTGATACTTATGGCTACCTGTATCCGTTGAATAAGACAGTTTCGGTTGGTTTAAATGTTACCTTTTAAAATTCTGACCAATGAGAATAAAATATTTTACATATGCATTGCTGAGTCTTTTTTGTTTAGTCAGCTCCTGTAAAAAATTCCTGGATATTCCGCCAAAGAATATTGTGGAAGAAGAGGAGTTGTTTTCTTCTCCAAAAGGGATGATACTGTATCTATCCCGGATGTACAGCCAGATGCCTTTTGAAGATTTTAAATATTCTCCGGCCCGCCAATTCTTCGATGACTGGCTGGTAACCCCTGGAACCAACGAAGGCTCTTCATTGGGACGGGATGCGGGTGAGGCCATGACCTCTGAAGGATGGGCCCGCAACGGTGCATATTGGGTGAGGGGCTTTAATTTGTTGAGGGATGCAAACATTCTTCTGGATACACTGCCAAAGTATAAGTCCAATTTCAGCGAAGCTGAATTTAATCAGTATAATGGCGAAGCTTATTTTGCCCGGGCTATGGTATTTTATGCATTGGCGAAAAGATATGGCGGGGTTCCCCTGGTAACAAAAGTGCTGAAGTATCCGGAGAGCCCGGCGGCAGAACTGGAAATTCCCCGTTCCAGCGAAGAAGAAACCTGGAACCAGGTGCTGGCAGATTTTGACAAAGCCGCGGAATTCCTGCCGGAGGCCAGTCCTGTAAAAGGATATGCCAATAAATACGTGGCGCTTGCCTTTAAATCGGAGGCCATGTTGTTTGCCGGCTCTGTGGCAAAGTACAATGAAATCACCGGCTTTGGACAAAAAACCAAGGTACGGGTGATCGGTTTTGATGCCCAATCGGAAGTGGCCGCAAAGAAATATTTTACAGAAGCGTATAAAGCGGCAAGCGCTATAGTAAAATCGGGAAAATATTCTTTATACAAAAAGACATGGGCAGCCAATAATAAAGAAGCGCAATACCAGAACATGGTGGATATGTTCTTTGATGCATCCAGCCCCGAAAACATTTATACCAAGGATTATAAGTTCCCGGACCTGGCACATGGGTTTGATTCGTATAATATTCCGCGCCAGTTGATGGGAGGAAGCGGTTATTCCGCTGGTAATTGCCCTACGCTTGACTTTGTCGAATTGTTTGACGGGATTCCCAAAAATCCCAACGGAACCATAAAGGTGCTGGACGCTAACGGGAAGTATGTGCTGTATGATAAGGTAACGGATCTTTTCGCCAATGCAGAACCAAGATTACGTGCCTATGTGATCCTGCCGGGGGATGTGTTTAAAAAGGAAGAGATCGAAATTCGCCGTGGCATTTTTACCGGACCGGTAACGGGTGGTATTGCCCCGTTGCGCACGGTGAACGGAAGCACCAACTATTCGATCGCCGGTCCGCAGACCTATAACCAGGTAGATGCCTATACTGCAAAGGGGGCCTTTGCCGGTAACAAATCACTGTTTCTCTCACAGAATGGCACCACACATGAAGTGGTGAAGCTGCTCAACGGAACGGAGATGAATGGCGGAGGTAAAAGTGGTCCCTTTGGCAACTCGGATATGACCGCCGCTTTTACCGGGTTCACCATCCGCAAATGGCTGAACCCGAATATGCCGCAATCACTGGTGCTGGAAGGAAGATCAGAACAGTCATTCATCCTGATGCGGTATGCCGAGGTGTTGCTGAATGCGGCGGAAGCAGCGGCAGAGCTGATGCTTGCCGGTGAAAAATCCTATGAAGGAGATGACCTGCAGACGGTTGCTTACAATGCCATTAAAGACATCCGTGAAAGAGCAGGCGCAGATCCGCTGGTGAGTGCGGGTGATATCTTGGGCGCTCCGGGATTGAAAGTGATCCGTAAGGAACGCCGGAAAGAACTGGCATTTGAAAATAAGATCCTCTGGGACATCCGCAGGTGGCGCACCCAGCACTCGGATATGCTGAACGGCTTTACACAGGCGGATGGTGCTTATTACAGAGGATTATATCCGTTTTACTCATCTGTGGCCAATAAGTACTTCTTTGATGCCGGTTTTGAGGAAGCCCGCAAGCGCTTCCGGTTTACAGAACCGGAATATTATTTCCTGATTCCTTCTGATGAAGTAAATAAAAGTCCGGTTATCGATCAGCAACCCGGCCGGTAAGCGGATGCAGTGCTACAATCATAAAAAATAAGGTATGAAAAGATTATATTATATCATTTTGAACAGTGTTTTACTTGCGGGAATCTTTTCCTGCACAAAGATCGATAATTACGACGAGCCCAAAGAAACGCTGAAGGGAAGGGTAGTGGATGTAGCTACCGGGGAACCGGTGCTGACCGATCAGGGAAGCGAGGGCACAAGGGTGCGGATGCGGGAACTGAGCTGGACCGCCGCCAACCCGGAAAATCTTGATTTCTTCTGTATGAAGGAAGGGGTCTTTCAGAATACAAAAGTTTTTAAAGGAACTTACAATGTAAGAGTGGACGGAGCCTTTATCCCCCTGGTACGATTAAATGATAACGGAGACACCATTGCCAATGAATCAAAAACACTGGACATAAAAGGCGTGACAGAGCTGGAATTTAAAGTACAGCCTTTCCTTAAACTTGAATGGGTGGGCACGCCATCAGTGGCCAACGGAAAAATCACTGCTACGGTGAAAGTGACCCGGGCGGTAAGTCCGGCCGATTTTAAAGCCAAGATCGGGCCTATGGGAAACTACAGCGATGCCGAACTGGATGAAATGCTGCAGGTGACGGATGTGCGGCTGTTTGTAAGCCAGGTGCCCTATGTCGGGTACCGCGAATGGGATAACCGGTATTCTGTGATCAACGAATATTCGGGAAATGATTTTGAGGCCCTCCTGGGACAACCGATCACCATTACAACGCAGGAGACCATTCCTTCGGGACGGACGGTATTTATACGCGCTGCGGCACGTATAAATTATGCCACGGAAAATATCAAACGGCATAATTATAATGCAGCAGCACGTGTGGATATCCCCTAAAACCAGCTTAAAATTTAGCCATGAACCAGCTTCGATTATCTGTAACCGGACTCGTTATCTTTTTATTTATTGCATTCAGCGGACATGCACAGGAAAAAACTGCTTTTCAGATAGCGGCTCCCTGGAATCCGGCGTATGATGTACGGTCGGATATTGCCATTGTTTATGGAGTAAATGATGCCGGCGGCGGATTTGAAGAGCGGGTCAAAGGATGGCGGGATAAGGGATACCAGGTACATTTTATGACGGGCATTGCCTGGGGCCAATACCAGGATTATTTCAAAGGGACATTCGATGGAAAGCAGCATTTTGATGAGGGGCAGGTGCAGCAGAATGGCGATACGATCTGGCATGGAAAGGACGTGCCGTATATCGTTCCGTCGCAAAATTATCTCAACTATATCAAAACGCACCTGAAACGGGCTATTGATGCGGGTGTGACGGCCATTCATCTCGAAGAACCCGAATTCTGGGCAAGAGCGGGATACAGTGCGGCATTTAAGAAAGAATGGCAGCAGTATTACAATGCTCCCTGGCAACCACAACACGAATCGCCGGAAGCTACTTACCTTTCCTCCAAACTTAAATATCATCTGTACCTAAACGCACTCCGGGAAGCCTTTGCCTATGTAAAATCCTATGCCCGCAGCCAGGGAAAGGAGGTGCGCTGTTATGTACCGACGCATTCATTGCTGAATTATTCCTCCTGGAGGATCGTAAGTCCGGAAGCCAGTCTGGCCTCGCTTAAAGATATGGACGGTTATATCGCCCAGGTATGGACCGGTACTTCACGTGAGCCCGTGTATTATAACGGGGTAAAAAAAGAACGGGTGTTTGAGAACGCTTTTCTTGAATATGGTTCCATGGTTTCGATGACAGCGCCCACCGGTAAAAAGATGTTTTTCCTTACTGATCCGATCGAGGACTGGCCCCGCACCTGGGACGATTATAAGAAGAACTACCAGGCCACTTTTACAGCGCAGCTGCTGTATCCGACAGTGGCTGATTATGAGGTGATGCCCTGGCCGAACCGTATCTACCTGGGGCGTTTTAAACTGGAAAACGATACGACGCGGCACCCGATCTCAAAAGCATATGCCACACAGATGCAGGTGATGGTAAACGCATTGAATGAAATCCCTGTATCCCCCAACAAGATCAGCGGAAGTCATGGCATCGGCGTGCTGGTTTCCAATTCCATGATGTTCCAGCGTTTTCCGACCCATGCCGGCTATGAGGATCCCCAGCTCTCGAATTTTTATGGTATGGCGCTGCCATTGCTCAAGAACGGAGTTCCGGTGGAAACGGTACATATGGAGAATCTTGAAAATGAAAATACACTCCGGGATATCCGGGTGCTGATCATGAGCTATGCCAATATGAAACCGCTGAAACAGGAATACCACCAGGCGCTGGACCGTTGGGTGCGTTCCGGCGGCGTGCTGCTTTACTATGGAAGGGACAATGATCCGTTTCAATCCGTAAAGGAATGGTGGAACAGCAACGGACTTACTTATAAATCCCCCTCAGCGGATCTTTTCCGGTTGCTGGGTTGGAAAGAAGGACAGCAGGGTTTTGTAAAAACGGGTAAAGGCTGGGTGATGGTAAACCGGATGGATCCCAAGGAACTGGTGCTGGATGCTGGTCGTGACCAGCCGTTTTTGGATGAAGTAAAAAAAGCATATGAAACGCTTGCCCGTGCGGGGAAGCTGGAACATAAAAATTCCTTTTTGTTAAAAAGAGGCCCTTATGTGATTGCCGCAACACTTGATGAGAACACTGATAAACGACCGCTGACAGTCAGTGGCCCCGTAATCGATCTGTTCGATCCTGAATTACCGGTTCTGCCTGGTAAAACGATACAGCCGGGCCAGCAAGCATTCTTATACGATCTGAAAACTGTAAAAACAGACCGGCCAAAGATCCTGGCAGCTGCGGGGCGGGCATATAATGAGTCTTATCAGGATGGGGACTATAGCTTTTTGATGAAGAGTCCGTCCGGAACCCAGAACGCCATACGTATTTACCTGCCATCGGAACCTAAACAGCTAACGCTGAGTGAGGGCGGGACGGTTGTTACTCCCGCAGGTAAGCATTGGGACGCGACATCGAAAACCCTCCTGCTTCAGTTTGAGAACAGTAGTGAGGGGGTAGTAGTTGCGATGCACTTTTAAGAGGAGTTGGTTGAACCTTGTTGTTATCAAAGAGTCGGTGAATTTATATGATACATACAGCTGCGAAGTTAAAAGCGGATGTAAAATAGAGCAATAACAAATTGAATATTATGGTCTTTTTATCTGCGTTTTTTTTATTCAATAAATATGGGATTTAATTTGAAAAATTAAACGATTAAGCGTAACTTCGGTTTAAGGATTGAGAGATGGTCTTTTATATGATTGTATCCATAGCCTGGAACGCTTTCTGAAGAAATAAACTATAACTAATACGATTATTAAATCAAATTAACGATTAAAGCTTGCTATTCTGTTAAGTAGTATCGATTGGTATGTTTGATACCTGGTCCTAAACAAATTTTAGGGGTTGCTGCATTTTTTGCATGAATCAACGTACTTGATTGCTTCGCTTTATGGGATATCATTGCAAGTAATTAAACACAAAATGGTAATATGAAAGTAATAGGAGTGCTTTTATTTATTTGCTGCTACGGGGTTAGCTATGGCCAAACGAAAACCATATCCGGTGTTGTTAAAAATGCAACTGATAATGCCCCGTTGGCCGGGGTCACTGTAAGTGTCATAAAGGCGCCGGCCACTGCCACTACCGACGATAATGGTGAGTTTAAAATTAACGCCACAATTGGGGATACGCTTTTGTTTACATTTATAGGTAAGAACGAACATAAGGAAGTGGTGGGCGAAAAAAGTATTCTGAACATATTGATGTATGATGCTACATCCGGAATGGAAGAAGTGACCGTTGTTGCCTTTGGTAAACAGAAGAAGGCCAGTGTTGTAGGTGCAATCACTACCGTAAACACCAAAGATTTAAGAGTGCCGGCATCAAACCTCACCAGTGCCTTTGCAGGACGCATTCCGGGTCTTATCTCTTATCAGAATACCGGCGAGCCGGGGGCTGACAATGCGCAGTTTTTTGTGCGGGGGGTAACTACCTTTGGATATCAGGCAGCGCCGCTTATTCTTATTGATGGATTTGAGTCTTCTACTGATAACCTGGCACGCCTGTTGCCCGATGATATCGAATCCTTCTCTATTATGAAGGATGCGCTGGCCACATCGTTGTACGGAGCTCGGGGGGCCAATGGAATAATCATAGTAAATACAAAAACGGGCAAGGAAGGAAAGATCGCTGTAAATGCACGGATAGATGTAAACGTTGCTACACCTACCCGGAAAGTAAAAATGCTTGATGGAGTCCAGTACATGCGGCTTTATAACGAAGCCCGTGTATCGCGGGATCCGGCGTTGGGTACCTTTTATTCCGAACAAAAAATACAGTCTACCGCTAATGGCGAAAACCCTATGATATACCCTAATATAGACTGGCAAAAAGAGCTGTTTAAAAACTCAACAACCAATACAAAAGCTAATATCAACCTGGGAGGCGGCGGGCAGGTGGCCACTTATTATGTATCATTTGGGATGGATAAAGAAACGGGCCTTTTAAAAGTAGACCCAAGGAATAATTTTAATAATAATATAGATATCAGCAGATGGTTGATCCGGTCGAATGTGATTTTTAAACTGACTCCCACAACAAAGTTGGATACCCGGATACAGGGACGGTTTGAAGGCTATAAAGGGCCGTTTATATCGGCAAGCGACCTGTTCAGAAATGTAATGAACAGTAATCCGGTTGATTTTCCAGCTTATTATGAGCCTGATTCGGCCAATCTTTTTACTGAGCATATTTTGTTTGGCAGCACTTTTGTAAACGGCGGGCTGAAGGTAAACCCGTATGCGCAAATGGTGAGGGGATATGACGAAAGAAATGAGAGTACCATTACAGCGCAGGCAACTTTAATGCAGGATCTGGATTTTATTGTAAAGGGTCTCAAATTTCAGGGAAAAGCATCTGCCACTACCTGGAACAAGTATACCGGCACGCGGAGCTACTTCCCGTATTTGTATGAATTGGACTCGTACAATCAGGTCACCCGGGCACATACACTTTTTCCGTTGAATCCGACAACCGGTCAGGCCTACTTAGGAGATGTAAACCCTTCGAGAGATGGCGATGCTCTTTATTATTTCGAAGCGAGATTTAACTGGGATAAAATAATCGGCAAACACAATATCTCTTTAATGACGGTGGGTATGTGGCAGAATAAGTTGCTTACTGCCGGTAACAGCACATCTATTTACGAAACACTTCCAGAGCGGAATATGGGTAACTCAGGTCGTGCCAACTATACCTACGATAACCGTTATTTTCTGGAGTTTGCCTATGCGTATAATGGCTCGGAAAAATTTACCGGGGCACAGCGCTTTGGTTTTTTCCCGTCAGTAGGTGGTGGGTGGATGGTATCTAACGAAGACTTTTGGGAACCTTACAAAGATGTGATAAGCACCCTTAAGCTGCGTGGCTCCTGGGGCTTGGTGGGTAACGATGCCATTGCCGGCAGAAGTGGCCGTTTCTTTTATCTTTCAGACGTAGCGTACAGCACAAATATTTTTAATGATGGCTACCGCTGGGGCGAATCGTTTATGAATGCTTATCCGGGCTTTTTGATCCGGCGTTATGCCAATCCCAATATTACCTGGGAACAATCGGAAAAATGGAATGCAGGGTTGGAACTGAACCTGTTTAAAGAGTCCTTAAAAACCACGATCGATTTCTTTAAGGATAACAGACGGAATATTTATATGCCCCGGCAGAATTTTCCGGCAACAGCAGGTCTGGAAGCCGCCATCAGTGGGAATGTTGGCGAAGTGGCGTCAAAGGGGATCGATGCATCGATTGATTATACCAAGAGCATTACTGCGGATTGGTACATCAACCTGAGAGCCAACTTTACCTATGCTACCAATAAACTGGTAAAAATTGATGAAAAGGATTACCCCGACAAATACTTAAAACGACTGGGCAGCAATATTAATCAGCAGTGGGGACTGGTGGCGGAAAGACTGTTTGTTGATGATTACGAAATGAAGAACTCGCCGGTGCAGGATTTCGGAAGATATATGGCAGGGGATATAAAGTATAAGGATATTAACGGGGACGGTGTGATTAATGATAACGACAGGGTGGCACTTGGGTTCCCGACCGTCCCCGAAATACAATACGGGTTTGGTGCTACCATTGTGTATAAAACGGTTGATTTTAATTTTTTCTTCAACGGTAATGCCCGCACGTCATTTTTTATTGATGCTACCGCGGAAAGCAGGGGGGGCGGTGATCCCAGAGACGGTATTGCGCCATTTGCAAACCGGAGAAATGCGTTGGCGATAATTGGCGATGATTACTGGAGCGAGACCAACCCCAATGTACACGCGTTTTGGCCCCGGCTTTCTGCCGATCCGCTTGAAAATAATATGCAGCAATCCTCGTGGTGGCTGCGCGATGGTTCTTTTTTAAAATTAAGGTCGGTGGAGCTGGGCTATACACCCAATCTCAGCCGGTGGAAAATAAAATCAGGTAGCCGGTTTTACGTGAGTACCGAGAATCCGTTAATATTCAGTTCGTTTAAACTATGGGATCCGGAAATGGGGAGCAGGGGCCTGGGGTATCCGCCTAACAGAAGATTCAATATCGGGTTTCAATTATCATTATAAAAAATCAGTCAAATGAAAGTTATTAAATATATCACCTTTTTTATAATACTTGCGGCTCCGGCATCCTGTAAAAAATATCTTGATCTGGTACCGGACAATACCCTAAAGCTGGAGAATATTTTTACGCTCCGGGAGGATGCCTGGAATGCTTTGGCAAAAGTGTACAGCTATATGCCTAAAGATGGAGATGTGCATGCAACCACCTGGACCCTGGGCGATGAATGGATCGGACGACTGGATTATAATGACAATACGGGTTTATTAAGAGCAATGCGGATCATGCGGGGCCTGCAATCGCAGAGTTCACCGCAATTGGGATTATGGTCGGGCACGCAGGGCGGCAGGCCTATGTACCAGGCCATCAGGCAGGCTGATGTGTTTTTGGCTAATATAGACAGAGTGCGGGATATGACCGAAGTAGAACGCAGCGATTGGAAGGCCCAGGTGAAAATGCTGAAAGCTTATTATATGTTCCTGCTGGTAGAGCGCTACGGCCCCATTGTGATACCCGATAAAATTGCTGAACCTGAAACACCCACAGAAGAGCTTTTTCTTCCCAGGTCAAAAGTAGAGGACTGTTTTACCTACATTCTAAACCTGATTAATGAGGCCATCCCGTTACTGGACGAAAGGGCCGGTGAAAATGAAGCAGGACAGATCGACCAGATTGTGGCAAAAGCTATAAAAGCACGTATCTTATTCTTCAGAGCCAGCCCGTTTTTTAACGGGAACAGAGAATACTATGGTGATTTTGTAAATGAAAAAGGCGAACCGTTTTTTCCGCAGCAGTATGATAATGAAAAATGGAAACTGGCAATTGACGCGATAAATGAAGCGATTGCAATTGCAGAAGCTAACGGGAAGGGGCTTTATACGTTTGACAAAGTGCCTTATCTATATGACAGGACTGCATTTGATAAAAACGGAGCCAATATGCAAAAGCTGTATGATCTCAGGATGCTGATCGTAGATCCCTGGAATAAAGAAGTGGTTTGGGGCAACTCCAATATCGATTATTATGGTGGCGGTGAAATTCCGCATGGTTCCAATATGCGGTTGCCCGAAGGGTACGGAGATGGGGTAATAAACAACCCGGGATTTTCCTGGCAATGGCTGGGGGCTACCTATCAAATGGCCGAACGTTACTACACCAAAAACGGGCTGCCTATTGAAGAAGATCTTACCTTTAATATGAGCACCCGACAAAATATCACCCGCACACCGGGAGATGGAACATCCGAATATGAACCGCTGAGAGGTATCATGCAGCCCAATGTGGAAACCATTAATCTTTATTTGAACCGGGAACCCCGTTTTTACGCAAACCTGGCCATAACAGGGGGGTATTGGAGAACACATACCGTAAGGATAAATACTATAATGTATGCGAATCGTGATGGCGGCTTTAACTCTTCTCAGCATACTACCGATTATTTCGCTACAGGAATAGGTGTTAAAAAGTTTGTACATCCCGAATCGCAATCCGGTGCCTGGCAACGAACGGTTAAATATCCCTACCCGATCATCCGGATGGCTGATCTTTACCTGATGAAAGCTGAAGCATTAAATGAATATTCGGGTCCCAGCGCTCAGGTATATGAGGAAATAAACAAAATACGTCGCAGGGCGGGCATTCCCGATGTACAAACAGTCTGGGCGAATGGAAGTGTGTGCCGTACCCCGGGTAAACATTTAACTAAAGAAGGGTTAAGGGATATCATCCTGCAGGAGCGTTCGGTTGAATTTGCTTTTGAGGGCCAGCATTATTGGGATATGCTAAGACATAAAAGAGCACCGGCTGTATTTTCGGCGCCAATCTGGGGCTGGAATCATGCTGGCACCAATGGTCAGGACTTTTTCAGATTGCAGGTAAAACAGGAGCGCAGGTTTACGATTAACGACTGTTTGACCCCAATTGATTTGAATGAAATGAATACAAACGGGAAATTGATTCAAAACCCGGGTTGGTAAAAAAAAAAGATAAATCTGTAAATGATAACAATATGAATTTTAATAAGCGTTATTGTTTTCTGTTTTTAATATTGGCAGCCGTGTTTACAAGCTGCAAGAAAAAAGAAAGGTTTGAAACACAGGGCAACGACTCTACCCCTCCGGGCAAGGTTACCCTTAACGAGTACAAGCCGCTGTATGGAGGTGCGCGTTTCTTTTATACGCTGCCTAAAGATGAAGACCTGCTTGGAGTAGAGGCGGTATATACCAAATCCGATGGTAAATCATTCACGTTTATGTCATCCTACTTTGTAGATTCACTGGATGTATACGGGTTTGGCAGTATAAACGAATACAAGGTACAGCTTTTTGCTGTGGACAGGGCCGGCAACCGGTCGGAACCACTTGATGTTACAGTAACTCCGCTCGAACCTGCCTATTCCCGTGTAGCCAGTACTATCGAGGCAAAACCAGGTTTCAGTTCTTTCTTTCTCGACTGGACAAACGAGCTGGAGCAGAATATTAATGTGTATGTGGATTATGAATTTAAATTAAACGGGGAAAACAGAAAACTGACCACGGTCTTTTCTTCCAATACGCCAACGGACCGGAAATTTATTAATGACCTGGTCCTGGGCACAAATGAAAAAGTAAAAGTTGGTGTGCGGGTGGAAGATCTCTATGGCAATATAACCGAAACCATCAGCAAAGGAGAACTTACTTTGCTGGAGGATATAGAAATACCTAAACAAAACTGGACATTACCAAGTCCCGATGATTCTATTGGAGGCGTACCGATGGTTTTTGGAAATGGCCTGGAAGGCAGAAATTCTAAGGTGATTGACGGGATGATCGATAAAGGGGATAATCTGAACTTTATGCATACGGCCGGCAGGGGCAGAACAGGAAGATCGGCGGATGGTAATATGCCCTGGAATTTTATTATCGATCTTGGCGCGCACTACCAGATCAGCCGTATCATTACAGTACAACGCCACTCCGGTGGGTTGCAAAACGTCAGCCGGGGCCAGTATTACAGGTATGAAAATGTAGGGATATACAAGATTTATGTGTGGGACGATGCAAAAAATGAATGGGAATTTGTAACAGAAAATAAGGTACTTGAACCCCAGGGCTTGACCGAACTGGAATTTGTGAAAAAAGGCGAAGCCGGCGATATGGCATATATGTACCCCGATAATCCACAGTATACCAAACCTACCCGCTGGTTCCGGTATGAAGCTGTAAAAGGGTTTGGCGGAGATTATACATTGGATGACGCCAACTGCCTTTCGGAAATAACTCTGTTTGGTAAGAAAGCCAACTGATTTGCTGCCTTAAATTTAATATCATGAACAAGAAATTACTTATACCCTTTTTATTGCTTTTGCTCATCGTCGTGTCCTGCAGCAAAATGTACGACAATATAGAAAAGTATGCAGGAGAAACCGTGTATCCCGGGAAATTTGACACCCTGATCGGTCGTGTCGGCTTTGAACGTATTGAGCTGGATTTTATGAAAGACCGCAGCCGCATACCGGCAAGCCAGATGAAGCTGGGTAAAGCGACCAAGTCGGTTTTTGAATACGACGGGAAAACGGTAACAGTTGATACACTCACGTCCTGGATTAGTATAACAGGCCTTTCCGAGTCGAAACTTTACAGGATCAAAGCTTATACAATTGATGACAACGGCAATAAATCGATACCTCAGGAGATCGCTTTAATCCCTTATACAGAAGGTGAGAAAGAAAATTTAACCATATCGCCTCCAAAGATTACAGCAACACCCGATGCTGCTGCGTTGAGCTGGCCGGGCGGCTTATCATCATTTTTGCTTGATTATTATGGCCTCAAATATTCCTATAAAGATAAAACAGGTGTGCTGCATCAGGGAACACTGAATGAGAAATCCAATATCGTTATGCAGGGTTTAAAATCCGGGGAGATCAACCCCATCGATATCAGTTTTAAGGTCATCCCAAAAATGAACGGCATTCCGATACTTGATACAGTATGGCTGGATGAAAAAATAGAAGTGAGTGTGCCGGCCACTGCCGATCCCTATTACGGACAGGAACAGTCCCTGGGAGCGATACTCACTGCAAATAAGGAAAATGGGGGAGGACCTGAAGGAAATGAAGGATCTACCAAGGTCATGGACTTTGATCCGCGGACCAAGTTTCTTATTGGTGGATATGCTTCCGATTTTTGGATACAACAGGAGCTTTTTGCACCCTCTGTGGTTAATGCCTACTTATTGTCTACAGGTGATGATGCGCCGGGCCGGGATCCCAAGTCGTGGCGTTTGGAGGCCTCTCAAAACGGAACACAATGGACGGTATTGGATACACAGACCAATCAGCTTTTTAGTCAACGCACCACGGCATATATATATACTATAAATAATAGTACCGCCTATAAGTTTTACCGCCTAGCAATAACCGAAAACAATGGCAATGACCTCTTTCAATTAGGTGAGTGGCGATTGCTGCTTAAATAGGAGCACCGCAGCAAAAAGACCCGGTGCTCCTGCAACCGGGTTCCGGGCAGTCATACAGATTAAAATAACCCAGGCGCAGTACGATCACCTGGGTTTATTCTGTTATCCAGGAAAGGGATACTGTTATAATAAAGCTGGTATCATGTAATAGTGAATACGACAGGCAACGCTCAAAATTGGGAATTGTTTGGTTGTCTGGTTGGTGGTTATTATCTTTGCTTTAACGATTAAGTAGCGCGTATGAAAGCAATCCTTCCCAAATCTTTCGCTGCCGTTTTACTGTTGTTCTGGAGTGTATCATCCTACGGCCAGCAACCGGTCTCCTTTACTTCATCCCTGGAGCGTCTTACAAATCTTAGTGCCTGGCCTCAATTTACTGAGGGAACACTGGTAAAACAAATCTCTTCCTATGACACTACGGGAGGCAATAATGATGGTTTTGGGGGAAACTATTCCTACATCCGGAAAGAGGCCGGCGGGCTGGTCATTTTTGATGAGAAAGGGCAGGGTGTTATCGAACGGATCTGGACACCAACACCAACGGATGACACGCTGGATTTTTATTTTGACGGAAGCATAAGTCCGGCATTGTCCATAAAATTCAGGGACCTGTTCAATAACACCGTATTCCCATTCCTGAAACCGCTTGCGGATCATAAGGTAGGCGGATTTTACAGCTATGTCCCCATCCCTTACAAACAGGGATGCAAGATCGTTTTCCGGGGACCGAAGATCCTGTTTCACCAGATCCAGTACCGCACCTATGATCAGCGCTACCGCGTGGAAACGTTCCGGAACCGGTTTACAAAAAATGAAGAAGCCCTTTTGAACCGGACGGCTGCACTTTGGAGCAATGAAAACCGCGATATACAGCAGTGGTATCCTGTAGATCCGGAAACAGTTTCCCATGAGTTGCTGCTGAAACCCGGTGCAGTGGCCAAATTGGCTGATCTGCGGCAGGGCGGAAGGATTGTCGGTATTGAACTGATGCCGGCAGCTGCTTTCAGCGGCCTGCACAAACAGATCGATCTGAAGATTACCTGGGATAATGAAGCGTTTCCTGCAGTATATATGCCGGTAGCGGATTTTTTTGGATTCGCCTATGGCGCGCGTTCCATGGAAAGCCTGTTCCTGGGAGCCACGCCGGTAAAGGCTTACAGCTATCTGCCCATGCCCTTTGACCAGCGTGCAACAATCGAGCTGGTGTACCGAGAAGGCGCAGCGGCTGTACCCGTTGCACTTACTGCAAAGGTTTTTTATACCCGTCAAAAAAGAGATGTGGTGAAAGAAGGACGCTTCTATGCCTTCTGGAAAAATGAACAACCTCAGCAGGGAAGTCCCTATGTTTTTTTGGAAGGCCGGGGGAAGGGCCATTATATAGGCACCTTGCTGCAGGGACAGGCTACAGATGCAACCCATTTCACCGAATTTTTTGAAGGGGATGACCGTACCGAGATCGATGGCGTGATGACGGCGCATGGAACGGGTTCTGAAGATTATTTTAACGGGGGCTGGTATGCCCAGCCCGGTGGCTGGGTAGAACGCCTGGGCGCTCCTTTAAGCGGCTGCCTGGATTATACCCTGCCCCTGGGAAGGACCGGCGGGTACCGTTTTTTCCTGTCGGACAAAATGCCGTTTTATAAGGAGATCCGTCATACGATCGAGCATGGTCCCGAAAACAATAACCGGGCGGTTCAGTATATTTCGGTGGCGCTGTATTATGCAGAACGGCCGGTTGCCCCCGTTACCGTTCCGGTTAATGCGCTTACAACTGTATTTATCCCCGACACCGTTACCTTCTATACCCGGCTGATGCAACAGCTGACCTATAACGGCAACCTGGAACTAAAGGAAGGCGTTGCCGTATTGCAGGGGAGTTCCAATGCGAGTCTGAATATAAATGTTTCAGAGATCCCGAAGGGAACCTACCGGGTCTTCCTGCATGCTGTAGAAGCCACTGCCGGAAAGCTGGAAGTATGTCTTTCCGGCGCAGCAGGGGGCCGGAACTGGCAGCAGGTGCTGCTTTCAGCGGCACCCGGGGATCTGGAACTGGGCCGTGTAACCATAACGGATGGCAGCATCCCGGTAAACCTTCTTTTCCGGAGCGGGGAGCCACACCCTGATCTTAAATTCGACCGGGTACTGCTGGTGAAAGAACCGGCACATTAAAGCGGCAGGAAGCAATCCGGATTATTCCGGAATAAAAATAAAATACATGGAAAAATGTTTATTTTAGAGGAGAAGCCCAAACTTTGCAGACACCCCTTTATAGCAGCATGTACCGGATAAGGAGGATAACCCTAAAATGAATGAAGACTAAAAACGAATGCGGATGATAAAGAAAAGAGTATCACTTAAAGATATTGCCCAGAAAGTAGGAGTGTCCACTGCCCTGGTTTCTTATGTGCTGAACGGAAAGGAAAAAGAGGCCCGGGTAGGAGAAGCCGCCGCGAAGAAAATACGGAAAGTAGCTGCTGATCTGAACTACCAGCCCAACCTGATTGCCCGGGGGCTGAAATTCGGGAAAACACATACCATCGGTTTGATCGTTGCTGATATCTCGAATCCCTTCTTTGCCATGCTGGCACGGATCATAGAGCTGGAGGCACAACAGCGGGGATATACGGTTTTGTTCGGCAGCAGCGATGAACAGCTGGAAAAATCGCAGAACCTTATCAGCACCTTTCTCAACCGCCAGGTAGACGGCCTCATCATTACCCCGGTAGCCGGCTCACAATCGCAGATCGAAGAGCTCCGTAATAAAGGTATTCCGTTTGTACTGATGGACCGCGGGTTTCATGAGATCGAAACCAATGTGGTGGTTACCGACAACCACGATGCGATGTACAATGCAGTGAAACTGCTGATCAGGAATGGATATAAAAAACCAGGCATTATCGCCTACGATACCACACTGACCCATATGATCGACCGGGTGGCGGGCTATAAGGATGCGCTAAAGGACAACGGCATCCGGTTCAATTCCCGGTGGTTTGCAAAAGTGCCTTATGGAAATTACAAGGAACATGTGACCGGTGCGCTGGAACGCCTGCTGGACCCTAGGAACCGGGTGGTGGATTCGCTGGTATTTGCTACCAACAGCATCTCGGTGCAGTCGCTTAAGGTGATCCATGCAAAAGGGATCCGGGTACCGCAGGATCTTGGCGTGATCAGTTTTGATGAAAGTGATGTATTCGATTTCTTTTACTCTTCTATAACCTATATAAAGCAGAATCTTCAGGCCATCAGCGAAAATGCGGTTCAGTCGCTGATGCAGTCGATCGATGCGCGGAGCAAAAAACCTGCTAAGATAACAGTGCCATCCATCATTATAAAAGGAGAGAGCAGCAACCGCCGGAAATCCAGGGACGGTGTTGATCGCAGGTAAATGCAGTTAACGATCTGCAGCGATCGGGGAAGGCTTTCCCGCGATAAGCGCGGGTTGGCCATGCAGCGTGTTTATCGTAATGCTCCGCAGTAATCAGCAGAAAAAAACTTCCGCGGATCGGCCTGGCTGAAACCCGGTCTGGACCCGGATTTGACGGCTTTTCAACAGGGAAAAACTTTTTCGAAGAATAAATTGGTAAATAAAAACAAACACTTTATTTTTGCTTAAACGTATAAGCTTACTGTCACGATTGTTCATTGTTTAAAAAAGTCTGTATGAAAAAAATTGGATTCCTGTTGTTACTGTCAATCGCCTTTTATTCGGGCTTCGCACAGGAGAAATTCAACGGGCTCGATATGAGCCTTGGAAATCTATCGCGTCTTTCCGATGCTAAAACCCGCTCCATCAGTCCCGAGAATTTCACAGGGGAAAAAGCGAAGGGGGGAATGGCCGACCCGGTGCGGGATAAAGGAAAACGCAATGTGGCCAACGCCGCCAATGAAGCCCGGGATCTGGGTAAAGGCTGGAAAGTAAATCCTTTTATAATCATAGAGCCCGGCGAAACCTTTACCATGGCAGATATAGCCGGTCCGGGTGCCGTTCAGCATATCTGGATGACCCCGACAGGGAATTTTAATTTTTCCATTTTCCGGATCTATTATGACGGGGAAGCCGATCCTTCGGTAGAGAGCCCGGTGGGCCCGTTCTTTGGTATCGGATGGAATGAATTTTCTCCACTGAATTCGCTGGCAATGACGGTTAACCCCGGAAGCGCGTTTAACAGCTACTGGAAAATGCCGTTCCGGAAAAACTGTAAGATCACGATGCAGAATCTCGATTCGCAACCCATGCGCCTGTATTATCAGGTGGATTATACCCTGACGGATGTTGGACCGGATGAGGGTTATTTTCATGCGCAGTACCGCCGCAGCAAACCCAATATGGGATCACTGCATACCATCCTCGATGGTGTAAAAGGAAAGGGGCAGTATGTGGGTACCTATATGGGTGTAGGTGTTACCAATAATGGCTGGTGGGGTGAAGGCGAGATCAAATTCTTTATGGATGGGGATGATGATTATGCCACCATTGTGGGTACCGGTACCGAAGATTATTTCTGCGGCTCCTATAATTTTGAGAACAAACGTACCCGGCAGTACCAGGAGTTCTCCACTGCTTACGCAGGACTGCATCAGGTATTGCGACCGGACGGGATGTACGGATCGCAGATGCGGTTTGGAATGTACCGCTGGCACATCATGGACCCGATCCGCTTCGACAAGGATCTTAAAGTGACCATCCAGGATCTGGGCTGGAAGTCGGGCGGAAGGTACCTTCCACAGCATTCTGATATAATAACCGTGGCCTACTGGTACCAGACCGAACCGCATAAAAAATTTCCCAAACTTCCCGAAATGGATATACTGGAAGTGAACTGATGCTTTCCGGTAGCAGCGGGAAATGCAGCGATAGCCTGTCTGTTTTTATTAAGGCGTTCTTTGTAAAAAATTATAAAAATGAAACTGAAAAATCAGCTATTCCCGGTGCTGGCCGCCGGCGTATTGTTGTGCTCCTGTAACGGAGGCACAAAAACACCGGCTGCCTCATCGGATTCGGCACAAACAACTGATACTATGACTGATCATGCGCCCGGAAGTTTTGGATATGATGTGCATTTTCTTCAGCAGAAGGACAGCGGGCTGATCGTGCTTAAAAGTGCCGACGGAGCCAGTCAGGTCATTGTTTCGCCCCGGTACCAGGCAAAAGTATTTACCTCTTCTGCCGACGGACCGGCAGGTAAAAGCTTTGGATGGGTGAACTACAAGGCATTTGAAGGACCGGAAGATGCGCACATGAACGCCTATGGCGGAGAAGACCGGCTATGGCTGGGGCCGGAGGGTGGTTTGTTCTCGCTGTACTTCAGGCCGGGAGCGAAGATGGAGTTTGAGAACTGGAAGACGCCTGCATCCATCGATACAGAACCCTGGAAGCTGGATGCTTCCGATGCTTCTTCTGTATCCATGAGTAAAGAAATGAATCTTCTGAATTATGCAGGTACACAGCTGCAGATAAAAGCTGCCCGCCAGGTAACCCTGATCGGTAAGGAGGCCATCGCTTCAGACCTGGGCGTGGCCCCGGCAGAAGGAATTAAATCCGTTGCGTTCCAGACGGTGAACAGCATTACCAATAGCGGCACGCAGGCATGGGATGAAAAGACCGGTGCTCCCTGTATGTGGAACCTGGATATGTTCACGCCTTCTGAAGGCTGTACGATTGTGATCCCGTATAACGACGGCGCTTCCGGAAAAGTGGCCACTACGGATTATTTCGGGGAGATCCCCAAAGGCCGCATCCATTTTTCCAACGGGCTGCTGTTTTTTAAAGCAGATGGTAAGTCCAGGGGCAAACTGGGCATTCCGCCGGGCCGTGTAAAAAATGTAGCGGGCAGTTATGATGCCATTGGTAATGTGCTGACCATTGTAAGGTACGATATCGACCCGGCCGGCAAATACCTCAACCAGGAATGGCGTACCGACCGCCCTCCGTTCAGCGGGGATGCGATGAATGCTTATAATGACGGCCCCCTGGCCGATGGCAAACAAATGGGGCCGTTCTATGAGATCGAGAGTGTATCTCCTGCGGCATTTCTGAAACCGGGCACGGCCCTTACGCATCGCCATAATGTGTATCATTTTACCGGAGCGAAAGAAGGGTTGAACAGCATCGCTCAGAAGGTGCTGGGCGTTTCTGTGGATGAGATCGCGAAAGCTTTTAAATAATACAGTAATCAGCTGCAGTGCAGAAAGAATGTTTTTAAAAATAAACTATGCGAGTAAAAGATAAATCAAAAAAGAATCAGTACCCCCGCATCGGTATCCGTCCGATCATTGACGGCCGGCTGGGAGGGATCAGGGAATCGCTGGAAGCAACCACGATGGGAATGGCAAAAGCGGTGGCTGCATTCTATTCGAAGCAACTGAAATATCCGGACGGTACGCCCGTGGAGTGTATCATCGCTGATACCTGTATCGGTGGGGTAAAGGAAGCTGCGGATTGCGCAACAAAATTTGCAGCTGCTAATGTAGGGCTTTCGCTGTCGGTAACACCTTGCTGGTGTTATGGCTCGGAAACAATGGATATGAACCCGGACATTCCCAAAGCGATCTGGGGCTTCAACGGTACAGAGCGGCCCGGTGCGGTATACCTGGCAGCAACACTGGCGGCGCATAATCAGAAAGGACTGCCCTGCTTCGGGATTTACGGGCAGGATGTGCAGGATATGGGAGATACTTCCATACCTGGTGATGTACAGGAAAAATTATTGCAGTTCGCAAAGGCCGGACTGGTAGTGGCGCTGATGAAGGGCCAGTCCTATCTGGCAATCGGATCTGTTTCGATGGGGATCGCCGGCTCGATCGTGGATCCGCAGTTCTTCCAGGAATACCTGGGGATGCGCAACGAGTACGTGGATTCTTCTGAGATCCTGAGACGGATCCAGCTGAATATCTTTGATGCTGCAGAGTTTAAAAAAGCGATCAGCTGGGTGAAGAAGAACTGCAGGGAAGGGAAGGACTACAATCGTAAGGAAAAGATAAAGAGCCGCAGGGAAAAAGATAAGGACTGGGAGTTTGTGGTAAAGATGACCATGATCATCCGTGACCTGATGATCGGTAATCCCCGGCTGAAAACCATGGGATTTGCAGAAGAAGCCCAGGGACATCAGGCGCTGGTCTCCGGTTTCCAGGGACAGCGGCAGTGGACCGACTTCCTGCCCGATGGCGATTTTTCGGAAGCGTTGCTCAATTCCTCATTCGACTGGAACGGCATCCGCAATCCCTATATGGTGGCTACCGAAAACGATTGCTACAACGGGGTATCGATGCTGTTCAATTACCTGCTTACCAATACGGCGCAGATCTTTGCGGATGTGCGTACTTACTGGAGTCCGCAGGCT
This sequence comes from Niabella beijingensis, assembly GCF_020034665.1. Classification (NCBI taxonomy): domain Bacteria; kingdom Pseudomonadati; phylum Bacteroidota; class Chitinophagia; order Chitinophagales; family Chitinophagaceae; genus Niabella; species Niabella beijingensis. Next base: position 118,345 of record NZ_JAIQDI010000001.1, on the reverse strand, counting down.
ACCGAGCGGGTATCCGGATGGAAGCCCGAAGGAAGAGCGGAAAACGGGTTTATCCATCTGATCAATTCCGGCTCCGCCACACTGGATGGAACAGGACGGCAAAGCAGGAATGGCAAACCTGTCATGAAACCTTACTGGGAGATCAGCGAAAAGGAAGCAGCCGCTTGTCTGGCAGCTACTACCTGGAGCCCCTCCAACCGCGATTATATGCGGGGTGGCGGTTATTCCTCTACCTTTCTTACAAAAGGAGATATGCCGGTAACCATGTGCCGGCTGAATTTGATAAAAGGGCAGGGGCCGGTATTGCAGATCGCAGAAGGGTATACGATCGACCTGCCTACACAGGTGCATGATATTTTGAATGAACGTACCGACCGGATCTGGCCAACCACCTGGTTTGTGCCCAACCTTACGGGCAGCGGCCCTTTTAAGGATGTTTATGCAGTAATGGCCAACTGGGGGGCCAACCACGGTGCCATCAGTTACGGGCATATCGGCGATCAGCTGATCACCTTAGCGTCCATGTTGCGCATACCGGTGGCTATGCACAATGTTGCGGAAGAGAAGATCTTCCGTCCTTCCGCATGGGGCGCCTACGGAATGGATCCTGAAGGATCTGATTACAGGGCCTGCGCGGTGTACGGCCCGCTGTACCGGTAGAAGTGTGGCTTGGGGGAGTAAACAATATTCACCTTTTTGTATCCGATATTGTTCCTGAAGTAGGGTTTCTGCAAAAAATATGTATTTTACCGGCTGATAAACTTTTAAAAGAACGATCGGGAATGTCAATGAAAAATGGAATAACTTTCTTGCTGCCGGTGCCAGTCGGCTTCAACTGCGCTATACCGTTTATTGTTCCGGTTGCTGCGTCCGGTACACCTGCTGTTCCGTTTTTTGATAAAAGTTCGTCACGGTATAAAAAAAAAGTTTCATTCAATCTACCTATTTAATATGAGCAAAAAGAAATCACTTTTTATCAGGGACGGAGTTAATTATGTTGCGCCGTTTGCGGCGATCAGCGCATTATTTTTTCTTTGGGGCGTGGCACATGGTATGCTGGATACACTGGATAAGAACTTCCAGGAAATGCTGCATTTGAAAAAATGGCAGTCCAGTTTTATCCAGTTCTCGCTGTATGGTGCCTATTTCGGCATGGCGATACCCGCTGGTTTGTTCATGAAAAAATACGGGTATAAGAAAGGGGTGATCTTTGGATTGATTCTTTTTGCAGCAGGAGCGCTGCTTGCTGCGGCAACCGCCCCTTTGCAATCGTTTATATTATTCCTGATCTGCCTCCTGGTGATCGGTGCAGGTTTAACCACGCTCGAAACAGCGGCGAATCCCTATACCACCAAACTGGGTCCCCCCGAGACCGCTGAACGACGGATCAATTTCTCGCAATCCTTCAACGGACTTGCCTGGGTAGTGGGCCCGCTCATCGCCTTATATGTTTACGGCAATCAAAGTCATGTGGAAGGGGAGAAGATGATGTCGATCGTGCTGCCTTTTGCGATTATTGGACTGGCAGTATTGATTGTGGCCTTTATTTTTATGCGGCTGAAGCTGCCCGAAATTACGGAGGAGGATGAAAACGCCGCGCATGGCGGACATGGTATTTCTGCAACTCCCGGAGCGGATATGGAAGTGTCCGATCCGGCAGATCCAAGATATATTTCCAGGAAACCCCTGTGGGAGAACCGGCATTTTGTGCTGGGGTTTATCGCTCAGGCCTGCTATGTGGCGGCGCAGACCGGTGTGTTCAGCTACCTGATCAATTTTGTTACCGACCATGATATGCATCCCCGTTTTGATGTAAAGTATGGTCCATATTTTTTATCGCTCGGGTTCCTGTTGTTTATGATCGGGCGTATCTCCGGCAGTGCGTTGATGAAGTACTTCAAACCCACACGAATGCTGGCACTTTATGCGCTCGCGGTTTGTGTGTTGCTGCCGGTAGTGGCCTCTGAGATGGGATGGGCTTCGCTGATAGCGCTTTATGGCGTATTCTTTTTTATGTCGATCATGTTCCCCACGATATTCGCATTGGCTATTAAAGGACTCGGTGTTAAAACGAAACAGGGAGCTTCCTTCCTGGTGATGGCTGTGGCGGGCGGTGCCGTATTTCCGCCGTTGATGGGACTCATTGCGGATACCTATGGGATGGCTACCGGTTTCTTTGTTCCCATTCCCTTGTTCCTGTTCATTCTTTATTATGCAGTGAACGGATATAAGGTAAAAGCCTGACCGGGCAGAACGGCTGAAAAAGGGTAAAAAGGACGTCTGGCCGCAGGCGGGTAGAATCGACAAAAACAGGAGCGGTCACTATTATGGACCGGATAGGACCGGGATACAGGAGTGGCTGCCTTGTGTTGGAAAAGTAAGGATGTTTTAAAGGTCTTTACCGATCGGATGATACTGCAGAATTGTTCCTGAATACAGGTGCAGTGGTGATTTGTTGTAGGCGGGCAGGCTGTTGTTGGAAAAGAAAAGCCGGGATCAACCGGCATGAAAAAACCAGATGAAATATACCGGGAAACAATAATGAAACAAGGGCACCAGCCCTTTTGGAATGATAACGTTTGTTGGAGCTGCTGTGTGATTGCCTGACAGGGAAGTTGAAAACAGCCATAAAAGGGCATTGCCCCAAAAGAAAGCATATAAAGTGTAACAGCTGCGGTGTTTGCCATGCACACGCATGAAATGTGGCGGTTTTTTTGGTCCGGTTGCTTAAACGATTAAACTAAAATAAAACATGCTCGTATTCGTATGAGAATTCTGTTAACGATTAAAAATGATGCTTATGAAGTCTGATTTTTTTGGATGCCTGTCCAGACGGCCCGGAATATTTGTCCGGTACCTGCTGTTATGGGGCCTATTCCAGCTAATGGCTGCTGCTTTGTATGCTGCCGGGGAGCGTAAGACGGCAGTAACGGCCGGTATCCCGCTCTGGCAGGATACTGTTCCTCCTGAGTCCTGGGTACTTAGAGGAACCGTAGTTAATGAAAAAGACAATCCGCTGCCGGGTGCTTCGGTTTCGGTGCCCCATACCAGCCGCGGAACGATCACCGATGTGGCTGGGGCGTTTATGCTGGAAGTGCGGCCGGGTGATTCGCTGGTCATTACCTACCAGGGCTATGTCACACAAGAGTTGCTGCCGGGTATACAACGGTCCATTGCTATAAAAATGCAGCCGGACCTGGAAGAGCAAAAGATGAACGAAGTGGTGGTAGTGGGGTACGGAACCCAAAAAAAAGTGACCGTAACAGGAGCGGTTTCCAGTGTGTCCGTATCCAACGTGCAACGCATTGCCACACCATCCCTTTCCAATGCGCTGGCCGGAAGTATGCCGGGGATCATTACCCGCCAAAGTTCGGGGGAGCCGGGTTACGATGGTGCCCAGATCTTTATCCGGGGCTTCGGTACCTGGAACAACCGGAACCCGTTGATCCTGGTAGATGGAGTGGAACGGGATATCAACCTGGTGAATGTTCAGGAGGTGGAGAGCATTACGATGCTAAAGGATGCATCCGCTACCGCCGTTTATGGCGTGCAGGGCGCCAACGGGGTGATCCTGATCACGACCAAGAGAGGCGTCCAGGGAAAACCCAAAGTGGTGTTCCGGACGGAGAATGCTGTGCTGACCGCACTCCGGCTGCCTGATTATATCAACGGATGGGAGTATGCATCACTGATCAACGAGGCGTCAGTACGTTCGGGAAGGGCGCCGGCCTATACGGAGGACCAGCTGCAGAAATTCAAAGACGGATCTGATCCGTACCTGTATCCTGATGTAAACTGGACCGATGTGGCCCTGAAAAAGAAAACCACACAAACCATCAACAACCTGGGCATAACGGGCGGCGGTGATGTTGCAAAATATTATGTGAACCTGGGCTATAGTATCCTGAACGGTATCTATAAGGAAGATCCTTCCAATCCGTACCCCACCAATGCGCAGATGAAACGCTATGATTTTAAATCGAATGTGGATATAAATGTTTCGAAATCCATCAATATCCAAATGGGTATCGGCGGCATCTTTCAGAAAGGGAACTATCCGGGTACCGGCGCTCCCGACATTTTTTCTGCCATAAAAATAACTTCGCCTATTAATTATCCTGTTACAAACCCGGATGGTTCTGTTGCCGGACGCAGTACCTCCTATCTGCAGAATAATCCCTGGGCGTTGCTGACAAGATCGGGATACAGTACACAGGAACGGAATACCGTACAGGGTACTGTGGTGGCAAAATGGGACCTGTCATCCCTGGTTACAAAAGGACTGAATCTGCGCGCGTTATTTTCATACGATCATTTATACCATAATTTTGTCGACCGCCGGAAGACCTTTGGTATAAAAGAACTCACCGGTTATGATGCCGATGGGGCAGGTATCTATAAAACCATCCGCGAGGAACAACCCATGGGTTTTGGAACCAATAATGCGGCCAACCGGAACTTTTACCAGGAGTTGTCCCTGAACTACAACCGGAGTTTTGGTGCGCATACCGTTACCGGCTTATTACTGGGCAACAGGAGAGAAGAAGTATGGCTGGTCGCCAATTCTTCTGTCAACAACCTGCCCCGCCGCCGGCAGGGCCTTGCCACAAGGCTGACCTATGCATATGATACCCGGTACCTGCTGGAGTTTAATGCGGGATACAATGGTTCAGAGCAGTTCCCGCCCGGAAAGCGGTTTGGCTTCTTTCCTTCGGTGTCTGCCGGCTGGGTGGTCAGCAATGAAAAATTCTGGAACTCCGGCTTCATCAGCAGTTTGAAGCTGAGAGGTTCCTATGGTAAAGTAGGGAATGATAAAGTACGTGATGATGTGCGGCGGTTCTTATACATCACCCGGATCAATACCACCACTGCCCAGTCTACCTGGTTCGGGGAAAACCAGGCCTGGCTGCCGGGCATCGAGGAATCCGACATCGGACTTGCAGATGTTACCTGGGAGGTGGCCACCAAATCAAATTTAGGTATCGACCTGGAACTGCTCAATGGTCAACTGACCCTGCAGCTGGACGGGTTCCGGGAATACCGTAAGGGCATATTGATACAACGGAATGTGATCCCAAGGGTTACCGGCTTTTTTCCGTGGACCATTCCTTACGGCAACCTGGGTGAAGCGAAGAATTATGGTATCGACGGTGTGGTGGAATGGAAGAAGAATTACCAAAGCAGCTTTTTTTATAACCTGCGGGGAACGATCACATACGCCCGGAGTTTTGTTGAAAAGAACGATGATCCGCCGGCAAGGTATTCTTACCAGTCTTATGTAGGATTGCCGATCGACCAGCCGATGGGGCTGGTGGCTATCGGGTTCTTTAAAGATCAGGCAGATATTGATAACAGTCCCCTGCAAAAATATATGGAGCAGGTAAGACCGGGGGATATCAAATACCAGGATACGAACGGGGATGGGGTCATTGATGATTTTGACCGTGTACCCATTGGTTATCCCCGCACGCCGCAACTGGTATATGGAGTGGGAGGAACGGTGGGATACAAGGGATTTGAACTGAGCCTGTTTTTCCAGGGGGTTGCCATGGCAAGCACTTTCCTGGATGAAGCCTCCATGTATCCCTTTCATTTCGGGGTAGGTACCTATAACCTGATGCGCGAATATTATGACAACCGCTGGATACCGGGTGCCGATAATTCCAATGCCAGATATCCTGCTGCATCCTGGGAGAATAACATCAATAACAACCGGACCAATACCCTGTACCTGAAAAATGCGGCATATGTACGGCTGAAAAGTGCAGAGGTGGCGTATAGCTTTAAGATCCGCGCAATTGAAAGGTACGGCCTTAGCGGGATCCGCGCTTTTGTAAATGGTATGAACCTGTTCACATGGGATCATATCAAAGTGGCTGACCCTGAAGCGAATTATGGTACCCCCACTTATCCTTTGCAAAGAAGCGTCAATTTGGGGCTGCAACTTACATTCTAAATTTTACAGCTATGAAAATTAAAATAATCATACTTTCTTTTTTTACAACGATGCTCCTCGCCGGCAACTTTGGTTGTAAGAAAAATTTTCTTGATAAATCGCCGGAAGAAGATATTACTCTTGATTCGGTTTTTACAAGAAGGTCTTATGCAGAGCGGTGGCTGGCAGGGGCCTACAGCAATATTCCCACGATGGCCAATGCTGCAGATGATCCCACACGGAACCCGTTCACCGGGGCCTGTGATGAAATGGAAATCACGTACACCCGGGCCTACAGCCATTTATTAAATTCCGGCGCCTGGAGTGCGGACTATTTCTGGCCGGACATCTGGGGCTATATGTATGAAGGCATCCGCAAGACGAATATCTTTATCGATAATGTGGATCGGGTACCAATGGATGCTACCGAAAAGAAGACCTGGAAAGCCGAGGCGATACTGCTGCGTGCGATGTATCATTTTTTCCTGGCCCGGATCCATGGCCCCATTCCGATCGCTGATCATACCTATAAACTGGATGATGATTTTTACCAGATACACCGGAGCCCGATCGATTCCGTGATCGGTTTTATTGCTGCTGATTGCGACCGGGCAGCGGCAGACCTGCCCATGAAAGTTTCACTGGATAAGATCGGCCGGGTTACGCGGGCCACGGCGCTCGCGCTTAAGGCACAGGCATTGCTTTATATGGCCAGCCCGCTGTGGAACGGCAACCCCGATTATGCGAATGTGGCGAACAGGGACGGGCTGAAATTATTTCCCGGCTATGACGCGCAACGCTGGCGGGCAGCAGCCAACGCTGCAAAACAGTGTATTGATGAATGTGAGGCCGCGGGCTATCGCTTATACCGTTCTTCTGATAACGACCCGGTTAAAAATTATCAGCAACTGTTTCTTGTGCGGAACAACGAAGAAGTGTTGTATGCCCGGTTACTGGGCTTTAACAGTCACTTTGAGCGGTGTTCCAATCCCCTGGGCTATGGCGGTTTTTCCATCTTCTGCCCCTTGCAGGAACTGGTGGACGCCTATGAAATGGACAATGGAATGGCTCCGATCATCGGTTACAACACTGATGGATCACCGGTTATTAATACCTCATCCGGATATGTTGAAACCGGGTATGCTACAGATACCAAGGACTCATCAAGATGGAGGCCGGGTATAAGGAAGATGTACACCAACAGGGAACCCCGTTTTTATGCCAGCATCAATTTCAGCGGGGCCGAATGGAAGGGACGGAAAATCGAACTCTGGAATTCAGGAAAAGATGGCAAAGGCTCTGCCGGGTCGGATTACTGCATCTCGGGCTATCTGCAAAAAAAATGTGTGGATCCGAACTCGGATATCATCCAGAACCGGTTTTCATTAAATACATTTATTTATTACCGGTTGGGGGAACAGTACCTGAATTATGCGGAAGCACTGAATGAAGCAGAAGGTCCGGTTGCCGATGTATATAAATATGTGGATGCCATCCGCAACCGTGCCGGCCTGCCGGGATTGCCTGCTGGATTATCCAGGGATGGGATGCGGGAAAAGATACGCCATGAAAGAAGGATCGAAATGGCTTTTGAAGCACACCGGTATTTTGACACACACCGCTGGAAGATCGCACAGAACCTGGATAATAAAGAAATCCACGGTATGAACATAGCTGCGGGAACAGGTTTGCAGGACGACGCTTTTTATAAAAGGACCGTTATCGAAAAAAGGGTCTTCGTGGCGCCCAAGCATTATCTGTGGCCGATCCAGCAGGCAGAAATCAATAAGAATCCGAACCTGGTGCAGAACCAGAGTTGGTAGACAGGTGTTCATTTTTAAAAAATACATCAATGAAAAAAAATATATACAGCTATATCATCCTGGCGCTGGCCTTATTTTCCTGCAGCAAAGAACCTCCCGTAAACGTTGACGTGCCGGATCCAGGACAATATGCGAATGTTTATATGCCGCGTGCGGTTGTAAACAATCCCTATACCACCGGCCTGCCGCTTGCAGATACCACCTATGCCTTTTCTTACAATGCATACCTGGGCGGCATTTCACCGGCAGCGAGCGATCTGGCGATCCAGTTTGAGGTGAAGCCGGCGCTGGTAGACAGTTTTAACGAGCGGTACAATACGGACTATGCCCCTCTGCCGGGCGGCAGTTACCAGTTTGAGCAGCATGCCGTGATCCCCAGGGGACAACGGTCGACAGCCACCTTATCGCTGCATATTAGAACCAGTGATGTGGAGCCCTTTCGTTCGTATATGTTACCCCTGGGTGTTACAGCAGCAGGTGGACAGCCCATCAGCAATATCAATGGTACCACTTATTACATCTTTACCCGTTCTTACGTGGCAGCAATTGAACCCCGTCAGAAGGTATTGTCGCTGGGGCCGGTGCTCGACTGGGCGAACAAAGACCGCATCATACTGGCAAGGGGACGGCAGAACACACTGGTTGCCCGGCATAAGAACAATGACCTGAATCTTTATTCACCGAAAGCGGACGGCAGTTTTGATCCGGTTCCGAAAGTGATCGGTGTCGACTGGAATGCCAGTGAATCCTGGTACTATATCAATGAAACCGATATTGTGGTGCGTAATTATCCTTACTGGGCAGGGTTGTTCTATTTTAAATGGGAACCCGATCTGACCATGCACCAGGCCAGCCCGGTCTGGGAAGAGTGGTGGCTGGGTGATTTCTGGGATAAGTATGCCACCATTATACCATTTAAAAATTATTTCCTGCTGGTAGAGAAAAGCTCCGGTAATCTTCTGCGGCAGCCGTTGCTTTCCCGGGTAGATGCACCCAAGACCACGGTGGGGGCCGACTTTGGTAACTACCGGCAGGTAATGGCCTGGCAGGGTTATCTGCTGGCCCTGGGTTTTGACGGTAACCTGTGGCTGTATAAAATGTCGGAGGAAGCTGTTCCCGGGGACCGGATACTGGTGGGCACAGGGTGGAATATGTATGAGCGGTTGACCGTTATTGATAAAGACATCCTGGCACTGGATGCCAACGGGGATCTGTACCGGTATAAATTTGATCCGGCCCGGTACATCGAATAAGAACGGGATCATTAAAAGAAAGAGTATATGCAAAAAGCAGACAACGGTTTTATCGAAATAATAAATAAGGGGAAGGGGCACCGGCGCATGATCCGGAGCCATCGAATGCTTGCTTTGTTCTGTGGTGTTGCTGCCGGCCTGTGCAGCGCCTGCAGTAAATCCGAACCGGAAAAGGGAGAAAAGCCGCCACCTTCTGTAACCACTCAACCCCTTTATCAGGCGGATCCGACCATTTTTACCGATCAGGGAAAATACTACCTGTATGGTACAGATGGCGTGGTGCCCGACAAAGGGATCCGGGTTTTTGTAACTACCGATAAGAAACGCTGGAAGCTGGGGGCGGCCGCCTCCGGGGGGGGCGCCGTAAGTACGCCGGGATCCTTTGGTACCAGGGGATTCTGGGCTCCGCAGGTCTGGAAGGCAGGAAATAAATTTTATATGGCCTATGTAGCGAACGAACAGATCGCCATTGGTACTGCTCCTTCGCCCGAAGGGCCCTTTTATGCAAAAGAAGCCATCGCTTTTGATCAGAAGAATATTGATCCGTATGTTTTCTTTGATGAAGATGGTAAAAAGTACCTTTATCATGTAGATATTACCAACGGTAATAAGATTTATGTGGCTTCTATTAATGATGACTTTACAGCCATTGATAAAAAAAGCCGGACGCTTTGTATTACTGCTACGGCGCCCTGGGAAATAATACAGGCGCGGGTGGTGGAAGGGCCTACAGTGCTCCGGCATAAAGGCATCTATTATCTGATCTATTCGGCCAATCATTTCGAAAATCAGCAATACGCGGTTGGCTATGCCACGGCCAGCCACCCACTCGGGCCCTGGACCAAGGCAGCAGAAAATCCGGTATTGAGTATGACGAACACCGGCAAGCCGGGCAGCGGGCACGGCGATGTGTTTTTTGATCCGGATGGTTCTATGAATTATGTGTTCCATACGCATAATTCGGCTACAAGTGTGCAGCCCCGCCGCACAGCAGTGGTGAAGGCATCGTTTGTGGCCGATCCTTCCGGTGGCGCAGATAAACTGGTGATGGATGTCGGCAGTCTGTATTATCTGGAGCAGGAGCGCTGAATCCGAACGTATAAAAATAACCCTCTAATAAAAGTTGCAGTATGAAATTCAAAAAAAGACTACTTCCCGTTTTTGTTATTCTCTTTTGTGTAACGCATGTAAAAGCCGCAGAAACCGATAGCAGTATGCAGGTATGGCTAGCCAGTTCGCTGAACCGGATATTCCCGCAGTCGCCGGCCCCGCCGGCTGCCGCGCTGGAGCTGCAGGCAGCACGCAACAGCCGGATATCCTTCCAGGTAGCTTACCGCAGCAATATGAAGGATCAGACACATATTTCCTGCAGTGTGGAGGATGCCGCTGCGTTGAATCCGCAGGTGCGTTATGTGGGGCTTGTGCCCATGCCCCATTTTAATACAGATGTGGAGCCGCAGGAACTCGATGGCAAAGGCTATCTGCCGGGCTGGTTGCCGGATCCGCTATATCCGGTCAGCGAGGCAGCGGCAAATCCTTATGAGAGCCGGTCGTTCTGGATCACGCTTACGATCCCCGCAGCACTGGAACCCGGGCTGCACCGCTACCGGGTGCGTTTGAAATGGAAAGAAGGTAAGGAAGAAAAGAACCGGGTGCTGGAGGTGGCCGTAAATGCAAGCCGGCTGGTGCTGCAGCCACGGAAAGATTTTTATGTGACCCACTGGTGGCGGGGTGAGGCCATCGCCTTGCAATACAAAACAAAAATGTTTGACGAGCGCTGGTGGCAGCTGACCCGGGCCTGTATGAAAAATCTGATCGAACATGGAAATGATGTGGCCTTTATCCAGAACTTTTTTGAACTGCGCGCCATCTTTAAAGAACCCTGCCAGATGCTGATCGTAAAGGAACCATACCCCGGAAAATATGAGTTTGACTGGTCGCGGATCAAGCGGTTCGTGGATATGTGCCGGGAACTGGGTTACCGGAAATTTGAGTGGGCGCATCTCTGGCTCTATTGGGGCGTACAGGATGCCATGCATATTTACAAGGAAGAAAACGGTCAGCATAAGTTGCTCTGGGATGAGAACCTGCCGGCCATGTCACCGGTATATATCGGTTTCCTGGAACAGTACCTGCCGCAGCTGCACGCCTTTCTGGTGAAAGAACGGCTGCTGGAAGATTCCTATTTTCATCTGTCGGACGAACCCTGGTCGGAGCATGTTGACAACTATAAAAAAGCGAGAGCCGTGCTGCACCGGCTGGCGCCCTGGATGAAGGTAATGGATGCGCTGAGTGATGTGCGGTATGGCCGCGAGCATCTTACGGATATTCCCGTGCCCATTATCAGTTCGGATGAGGCTTACCGCAAGGAGAATATCCCACATTGGGTCTATTTCTGCACGGGCCCCCGCAACAAATGGCTGAACCGGTTGTATGATACACCCCTGCCCAAATTACGGATGAGCGGCTGGCTGTTCTATCATTTAAAGGCGCAGGGTTTTTTGCACTGGGGATATAATTTCTGGTACAAGCTGGACAAGGAAGAAGCAGGGGATCCTTTTACGGAAGGGTCGGCCTATGCTTATCCCGGTATTGCTTCCGGAGATCCGTTTGCCGTGTATCCCGGCCCGGATGGCCCCTTTGATTCCATCCGCTGGGAAGTCTTTGCCGAATCCCTTCAGGACTATGCCATCCTGCAAACAGCGGGTATAAGTCCGGATGACCCCTTGCTGGCGCCGTTGCGTACCTATGAAGATTTTCCCAAAAGCGAGCAGTGGATCCGGGATGCATTGGAAAAAGTGCTGAGCCGGAAATAGTTGACAGCGTAGTTTCTGAAACAAAAAAAAGATTTGTGAAGAAAGAAAAAAAACAATACATTTGTTTAAACGATTAAGCTATAAATTGGCTTTTTGAGCCACTAGTTAACGAAAAGGCAGAAACGTCCGGTGCACGCTCAACACCAGGCAGAGAGGTCCGGTAGGGACAATCGGTATTTATTAATATATACACGTAAAGTCTTGTCTTATGATGTTCAAAAAAACAACGGCGGCCCCCGTGAGTTATCGTCACTTGCTGAAACGATTAAGTAAGCTATTTCTCCTGTTTTTTATTATTGCTGCAGCCCTGCCTTCCCTGGCTCAACAACGGCAGCTGCAGGGAAGCGTATCGGACGACTCGGGTGAAAAATTACCGGGCGTCAGTGTGGCCGTAAAAGGCCATAATGCGGTAACGCAAACGGGTGCAGACGGCCGGTTCCAGATCACGGTTCCGGACAGCGCAGGTACGCTGATCTTTACTTATGTAGGCAAAGAAACCCAGGAGTATACGATCGGTACCGATACCGAAATAACGATAAAAATGGCAACGGATCCGGAGTCGCTGGAAGTGGTGGTGGTCAATACCGGTTATATGACCCAGCGAAAAGCAGATCTTACGGGTGCAGTAAGTGTGGTAGGGCGTTCCGCTATTGCCAAGAATCCGAGCGCGGATGTGCTGCGTTCGATACAAGGCAAGGTGCCTGGTGTGTACATAAGGACGGACGGGAATCCTACTGATAATGTGTCGGTAAACATCCGGGGGATCACTTCCATCAACGGCTCCCCGCCGCTGATCGTCCTGGACGGCCAGCCGGTCAATATCACCTTAAGGGATATTAACCCCGCTGATATCGAATCAATGCAGATCCTCAAAGATGCGTCTTCCGCATCGATCTATGGCTCGCGTGCGGCAGGAGGGGTGATTCTTATCACTACCCGGAAAGGAAAAAAAGGAACACCGACTGTCAGTTATGAAAGCTATGTGGGGTTTTCAAAAATGACCCGCGTGCCGAAGATGCTGGATGCGGAAGGGTATGGGCGGGCTCTCTGGCAGGCAACGGTCAATGACGGCAATGATCCTGCTACCGCTGTTCGGTTTTATAATTATGATTGGAGTTACGATGCCCATGGTGTTCCTGTGCTTAATAAAGTTATACAGCCTGAATGGCTGAATGAAACAAAGACCATGCCCTCTGCCAACACCAACTGGTATAAGGAAGGCACCCGCACCGGCATTCAGCAAAATCATCAGCTGACCATTACGGGAGGCGGAGAGCGGTTAACAAGTTTGTTTTCTTTAAACTATTACAATAATGAGGGAACTCAGATCACTTCCTTTCTGAGGAGGTTGTCTGCGCGGTTTAATAATGAATATGAATTAATAAAAGGTCGCCTGACAATTGGTGAAAATTTAACGATTACCCAGCTGAGGATGAAGGACGCCAATGCCAATTATGCATTCCTGGTGATGCCCCCTAATATACCTGTGTATGCCAATGACGGGATGTGGGGCGGGGTGGCCATGAAACTGGGTATGGATGACTTTAACAATCCTGTCAGGGAACTGACAGTCGGTAAAGAGAATGTTCCTAATTTTTTGAAAGTGCTGGGAAGTGTTTATGCCGAATTAAAAATTTTAAAGAACCTGTCCTTCAAAACACAATATGGATTGGACTATGGCATGTGGTACCAGCGTTATATTGATCCCACATGGGAGGAAGCCGGGGGTAAGTTTGACGACATCAGCGGGGTCGAACAATTAAACTGGCAGCAACTCGGTCAAACCTGGACCAACACGCTTTTATATAATCTGGTATTAGGAAAAAATAAAATAGATATTTTAGGCGGTATCGAGTCTTACCGATTTATAAGGGAAGATTTAAGAGGTTACCGGTCTGATATCGCACTCCAGACAAGGGATTACGCGTATTTAGACGCGGCAAGCGGCAGCAGGATCGAAGCCGGGGGCAGCGGTGATGAACGCACACTCCTTTCTTATTTTGGAAAGATCAACTACGATTATGATTCAAGATATTTATTATCGGCTACCCTGCGAAGGGATGGTTCTTCCGTATTTGGTCCGAATAACCGTTATGGTACCTTTCCGGCCTTCTCCGGAGGATGGCGCCTGACCAGTGAATCATTTTTCTCGGGAATAAAAAATATTTTTTCAGACCTGAAACTGAGAGCGGGCTGGGGCCAGAATGGTAACCAGGCACCTCTTTCGGCAGGAAGGCTCGTAAATTTATATAAGACCGATGCAAATATAACTTCTTATGATATCAGCGGGCTTGGATCCGGGGCTATCCCATCCGGTTATCGCAGAGACCGGATCGGTAACCCTGATCTGAAATGGGAAACAACCACCCAAACAAATATCGGTATAGACTTTGGATTTTTAAATAACAGGCTTACCGGTTCCTTTGACTGGTTTAATAAGAAAAGTTCCGATATGTTGATTCCGGATCCTCCCTATATCGCCGCCCTGGGTGAAGGGGGCTTCCGGTCGATTAATGCGGCAGATATGTCCAACAAGGGATTTGAACTGGCAATCGGATGGCAGGATACAAAAAAAGATTTTTATTATAATATTACCGCCAATGCAGCGGCCTATAGCAACAAGATCACATCATTGCCTCAGAACGTCGTATTTCAATATGGCGGTAATGGATTGTCAGATAATATTCTGGGAAGGCCGATTGGTTCGATTTATGGTCTGGTGGCAGATGGCATTTTTAAAACGCAGGAGGAAGTAGATAATTCTCCGGAGCAGCCCGGTAAAGGACTGGGCCGGATCCGTTACAAAGACCTGAACGGGGACGGGAAGATCGATGAGATCTACGACCGTACCTGGATCGGGGTTTCAGACCCGGACCTGATGGCGGGGTTAAACTTTGACGCAAGGTATAAAAATTTCGATCTGTCTTTTTTTATCCAGGGTGTATTTGGGAATGATGTAGTGAATGACTGGAAACAGCTGACTGATCTGTGGAACATCGGTGTACAGAACGACCGGAACCACACGGCACGTGTTCTGGATGCCTGGTCGCCCGGTAATCCAAATTCAGACATTCCTGCATTGACACGCGGTAATGCAAACGGAGAAGGCCGGCTTTCCACCTATTTTGTAGAAAGCGGGAGTTATGTAAAAATGCGGACACTGGAGCTGGGCTATAGTTTTCCCCAGCAGCTGATCAATAAATGGAGCATGAGCCGTTTCCGGATCTACCTGGCAGCGCAAAATCTGTTCACCATAAAAAAATCCTGGGGAGATAATGCATTCACAGGTCCGGATCCGGAAATCCCGAATATTTCGCCGAATCCAACCGGAGGAAGACCATACGGCGGGTATCTTATGCCATTCACAGCACGGTTCGGAGTTAATGTAACCTTTTAAAATGCATGTTCATTATGAAACAATATAAAATTTATTATGCGCTTGCGGTCATTATGTTGACGGGAGCTTCCTGCAAAGGCTTTCTGGATGTAAATCCCAAGGGAGTGTTGTCTGAATCCCAAATAACAACTCCAGCAGATGCCGAGAAGTTCGTGATTGCGGCCTATGCTTATATGCCAACCCTGGGATACGGCGATACGCACAACCCCTGGATACAGGATGTACGATCGGACGATTCCTATAAAGGTGGCGGCGGTTTGAATGACCAGGTACCCTGGCATGAGATGGAGATCTTTACGCTGTTGACGCCGAATGTAGGCAACAATGACGGACCCTGGTACAGAGGCTATAGCGGAGTCAGCAGGACCAATATAGCGCTGCGCAGGCTGGAGCAACTGGATGAAACAGCGCTTCCGACAAAACCGCAGCGCATCGCAGAAATGCGATTTGTGAGGGGATGGATCTACCTGGGAATGAAACTGCGCTGGAAATACATTCCCTGGATCGATGAAACGACCCCGGAAGATGCTGTGATGGTGGAAGGCATTTCCAACCGCCCGGATTCCATGAAGAATGATCTGGGGCTTTGGGACAAGATTATAGAAGATCTGGAATACGCTGCCAATGTTTTACCGGATAATCAGCAGGATGTGGGGCGCCCTACAAAATATGCTGCCCATGCGCTGGCCGCCAAAGCGTTGTTGTTCAGGGCTTACGAGCAGAACGACCGGCACCAGGTTGTCAATATCAACCAGGGCACATTGAACCGGGCCCTGGAGCATATCAATGTGATCACTGCTAAGGATGGTGCGCTGTTTGACCTGCAACCCGATTTTGCGGAAAATTATATCGTGGATTATGATAATACAACAAAGGAATCGATCTGGGAGTTGCAGTATTCGATCTCTAACAGCGGGGTGCACGAATGGACAGGAGGAATGACAAATATCGGCAATGAACTGAATGCCCCCTGGTGGGCCGGGAAGTTCCCCTGCTGCGACTTCCATAAGGTGACCCATACGCTGATCAATGCATTTAAAACCGATGGGAATGGACTGCCCGATTTTGTGAACTATAACAATACAGAGCTGAAAAATGAAGCCTATATCAACTATTTTAAGACGCATGATTTTGATCCGCGGCTTAGTCATACGGCTTCCATTCCGGGATATCCCTGGAAGTACGATAACAGTATCCTGTATGAAGAAGGTGGTTCCCGGTCTCCGTTCCAGTATGGATTTTTTAATTCAAAAAAAGAACAGGTGGAACCTAATTGTAATTGCCTGTACAAACCGTTCTATACCTACAATAGTTTAAATGAGAAAGTGATCCGCTATTCGGAAGTGTTGTTGTGGAAAGCGGAGATCCTGATCCAGCAAGGGAATTTGATGGGTGCATTACAGTTAATCAACCGGGTAAGAGAGCGTGCTGCCAAAAGCACCAGCAGATTGAAAAAACCGGATGGTACTTACTGGATGAAATACCATGTGGCACTTTATCAGCCTGGCGTAAACTGTACCTGGAATAAGGATTTCGCCTGGAATGCCCTGATGTGGGAGAACCGGCTGGAAACGGCCTGCGAGGGACGGCGTTTTTTCGACCTGATGCGCTGGGGCCAGCTGGAACCGGTGATGAATGCGCATTTTGCAAAAGAACGGGGACGTTTCGACTGGTTCGGTCAGGCGCATTTTACTGCCGGAAGAGACGAATACCTGCCCATTCCGCAGCCCCAGATGAACTGGTCGCATGGTGGTTACAAACAAAATCCCGGATATTAAAACGATCGATTATGAAAGCATTTATTTTTGCTGGTTGCTTTTTTTTACTGGTGGCCTGTAATAAAAGAGAAATTACAGACCGGAAAGAAGGAAGCATAAGTCTGCCTCCTGTAGAAAATCTGACATTGCAAAAGCTGACGGATTCCACGATGAAACTGACCTGGAACATTCCGGCGTTGCCGGAGAGCATTGAGCAACCAGTCAGTGTGTTCATTCTGGTAAAAGAGATCCAGCCGAGCCTGGCCAGTTTTTCACCCTTTAGCACTACCCTGGACAATGCTCCGACAACATTTACCTATGAGGTACCGGATAAACCACTGGAGGATCCGGATGCAAAGAGGAAATACCACATCACTGTAAAAATAAAAGGCACTACGGTAAGAAAAGATCCCAATTATTCCGGAGAGGTTTATTCTCCCGGTCAAACGGTCGCTTTTGATGAATAACCAGATAGACTTTGTATTAAAAATACCCGTGACCGCAGGGTAGGCTGCTGCTCACTGTGACCGGAGCTTCAGGAACGGGAAAAAACAACTTAAAAAGTACCACACTTCTTAACTTAATCGATTAAATTAGCATAGAAACCATGTCGTATGAAAGGTTCATTTAATGAATTCCTTGGCGAGGCCGCCGGTACCTTTATCCTTGTTTTCCTGGGATGTGGTGCTGTGGGGGTGTCCGTTTTATTTAACTGGCCCCCGAATATTGTTGCCATTGCAGTAGTGTGGGGGGCTGCGGTAATGATCGCGATCTGGACGGTCCGGTCTGTATGTGCCGCGCACTTCAATCCGGCAGTAAGTATCGCAATGGCCGTTACGGGAAAGTTTCACCGGCGAAAACTGCCGCTGTATTTCCTGGCCCAATTTACGGGTGCCGCAGCAGCGGCTTTTCTGTTGTATAGCATACTGGGTGCTTCTATAAAAACATACGAAACCACACATCAGCTCCTGAGGGGCGCACCGGAATCCCTCGCTACGGCCCGCATGTTCGGGGAGTTTTACCGTCCCTACCCGGTCTGGCAGGCGATGGTTGCAGAAGGACTGGGCACTTTTTTACTGACCGCCGTTATTTTTATTGTAACGTATGAGCGCTCCGGCAAAAAGAACGGGCTCAGATACGCCATACTGTATATCGGGATTGCGCTGGCCATCCTGATCTGTTTGTTTGCCCCTGTTACACAGGCAGGCTTTAATCCCGCGCGGGATTTCGGTCCGCGGCTGGTGGCCTGGTTTGCGGGCTGGGGCGCAGCGGCATTCCCGGATGAGCGCGGTGGCTTTTTCTGGGTATATATCCTGGCACCGCTATGCGGATCAGTACTGGCGGCAGTGCTTTATAATTTTTATATAAAACAACAACTACAGGCGCGGTTAAAAGTGACATATGAAACTGAATAAAACGAAACTGATTTTTACGGGCGGGTTCCTGGGCGCCGGTAAAACGACCCTGTTACAGGTGGCAGCCGCGCATATTGCGAAGAGTGGTAAGACGGTGGGCCTGATCACCAACGACCAGGCAGATGCATTGGTGGATACACAGTTGCTGTTGAAGGACAGCAGCATTGTCAGAGAAATCAGTGGCAGCTGTTTTTGTTGCAATTACAATGGATTTGTGGAGGTACTTCATGAGCTGATGGATCACCAGGAAACCGTTGATGTGATTATTGCCGAACCGGTGGGCAGCTGTACGGATATTTCTGCAACTATTTTGCAACCGCTGAAGGACCAGATGCAGGCGGAAGTGGAGATGGCGCCTTTTACGGTGCTGGCAGATCCGGAAAAACTGGAACAGATTCTCGACGGAGGTGATGCCGGTATGCACCCGTCGGCTGCCTATATATACCGCAAGCAGCTCGAAGAAAGCGATCTGATACTTGTTTCAAAAACAGATACGGTAACCCCGGAGCGGCTGTTGGTTTTAACGGAAAAAGTAAAACTGATGTTTCCGGATCAAAAGGTACTTGGCATCAGCACACAGAGCGGGGAAGGGGTGGAAGAATGGCTGGATTATGTTTTAGAAAGCGCTGTTTCGGGGAGCAGGATCGTTGAGGTGGATTATGCGGTTTATGCAGAAGGGGAGGCCATTTTAGGATGGCTTAATGCAGCTGTTTTATTACAGGGTACCGGGATTGATTGGGACCGGTTTTTGAAAAATTATTTTTCTCAATTGAATGGACTGCTGGGCGAAGGTGCCGCAGTCGGGCATATTAAGATCATGCTGGAATCCGGGAAAGAGCAATACATCATCGGCAATCAGACCGGTCCGCGTTCTACAATGCAATTCCGCGGGGCTGCGGGAAATGGCAATATAGCGCAAATGACCATCAATGCACGGGTGGAGCTGGATCCGGAAAAACTGAAGCTGCTGATTTTTGAAGCATTGGCCCAAACGGTAAGCGATGATATGTTTTATGAGATCCGTCAATGCGAAGCATTAAGCCCGGGTTATCCCCGGCCCGAACATAAATACAGCTATATAGTAGCCTGAATAAACCGATTATTTCATGTAAAAGAAATTTAATGAGCAGTTATAAAAGCAGAAGATCGTTTCTTAAGAAAGTTGGATTAAGCGGATTGGCCGCTGTGACCTCAGGAGTGGCGGGGGCCGCTCTTCCCGATGAACATGCCGTTGTTCCGGTGTCATCCGGTGAGAAGGACCAGCCCGGTGCATCAAGAACGTACAACGGCATATACACAGGAGACCATCTCAACCGGGTGGCTTTTCCTGTCGGCGGACTTGGAGCCGGCATGTTTTGCCTGGAGGGCTCCGGTGCGGTATCGCATATGTCGATCAACAACCGGCCGGAGGTTTTCTTTGAGCCCAATATGTTTGCAGCGGTATGTATAAAAGGGCCCCAGCCAATGGCAAAAGTACTGGAGGGGCCCGTACCCGAATGGAAAGTATTTGGTCAGCGGGGTACGGGAAACGGTGCCGGCGGTACCAGCTTTGGATTGCCCCGGTTTGGGAGCGCTTCGTTTCTGGCAAGATTTCCGTTCGGGATCATTCAGCTGGAAGACCCGGAACTGCCGCTGAAAGTAGAGCTTACCGGCTGGAGCCCTTTTATACCGGGCGATGAAGACAATTCGGGTTTACCCGCAGGTGCCCTGGAATACCGGTTTGTAAACAAATCTTCAAAAACCATAGATGCTGTTTTTTCTTATAACGCAAAGAACTTTGTAGCAAGGGGAGAACGCGGCCGTATACAACAGCTGGATAACGGATTTATACTTTCTCAGGAAGCAGGAAAGGATAAGCCGTTTACGAAAACGGATTTCGCCATTTATACAACAGAAGAGCAAAAGCCGGTCATCGATCACTGCTGGTTCAGGGGTGGCTGGTTTGATCCGGTAACGATGATATGGAATACCATCGAATCAGGGGCTGCAAAAGCTGTTCCACCAGTAGAGTGGGATGCCCCGGGGGCTTCCTTATTCATTCCTTTCAAGCTGGCGCCGGGGGCACAGAAAACGATCCGGATAATGATGGCATGGTATGTTCCTGAATCCGACCTGCGCATACAGGACAAAGGACCGGACGGAAAAGAGAATTGCAAGAGTGCGGAATGCTGTATTACACCAGTGGAGTCGGGGCTGGACAATTTTGAAAAATATACAGGAGAAAAATATAAACCCTGGTATGCTTCCAAGTTTAAGAGTGTACAGGAAGTAGCGGGCTACTGGAAACAACAATATGAAGTGTTGCGGAAAAATTCCGGATTGTTTAAGGATGCCTTTTACAGCAGCACACTTCCGGCGGAGGTGACCGAAGCCGTTGCTGCAAACCTTACGATATTAAAATCACCAACCGTATTGCGTCAGTACGACGGCCGTATGTGGGCCTGGGAGGGTTGCAGCGATGAATCGGGCTGCTGCCACGGAACCTGTACCCATGTGTGGAACTATGCACAGGCGATCTGTCATTTGTTCCCACGGCTGGAGATCGGGTTGCGCAATACCGAGTTTTGCGAAGACCAGAGTGCGCAGGGGCATCAGACATTTCGTGCCAATATGCCGATCAACCCGGTAAAACATGATTTTCATGCAGCGGCTGATGGTCAGCTGGGTGGCATCATGAAGGTTTACCGGGAATGGCGGATCAGTGGTAATGATACCTGGCTGAAGAAAATATACCCGCTGGCAAAACGCAGTCTGGATTATTGCATCGAAACCTGGGATCCGGGAAAGAAGGGCCTGGTGGAAGAGCCACATCATAATACCTATGATATTGAATTCTGGGGACCGGATGCCATGTGTACCACATTTTACCTGGGGGCACTGCAATCGATCATTTCCATGGGGGATTATCTGAAGGAAGATGTTTCATCCTATAAATCCCTCCTGGAAAAAGGGAAAGCATTTTTGGAAACATCCCTGTATAACGGCGAATTCTTCTTCCAGAAGATCCAATGGGAGGGATTGAAAGCCGCAAACCCGGCCGAAGCCCAGTCCTTTGGCGGGAATTATTCAAAAGAGGCGGTTGAAATATTAAAAAAAGAAGGACCCAAATACCAGTATGGCAGGGGCTGTCTTTCCGATGGGGTGCTGGGAAGCTGGATCGCTTCTGTATGCGGACTGGAGGACCCTGTTAATCAGCAAAAGGTCACCAGTCACCTGCTGGCCGTTCATAAATATAATTTAAAGAAAAGTCTGAAAGGACATGTAAACCCGCAACGCCCTTCGTATGCCCTCGGTACTGAAGGCGGGTTGTTATTATGCACCTGGCCAAAAGGGGGGAAGCTGTCGCTGCCCTTTGTGTACAGTAATGAAGTGTGGACGGGGATCGAATACCAGGTTGCCGCGCACCTGATGCTGAAGGGGAAGGTAAAAGAAGGACTGGATATTGTACGTGCCTGCCGCGACCGGTACAACGGGAGGGTACGGAACCCGTTCAACGAATACGAATGCGGTCACTGGTATGCCAGGGCGATGTCGAGCTATGGTATGCTGCAGGGACTTACCGGCCTGCGGTATGATGCCGTGGATAAGAAGCTGTATGTGGATTCAAAGATCGGTGATTTTACCTGTTTTATTTCCACAGCTACCGGGTTCGGAACGGTGTCCTATAAAAATAAAAAAGCCAGCGTACGGGCGGTATATGGCAGCATTGATGTGAAAGATATTGCCATTACCGGCTAGGAGATTACCCGTACAATTATTTGTGATGCGATCATTGAAATGTATTTTGTTAGGGCTTGTCCTGAGCGGCATCCCGGGAGTATACGGGCAGTCAGGTACCCTGCAGGGAGTGGTCATTCCGGGTCCTGTAAAAAAAGTGGCCCGCGTTACCGGTGCTGCCCGTGCAACGGATACGGTTCCCAATCCGAACCGGACAGATCATTTTTATAATGTAGGCGGCACCGATCTGGGCATTGCCTGGGAAATGGGCGATGGTACCGTGGGACTTTTTTTCGGAGACAGTTATGGCCGTGATTTCAAACCGGGAGCGGGTGGCCCGGGGAATGCCGGCAGCTGGCGTTCCAATGTGCTGGCTTTTTCAACCGATAAGGAGCCTGCCAACGGGATCCGCTTCGACAGTATGCGTACGGCTGCGGGAAGCAAAGATGCCCGGGAGATCATCCCGAGCCGCCACGATCCGGATTGCAAAGGCGATCATACCATGATACCCACTGCGGCCATCCATGCCGGGAACAGGGAAGTGGTTCATTGTATGAATATACACTGCTGGGAAGTGCCGGGAAAATGGCGCACCAATTATTCCGCGCTCTTTTTTTCTGAAGACAGGGGAAATACGTGGCGCTCCGGCGGCGTGCGCTTTACTGCAGACAGCAAATTTGCCCAGGCGGCACTGGCCAAAAAAGACGGGTTTGTTTATCTGTACGGCACACCGGCCGGCCGGCAGGGTGCCATCTATCTTTTACGGGTAAGGGAAGAGGCGATCGCTTTTAAGAACGCGTATGAATACTGGAGCAAAAATGGTTGGGTCAAGGAAAGAGAAACCGCGGCGGATCCCGTTGTGGAAGCGCCCGCAGGGGAAATGTCGGTACGCTATAATCAACAACTGAAACGGTGGATCATGCTGTATCTTGATGCGGGCCGGAAGGCGATCGTACTACGCGATGCTCCCGAACCTCAGGGAATATGGAGTGCCCCGGAAATAGTGGTCCGCTCTTCGGACTATCCGGGTTTATACGGATCGTTTATTTATCCTTTTGAAAGTGATACACAACTTTATTTTCTGATGTCGGAATGGAAAGCTTACAATGTATTTCTGATGAAGGTGGATCTGAAGCGGGCCGGAAAATAAGATTACCGGAGCACCGGGTATAAAAAAGACTGTACCGGATATGGTACAGCCTTTTTTTTGGGATGCCACTCTATTTAAAAGACTTATCCACCACATCCCACCAGAGGCGTGTCGCCCCGTTGCTGGGCCCGCTCATGGTGGCTGCAGCTTCTTCCGCTGCTTTTTTGTTGGTGGTAAATTCCACCTGTGGTATGGGGATGCTTCTTATGCCGGGCAGGGTTGGGATGACCCCTGCGCTTTTATTGGCGATCACCGGAAACAGTATCGGATACCCGGTCCTGCGGTATTCCGCCCAGGCTTCTTCGCCGTCGGGGAAAATGGCGATCCATTTCTGGGTAATGATCCGCTCCAGCTTCCGGTTGTTATTATCCGCAGCATTCCATTGAATGGTAATGGTGCTCAGGTAAGGCGAACCAGCTTTTATATCATTTTCTCCGGGCGTGAGTGCCTTCGGATCGATATAGGGCTTGGGTTTGCTGGTTGCATTGCTTTTATACGCGTTGGCATTCAGGCCATACATGGTAAATGAACGGTCGATACCGTTCTCATAATTGATTTTTGCATCACCGGCATTTGCCCAGCCCCGCAACGCAGCTTCTGCCCTTAAAAACCACGACTCTGCGGCAACCATCAGCTGCATTTTATTTACGGGAAAAAATACCAGTTTTGAATAAGAATCATACCGAGACTTTTCATCGATGTTGATACCGCTTCTGATCCCCTTATACTGACCGGTAACTTTAGGATCGGTGGCCGTTTGGAAATATTTCGGCATCCGGGGATCATTGTATCCGCCCATGATGGACTCCATCGGTGCTCCCATCCGGGTATCACTCCAGTCATTTACAATTACATTCAACGGGTGCGATACGCTTAGAGACACCGAACAGTTCTGACTGTTTTCACTAAGCAGCCCTCCGTTTGCCGGATCCAGGGCCGATTCTCCCTGCGTTTTTGCCATGCCAGCATCAATCAGCGCAATACGTAATGCCAGCCTCAGCTTTAGCGTATTGGCATATTTAAGCCAGTTGGTATAATTGTCCGCAGTATAGGCGAGGTCCGCATTCTTCATCTGAGGGGAAACCGTGGCGGGCATGGTCTTTAAAATGGAAATAGCGGTGTCGAGGTCCTTAAAAAACAGACGATAAGCATCCTTTTGCGCGTCGTAACTGATGGTCCCATCATCATTGGGCAAATTATAATGACTGTAAATAACCGGTCCTATTTTATCGCTTACGCGCGAAAGTGCCGAAACCCGTATGATCCTGGCCAGGGCTTCCAGGTCTTTAAGCGATGGGTTTTGTTGGGCGGCAGCGATCACTTTATAGGTGGGATTCATTACATTGGTATAGCGTGAAACCCAAATGGATTTATTCCAGTCGTCCACCAGGCTATACGTGAGGTTATTGGCATTGGACCGGAAAGGTGCTTCGGCGCCCATGTACCCGGAATAGGAGTCGCTGGTCAGGTTTTCGGACAGCTGGTAAGTGCCGACATCCTCAGGAATGACAAAGCGTTGCGCCTGCTGCAGGAGCGCCGACATGAGCGTGTAATCCGCATCTTCCTGCTCTTTTGTAAGGCCGATAGGATTTGTATTTAAGTCCTTGAAATCTTTGGTACAGCTGCACATGAACAGCAGCACAAGGGGGACAAGTACCCGTAAAAATGAATTAGATTGTTTCATATCTGAATTTTTTTTCTGTTTGATTGTTTGAATGGAGTGCTTGTTACTTCTTAGAAACCCAGATTCAGATTAAGACCAAAGCTACGCGTGGTAGGAGGTCCGAAGCTGTCGAGTCCCTGTCCTCCATCGGTTCCTGTAGCGGTAGTAGTACTTAACTCCGGATCATAGGGTGCACTATTCTTAAAAAAGAACAGGTTGCGGCCTACCAGGCTGATACTCGCGTTTTTAATAAAAGTTGATTTTACCGGGATGTGATAGGCCACTGAAAGCTGCCGGAGCCGGATATTGGTGGCATCGTACACTTCTCCTTCAATAATGCCATCGCGGTTTCCGATCCCCTGGTAGTACTTTTGCGCCGGGACATTGGTGACGGGTTTGCCGTCCTGTGTAACCATGTCTACAGGTACACCGGATTCCCGCTGATCGGCACTGATTTTACTAACGCCAAAGGAATTCAGATAACCTTGCGTGATACTGATCACCTGGCCGCCAAACCGACCGTCAATCGTAAAGTCCAGCGATACCTTTCCTAATGTAAAGCTGTTGTTCCAGCCTACAAGGGCTTTCGGGTTAGAGGAGCCGATATAACCGTCTACTGATCCGAGTGGCGTACCGTCCTTATCTGCAACGATCTTGCCACTGGCATCCCTCAAAAAGGTCTTGCCCCAGAAATCGCCAAAGGATCCGCCTACGCGGAGTACATTAAAGTTGCCGATAGGATAGGCGTTGGTAAGCCGCGGGTGCAGTTCCAGTACCTTGTTCCTGTTTGCCGTATAATTTACACCGGTGCTCCAGTTGAAATGGTCCTGTTTGATCACATTGTAATTCACCGCCAGCTCAATCCCCTTATTTTCCACATCGCCGGCATTGAGATAAACAGTGGTGTTCAGTAATCCCAGCGGTCCCTGGAAGGTAAAGAACTGGTTTTTTGTATTGGTCTTATATAATGCGAGGTCTACTGTAAGGCGATTATCGATGAACCGGCCTTCATATCCCAGTTCCCAGCTGTTGCTTACTTCGGGTTTTAACGGTATGTCATTATATACGCCTGCATTGTTTACCACGATATTGCCGCTGGCCATAGTGGCCTCCGGTATCTGCGATACAAAAACACCTACACCATTTCCTACCTGGGCATAAGAGAGCCGGAGTTTGCTGTAGTTGTTCTGCAAATGTAGCAGATCTGACAATACTGCTGCGATACCGGCAGAGTAGTAAAAGAACCCCTGCTTTTCATTGGGCGTGCTGGCCAGTGTGGATGACCAGTCATTCCTTCCGGTAAGATCCAGGAAAAGGTATTTTTTAAATCCTAAATTGGCCGATGCAAAAAGCGATTGTGTCTGGCTGCGTTGATATACTTCTGTAAGTGCGTTAATGGGATCTTTCCGGGAAAGATTGGCCATTGAGAAGCCGTTGGCCACAGTCAGCTGCCGGGCGTCCAGGTTCCATCCATAGCTGTTCAGGTCAGAAATAGCTGTACCTACTGTAAAATTCAGACTCAGATCTTCGCTCAGATCCCTGTTACCGATCAACAGCAGATCGCCGTATTTATTGGTGGAAACGATCTCCTCGCGGATATAGCGGCCGTTATCGACGGCAGTACCACCGGTGGTCTGACCGGACAGGACACCCTGTGTACCTGCAGCTACTTTCCGTTCAAATTTATTCCATACCCGGTTGAGTGTTCCCCTGGTACTGATGCTGAGCCAGTCATTCAGATCATATTTGAGACTTGCAGCGCCGATCAGGCTGTGCCGGCTCTGGTCGGTCGGAATCTTATTCAGGATCCAGTAAGGGTTCTGCGAATGGTGGGTACCGCCCAGACCTGCATCTGCATTGATATTAAACCAGTTTTGCAACAGCAGGTTGCGGGTGGGCGAAAGGTATTGGTATTCGTTTTTGAATCGGTTGAAATCGAGCCCCCGCGGAAACATATACAACCCGCTGAGCGGGTTGAAATACAAACCAGATGAAGGCCGGTTGTGTACGTCCTGGAAGGCATACATCAGACTTCCGTCGAAAGTGAGTTTGTCATTGAAGAACTTTGCCGAATTACGGAAGCTCAGTGAATGCTGTTTAAACGTATTGGTGGGCATCACACCTTTGTTGCTGGTATTGGCATAAGAAAAATAGTTCCTCGATTTTTCGGTGCCTCCGCTCAGCGCAATGCTGTTGATAAATGTGGCCCCCAGGTTGAAAAAATCCTTAACATGGTCCTGATAGGAACCTGGTTTGCCCCAGCTGTCTTCCGCATCCCCTTTTTCGGAGGCCGACTGACCGTAGGCGTATTGCAGCTTCGGGAGGTAGAAGGCCTGATCGATCATGACCGTACTTGAAACATCAATTTTTGTAGTTCCTGCTGCGCCTTTTTTAGTGGTGATCATGATAGCGCCATTGGCTCCCTGGCTGCCATACAATGCCGATGCGGAAGCCCCTTTCAGCACATTGATACTTTGAATATCATCCGGGTTAAGCGAGCTGAGGATGTCGCCCCGGTCGGTATTGCCGCCGAAGGGACCTGTAGTGCCGCTGCCTGCGGTATTTACAACAGGAAGCCCGTCGATTACATACAGGGGTTGATTACTTCTGTTGGATTTCAGCCCCCTTAAAACAATGCTTACCGACCCCCCGATGCCGGAAGAACTTCTGTTGATCTGCAGGCCGGATACTTTTCCGATGAGGTTATTCATGGGGTTTACATCCTTGGCCTTTACCAGGTCTGACCCGCTGATGGATTGGGTAGAGTAGGTAAGTGACCGTTCCGCCCGCTTGATACCCAGGGCGGTCACCACCACGCCGGTAAGCTCAACATTGGATTCCTGGAGCACCACGGGGATATCGGTTTCGTTTTTTACCGGCACTTCTTTTGTGAGATAGCCTATAAAAGAAAAAACGAGTACTGCATTGGGAGCGGCTTTAATAGCGTAGCTCCCCTGTTCATCCGTGACGACTGCCGTATTTGTTTTTTTGATCAGGACGGTGACACCGGAGAGCGGATCACCGCCGGGGCCGGTAACACGGCCGGTTACTGTTTTTTCCTGGGCATGCAGAATACTGCTGACCAACAGGAACAGGCAAATTGTAATGAATTGTTTTGCTTTCATTTGATAGTTTTGCTTTAGTGAGTAATAAAAATGTGTCTGTAAGGGGATAAATGATCCTGCTGGCTGCCATGTATGTATGGGCTGGCCGTTTCCGTTCCTGATGGAACAGACGGGATAGAAAAGAGCAATCAATGTCCTGCAGCCGCATCAGCGGCCGTGCTGCGTTAAAAAAACGGAGGTGTTCCGGATATACCCGGAAGCAGGATCCAACTCTTTTGTGTACTGATCATTTACCTGGGCAGGGATAAAAAGCCCTGCAAAAAACAAAATGCAACGGATCGGATAGTTCTCATGTATCGGTGATCCTTTTGCTTTTGTATAAGGAGGAATATTGAACCCGGCAGCCGCTTCTGTTGCGGGTTGCCGGCTGACGCTGTTGTACAGCACCTGCTGCCCTTAAACGCCGGGCAGGAGGCAAAGTGCAATGGGTTGTTTCATTTTCATGTGCTGCTTGTTTTTGTTTTTCGTGAATAATAGCGGTTTCTTTATCCGGAAACAGCGGCTGCTGTATCTGTCTCTTTGATGGCATCCGCATTGGCGGCAGACAGACTGTTAACCACCAGCGCTGCTGCACCCATCGAATAGGCGTTGTACTGGAGCGTTGAATAGTCCAGTTCCACTCCCTCCATAAGCCGCGGAATACTGTAAGTATTCAGGGCCTGCTGCACGGGGGCCATTAACAGCTTTCCGACAGCGGAAGCCCGGCCGCTCAGCAATACCAGCTCGGGGTTAATGATATGAACAAGGATGGCCAGGGCCTTTCCGATCTTATAGGCCATATCTGATAATAATTCGATGCAAAGCTGATCACCCTGGGCTGCGAACTCCATTACCGCATAGGCGGTTGCTTCTATCGACCGATCAGTGAGTTTAAGATGGCCCAGTTTCCCCTTGTCCGCCAGCTCCAGTGCTTTAAGGGCTACTACCCGTAAGGAAGCTTCCGTTTCGAGACAGCCTCTTTTACCACACTCACAAATAATGTCGTTGTCGGCAATGGGGATGTGACTCAGTTCACCGGCATAACCGGCATGTCCCCTGAAAGGCCTGCCATTCATGATCATTCCCAGGCCAACACCCCAGCTGATGTTGATGACCATTACATCGGTTTTCCCTTTGGCCCTTCCAAAAGCGGCTTCTCCAAGGGCAATAGTGCTGGAATCATTGTCGATAAAAACCGGCATATTAAACGTCTGTTGCAGGTAGTCGCGCAGACTTAAAGAACTGTTTGTAAAAACATAAGACTGGTTGACACCTTTTTTTATGTTGATGAATCCCGGCATGCCCAATCCAATGCCCAGCAGTTGATCGTGCCGGATCCCGGAATCTTCAAGTGTGGCTGTTATCAGCGCCACAAGCGCAGCAAGGGCCTCGTTGTTGCCGAGCAGCTTCAGATCAACCTGTTTTGAATAAACGACCTCGTTCCGGCCGGCATCCATCACCGAAATGGTGGTGTACAGCTGATCCATTGCTACAGACAGGATATAAACGGTTTGGGATTTTAGCTGGTACAACAGCGCTTTCCTGCCGCCTGTAGAATCAGCATGCCCGCGAGGGACCACAATTCCCTCTTGCGTTAATTCTGCAAGGGTTCTTGCCACCAGGGGAATGCTTTTACCCAGCAGCGCACTCAGGTCACTGCAGGTTAGCTCCTTTTCATAATATAATTTTTCAAATATATTACGCTTTAGCTTGCTATATGTGGCAACCCTATGCAATCGGACCGTTTATACTTACGAATATAATTAATAGCCTAAAAAACTTAAAAAAAAATTTTAAAAAGTTTTGTATATTGTAGAATAACTTGTGCATTCATTTTAAAATGTCTGTATTTTGGACAGGTAACTCGTTTACGGACAATTAAGTACCTTTACAGGCAGAATTGAAGAATTTTATGACGGAAGCAAATAAAACAGAAGAGAAAAAGGGGCTGAATTTCCTGGAAGAGATCGTGGAAGCGGATCTGGCAGCAGGGAAATATAAAAGTATTATGACACGGTTCCCGCCGGAACCGAATGGCTACCTGCATATTGGTCATGCCAGCAGTATTTGTCTGAATTTCGGTCTTACCCAGCGGTTTGGAGGTGCCACCAACCTCCGGTTTGATGATACCAACCCGGTAACAGAGGAAACGGAATATGTGGACGGGATAAAAAAGGACATACAATGGCTGGGATTCAATTGGGCCAATGAATTTTATGCATCCGATTATTTTGAACAACTTTATACCTATGCGATCGATCTGATAAAAAAAGGGCTGGCCTATGTAGATGACAGCACCAGTGAGGAGATCGCAGAACAAAAGGGAACACCCATACAGCCCGGCCACAGGAACCGGTATGCGGAGCGGACCGTTGAGGAAAACCTTCGTTTGTTTGAAGAAATGCGCGAAGGCAGGTTTAAAGACGGTGAAAAAGTGCTGCGCGCCAAAATAGATATGGGATCTTCCAACATGATCATGCGTGATCCTATTCTGTACCGGATCAAACATGCCCGCCATCACCGTACCGGCGATCAATGGGCTATTTATCCGATGTACGATTTTGCGCACGGACAGAGTGATTCTATCGAGCATATCACGCATTCTGTTTGCACCATGGAATTTGTACCGCACCGGGAAGTATATGACTGGCTGATCGAAAAGCTGGAGATCTATCCTTCCCGGCAATATGAATTTGCGCGCAGGAACCTGAGCCATACCCTTACCAGCAAACGCAAGCTCTTGCAGCTGGTGAATGAAAAATATGTTTCGGGATGGGATGATCCGCGGATGCCCACTATTGCGGGCCTGAGGAGAAGAGGGTACACCCCGGAAAGCATCCGGGATTATTGTGAGCGCATTGGTGTGGGAAAACGGGACAATATGGTGGATGCGGCCGTGCTGGAATTCTGTGCGCGCGAACATCTGAATAAGATAGCACTCCGCCGGATGGTGGTATTTGATCCGCTGAAAGTGGTCATTACCAACTATGAAAATGAAGGAGAGTTGCTGCATTCTGAAAATAACCCTGAGGACCCGGAAGCAGGAACACGTCCGATCGCCTTCAGCAACGAGCTGTATATAGAGCGCGACGATTTTATGGAAGAGGCACCAAAAAAATATTTCCGCCTGGCACCGGGTAAGCAGGTCCGCCTGAAAAGCGCTTATATCATCCAGTGTGATGAAGTGATCAAGGATGCCGCCGGTAATATCACCCAGCTGAACTGTTCTTATTTTGCCAATAGCAAGAGCGGGGAAGACAATTCCGGGATCAACGTAAAAGGCACGCTTCACTGGGTGAATGCAAAGGATTGTTTCCCCATCCGGATCAATGAATACGACCGGCTGTTTACCGTGGAGGATCCCGGCAACGCCGAAGGCGCTTTTACAGACTATATCAATCCGCATTCACTGAAGGTGGTGGAAAATGCCCTGGCAGAGCCTGCCTTAAAAGAAGCGGCAACCGGTGATCGTTTCCAGTTTCTGCGTAAAGGGTATTTCACACTCGATCCGGACAGTACAGGTCAGCAACTCATTTTTAACCGCACGGTAACCTTAAAGGACAGCTGGGCAAAGACCGGGAAATAACAGGGCAGCCCGCTACCCGTCTGTATTCCCGGCAGAACTGACAGCCGGATCTTCTACGGGATGATGTTAAATACAAACAGGATAGTGGTGATGAACAGCAATCCCAGTCCTGTAAGGAACAGATAGTCGGCACAGGTTTCAAGCTTGTTGCTTCGCAGGCCGGAAGACCGCATCGAAAGAAAAGAAAGGATACAGCTGGTCATGAAAAACAGGATGGCAACCGCCGCCACTTCATCCATTACCGTACGTTCTCCCTTATTGCCGAAAATGCGAAGCGATGTAATGAGGATAAAACAAATGCCTGTCAGGTTGGACGCTGCGTTGAGTATATGCGGTGATTTTTGAGGATCCGTTTTCATGGAACGAAGATTTAAGCAGCTGTTAAGGTAGTAAGAAAACCCTCCCGTGTCTTTTTGAGGAGGGGTCCCGATACAAATTTGTGATAATCTTAATAATCTTTTTTGGCACGGATGCTATGGAAAAGGAACCCGAGCCCCGGGTATTAATGATCTATTAAATTTAACAGGGGCGCTGGAAATCTGATGAAAATTAGCTAACTTACTTTAGTAAACGATTTCTAAAATTTTTAAACTTTGATTATGGAATTAAACGAATTTTTATTAAACGAGGATGAATTACAGGTGACCCGTTCGGAAGACCAGCACTATTCGGAAATGGATGGTGATGGTGCAGATGGCGACGGCAGCGATGGCGACGGATCGGATGCTACTGACGGTGATGGCGGTGCAGATGGTGATGGTGGTGCTGACGGCGACGGCAGTGATGCAGACGGATCAGACAATGCCTGATTCAGTAGGTAATTAGTTGAAAAAGCTGCGGCATATGCTGCGGCTTTTTTTGTTATCTTGTATCTCAAAACCACTTAATACATATGACCGATTTTTTTGATAAAATCATAGCACCCTGTTCTGTAGAAGCATTCTTCAATACTTATCATGAAAAAAAACTGCTGCATGTTCCCCGTAATGATCCTTCCTATTATGATCCGGTATTGACCGCTTCGGAAATATCGGCCTTTCTCGACCGGCAGGATATTTTTTATCCTTCATTGCGTATCGTGAAAAACGGGAAAGAGCTTCCTTCGGGTGAATATACCCTGAAAGGCGTGCCGATCGGGCATCACAAAAAGGACGGGATTATTCATACCGAAAAGGCGTTTGCGCTGTTTAATAGTGGTGCCACACTGGTGGTTCAGGCAGGGCAGCGTTATTTCGATCAGCTGTCAGCCTGTTGTATGGCGCTTTCGCAGCAATTCAATTCTCCGGTACAGGCGAACCTTTATATCACTCCCGATAAGTCGCAGGGGTTCAACCCGCACTGGGATACACATGATGTATTTGTACTTCAGATATCAGGTACCAAAACCTGGCACCTGTATGGGTTTGAAAAAGAACTGCCCACAAAGAGCCAGGGGTTTGTAAGCAAAGGATACAACAAGGAGCCGGAACAAACCTTGCAGCTGCGGCCCGGTGATTTCTTATATGTGCCGCGGGGTTACGTGCATGATGCAGTGGCCGACGACGGGATCTCGGCGCATATTACCATCGGCATCCTCTCGTTTACATGGGTACGGTATTTTGCTGAACTGCTGACACAACTGGAAGCCGAAAAAAGTTTCCGGGAAGCGGTTCCTTTCTGGCGGGATGATCTGGATGCGTTGATCAGGGAAAAAACAGCGCTGTTAAAAGAAACGCTGAGCGGGCTCCATTCCGCTGCTGCCCTGGAAAAGCTGAACAACCAGTATCAGAAAATGCAGCCACAGCAGGTGCATCATTATTTCGACAGCCTGCTTGGTCTGAAAGAACTGCAAAATGATGCGGTACTGCAACTGAACCGGAACGTGTTTTATGAAAGAGGGGAGGAGAATGGTCAGTGTTTTGTAAAATGTTTTGGAAAAACAATTTCCTTTAACGGTTCTTTAAAACCGGTAATAGATTATATATTTGATGCGGAGGCGTTTACCATAGCCGGCCTGCCGGGCGATCAGCCGGAGGAAGTAAAAAAGGCAGCGGTTACGCAACTGATCCGGGAAGGTGTGGTTTTTGCCCGGTCCGTTTAATCATACTAAAAATTAAAATCATTTCATTGAACAAGGCAGGCACCCGGCACGTTTTTTTTTGCAGCGCTGCATCCCGTTATTTTAAAGAAGAAATACACGGGTCGGCTGCCAATTATAATGGCTTTATCCTGCTGGAGCACAGTGATCCGTTCCCGGAAAAAATCGATCAGGCCCATTTCGATCCGCATTTTATTGCAGGGCTTCAGGATCTGGCGAAGAAAAGAAAGGCCAAGCTGCTGCTGATCCGTAACCGCAAAACGGATTTTAAGAGTTGCCGGCTGATCTATGTCGATTGCCTGCAGCAACGGTACCTGACCCTGCATTCAACACTCGCGGACGTGGCGGCCATCCGGCTGGAATATTATATCAATAACCCGGACGCTATATGGGAGACCGATCCGTTTTTTGTGGTATGCACCAACGGTAAAAAGGATAAGTGTTGTTCCAAGTTCGGTTTCCCGGTCTTTAAGTTCATCGAAAATCACGACAAGGCCGTAACCGTTTTTGAAAGCACCCATGTGGGCGGCGACCGCTTTGCCGCCAATGCGGTGTGCATGCCCTTTGGTATTTACTACGGACGTGTGATGGTGGAAGATGTGGATGCCATCCTGGATGCAACTGAGCTCCGGCGGATCCATTACGAGAATTACCGGGGGCTTTCCACCCGTTCGTTCCTGCATCAGTCGGTTGAATGCTATCTCAGGGAGCAGCTGCGCGATTTTTCCATCGATTTCGGATTTCGTATCGACGCGCATGAAGAGGCGAGGGAACATTTTAACTTTACCGTTACGGTAAACGAAACGCAATACCGGCTTTCCCTGTTTAAGAAGGTTATCCCTTATCCGTACTACCTTACCTGTAAGGCCCAGAAACCCGGCAATGTTACCAAATACCTGCTGGAAACGTTTACCCGTCTGTAAAGAAGCAGGACCGGAGCGGTTACTTTTGCTGCTGTTTTAATTGCTTCCGGAGGATTGCCTTCAACTGCTGAAAATTTTTGAGGGTTTCTTTTTCCATATCGTACTGCTCATCTTCCGTTTTGCCATGGCCCAATGAAGTGATATAATACAGCTGCCCGTTTTTAAAATAGGTAGTAGCGCTCCATACACTCACGTCATCGCGGTTCCCATTTACCAACAAGACCTCGCGCTCAAAAGCCTTTATCAATTTTCCTTTATCGAGATAATACTGGAGATCGTTTTCGAGAACGTTATTCTCAGCAGTCTTTTCCGACCAGTGCTTTTTTATTTTGAATAAACTGTTTTTGTACAGCCAGCAGCCGTATACTATCCCCCCTCGTTTTATTTCATGTTTAGTGAGCGCGCCGCTGTTCTCGATTGTATCAATCAGAAATTCAACCCGGTTCCTGTAAGCGGTGTCCTGCTGGGCATAAAGCACCGGCGGTACAAAATAAAGCAGGAGCAGGAAAAGTGGTTTCATACCTGTATGATTGAACTGTTAAATATACTCGATTCCGGCCGGTAATTACAGTGGTTATCATTGCCCGCCGGCAGTACTTCTCAGAGCGATCTGAGATCCAGCTCCATCTGGATATTAGCCCGCTTATAAGGACTGGGCCGGTTGGTGATCTTTTTAAAGCCCAGCTTGTAATAGAGGCTGATGGCAGGTTTTAGGCGGGTGTTGCTTTCGAGGTAAAGTTTGGATGCGCCGGCCTTCTTTGCCTTCCCAATGATGGCATCCGCCAGGAGCTTCCCGATGTTCTTTCCCTGTGCTGCGGGAGAAACGGCCATCTTCGCCATTTCATAATCATAGTCGGGATCATACATTTTTATAAGCGCACATACGCCTACCGGTTCATTATTATAAAGGGCTACCAGTATCGTACCCCCTTTACCGAGGATGTATTTTTCGGGGTGCGTCAGTGCGCGGACGTCGGCTGTTTCCATTTCGAAATGTTGTGATATCCATGCCTCGTTCAGTTTGCGGAATACGGTTTTGTATTTCGGCTCATAGTCAACGATACGCACCTGCCCGCTTTCCCGCAGCTTCTTTTGCTCCAGCACGCGGCGCGACAGGGATTTCTGTTCCAGGAGAAATTCCCATTCCTCGATGGCCTCCCACAGATCGTGTACTGCTTCGCCGGCCAGTACTTCCACCGCACTATTCACATCTGTACACTGATCCAGCACCTGCGGAATAAGGCTGTTGCCTTTTGCAGATAATGCCACAATGGTTTGCCGCCTGTCGCCGGCTTTTTTGTTTTCCGTGATCAGCCCCTTTGCGGTCATTTCGCGGACGATCCTGCTGACCGAAGGCTGTGAATGGCCGATCTCCTGGGCGATCTCTGTAATGGTCTTTTCCTCTTTGTTGGAAAGCATATAAAAAACGGGGAACCATTTTGCTTTCAGCGGGATCCGGTTCTGCTCATAGATCTTTTCGGCATCTTCCGTAAATACAGCAGCCAGTACCCGTAACCGGCTGCCCAGTGCCATTTTGCCTGTAAGGCGGTAAAATTCTTTTTCCATAATTAATTACATAACTGGTTATGCAAATATAAAACTCTTTTTGATACCGACCGGCAATTGTTTTTTTTAATTGCGCAGCGGGGTTTAAAGTCATTCCTGAAGGAAGATATTTAGTACATTTAGCGGGATGAATAATGCAGTGATCAAAAAGCTCAGGATCGTAAAAATCATACCTGAAACGGCGGATGCCAAAACTTTCGTTGTGGAGCCCCTGGGGGGATGGGAGGCTGTGTATCAGTCCGGTCAGTTCCTTACCCTTATTTTTTATAATCATCTGGGTGAACAGCGGCGTTCCTTCTCCATATCTTCCAGTCCTGCTGCCGGTGAAGCACTTTCTTTTACGGTAAAGAAACTGGATAATGGGGAATTCAGCCGGTATCTTATTTACAGGGCCCGGGTGGGAGATGTGCTGGAAACCTCCGGTATCAGCGGGTTCTTTGTATTGCCGGGCGATATAAAAGGAAAACGCTTCTGTTTCCTGGCCGCTGGCAGCGGGATCACGCCTTGCTTTTCGCTGATCAAAACGCTGCTGAAGACCACTACCGCGCAGGTGGTGTTGTTGTACAGCAACCGCTCGGAAACGGATACGATTTTTTACGAGCAGCTAAAGGTACTCCGGGAGACCTATGCCGACCGGTTGCTGATCCGTTTTATGTTCAGCAATCATCCTGAAGTATTGCAAAAGCGCCTGAGTCATTGGGTGCTGACCCATTTTGTGGAAAGCCATTTACCGGAAGACCTCCGGAAGCAGACGCTGTTCTATGTTTGCGGCCCCTATGACTATATGCTGATGGCGGGGATCTCTTTAAAAAGTAATGGCGTATCGGGCAGACAGATCATCAAGGAGGATTTTTATCCGTTGCCCCGCCTGGTAAAACCCAAACCGCCGGACCTGGATGCCCACCTGGTAACGCTTCATGTAGGAGGCACCGTGTATGAACTGGAAGTGCAGTATCCTCTCGCCATCACCGCTTCAGCGAGGAAAGCCGGCATCACACTGCCTTACAGTTGCGAATCGGGGCAATGCGGGAGTTGTGTAGCCACCTGTACCTCGGGAAATATATGGATGGCCTACAATGAGGTACTGACAGAAGAGGAGGTGGCTGCAGGCCGGGTACTTACCTGCCAGGGATACCCGGTGGGTGGAGATGCAATAGTTGTTTTTTGAAACCATGTTTTTGATTTCGGCGAAAAAACTCCAGTACTCGGCGAAGAAAATGGCGGGTTTATCGAATTTGCTTAATTAACATTTTTTTAAGCTCTAACTTTAATATACGCTCGCGAGAAACATTGACTATTTCTAAAAATGCTTAAAAGCGACCCGGGCTAACTGCTTTTTTTCAACTTTTTTTACAGCTACTATTTAAACGGATATTCCCTCCGGGGTGGTACTGTATTATTTTGCGGCTACTGCAGTGCTTTGCAACAGCGAATCCCGCTGCTGTTGTTTTTTCAGTATTTCGGGCAACCAGGGTGCAACACGGTTCTTTAAACTGTCGGCTGAAATAGTAAGTGCGGCGGGGTCCTGTACCAGGCGGTACCAGGGTTTGGGTTGTCCGAAGGGATATTGTCCAAATACCACAACAGGTGTGCCGGCTGCAAGCAGCTGATTGTTTTTCAGCAGCCATTGGTCGGCCCAGCCATATAAAAACCGCGCATCACGTTCCTGCAGCCGCATACAACTGTGTGAGGCAGGGTAACCCGGCAACGCATATTGGTGAAAACCGATGCCCCAGGTATTGTGTACATTGAAATTCCATTTTAAGATCCATTCGTCATCTACGGTACTGGTGGTTTGACGTGCCTTCCAATTGGTGAAATACAGGCGGGGAGGAGTGGGCTTTGTTTTTCGCCCGGTGTTGGTCTGGCCGGTCAAAACCATGCTGCCGTTCTCATAAGCAGCAAATACCTGTGCCGGCAATGAGAACACGATGATCTTTTTTACCTCTTTGAGAAACGGTACTTCTGTAGGGAAAGGCAGGTAGGCATTCAGGGGCAGCGAATAATCGCTGGGTACCAGGATACTGTCCAGCCGCAGGAGATGCACGGAATCTGTGCGGTTGACAGCGTTTAAAATGTCAAGGTGGCGGGCACCTTCAAAACTGTCCTTTGCAGACTGCCATTCCTTTTTTTTAATAAAGTGGTAGGTGACCCGGGGTGGTTCGGGTACCGGCTGCTCTTTTACAGTGGTATCTTTCAGAACCGGCGGATTGTTTCCGGAAGGTCGCTGCTCCGGCTGCCGGCATGCAAAAAAAGTAATACCAACGATAAAAGCAGTCAGGTATTTAGGGTTCATTTCAGATCAATTAAACTGCAATATCGGCAAAAAAAATTACAGACGAAAAGCGATGCTTTAAATCTTTATGGTCCGCTACCCCGGTAACAGCACAGCTACTGCAGCCTGCGACCGGCAGCAGGGCACTTCTTCCGCGCTCCTGCTTTTAGATCAGAAATCTGTATATTCGTAACCATACATTTTAAATAAAAATCACTATATGAAAAGAGAAAAATTGCGTGTCGGTATGATCGGCGGTGGTAAGGACGCTTTTATCGGAGCCGTACACCGCCTGGCGCTGAATATGGACGGACTGATCGAACTGAGCTGCGGTGCACTCAGCGTGCATCCGGATGTAGCCCGCGCCTCCGGCGAGATGCTCTTTCTGCCCGAAGACCGTACTTACCTGAGTTACGAAGAAATGATCAAGAAGGAAAGCCAGCTGCCGGAAGACAAGCGCATCCATTTTGTTTCGATTGTTACGCCCAACTTCGTACACTTTGCCCCGGCAATGATGGCGCTGGAGCATGGCTTTAATGTGGTTATCGAAAAGCCGATGGTGTTCAGCCTGGATGAAGCAAAGCAATTGCAGCAAAAGGTGAAGGAGACCGGGTTGATGTTGTGTCTTACGCACACCTATACCGGTTATCCGATGGTAAAGCAGGCGCGGCAGATGGTAGCGGAAGGGGCCTTTGGTAAAATAAGAAAAGTATACGTAGAATACCCGCAGGGCTGGTTAAGCCGTTTGTCTGAACGTGAAGGAAATGCGCAGGCAGCATGGCGGACAGACCCGACAAAAAGCGGGAAGAGTGGGTGTATGGGAGATATCGGCACACATGCAGCCAACCTTGCGGAATATATCACCGGTCAGAAGATCTCTAAGCTTTGTGCGGATCTGAATACGATCGTGGAGGGACGTAACCTGGATGACGACGGCGCCGTACTGTTGAAATTTGACCAGGGCGCTTCCGGGGTGCTCATTGCCAGCCAGGTGGCTGCCGGTGAAGAAAATGCATTGGAGATTAAAATTTATGGAGAAAACGGCGGACTGGAATGGCATCAGCAGGAACCCAACACCTTACTGGTGAAATGGCTGGATGCGCCGACACAGGTATACCGCGCAGGGAACGGCTATCTCGGTGATTATGCGAAACACAATTGCCGCACACCGGGAGGGCATCCGGAGGGATACCTGGAAGCGTTTGCCAATCATTACCGCAATTTTGCAACGGCCCTGCAGGCAAAACTGAATCATGAAACACCTTCAAAAGAAAGTCTTGATTTCCCTTCCGTGGATGACGGGGTACGCGGGATGGCATTTATCGATAACGTAGTGGCCTCTGCGCAATCGGACCAGAAATGGTGGGATTTTGTGGTTTGAGGGGAAGATGAAGTGAGAAGCGGGAGGTGAGATGAATCTGGCTTTTGGCGGTCAGTTGCCGGTGATCCAACGAATACAGATCCGGCGGCTGACCGCTGATGGCTTATAGCTGACTGCTGATCGCTGACGCGTATAACGCAGCTCCCTATTTTATAATATCTCCTTTAAGACGCATGAGCTCGGTTTCGGACAGCTTGGTATTGTACCGCGCTTCAATAAGGCGGTCGTAAGCCTGCGCCAGGCTCAGTTGTGCTTCCCGCAGCTGTACCAGGGTGGCCATTCCCAGTTTGTAGGTCCGGAACACAATGTCCACATTTTCTTTTGCCAGCTCGATGTTTTCCTCTTCCAGTTTTAATGCACGTTTCTGCTGATCATAATTCTTGTAGGAATTAACAACGTTCAGATGAAGGAGTGACAGCTGGTTGTCGTAATTCAGCTCCTCCATTTTCAGTCCCCACTGGCTTTGCTTAATATCCCGCCTTGCTATCGATTGGTTGAATATGGGAATGCTTGCGGTAAGGCCGTAATTGTACCCGTGACTTTGATTGAACAGGGTGGAGAACGGGTTGATCACTTTTTTATTTTCCGTCCGTGTAAAATTGTACATGGAGTTGAAGGAAAGCGTGGGATAAAGTCCGGCCCTGCTTTCTTTCAGTGTGTATTGTGCAATACTGATCCTTGATTTTGCCAGCTGAAGGGTGGGATTGCTTTGCTCGATATCTTCCAGGATATTTCCCAGCACGAGGTCGTTATTCAGCGGGATCGTATCCGGTATGTCGAAGGCAGCTCCGCTGATCTGGCTGTTCATCGCCTGTGCCAGCTGTTCTTTAAGCTGTGCCACCTGTACCTCCTGCTGCATCCGCAGCGATTTCTGGCTGTTGAGGTCCACTTTGCTTTGAAGTACATCCGGTTTTGCGCCGGTGCCGATGTCAAGCTTGTTTTGTGCCAGTTTGGCCCGTTCCTGGTTCAGACCGATCTGTACATCGGTAGCGGTGATCTGTTGCTTTACTCTTGCGATCGCATAATAATTGGTGATCACGGCGGCGATGGTGTTTACGATCTGTTCCCTGGCGCTGTATTCACCGGCTTCCAGCAATGCTGTGGCCTTATCGCGCGTAGCAAACATCTTCAACCCGTCAAACAGTACCCAGTTCAGACTTACATTGGCCTGCACATTGTTGCTGCGGATATTGTTCGACTTGCGTTCGGTTCCGTCTGCAAGGGTCTGCTTTTGATTATTATTGGTATTGGTAAGTCCGGCATTCCCGTTTAATGTGGGAAGGAATACCATATTCCGGTAACTGTAATCGATAGCGGCGATCATGGAATCATTCCGCGACAACTGGATCTGGTAGTTATTCATCAACGCAGTAGCAATGGCTTCTTCCAGGGTCAGAAGCCGCTGTGCCCCGGCGTTGATGGCAAATGCCGGGAAGGCAAAAAGGGTTGCTATTATTTTAGGAAGTCTTTTCTTCATCGAGTAACGGTTGTCTGGCTTCTTCCAGGCGAAGTTCTTCATCAAATTCTTTATTCTTTTTATTGGCCGACAAATAGCTGTAAATGGCGGGGATCACATACAACGTGAGTATCAGTGAAAAAATAACCCCGCCTACAATAACGATTCCCAGCGGGATCCGGCTGGTGGCCGCCGCCCCCAGCGAGAGGGCAATGGGCAGGGCACCTAGCGCCATGGTCATGCTGGTCATTAAAATAGGCCGTAAACGCTGCCCCGCTGCAAATATCACCGCGTCGGTCTTGTTCATATTTTTCTTTCGACTCTGATTGGCAAACTCCACGATCAGGATCCCGTTCTTGGTCACCAGTCCGATCAGCATGATCATCCCGATCTCGGAGAAAATATTCAGTGTATGGCCAAAGATCCAGAGGGAGAGAAGGGCCCCGGCCATGGCCAAAGGTACAGTGATCATGATAATGAAAGGATCAACAAAACTTTCGAATTGCGCTGCAAGGATCAGAAAGATCAGGCCCAGGGCCAGCAGGAAGGCAAAGCTGGTATTGGAGCTGCTTTCTGCAAAGTCGCGCGAAGAACCGCTGAGGGAAGTGGTAAAAGATTCATCCAGCATTTTCTGGGCGATCCGGTTCATTTCCTTTACCCCGTCGCCCACGGTGTGGCCCTCGGTAAGACCGGCAGATATGGTGGCGGATTTGTAACGATTGAAATGGTAGATCGTCGGTGGCGTTGTCGATTCCACGGCGGTGGTAATATTGTCCAGGCTGATCAGCTGTCCCTGGTTATTGCGGACGTATATTTTTTTCAGGTCATTGGGGTCATCCCGGTCGATGCGGTCCACCTGCGCCATTACCTGGTATTGTTTCCCGCTCCGGGTAAAATAGCCCAGGCGCTGGTTACTGTAAGCAGTCTGCAGTGCCTGGGATACATCACCCACCGTGATCCCCAGTTGTGCCGCTTTCAGCCGGTCGACATGCACCCTTATTTCCGGTTTGTTGAATTTCAGGTCGGCATCCACCTGTTGCAGGATATCGCTTTTATTGCATTCATCGAGAAATTTGGGAAGCATCTCGGAGAGCTTTTCAAAGTCGTTGTTCTGGATGACGAACTGCACATCCTGTCCGCCGCGGCGGTTCACCTGTATGGTCTGGTCCTGTATGGCGAAGGCCCTTGCTTCTGTGTATTTTGATACATGGCGGTTCACATAATCCACGATCTCTTTCTGCGAGCGTCCCCGGTCGTGAGGAGGTACCAGCCGCACGCGCACCATACCCGAGTTGGCATTGCCGCTCATCCGCGAACCGGTGATGGAAAGAACGATCTCTTTTTCCGGAACGGAATCGATCAGGAACTGAGATACTTTGTCTACATATTTGTCCATCGCATAAAAGGAAGTCCCCTCCGGTGCCGTAAGGTTCAGCCGGAACTGGCTCTTGTCTTCCATAGGGGCAAGCTCGGATTGGATATTGCGGCCGATCACCACAATAATGCAAAAGCAGGCAAGAACGATCAGCCAGGATACCCACCGCACTTTCATGAATGCTTTTAATGATCGCTCATAGTATTGCTCCATTCCCCGGAAAAACGGTTCTGTTTTGTTATAAAACCAGGAGTGCTTGTGTACATTTTTTTTGGAAAGGAATACGTTCAGCACCGGGGTCAGTGTAAGGGATACGAAGGCTGAGATCAGCACCGCACCGGCCACCACGATCCCGAATTCGCGGAACAGGCTGCCCACAAAACCCTGGAGAAAGATGATCGGCATAAATACCACAGCGAGGGTGATCGAAGTGGCAATTACCGCAAAGTAAATCTCCTTCGATCCTTCCAGGGCGGCCTTGCGCTTGCTCATGCCCTGTTCCAGTTTTTTGAAGATATTTTCCGTGACCACGATACCATCATCCACCACCAGACCGGTGGCCAGCACGATGGCCAGCAGGGAGAGCACGTTGATGGTATAGCCCATCACATACATGATAAAAAAAGCTCCGATCAACGACACGGGTATATCGATAAGGGGGCGCACCGACAGGATCCAGTCCCTGAAGA
Source organism: Niabella beijingensis (assembly GCF_020034665.1). Lineage (NCBI taxonomy): Bacteria > Pseudomonadati > Bacteroidota > Chitinophagia > Chitinophagales > Chitinophagaceae > Niabella > Niabella beijingensis. The sequence goes on along the minus strand of NZ_JAIQDI010000001.1, from coordinate 74,987 downwards.
ACAGATAGATAATGATCACCACGAGGCCGATCGCAATAAAAAGGGTTTCCTCCACTTCCGTGATCGATTTCTTGATGTATTCGGTCTGATCCAGCGCAATGTTCAGTTTGATATCTGAAGGAACTTCTTTTTTTATTGTCTCCAGCCTTTTGTAAAATTCTTCCGAGATGGAAACATAGTTAGCCCCGGGTTGCGGGATGATGGCCAGGGCGATCATGGGGATGGCACTTTCCTTCAGTGCCGACTCTTCATTCTCCGGACCCAGTACCACATGTGCTACATCTTTGACCCGTATGTCAGCACCTCCGTCGTTCTTGATGATGATGTTCTCAAACTCTTCTTCGGTATCCAGCCGGCCGAATGTGCGGATGGTCAGCTCTGTATTTTCGCCTGTCAGCTTTCCGGACGGAAGCTCGATGTTCTCCCGCTGGAGCGCGGTCTGTATGTCCGTGGAGGTAATGTTGAACGCCGCCATTTTATTGGGATCCAGCCACAGCCGCATGGCAAAACGTTTCTCTCCCCAGGTGTCGATACTGCTCACACCGGGAATGGTCTGCAACCGGTCGACAAGATTGTTGGTAGCATATTCGGTGAGTTCCAGCGGGTTTTTGGTACTGCTTTGTACCGTCATGGAAAGGATCGGTTCTGCGCTGGCATCGGCCTTGGTAACGGCAGAGGGTTCTTCCAGGTCGGGCGGGAGCTGTCGTTGCGCAGCAGATACTTTATCACGTACATCGTTTGCTGCTGCTTCCAGGTTGGCGCCTACTTCAAATTCCACATTGATATTGGAGCTCCCGTTGCTGCTGCTGGAAGTGATGTTCCGGATGCCTGCAATGCCGTTGATGGCATCCTCGAGCGGCTCGGTGATCTGACTTTCGATAATATCGGCATTGGCACCGGGATAAGTGGTGCGCACACTGATGTTGGGAGGATCGATGGCCGGGTAATCCCGTACCCCCAGGAACTTGAACCCGATAAACCCGAACACAATGATCACCACATTCATCACGATGGCGAGCACCGGCCGTCTCAAACTTAGCTCTGAAATATTCATCCGTAAAGTATTCGATGATATTCAATCACCTTTTTCAATTAATTATTTTATTGATGCTCACCTGGGAGTTGGGCTTGGTGGCCATTACCCCGGTCACCAGGATGGTATCACCCGTTTTCAGTCCGTTGGTGATCTCCACCCTTGCGGAGTCCCTGCTTCCTGTCTGTACATCGGTAAAGATGGCCTTGCTATTGTTAACAAGGATCACCTGTTTGCCCCGGGCAGTGGGCAGGATGGACTGGGTGGGAATAAAGAGGGCATTGCTTTTTGGTGCAAAGCCGATCTTCACCTTGGCAAAAGCCCCGGGGATCAATCCCTGGGTTGTGCCGGTTACCACGCCGCGTACAGTGAGGCTTCTGTTGGTAACTGCAACATTCGACTCGGTGGCAGTAACCTTTGCGGTATAAGTGGTATTGGTTCCCTCAACGGTAAAATCGACCACCTGGCCGGGATGTATCTGCGCCGTGTATTTTTCGGGCACGACAAAATCAATTTTTATGGTGCTGGTCTGGTTGATCGTGGCAATAATAGTGAGCGGCGTTACATAGGCTCCCGGGCTGATGGCTTTTAAGCCGATCTTTCCGTCAAACGGGGCGCGGACAACGGTGCGGGAAATCTCTGTCTGAACCAGGGCGATGTCCGCCTGGATGTTCTGGAGGGTGAGCAGGCTGGCATCATAATCCTGTTTACTGATACCCTGTATATCCACCAGCTGCCTTGCCCGGTCTTCATTGACCTTTGCTATTTTCTGCTGTGTCTCCAGTTTTTTCAGCTGGGCCTGAAGATCGCCGTCGTAGATTTTGGCCAATACCGTTCCCCTGGCCACCCACTGGCCTTCCCTGATATGAAGCTGAACCACTCTTCCGGAGACCTCCGGGTGGATCTCGGTAACCTCATTGGCGACAATGGTGCCCGGTGTTTCTATGTTTTCTGCAAATGATTCTGTTTTTACAATGAACCCGTCTACTTTAGCGGCGCTCCTTTTCTGACCGGCGGGCGGCGCCTTTGTCTTTTCACCACAAGCAACCATACTCACTACAAGCAGCAGAAAGAACAAGGGGCTGAAATTCCTATTCAAATGAATGGTTTTTAGTTATATAATTAAATAATCCGTATAAGATCTATGAGACTCCTTTATGGCAAAAACCTTGCGTAAAATTGCAGTTTTTTCAGCGTTCAACAAAGCACCGGGTATTCTTAATCGGCGATCAGTGTGCCGGAAACGTTCCAGGCACTGAAGCTGGACCCTTCGGGCGGGCCCTGTGGTATCTTTACCTGCAGGGTATACTCGCCTGCCTCAAGGTTGCCGAGATCGATCCGGAACGGATTGGTAACGGTTCCCGGACACCAGTTGGAGCGGCTGAGATCCGAAGAAGACAGGCCATTGTTAAAATTGCCGGAGGCGGGATTGTACAGGCGGTAGGTGCCACAATCCTGTCTCCAGGGAATAATGTTGAAGATGATCTTATTGTTAAGAAGAATGGTATTCTGCCTGGGCACAAATTCATCGCCGTTGCCCCAGCCGCCATGGCCGGTAGTGGTATACAGGAGGCGGGCATTCCGGAGCGGCGTATCCAGCCGGAAGTGCACCACCAGTCCTTTTTCATTATCGAACATAGTGGCGTATTCCTGCCCGGCCATTTCCATAATGTTTAATGTATTGAATAAAGGAATAATGTGTTGCTGCGGCTGGTCCGGTCCGCCCCGGTGAAGTGTGATCGTTGCATTGATCCGGTGTCCGCCCCTGTCATAATTGCCAATAAAAACGCCGATCCAGACCTCCCGGTTGCTGAGTGCGGCTGCAAAGTCGGTTATATCCTGACGGTAGGGAACGGCTTCTTCCCATTGTTTGTCTTTAAGCCGGATGTGGTTGTACTGTTTGATGCCAAAGGGTGTAAAAAAACGCATCAGCTCGATGGGTGGGGTATAACCGGGAGTGGCAACCACGCCCTGGTATTTTTTCCCGTTGCCGTTGGTGTAAACGGGAAGGGTCGCAGCGCCGTTCTTCAGCCCGTCGAGAAAGGATTGTTTTTTGTCAACCGGTATCAGGAACACGGTGCCGGTGCGGTCATAGGCATCCCCGTTGGATTGTTCTGTAAGGTCGAGGAACAGGCTGCTGCCTTTTCCGATCTCCGGAAAGCGCAGCTTTTTTACCACGATGGTGCCGTTGGCAAAACGCAGTACCTCACCGGTACTTTTGCTGGTATCCGAAAAATTGATGACCTGGTCCCGGAATAGGGGAATGGCGGTGAAACGGCTTTTCCAGATGGCATCCCGGTAGCTGAGCAGGTCCATAGACGGTGCGGTGCGGCGCAGGAAACCGGGAAGGACCAGCCGCTGCTTTTCAACCTTTTCCGCTTTTATTATATTATTCCCGTTGCGGACCTGTTCCAGCACCAGCCCCAGGTTTTGACCAAGGACGGTAGGAGCTCCCTTTACGGGAAGCTGATCAGTATACCACAGTTCAATGGTGTTGGAATTGACAACGGTTTTTGCTTTTTTACATTGATATCCCAATATATCTTTTGTGCCGGGAAGCAATTCAAACTGCTGACCGCGCAATGCTGTATCCGAAGCGGAAATGCTTTCCTGTTCATTTAAAAAGGCGAATAACTCCTGGCGGTTGCCCGGACGGTTGATAAGCGACAGCTCAAAGGGATAGGAGCCGTTACCGCTGAAATCCTTTTCCGATGTGACAAGCGTTTGATGCGGCCCCGCAAACACCCAGATCTTATGCTGCCCTTCGGGCGTTTTACCATTGAAGCTGGACGTATAGGTGATCTTATATACCTGGTTATCTGTGAAAGTTACCTGGGCCCCTGTAGCCAATTGAAGAACCGAAAGTGCAGCTAGGAATAGGGATGCTTTTATTTTCATTGTATCCTGTTAAGGAAAACAAAGATAAGTGCCCGGGCGGTGCCCCTTCAAAAATAAAGGGGGTTTTGTGATCCGTTATTTTTGATAGGTCTTTATTTTAACCGATTTTCCGTTCCGGATGGCGTACTCGGTATAAAAAGTATATTGACTGTCTTCATAAACGCGGACCTCGCGGATGAGGTAAAATTTTTTGCCCACCCAACGGTAAAAAGCATCTCCTTCATTTCCCCTTCCATCGGCATCTGATTTCCGGATCTCTTTTGTTTTTGAATTAAAGTCCAGGTATCCCAATTCATCCAGGTCTTTATCAGAAACAAACTGCCGGGTCTGCGGATGGTAAATGAAATACAGGTAAGCACCATCATTCTTTATTGCCTGCGGGTAATAAACGGGGATTTTCAGGTCCGGATAGCCGTCGAAATCCAGATCTTCCAGCTCGATCGTTCCATAATCGTCGTACATGGCTTCGTCAAAACCGCCCAGCTCCCGGGTACTTTTTTTCTCCGGATCATAAATGATGAGTTGATTCGCTTTTGTATAGGTCTGCCGGTTACCACCAGCGTTCTCTTCTTCGCCTTTGTAAAGATGCAGCCGGAAATCCCATTTCTGAAAATCGTTTGCCGATTCATTCTCGGTGCGTTTTAGTTGTACGGGAAGGGTATTCCCATTGGTACCGGTCCAGCTGCCGGTAAGCATTTCGCCGCCGATGGCATTCAGCTGAAAGCTGCCGGTTGTTTCATGTTGCTGCAATTGCGGATTGTAGGCCGATTCGGTGAGGGATGCTCCGGCCGCATCAGACCGGCCTTCCAGATAGATCAGGGCGGTGCTTCCTTTCCTGGTGTAGTAGTATTGCCCCCACAGGGAATCAGCGCTTTTGGTCTGCCGGATCTTCAGTTCCACCGGATAAGTACCGATCGTTCCGCTGTAGTTTAACCAGGTGTACACGACGGTTTTCTGACCATGGGCAGCAGAAAAAAGCAGGATAAGCAGGAGGGTTGACAGTTCTTTTTTCACTTGTGCTTTTTATGAGTTGGTTTTTGTCAGAAGCTGGCGCGGATCACCCGTAATACATTACCGCCAAGTATTTTCCGGATGGATCTTTTGCTGTAACCGCGTTTCAGCAGTTCTTCCGTTATTTTTGGATAGCAGCTTACGTCTTCCAGTCCCACGGGTACGGAACCGATCCCATCAAAGTCGGAGCCGATGCCTACATAGTTATCGCCGACCAGTTTTACGATGTAGTCGATATGATCCACCACATCTGAAAGGGTGGGGCGCACCGCATCGGTTTCTTTCCTGTAATAGTTTCTCCATTGTTTACGTGCCTGGAGGGAGTCGCCCGTATTGGCGAGAACGGAATCAATAAACTGTTTTCTGAAATTATCCGATAGCAGGGCGGCCCTGTCTTCAAATGTTTTGCTGATAAAGCCCGAATAGAAATTAATGCAGATGACCCCGCCGTTTTTGGCTACAGCCCTGATCTGGTCGTCGGTTACATTACGGAAAACAGGGCAAAGATTATAAACGGAACTGTGCGATAAAATAACGGGTTTGGAGCTGACGGCGATAGCGTCATAAAAGGTCTGCTCCCCGGTATGGGAGAGGTCTACGAGAACACCGAGTTCGTTTAATTTTTTTACAACGGATCTTCCGAACGCGGTAAGCCCTTTGTGATGTAAGGTATCCGCATGAAGCGTTTCGTCCATTGCGCTGGTGGCCCAGGAATTGCTGTTGTTCCAGGTAAGGGTAAGATAGCGCATGCCTCTTTTCTGAAGGGCTTCGAGTTTGCCGAGGTCATCCTCGATCATATGCCCGCCTTCCACACCGATCAGGCCCACGAGTTTTTTTTGTTTTACCCCGCTTTTTATTTCTTTATAGGTACGGGCCAGCAGGATCTGTTGCGGATGGCGGCTAACCAGTGCTTCCAGGGAGTCGATCTGGTCATTGGCATCCGCATATACCCCTTTGGGATTGTGGGCAACCGGCCCGGTAAAAACGGAAAAGAACTGCACATCCAGCCCGCCTTTTTTCCAGCGGATAAAATCCGTGTGCCGGTCGGGCTGCGGCCGGGAGATATCCCTTCCTTCAGATATGGATGAGGAAATAACATCATTATGTCCATCGATAAGGATGGCTTTATTATGGATCTTCGCTGCCTTTTGTGCCATTGCCGGAAAAGAGCCCAGCAGCAGGCATAAAAGCCCTGTTGTTTTTAAACCTTGCAGATTCATTTTTTGTCGCATATTGAACTGTTGTCACAACGGTGACAAGGCACGAAGGTACGCGAAGATTTGTTTTTTGCTTTTGGGGCATTCCGGCTTGTAGCTTTATTGCCACTGAAGCACTGCAGACCGGTACCGGGCAGCTGCTTTGCCACTCCCTGGAGTTCGAGTCAGAAAAATCGGTGTTTCTGCGCATCTGGGGCCCACTTCTTATATCCGCTCCCGTTCTTCCTGGTTGCTGTTGACCCGTTCCGTGGCAGGAAGGTCTTTTTTTCCAAATTTAAAGATGAGGGTCAGTGAAAAGTTGCGGTTCAGCTGCAGGTTGGCATATTTCTGCCGGATGCCGTTTACCACGGTGGTATAGGAAGCCCCGCTGGTGCCGAAAACATCCTGCAGATTGGCATTCAGCGAAAGCTTGTCGCGCCACAGCACTGCATTGAAACCGAGATCCAGGTTATAATAGGCGTCCGACTGGTTCACGAGTGTTACCTCCCGGAACTGGTACCAGAAATTAACCGCTGTTGACAGGGTTTTGCTGCTGTTCAGGTAAAAGTTATTGCTGCTGGAAAAATAGGCACCCCAGCCTTTCCGGCCTTCTACATAATCCAGCTTTGAATGACCACTGGTATAATAAATATTAAAAAGGGTATTGCTTTCCCACCATGGGATCGCTGAAAAATTATACGTTTCTGAAATACCAAAGCGGGAGCTATTGACAAAGTTTTTGGGTGTGCGCATCACAAAGTTGGTATCTACATGAGCAATAGTAATGTCGTCGAATCCATTATTGGTAAGCGCCACAAAGAAGGAACTGGTCAGTTTGTTTTTATAGTTGTGTTGCAGCTGGAAATTGCTGTTGTATTCCGGTTGCAGAAAGGGATTGCCCTCATAATAGCTGTACGCTGTAAGCAGCGAAATATAAGGGTTCAGGTTCCAGAACGTGGGGCGGCGCACGCGTTTATTATAGCTGAGCGCAAAACTGTTCTGATCATCCTTTCTGAAATTGACCAGGGCATTGGGGAATAATTTTACATAGTTGTTCTTATTACCCTGCTGCCGGATATAGGAATAGCCGCTGGTTTGGGTCAGCTCTCCCCGGAGACCAGCCTGAAAGGTCCAGCTGCCCGCTTCCCGGCTTCCGTTCAGATAAAGTGCCTGTGTATTTTCGGTGTATTTGTATTCATTGCTCAGCTGGCCATCATATATCTTATCGGCATCGGTTAACCGGTAATAGCGCATGTTGTTATAGGTTTCAATAAAATTGACCTTACCGCCCCATTGCAATTTTGCAAATCTTGTAGGAAACTCCATATCGGTTTTTACTGCATAGATATTGATGTTCTGCAGGGTGTTATTGTAAAAGCGGGCGGTGGAGGATTCAACCGGTTCGCCTTCCGGTGTAAAGGTCCGGGCTGTAACATCGGATTCATCGGTGCGGTAAAAGGTAAGAAAACTGCCGTCTACAGAAAGGGTCTTGCCGGTGGTGTCCAGTTTTGTTTTGTAATACAGATTGTAGGATTGTGACCGGGCCAGCGGTACATACGTGGCATAGGTGGTCAATACCGAATCGGTTTGGCCCCCGCCGTTGTAAAAATGATTGCGCACATAATCGGCACCGCCCTCAAAATACCTGGAAAAACCAACACTGAACCCGATCTGTGATTTTTTCGACAACTGGTAATCGGCGCCGGCATTGAGTACCAGGTTGTGCTGCTTGTAGTCGCCGGTGTCGCTCATGATCCAGGAGCGGTCGGGATAATATTCTTCCCACCGGAAACCGTACCGGTGGCGGATCCGGAAGAGATTGGCATTGGCATAAAGATTCCATTTACCGGAATTGTAATTGACGTTTCCGGTAACATCCAGTCCGGGATATTGCTGGTATTGTTTGTAGCCGGCCTGGATGCTGCCGTTATAACCCTGTTGTTTATTGCGTTTGGTAATGATATTGATCAACCCCGCATTTCCGGATGCATCATATGCAGCGGAGGGGCTGGTGATGATCTCGACTTTTGATACATTGCCGGCGGGGATGGATTTCAGATAATTGAGCAGGTCTTTTTGAGACAGCTGTAACAGGCGCCCGTCCTGCATCAGCTGCACTTCACCTTTCCCGGGTATCGATACGCGGTCGCCGTTCATCTGCAGCCCGGGGATCTTACCCAGGGTCTCTGCAATACTGTTGCTGACAACCGCCGGGTTCTCTGCAAGATTAACAACCGTTTTGTCGGGCTTTACCTCGATCAGCCGGGCTTTTCCGGTAATCACCACATCTTTTAAAAGCGTGCTGTTGGGCGTCAGGCGGATATGAAGTACTGTGTCATTTAGCAACTGCAGCGCCAGGGCCTGGTCCCGGTAACCAACCGCAGATACCTGCAGCAGGTATTTTTCTCCCGGTTTTAACTGATCAATATTGAATGCGCCTGATCCGTCGGCAATAATGTTCCGGACAGGCCGGCCACTGCTGTAAAATTCGATGGTGGCGGCGGCAACGGGTGTGTTGGTGTCTCCGCTTACTGTTCCTTTAACAGATAACTGGGCGCAAAGGTCAGAACAAAAAAAAACAAAAAGCCACAGGGCTACAATCTTCCTCATCCGTCAAAAATAAGGAATCACGGCTAAAGAGAAGACCGTACCGGCTGCCACAGAATGATTTACGCGCTGGTCCGGACAATGACAGATACCGGCCCGTATCTTTTACCGCTCTTTTTTTCCTTTAGAGATCTTATTAAATGCTTTTCTTGTGAGGATGGTCAGCTGGTTGTTCCTGCAATACCAGGTACAAACATAATTGGGGCCTGCAATATAATAAGTATTCCAGTTGGTAAGTTTTTGATAAAGCATCAGCGTGCAGATATCCGTTGCGGTGATCACAGAACCTGCCTGAAAGAATGGATTGATTCGGGGACAGGCCGGGCATGCAGCAAACAACAGCAGCAAAAGAAGGAAGGGCCTCATAAGCTTATTTTTCAGAATGAATGTATACTTATTTGCCGGTATTCTCATTGTTTTGTCAGCAATTCCCAGGTAGTCCCGATCTTAGGTAAAATGTTTTCCGAACAGCGGGACAATAAAGAATAGTTGCCGTAACTATCAGATAGTTATGATCTGCTTTTCCCGGGAGCAGCACAGGACGGAGGGCAGGGATCGCATCAGGTTCAGCGTGTTAATCATATTTTAATTACTTTAGCAGGCGTTTTGATGACGGTCGGTAAAATATGCTTTCTTTTATTGCTGAAGTAATATGAAGTGAATGCTTTTGTTCAGGCGATCTGCTTTGCTTTTGAACAATTTTTCTGATGCCTGTCCCATATCATATTGTTGCAAGGCGCTATAATTATACATTGAGAACCAGTCATGACATATTGTTTTTGCAAAACAGGGTGGCCTATTTGCAGGATGAAGCCGCCTATAAAAAACTGTTTTTCCATTTTCATCCTCTTTTATTAAAATTTGCCGATGCGATCCTTAACAACAGGGATGATGCGGAGGAGGTGGTGTCGGAAGTAATGCTGAAAGTATGGACGATGGGACGGGAGCTGAACTATGTTGAGAACCTTACCCTGTACCTGTATAAGGCTGCCCGTAATAGGGCATACGATTACCTGCGGAAACGGAACAGCAGTTTACCGGTTGTGGCGCTTTCGGGAGATGAAGAACAGCTGGCTGATCCCTCACACCCCGAACAGCAGCTGATGACCAATGAACTGGATCAGCATTTTCAGCAGGCGGTCCGTAAGCTGCCCAAACAAAGCCAGCTGGTTTTCCGCCTGGTAAAGGAGCAGGGGTTTAGCTATAAGCAGGTTACAGAAATACTGGAAATTTCGCAGAATACAGCGGAAACCCATATGCGGTTGGCGCTCAGAAAAATACGTATGGCGCTGGACGCTTATCTGGCGCAGCAAAAATAATTTTCTTCTTCCTTTCACGGCAGCCTTCCTTTTCAACGTCTCTTTGTATAAGAGTTATTATGCAATCTCCCAACGAGAACCGATTTTATGAATTGCTGTATCTGAAACTGACCGGCGAAGCCGGCGTGTCAGAATTAAAGGAACTGGAGCTGTTGCTTCAGACCGATCCGGGATACGGACTTCTGTACGATCAGTTACTGAAGCCGGAACCGGCATTGCCGGTTGCTGAAACGGAAGCGGCATACATGGCACATTACGTGAAGATGATGCAGGCAAAACCTTCAGTGCCGGAAACGGGTGCTGTTCCTGCACCGGTGAAGCGGTACGGAATAAGAAAAATGCTTCGCCTGGCAGTTGCGGCTTTGCTGGTACTGGTTGCAGGCGTAGCGTTGTGGATGCTGGCAGGCAGGAAGGAAGGCCTTACGCCGGTAAAAACAATCGCCGCAACGGAGCACGGGTCAAAATCCCGGCTTGTGTTACCGGACGGGACCGTCGTACATCTTAATACCAACAGCAACCTGAGCTATGGTGCGGGTTTCGGTCGGCAGACCCGGGAGGTATATCTGACCGGTGAAGCTTTTTTTGAAGTGGCGCATAACCGGAATGTGCCGTTTGTTGTTCATACTTCCGAGGCCGATATCAAGGTGCTGGGTACCGTATTTAATGTGCGGGACTATGATGATGAATCAAAAATGGAAACTTCACTGCTGAAGGGCAGCATTGAGCTGGCATTAACCAGTAACAAGGAGCGGAAGATCCGGCTGAGCCCTTCTGATAAAATCGTCATCGATAAACCGGCGGAGGGAAAAAGCTCGGATCCGAGAATGGTACGTGTGACAAATATAAATGTGGCGGACAGCGTAGTGCTGGAAACCTCCTGGCTGCACAACAAACTGGCCTTTGCTGATAAATCTTTCCCGGAGATCGCGCTGGATCTGAAACACCAGTTCGGGGCCGTGGTTATTTTCCGGAACCCGGAAGTGGAGCGATACCGCTATACCGGTGTCTTTGACGATACCAATGCGGAAGATATCCTGAAAATATTACAGATGATCAAACCATTCCAATATGAAATAAAGGATAAGGAGATCATAATTTTCTAACGATTAAATAGTTTTCAATGAACAGATCCACCTGACAGTATCAATAAAAAACAAAATGGAGAATGTTGCTGCATCCTCCACTTGAAAGTTTTAAACACGATTCTTAATTGGCTAAAACTCAATACAAATTTATGGAAAAAAGTAAACGTCTTTTTCCAAAAGGGGAACGTTTTCCCCTGCGGAAAATGATCCTGATTATGAAACTATCGATCTTTTTGCTTTTCACTGCTTTACAGGTATCGGCTGTCAATTATGCACAGGAAAAAATAAACCTGAAGGCAGACAATGTAAGTATCCAGGAAATCTTTAAAAAAATAGAAGATCAGACCCGGTACCGTTTCTTTTACAGCGCCGCCGACCTGCCGGTTGCGCAGAAGTTCTCGATCAATATCGTGAATGCCAATATCAGTCAGACCCTTTCCCGGCTGCTGAACGGTACCGCTATCAAATGGGAGGTACTCAACAACAGCAGGGTCATTCTTTCGCTGTCGGATGGGGCTGCTGCCGGAGCTGTACTGCTGAAGCCGGTTACGGGTACCGTGCAGAGCGATGCCGGTGCACCGGTGGCCGGGGCTTCTGTTAAAATAAAAGGTACCAACAGGGGAACTGTAACAGATGCTCAGGGAAAATTTACCATTGATGTGAAAGAAGGGGAAATACTGGAGATATCAGCCATTGGGTATACCAGTACAGAAATAACGGTGGGCGCAGCTGCATCTGTGACTGCAACATTGGTAACGGAGACCAAACAGATTGATGAAGTGGTTGTAGTGGGATATGGAACACAGAAGAAAGTAAACCTTACCGGTGCCGTGGCACAGGTAACCTCCAAACAGATCGAGAACCGTCCCATTACCAATACCACCAATGCATTGCAGGGTGTGATGCCGGGCGTAGTAGTGATCCAGAATAACGGGCAGCCGGGTAAAGATGTTGGTACCATACGGGTACGGGGTATTGGTACATTGAACAACTCGAGTCCGCTGGTGGTAGTGGACGGGGCCATTTCCTCCATGAATGCCGTAAACCCGAATGATATTGAAACCATCTCGGTATTAAAAGACGCCGCAGCTTCGGCCATTTATGGTTCTACTGCTGCAAATGGTGTTGTTTTAATTACCACCAAAAAAGGCAAAAAAGGACAGTCCGCCATCACCTACAACGGCTATGTGGGAAAGCAAAAGGCGGTCCGGCTGCCGGATTTCCTGCCCTCCTGGCAGGCGGCAAGTTTATACAACCAGGGCTTGCGGAATCAGGGCCAGGCTGCTGCCTATACGGATGAGCAGATACAGAAATTCAAAGACGGTTCTGATCCCTACAACTATCCCAATACCGACTGGCTGGATCTTTTCTACCAGGGCAACGGGATCCAGCAGAATCATTATCTGTCAATAGCCGGCGGTGGTGATAATACCCAGTACATGTTCTCATTGGGCTATTTTGATCAGAACGGTATCGTGGAAAACACCAATGCACAACGCTATACCAGCCGTTTGAACCTGACCTCGAAGATCAGTCAGCGCCTCAGCTTTAATGCCAATCTTTCGTATACCTATGCGCCGTTGCAGGAGCCTACCAATCCGTATACAAGGGATTTCTCACAGCTTTTCCGCCAGATCAACCGCATATCGCCCATCGTACCGTATAAGGATGCGAACGGGAATTACGGGTATATCTCAGACGGTTCCCCGATGGCCTGGCTGGAAAATGGTGGTTTTAACAAACAGCTGAACACCTCATTCCAGGGCATTGCCGGTATTACCTACGAGCCGCTGGCTGGTCTGAAGATCAAGCCACAACTGGCTTACCGTGCTACACAGAACCAGAATAAATTAAGGATATACGATATCCAGTACTATGATGCAGCCGGCAAACCCACAAAATACCAGGGGCCCAGCGAGCTGACGGATCACTGGGACAATGCGCTCTTCCTGAGCCCGCAGCTGACCGTGGATTACAGCAAACAAATCGACAAACATAATTTCACCGCATTGGCAGGGGCACTTACAGAGTATACGAAGTTCTCTGTGGACGAAGCCTACCGTAAAAATTTTCTGAATAATGCATTGAATGAACTGAACGGGGGAAGCTCCGATGGGCAAAGATCAACGAGCGGTACACCGAACACTTCTTATCCCGGGGTCCCTTACGAACTGGCAAAAGAATCGTTCTTCGGAAGGATCACCTATAACTACGACAGCCGGTACCTCCTGGAGGCAAACCTTCGGTATGACGGATCGTCCCGGTTCCGGAAGGAAGACCGCTGGGGGGCTTTTCCTTCTTTCTCTGCGGGCTGGAATATCTCCAGGGAAGCATTTTTTGGCAATTTAAGCAATGTGTTTTCCAACCTGAAGCTGCGGGCTTCCTGGGGTAAACTGGGGAATGATTACACCGTAAGCGATAATGGTACCCTGACCTACTACCCGGCAATAGCCACCATCAGCACCGAACAGGATTATACTTTTAACGGGGTGCCTGCAGTGGGTGTGGCACCCGTTATCGGTGCCAACCCTTTTATCACCTGGGAAAAAATCAGCGAAAGCAATATCGGACTGGACGCCGGCTTTCTGAATAACAAGCTGAACATTACAGCCGACTATTTCATAAAGAGCACGGATGATATCCTGCTGAACCTGCCGGTTAGCCCGATCTACGGTTTAACTGCACCTACCGCAAATGCCGGTAAGGTGCGGAATACCGGACTGGAAGTAGGAGTGGATTATCAAGCCAGGGTCGGTGAGGTATCGCTGGGCCTTAATGCCAATGCCGCATTTATTAAGAACAGGGTGATGGATCTGAAAGATGCCGGTCCGATCATCGACGGATATAAGATCACGCAGACCGGATTACCCATCAACTCATTTTATGGATACCTGGTAGACGGGATCTTTCAGAACCAGGCAGAAGTGGATGCCAGTGCCAAACTGGCCAACACAGCGCCCGGTGATCTGAAATACCGCGACATCAGCGGTCCGAACGGAACACCGGACGGGGAGATCAGTTCCTATGACCGGACCTATCTGGGCAGTTATTTTCCAAAGATCTCCTATGGCTTTACACTGGATGCCGGATGGAAAGGGTTTGATGTGTCTGCTTTTTTCCAGGGGGCAGGTGGTGTAAAGGGTTTTGTGCAGGGCGAAGTGCTGGGGCAGATCTCCAACAGCACCGGCAAGCCTACGTCTGTATGGCTGGACAGCTGGACACCTGAGAATACCGGTGCCGCCTATCCGCGCGTGCTGACCACACAAACACAGAATGCGGCAATACAAAACCCTTCCTCTTTCTGGGTGCGGAAGGCGGATTACCTGCGGTTTAAAAATTTACAGATCGGTTATTCATTCAGTGATCAGTTATTGAGCCGGATCGGTATTAAAAAGCTGAGGATCTATTACAGCGGGCAGAATATCGCCACTTTCACCAGCTTCTTCAAATGGGTGGACCCTGAAGCGCCTGCGGGAGAAAGGGGATACACCTATCCCCAGGTAAAAGTGAATACGATCGGTGTGAACGTTACTTTTTAATCCAGATTTAAACTTAATGAAAATGAAAAGAATTCTTTTATATATATGTTTGGTGTTGCTGGTAACATCCTGTAAAAAAGGCTTTTTGGACCGGGATCCCCTTGATGCCTATAATAATGACCAGTTGTGGAAAAGCGAGAATGATGTAGTTGCAGCTCTGAACGGATGTTACAACGGGTGGGAATCTGCACAGAATATCTACTACATGGATTGTGCTTCTGATAACGCCTATGGTCAGTACCCCTGGGAAGGGTATACGGCCCTTGGAAACGGAACGGTAACACCGTCTGACGGGGATGCTGCCACAAGATGGAACTTCGGTGTGGTGCAGAAATGCAACTGGTTCCTGGCCAACATCGACCAGTATCCCGGCACGCTCGAACGGAAAGATCAGTATAAGTCTGAAGCGCGCTTTCTGCGGGCTTACCAGTTTTTTATTATGAGCCAGTTGTACGGAGATGTGCCATTGGTTTTAAAAAATATAACCACAGATGAGGCCAACAAAATGAACCGGGATAAAAAGGCGGATGTGGTGGCATTCGTATTGAAGGAACTGGGTGAAGCTGCTGCTGCGCTTCCCGCCACCTATGATAATGCCAGCAAAGGACGCATCACAAAAGGCGCGGCCCTGTCGCTGAAAGCACGGGTGGAATTGTATAACGGAAACTACCAGGATGCGGTAACGGATTATCAGGCGGTGATGGAACTGGGGTATAAGCTGTATCCCAGCTATGCAGACCTGTTCCGGATCGGGAATGAAAACAATTCGGAAGTAATACTGGATGTGCAGTACATTACGGATAAATATAATAATACACAGGTCGGAGTAATGCCTTCCAATGGTGCGGGCGGCTGGAGCTCCATCGACCCGTTGCAGGAACTGGTGGATGCTTATGAAATGAAGAATGGCAAGACCATTACAGAAACAGGATCCGGCTATAATGCCAATAACCCTTATGCCAACCGTGATCCCCGGCTTACCACCACCATCCAATGCTCCGGTCAGCCTTCCTATAACGGCGGCTTTTTCAATAGTCTTGATGCGGCGATAGGTGGTAATGCCAATGCTGATTATTATCTCGCCAATAATAATACATCTCCCACGGGTTATGTTGTAAGAAAGTATATTTCCAACCTGGCGGAACTGGGCAGCGATATGTGGAATACCGGGCTGAACGTGATCGTGATCCGCTATGCCGAAGTATTACTGGGCTATGCGGAAGCCAAGATAGAGCTGGGACAGACCGACAACTCGGTATATGATGCGATTGACCTCGTACGCCAGCGGGCTGGTTTGCCTAAAACAGACCGGGCCGCTTACGGCAGTCCGGCGGCCCTGAGAACGCTTGTAAGAAGGGAACGCCGGGTGGAACTGGCGATGGAAGGGTTACGCTTTTTTGATGTGCAGCGATGGAAGATCGGTCCTGCTGTTATGAATAAGGCGGTTTACGGAACCCGTCCGGGCTCGGTGAATATGACGACCGGTGTTATCACCTTTTCGTCTGCCAACTATACCAGGGTGGAAAACCGCTTCTTTGCGGATAAGAATTATTTGTGGCCGATACCACAGAAAGATGTGGATGTGCACCATGATCCGTCGTACCAGAATCCGGGATATTAATCATAAAGCGGGACGTTGATTTCAACGTCCCGCTTTTTTATCTGAAACCACGCGCAAGCTGGTGTGGTTAATATTCTCCAAATACTTCCACCAGTGTGCCAGCAATTTCTCCGAGCGTACATTTTGCTTCAACGGCTTCGATCACTGACGGCATGATGTTTTCCGTTCCGGAAGCTTTTGACCGGAGGGCGGACAGGAGCTTATCGCATTGCGCCTGGTTGCGGTTATTACGCAGCTGTTCCAGTTTTTGTTTTTGCAGGGCACCAATACTGTCATCGACCTTAAATATCGGGGTGGTATTTGTTTCTTCTGCCTGGAATCGGTTAACCCCTACAATGACCTTCTCACCGGCTTCAATTTTCTGCTGGTATTCGTAGGCACTGCGTGCGATGGCGTCCTGCATAAAACCTTCTTCGATGGCTGCAATGCTGCCGCCCATGGCGTCGATCTGATCGATGAGGGCCTGTGCTTTTTGTTCCATTTCGCTGGTAAGTGCTTCTACAAAATAGGAGCCTGCCAGGGGATCGACGGTATCCACCACACCACTTTCGAAAGCAACGATCTGTTGCGTCCGCAGGGCGATGCGTGCTGCTTCTTCGGTGGGCAGGCTTAATGCTTCATCAAAGCCATTGGTATGCAGCGACTGAGTGCCACCCAGCACGGCGGCCAGTGTTTGTATCGTTACCCTTGAGATGTTGTTTTGCGGTTGCTGGGCGGTAAGGGTGCTGCCACCGGTTTGTGTGTGAAAGCGCAGCATCTGCGCCTTGGGATCGGTAGCCCCCAGGTCTTTCATGATCCGGGCCCACATCCGGCGCGCCGCGCGGAACTTGGCCACTTCTTCAAACAGGTTGTTGTGCGCATTAAAAAAGAAGGAAAGCCGCTTGCCGAATACATTGATGTCCAACCCCTTTTCCAGTGCAGCTTTTACATACGCTTTTCCATTGCTTAACGTGAATGCGATTTCCTGTGCTGCGGTACTGCCGGCTTCGCGGATGTGATAACCGCTGATGGAAATGGTATTCCATTTGGGCAGTTCTTTTGAACACCATTCAAAGATATCGGTGATGATCCGCATGGAAGGTTTGGGCGGATAGCGATAAGTGCCTCTTGCGGCATATTCTTTCAGAATATCGTTCTGGATGGTGCCGGATATTTTTGACAGGTCAGCCCCCTGGGTCTTTGCCTGCGCCACATACAGGGCCAGCAAAATAAAAGCAGTAGCGTTAATGGTCATGCTGGTAGATACTTCTTCCAGCCGGATGCCGTTGAACAGCTCTGCCATATCTTCAATACTGTCGATGGCCACACCTACTTTTCCCACCTCGCCTTCTGCGAGGGGATGGTCGCTGTCGTAACCGATCTGCGTGGGGAGATCAAAGGCCACGCTTAATCCCATTACGCCCTGCGACAATAAATAATGATACCGTTTATTGCTTTCTGCGGCTGTGCTGAAGCCGGCATACTGGCGCATGGTCCATAGCCGGCCGCGGTACATATCGGGTTGTATTCCGCGGGTAAACGGGAATTTTCCCGGCAGCTCCTGCTCCTGTTGCGGTGCGTCATCAGCCGTGTACAGGGTGTTTACCGGTATGTCGCTGTCTGTATAGATTTTTTTTTCTTCCATGTTATTTTTTTACTGATGCGTCCATAATAAGCGGCTGACACCTGAATGCTTAAAGCTGATAGCTGATCGCTTCAGCCTGTCGCCCTATGCACCACAGCACAAGTGTGCGACGCAACACCGATGCCCTCTGTTCTGCTGCCCGGTCCATAAAAAACAGGGTTGCACCAGTCTGAGAATTGTTTCGCATCAATTTCGGGGAGGTAAATATATGAACACTTGTTCGTTTCAGAAAACAGTCTTTTATATTTGTGGAAACAAAACGATGCACGCATGGATTTTCAATTGTCAGAAGAGCAAAAAATGATTCAGCAGGCCGCCCGGGATTTTGCCAACCAGGAATGCCTTCCGGGGGTGATCGAACGCGATGAGCAACAGAAATTTCCTAAGGAGCAGATCGAGAAACTGGCCGACCTCGGCTTTATGGGCATGATGGTAAAGCCGGAATACGGAGGTGCGGGGCTGGATACGATCAGTTATGTGCTGGCAATGGAGGAGATCTCAAAAGTGGATGCCAGCGTAAGTGTTTGCATGAGTGTGAACAACAGCCTGGTTTGCTATGGGTTGCAGGAATTTGGCACGGAAGAACAGAAACAAAAATACCTGGTGCCCCTGGCGCAGGGGAAAAAAGACGGGCAGCTTTATATCGGGGCTTTTTTACTGAGTGAGCCGGAAGCAGGCAGCGACGCCACTTCCCAGCAAACCACGGCGGAAGATAAAGGCGATCATTATATTTTGAACGGCACCAAGAACTGGATCACCAATGGCAGCAGCGCTTCCGTTTACCTGGTGATTGCCCAGACCGACCGGTCGAAGGGCTCCAAAGGGATCAATGCGTTCATCGTGGAAAAAAGCTGGCCGGGTGTTACGGTGGCTGCAAAAGAAAATAAGCTGGGCATCCGGGGAAGTGATACCCATACGATCCTTTTATCGGATGTAAAAGTACCAAAGGGAAACCGGATCGGGGAGGATGGCTTTGGATTTAAGTTTGCGATGAAAACACTGGCCGGAGGCCGCATTGGTATTGCCTCCCAGGCCCTGGGCATCGCGGGCGGTGCGTTTGAACGGGCAAGGAATTATGCGAAAACGCGGAAATCCTTTGGCACGGAAATTATGAACCACCAGGTAATTGCCTTTAAGCTGGCGGATATGGCGCTGAAAATTGAAGCAGCGCGCCTGTTGTGTTTGAAAGCGGCCTGGGAAAAAGATCAGCACCTGAATTATGATATCAGTTCGTCGATGGCAAAACTCTATGCTTCTGAGACTGCGATGTGGGCAGCCGTGGAAGCCGTGCAGGTGCATGGCGGGTATGGTTTTGTAAAGGAATACCATGTGGAGCGGCTGATGCGTGATGCCAAGATCACCCAGATCTATGAAGGCACCAGCGAGGTGCAGCGGATCGTGATCAGCAGGGGGATCCTGAAGTAGTTTGAACCATGAACCATTAAGGCATTAAGGATCATTTAGGGGCCTGGTGGTTCTGAACTTCTAATGGTTTAAGTGCCGGATCATGACAGGAGGAGGATCTTGAAGCAGGGTGCTTTTTTGTGTATTGGCGTTCCTTGCGGTTAGAATTTAATTGTGAAGTGCGCAGGGGATCCGCAAAGTCCGAAAAGGAGAAAGACCTCCGCCAGATATTTATGTGAACCTTGCGCATGCTTAGTGTTCCTTTCACTTAAAATTTGCCACGAAGGGCGTGAAGCGCCAAAAAGATCGTTACGGAGTGGCGAAGCCGCTACAGCGACTGCAAAAAAACCGTGCTGCTGTGTTTCGGCGGCTTATTCTCTATGCACAATCGTTTGCGCATTTTTTAGCGGTACGATCCGCGAGCCAGAGCGGAAATAATCTGTATTTTACCGCAATCATCAAATCATATGAATATGAGAATCGGACTGCTTATTGTTTGTTTTTGCGGATGGCTGGCTGCCGGGGCGCAAACTCCGGATCTGCAACAGGTCGAAAAAGATCTGAAGGTTTTTAAAACGCCCCTGGCGCTGGAATTAAAAAAACGCGTAAAGAAAAAAGATATTGAACGAATCAATGACCCGCAGCTGAAGGCTGCTGCCTTGCTAATGGCGGATAAAAAATACCAAACGGACTACCGCGTAGCCGATTATTCCGCCTGGCTGAAGCCCACCACACTCGGCAGGGAGCTGATGATCGGAGATGGTTACAGTAAATATGAAGGCATTACCGGTATTTATCTTCCCGTTGGCCGACAGGTTGTACTGGTCGATGGGATCCCCAAAGGAAAGGAAATACGGCTGCTGGTACCCAACTGGAACCGCCGCGCGCCGGAAGGTATAGAGCCCACAAAAGATCCTGCCGGATGGGGCATCAAACGGCAGGAGTTCCCGTTAAAGAACGGCGTGAATATTATTGAGCTGAAACAGAACGACGGACTGGCCTATATCGATTACTATTCCGATACACCGGAGAAGGAACGGCCCGTGCGCGTGCATTTTGTAAACGGAAAAGTGAACGGTTACTTTGATATTACTAAGAATAACGATGCCGACTGGAACCAACTGATCGATCATGCTATTTACCCGGTGATCGATGCAAAAGGACGGCATATACAGATTGCGTATCCTGCGGAAGATTGTAAGAAATACGCATACGGAAGGGGCGTGGAGCTCATCAGCAATTACGACTCGCTGGTGTACCGTCAGCACCGCATTCTCGGGCTGATCAAATACAATAAAGTGCCGAAGAATCACATACTGGCGCGGGTGAACTACAATTACTATATGTTCCGCGACGGGGACGGCGTGGCCTATATGGGTACCAAGCCGGGCAATGCCATGCCGCTGGTTGCAGACCCTTCCCGAGTAATAAAAGGAGATCCCTGCTGGGGCTTTAGTCATGAAGTAGGGCATGTGCACCAGCTGCGGCCTTATCTCAACTGGGGCGGACTGGGAGAAGTGAGCAATAATATCTTTTCCCTTTATGGAACCACATCTTTCGGGAATAAAAGCCGCGTATCCGAACAAAAAAGTTACCAGAAGGCGCGCGACAGCATCATTGCCCGCAAGATCTGTTACCTGCAGGATAAGGATGTATTCAACCGGCTGATCCCTTTCTGGCAGCTGCAGCTTTATTTTACCGGTCCGGGCGGATATGCCGATTTTTATCCGGATCTTTTTGAAGCCTTTCGTCAGCAGGGCGCTGCTGAAACCGGCAAAGAACACCGTTCCGGCGGATGGGGCAACCGGGGTAAGAATCCCGCGGCCTACCAGCTGAATTTTGTAAAAACAGTTTGTACAGTGGGGAAAACGGACCTTACGGATTTCTTTGATAAATATGGTTTTTTCTATGTAGGGAAGTTTGAATTTGGCGATTACGGTAATTACAATTACGAAATGACGGAGGAGATGGTCAATGCCTGTAAAAAAGAGATCGCTGCCATGAACCTGCCGAAACCTAAAGTGGATCTGACGACGCTGGAGGATTAACCGGTGAGGTGATTAAGAAGCGAGAATTGAGAGTTGAGAAGTGAGATCTGAAGTCTGATATCTCAACTCTGAGGTCTGATGTCTCAATGCTGAACTCTGATATTTGGTACTGCTGTCTCTGACGGAATGCGTATTTTTACCTTATGTCGGTAAACGAAAGAAATTATAAAGAGATCCTGGCGAGAACGGAAGCGGCAGGAGCGGTACTGGTAGCGGTTTCCAAGGTAAAGCCGGTAAGCGATATAAAGGCCCTTTACGATCTGGGCCAGCGGGATTTCGGAGAGAATTATGTTCAGGAGCTGGTAGAAAAACAGGCGCTGCTGCCGGGCGATATCCGCTGGCATTTTATCGGTCATCTGCAATCCAATAAAGTAAAATACATTGCACCGTTTGTGCACCTGATCCATGGCGTGGATAGTTTTAAGCTGCTCGAGGAGATCGATAAGCAAGCGGCCAAAAATAACCGGGTTATTGATTGCCTGTTGCAGGTGCATGTGGCGCAGGAAGCGACAAAATTCGGATTCGACAGTGAGGAAGTCGTGCTGCTGCTGGATACCATTGACAAATACAAACAATTGAACAAACTGCAGCATGTGAATATTTGTGGCTTAATGGCCATGGCTAGTTTTACCGATGACCTGGAAAAGCTCAAACAGGAATTTGCGACGATGAAAGCCCTTTCCGAAAAAAATGCTGAACGACGAACGTTAAAGGTTAAACCTGAAACGCTTTCCATGGGCATGAGCGGCGATTATGAACTGGCGCTGGAATACGGAAGCACGATGATACGGGTGGGCAGTCTGTTGTTTGGTGCGCGGGGGTAATACCTACTAAGCAACAAAGGCCCGGAGACGCACGAAAAGAAGATGTAGGAATCTTAGTGTTACTTAGTGTCTTAGTGCCTCAGTGACAAAACAGCCACGAAGTCTCAAAGGCTCAAAGACACACGAAGGGAAGGTATAGGAGTGGTAGTGTTTCCTGATGTCTTAGCGTCTTGGTGGCAAAACGGCCACGAAGACTCAAAGGCTCAAAGATACACGAAGGGAAGGCATAGGAGTCTTAGTGCTACTTAGTGTCTTAGCGTCTTGGTGGCAAAACAGCCACGAAGTCTCAAAGGTCCAAAGACGCACGAAGGAAGGGAGTAAGAGTCTTAGTGCTACTTAGTGTCTTAGCGGCTTGGTGGTAAAAAGGCCACGAAGACTCAAAGGCTCAAAGACATACGAAGGGAAGGCATAGGAGTGGTAGTGTTTCCCGGTGTCTTAGTGCCTCAGTGGCAAAACGGCCACGAAGTCTCAAAGGTCCAAAGACGCACGAAGGGAAGGCATAAGAGTGGTAGTGTTTCCTGGTGTCTTAGCGGCTTGGTGGTAAAACGGCCACGAAGACTCAAAGGTCCAAAGACGCACGGAGAGAAGGTATAGCAGTCTTAGTGTTTCTTGGTGTCTTAGTGCCTCAGTGGCAAAACAGCCACGAAGACTCAAAGGCTCAAAGACGCACGAAGAGAAGGTATAGCAGTCTTAGTGCTACTTAGTGTCTTAGCGTCTTGGTGGCAAAACAGCCACGAAGACTGAAAGGCTCAAAGACGCACGAAGAGAAGGTATAGGAGTGGTAGTGTTTCCTGGTGTCTTAGCGTCTTGGTGGCAAAACGGCCACGAAGACTCAAAGGCTCAAAGACGCACGAAGAGAAGGTATAGGCGTCTTAGTGCTGCTTAGTGTCTTAGCGTCTTGGTGGCAAAACGGCCACGAAGACTCAAGGCTCAAAGACACACGAAGGGAAGGCATAGGAGTCTTAGTGTTTCTTGGTGCCTTAGTGCCTCAGTGGCAAAATGATCACAAAGTCTCAAAGGCCCATATCTTCTAAAACCGCGTATACGCCGCTACCTGGATCACGCTGTTCATGGTATTGGAGGAAGCGCCCTTCACGGCCTGGTTCAGATAACCGGCTTCAATATCGAATTTTGGAGAAGTCCGGTACCCCACTGCAATATAGGCACGGTTCTGGTCGAAGAAAGAACCATTCAGCCGGTCCTTGTTCTGAAGATTAAAGAACAACTCATTCTGTAAAGCAACAAAGGGTCCTTTTCTAAATCCCTGTTCTGTTCTCACCAATGGCTGCACATCGCGGAAGAAATACCGGAAGCGCTGGGAAAAAATATCTTCATCCGTTCTGCCGATAAACCGTTGCTCGAGCCGGAAACGGTGACTGAGCGATCCGGTAAACACCGGATGACTGATGGTATATTGCTCCCAGATCCGGTGCTCGGTCAATGTCTTTCCATTTGTGATATCCGGCGCCGGAAAGGTAGGGGTATACAGGTATCCCCCGGTGGCAGTCTGGTTGGATTTGATATAATAATTTACACCCGGCCGTAACAAGACGTTGCGGATCCCGTTCCAGTCATCATGGGTACGTACCTGTATGTCAAAATACAGGCCCCATTTTTTACTCAGTTTGGCATTATTGAACCAGGCAGCCCAGCCGGTCTGTTCATAACGGGTCTGGCAAAATACAATCAGGGGCAGGGCAAATGAGAGCAGCAGAAGGAGTGTCCTTAAAATCATTTTTTATCAGATGGATTGGTTCAAAAATAGCGGGATTTTTTTTAAAACAGTCTGAATGTATAAATTGTTTAAATTTGAGTATAGAAAAAACACTTATGAAACACCTGCTGCCTGCGCTGCTGCTATTTTGCTGGAGCTGTACAAAAAACAAACCGGAGAATAAAATACCATCTCCAGATGACACCCCGCATCTTAAAAATTATTCAAAAACACTTCTTATTGCCAACTGGAATGTTGAATGGTTCGGGACCACGTTGTACGGCCGGAACCCGGAACTCCAGGCGCTGAACGCGGGCAGGGTCTTAAAATACCTGGCTGCGGATCTTTATGGCATCTGTGAGGTAGTGGATACTGCCCGTTTCGGCAAGATGATCCGTGATCATCTCGGTAATGAGTTTAATTATGTGATCAGCCCTTATCCCAGGATCGATCAGAAGCTGGCCTTTGTATTTAATAAGAATATTTTCAGGAATGTTTCTGCGCGTCCGTTTATGAGCCAGAGCACTACAGCGGCTGTCAGCTTCGCTTCAGGGCGGTTCCCTTTTTTATTGAGTGCGGAAGTTGTGGTGAACGGAAGAAGGAACCAGGTGAACTTTATATTGATGCATGCAAAAGCAAATGCCGATACGGAGGCATACAACCGGAGAAAAGAGGGCAGTGCCGAGCTGAAGGACAGTCTGGATGCTTATTTTAACGGAGCTCATTGTATGGTGTTCGGTGATTTTAATGATCAGTTTAACGGAAGCATTGTACGGGGCAATCCCTCTCCCTATAAAAATTTTCTGGATGACAGCAGCCGGTACAAAGCACTTACATTGCCTTTAAATGCTCCCGGTTATCAATCGACACTTTCTTTTGCCAATTCGGTCATCGATCAGCAGCTGGTCTCGGGAGAACTGCGCCGCTGGTATAAAAACAATTCGGTCAAAATAAGAACGGATGTCTACTCCGTGGTGCCGGACTATGGCGAACGTTCCACATCCGATCATTATCCGGTCACTTCTGCTTATGATATAACGGAATAAAACGCGTGCCAGCAGTAATTTGTTCCTGTAAAGCCGGATAGGCCATCAGAGCTACCCGAAAGTGACTGATTTACTGAGCGTTAAAAAAACAGGGATCGCTTAGAGAAATCGTAACTTTGTATTGGTTCTTTGTTTGTAAATGGTTCACCTTAAAATACAGCGTTATGACACTGATTCAACGTATCGAGTTCTGGGGTGAAAAACATCACCCGGCCTGGATGGATGTTGTCCGTATCGCATTGGGAATTTTCCTGATCGTGAAGGGCGTGCAGTTTATTAACAATTACAATGTGCTGATGGACCTGATGCCCAAATGGATGTCGTTCAGTTCTTTTATGATGATCCTTGTTGGTCATTATATTGTGGGGGCGCACATCCTGGGCGGGGTGCTTCTCACATTGGGACTTTTAACGAGGGCTGCCTGTCTGATGCAGATTCCCATATTACTGGGAGCCGTCTTCTTTGCAAGTGGGTCGGGCAATGTGTTACATCCTTTTTCCAACCTGCTCATCGCGGTTGTGGTATTGTTGCTCCTGATCTATTTTTTAGCAGCCAGCAACGGCCCCTGGTCGCTGGATGCCATTCATGCGGGAGAGGAGGAAAAGAAATAATGGGGGCGTAACATACGACTATTGCTGTTGGTAATAGGCAGTACGCATGCGTACCAGGATCTGGTTAACGGCATTGAGATCCGGGGTGTAGGGCAGGGTGCTTTTAAGATAAAGTCCTTTTAGACCCTGCATCATCTTGTCTGCCTCCTGTACCAGTTCGTCATATTCGCGTTCCCCGTTTTTTATCTGCAGCAGCAACGGGCGGTCGGTTCTTCTGACATTGATCCTGTTCTCCGAAACGATCTCTTCTGCCATCCTGAGCAAACGGAATACATGCATCATATTTTTCGCATCGTAGTTCTTGCCATGATCCATGGTGCTCTGATAGCGCGCGGCATTCCGCTCTTTCTCCCAATCCCGGTATTCTTTGTATTTTTTACAGTATACCGAATAACCATCCCGGTTAAAATAAAGGAGGCCAATGGGTACTGCCTCCCGCGGGATGGAACTGGTACAAACATCATTGGAAATCTCTTTTCTGAATATTCCGCTATATTCATTCCGTGATGAATGATATAACAGGTAGCAATCCCTGAAGTGGGAGAGTGCTGCCAGTCCCATTGATTCCTGCGTAAACGACTGTTGCCTGAGATAATCTGCTAAAGGAATACTGTTTTTACCGGTATAAACATAGCAGAAGTCTGCCGGGGTTTTTCGTTCATCGCCCATAGGGTTAACGATCTTTTTTTCCAGTCCACGGGCTTTTTTGATCTGGCTGTAGGCATAGTTGGCAAAGGTTTGCTCACAAAGCCGGGATAAAAAAAGTTCTGCGGATAAAAGGTTCATTAAGGGATGGCGTAACAGGATGCAATCCTCCGGTACCGCCAGCAGTTCCAGGATATTGGGATTGTTCCTGGCCAGCAGTTCCATAAAACGTTTTAATTCGTAATACACAATATCATTCGTTTCATTGGCTACCTGCGCTGTATATTCCATGGAATAATACAGCTCCTGTGGCAATACGAACACACCTTTAATATCGGTGTCCGAAGCAGGTGTATCCAGGCCGTAAGCCCTGCTGCCGGAGATCACCTCCAGGATGAGCCAGCCATTTTTCTTTACGTCATTTATGCTAAGTGGTTTCATTAAGCTTGTTTATAAAATAACGATCCAGCGCGTCCATACCGGTATTGTTCACTTTCAGCTGCTCCCTGGGGGCAGCCAGGTGCTCAAACTGTTTTTCGATCCACTTCAAAAGCGCGGACGGGCCCTTGTGATAATAGCTTTCCGGTTTTGTAGCTTTTAACGCCACCAGTTCCATGATGGTTTTATTCATAGCAGCATTGTTGTAGCGCAGCAGTTTGTTCAACTCCATGGGCACTATCTGGTCATTATGAAGGATCCAGTTGCAGGACAGGAGCGAGCGCAGCATATAAAAAAGACTTTTTAATTTAAAAGAGTTTCCGGGTTGTACCTGCTCCCTGAATTTTAATGCCAGTGAATAATGATGAAAAAAAACAGCGGTTGGTGAGTAATAGGTTGCTATCAGTTGCCGGAATTCCTGTTTAAAGCCGGGCGCCGCAAAATAAACGATCGGGGATTGAAAGCGCTCGATCAGCGGCACATTGGATTTTTTCAGCAGCAATAAACATTTCTTCAGGTCCCAGCCGGTAATATCAAGTTCGTTTTCCATAAAATCGATCGAATCTTTTTTTACGGATAACGAGAGATACCAGTTCCGTTCATGACGGTAAATAAAACGTACATCATAATCGCTGTCGGGAGAAGGGAATCCCCAGGCCCGGCTGCCGGTTTCGCAGGCATACAATAATTCTATATTTTTCCGGTTCCCGATTTCTTTCAGATTCCTTTTTATGATGGTGCGCATGTCTTATGATTTGAAAAATCAAAATTAGATGAAAACACCTGTAAGGGCTTCTAAACCTTACAGGTCCCGTTTATTTGTTCGGAATAAAGATCTGTTTCAGCTGATCGATCAATACCCCGTTGCCGTTAATACTGATGTTGCTGATCTTGTCTGCGATCTTTTCTACATATTCCATTTCTTTCAGTTTCCAGAGCATTGCATTTTCTTCCATCAGCCGTGCGGTATTCAGCAGGCTCCGGGTGCTGGCGGTCTCTTCTCTCCGCATAATGGTATTGGCCTGTGCCTTTTTCTCTGCCACCAGTACCTGGTTCATGATCTCCCGGATATCACCCGGAAGAATGATGTCCCGGATACCAAAACCGGTTACCTGTACGCCGAGCGCTGTTGCTGCTGCGGCCACCTGCTGCAGTACAACGGGGGCCATGCTTTCTTTTTTTTCCAGTAACTCGTCGAAGGCAAAGCCGGCCACATATTCCCGCAGGGCCTGCTGGATGGCTACATATAACTGCCGGTCATAGGCGGCATTTTCCAGCAATGCTGTTTCGGCATTGCTGACCCGGTATTGTGCCCATGCATTGATCCGCAGGTTGGCTTTATCCTTTGTCAGGATCTCCTGTCCATTGATCTCAAGCTGCTGTTGCCGGGTATCTGCTTTTGCTACATGAATGGTAATGGCATTCTTCCACCAGTAGTGCGTACCTGGTACCAGTTCGCCCTGCGGTTTGCCGTCTACAAATAATAATGCTTTTTCATAGCTTTCCACTTTGTAGGTCCGTACATAAGGTGTCACCAGCTTATGTTCCAGCAAGGCCCGGTCGATATGCTCCGTGATCCCGATCTTTCCCAGATCCGCTTTTATAAAATCATACCGGATCGCCGATTTCCAGAATGCATACCGGCCGGCAGTAAGCACTTTCTGAAACAACCCGTTTTGAAATTGCAGGGCTATTTCATGATCGGCCACTTCAATTACTTCCAGTGCAGTTGCCAGTTCGGTGTCTTGCAACAGCAGGTTCAGTTCCACCGGAGGCAGGAACGGCTGGGTGCAGTCATAAACGATGGCGTTTTTCTGCCACAGCCAGTAGGAGCCCTCCCGGAGTATTTTCTGATAAGCCCCTCTTTTAAATACCAATGCCACCTGGTGTGCATTTACGGTTACTTTTTTCATGATCTTATGGTTTAAAATAGTTATGTTGTTTAAAACACCGCTCCTCTCCGGAGAAAGGAGCGGTTGGAAAATGCCGGCCGGCTCCCACCCATCCGGTACGGAGGCCGGCTTCAGACCGGTGTTGAAGACCGGTTTGTTTTTGGAGCGGAAATTATTGTACCCTGTTCCTGAACAAAGCGATCTCCGGTGCCTGTCGTTTACGCCCGCCTGCTGGTGCTTTCCGGGCTGCCATCTGTTTAATGCATCAGTGACGCTGAACAGAAGAGCCGGGGCCTGCCGTCATTTTCCGGTATACATCTTTTTTAAGAAGTGATGCGCTTCTTCTAAACCTACATCCACAGTGTAGTGTTCTACCATTGAACTATCACGTGTGAAGCGTGAGCGGGATTCGAACCCGCAGCATGTCTGTTGCTCTTCCACTGAGCTATTCCGTTTTACAACGGAAAGGGGAGTCGAACCCCTGCCCCACAGGTTATGGTGCTATGCCGTATTCCTAACAAGAGCATACAGAACGTTACAACGCCTGCACTGCGGTGCCCGAAATGCACCCGCCTGGCTTTTAAGAAACGGTCAACAGCGCGGTTTGCCTTTCGGCAATAAGTTGTTCAAAGAACGTTGTATCGCTGCGGCAATACTTCCTTTTTGATCTCGTCACTCCTATGGGATTCGAACCCATACGTTGCTGGTGCAACAGGCCGGCTCCAAATGCGCTTCCCTACTGCCTTCTTCCGGGTTCGGTGCTTCTGCAAAATCTGGTCATTTAAATGCATGGTCTAAACGACATCTTCCGGCCACTCCACGGCTCCGTTAAACTTTTTCCGCAGCACTTCCCTTTATGCTAAGGAGTGAATAAAAGAACTCGTTTTGTTGACAATACAAAGCTGGAACACAAGTGTGCAATCTTTTTGCATAGTCAAAAAAATAATTTATTTTTCCTCAAATTTTTTTCTATGCCGGTTAACCGCAATGCGCTGATCCGCTACCGCACCATTGATAAATGCCTGCAGAACCGTCGCCGCAAATGGACCATCGAAAACCTGATCGATGCCTGTAATGATGCCCTTTATGAATATGAAGGCATCGAAAAAGGAGTTAGCCTCCGCACCATACGCATGGACCTGAATGCCATGCGCAGCGATAAACTGGGATATAACGCGCCGATACTGGTGGTAGACCGGAAATACTATACCTATGAAGATCCGGAATACAGTATTTCGAAAATTCCCTTATCACACCAGGACCTGGACGTGCTGCAGGATGTGTCCTTTCTCTTACAGCAGTTCAAAGGCTTTAGTCATTTTAATGACCTGGATGAGCTGTTGCAACGTCTGGAAGATAAGATCTACACAGAACGCGAGCAGGAAACCCCGGTGATCGATTTTGAAAAGAACGAGCTGCTTACCGGTATTCACTGGCTGGATCCCCTGCATAAGGCGATTATTAAAAAGCGACCCCTGAAGGTTACTTATCAAAGCTTTTCCGCGCGCCAGCCTGCCGACCTGGTGGTGTATCCTTATCTGCTGAAGGAGTTCCGGAACCGCTGGTTCCTTTTGTGCATGCACCGGAAGGGGAAGGAACTGCTGACGCTGGCATTGGACCGTATCGCGGCAGTAGCCGGACTGCCGGATGAGCCCTACCTGATCCATAAAGGATTTGATGCTTCCTCTTATTTCAACGACATCATCGGTGTAACAAGGAATGTGGCCGACCGCCCCACATTGATCACCTTTATGGCCAATACCCGGCATGCGCCCTATATCCGCACCAAACCACTTCATCCATCGCAGCAGGTTATTGCTACAGCAAATGGGTGGACCACTTTTACCATCGAGGTGATCCCCAATTTTGAGCTGGAACGGGAACTGCTCGGTTTTGGGGAAGGGCTGCGTGTGCTCGCCCCGAAGTCGATGGTGCGGATCATCAAGCAACGCATCCGGAAAATGCAGGAGCTTTATACGACTCCGGCGTCTGATAGCTAGGATGCATCTTTGCGCCACAATCTGTTATACCGGCCAGTAGATTTCCATTGCCCCGGCTGGAACGATCAAACCCGGCTTTCCATTGCTGCCAGCTGAAAACCGATAGAAGCAGGCTTTACCTGTTTGGCTGCAGCCGGTTCCGCATTACAGATCTCTGCCAGTGTGCGTGGCTCCGTAATGGTTTGCGGGTAACCCAGGTAACAAGCCAAAGCGCGGGCCTTTTCCACACCCAGTCTTCCGAATTCATATTTTGCAATGAGCCGGCCCTCCCGCAGCAGCGCCCCGTCAATAAGCGTAAGCGCGCTATTGAAGGTGCAGATCAGCTGTATGTTTAAAAAGTCGGCCAGTAACCCGTCTGATATGTTTAATAGATTGGATACTGAGGAATCGGAACTGTAACGGCGGTCCATGATAATGTTTTCCGCATCTTCTATGATCAGTACCGTGTCGGGGTTATTGATCAGCAACTGGATAAAATCAGGACTCATTAAATTCCCCGCAACGGAGGGGGAGAGAAAGAGCACCCGCTTCCGGATTTTTCCGACCAGGTACCGGAGGTAGGAAGTCTTTCCCGTTCCGGGCAACCCGTGCAGCAGTACGATGCCTTTGTCGTTTTTCCGGTTCAGCCGTTGACGGATACAGGCGTCGATATCCTTGAAATCATCTTCATAAAAAAGGCCCAGATCCAGTTTGTTCCTTTTTATTTCCATTGACTTTAATAGCAGTCTGCTTCCGTCGCGTACAATCAGGTTGATCTCCAGCGGTTCCTTTTTTTTCTTTTCCAGAAATGGCTGCAACAGGTTCACGATCTCCGTAATGAGGGAGGTATTATTCCCGTCGTGCAGGATCTCGCACCAGTATTCATCCAGCTCAATGATACAGCATTTGTTCAGAAGAAAGACAGCTGTATCGTACTGGAACTTTCTGTTTTTACGTTTGAACCACTGGTGCTGAAAAATATGCCTGGTCTGGCCGGCCAGCAGCTGTTTTAACGGCTCAAATGCCTTACTGCCATCGAGCTGATTGATGAGCAATGTGCTGGGCAACTTGTCAAACTCATTCAGATACAGCACTTTTGTATTGATGAATGCATCACCAAAGAGTTCATTGGTATTGATTACCTTTTGTATAAATGTTTGATCCATTTTTTCTTTTTTTAAACTTTATGACCTCGCAAAACCGGAGGCCATAAAGTGTTTGGTAGGGGTGTTTTTCGCAACGGCCTTATTGAACAACTTTGTTGGCGCAGCTGGAACTGGCAAAGGCGAATGGTTTTGCTTTACAGGTCCAGCCCATGCCCGAAACATAGCCCATCGCTTCGCTAAGTGCTGCATTACTTTTATATGCCGCAGAAGTATTAATGTCCACATGGAGCTCGGGAGCGATGCCGTGCTGTTCAAAGACGGTATTCAATTGTAAGGTCAGCTGAACGGTTTTATCCACCTCCATTAACATCCGTTCCCGGATGCTCATTTTCCTGCGCAATAACTCCTTTTGCAGGAACAGAAAGGCGCCCTTTCCTTTCCGTACAAAAACGATCACGGTTGCAAACTCAATAACCGCGCCTTTTACCTGGCTGTCGGTGCCCAGGCAAACCTGTATGGTATTGCCGGCTTCCTGTTCCGCCACTAATGCTTTGTTCACTTCTTCAGCAACCGGTCCGTGCAGAAATGTTCCGCCGAACCGCTGCCATTGCTGTTGTTCCATCGGTTTAAATTTTAATCATGGATCTGTTCTTCTTTTATTTCGTCCAGCCATTGGGTTATACATTTCTTTTTAAAAAACGCTGCTTCTTTTGTTTTCGGATAATACCGGTAGTATCTGTATCCTGAACTTCCGTTCCTTAATTTTTCGAGCTTAAGATCATAACAGCGTTGCTTCAGGTACTGCCAGATCTGTTCTATTTCAGACTCAAGCTCCGGATCGGTAACTCGTTTTTTGTCGATCATATTCGGCTTTACCGTTAAGATAAACCGCCAGGGTTCTGAAAAAATATAGCGTTTCGACAGGTAGCCATATTTATCCGTTTGCCACTGTTCATAAAAGAACTGCTGCTCCTGTGATGAAAAACCCAGTTTTTTGAATTGCCATTCGCAGGGTGCCAGCAGGCGCTGTTCTCTTACTACATAGATCTTACGCCCCCGTTTCCTTTTCTTAATCGTAAAGTCCTTCTTCCAGCTGTAGTCGGTGGTGTTGATCTTTTGTAATAACTGTTCAAAGAATACGCACTGTTTTCCTGCTGCCACATCTTCCCGCAATACAAAGAAGCGTTTCCAGCCTCTCTGAATAGGGGGGATCAATGGCTCCCAGCCCAGGTTCCTTCTTTTTTCATGTAATGTGTCCAGTCTGAAATCCAGTTCCAGCAACTGTTTGTCGAAGTCTTCATACCGGAGTCTTGTTTTTTGTCTCCCGGTACGAAGCCTGTAGGAAAGAATTTCTGTTCCAAATTGTTTAATAAGTTTTTTGTCCATAATGAATGTGTTTGTGCATTTAACCATCGCATCGGCTGATGCGTTTTGCCTGTCATTATGAACATGAATTCTTTTTTCATCTTTTTTATTTTTAGCATGGGTTACAGGAATCGAACCTGTGTCGATGATTTTGGAGATCATTATAATACCATTATACCAAACCCATATGTTTGCGGTGTTGGTTTATCGGCCCCGGCCATTATCGGAGGAACCCACATCTCCTCATTCGTAGTGGGATGTTCTGTTCCATTGAACGATAAACCAATCCCGAAACGGTACGGCTTTCAGATTTGAACTGAAAACGATCATCCGCTACTTACCTTTCAGAAAGAAAGGGGAATGACTATGTTACCCTTACACCAAGCCGTATTGGTTGACCCCGGGACTCGAACCCTGTTCTCCACATCCACAATGTGGCGCTTTACCTGTTAAGCTAAGGCCAACATAAACACCCCGCTGCATCTCACGGGTGTGTTTTCTCCTTTTTCTGCAACTAATAATTTATCTTAATCTTACGGAGGCCGGATCATTAACCCGCGCTCCGGAAGATCCGGTTTTCGTATGGTTGTTTTTTTTCCGGCCGGTGATTTTTTCTACGATAACAACCAGCAGGATAATTATGTAAATGATGTTCATTGTGTACCTCCTTTTTAACTATTAAAAAACCCGGTCTTTTTGGGACCGGGTTCTTACAACATCCTGCTGCTTTACGCAGGATACCTGTATAAAAACGCTGGTCTCCTTTTTTGGGATTTACGAAAATGCATAGTTCCTCCGTTTGGCAGGTTGGGGAACAGTGCCATTGTTGTAAATCGACTGGATGAGTTGGTCCGATTCATTTTATTCTGTATAAACAAAAACCCCGCAATCTCTTGCGGGGCCTGGGTTCTATTAAAAAGTTTCTTTTTAATTTTCTGCAGCAAATGCCCCGCAACGGGTATCCAGTCCTGTCGGGCTGAACCACGCTTTTGTTTCAATATGTAAAAAATTGCGTTGCATCTTATGTTGTTTTTATTTGCGTATGCAAAGGTGTAAAACCTTTTTTATATAGCAAAATTTTTTCGGATGTTTTTTTTGAATAGTATTAAATGGATGACGGGTTTTGTTGTTGCTTCTTATGAATGCTGTTGTTGTTTTTTTGTTTTTGGAATAAATTTGAAGTATGATCACAATTGAGCAAATTGAAATGAATCACCCGTTTTACGGGCAGGAGCAGGATTTAAGAAACCGTATCCTGCTACGGCCGATCGGGTTGCCGGATCATAGCTGGGAGATGGATGATCACAAAGCCTGGCATTTTGTTGCGGTGGAAAATGATAACGTGGTGGGCTGTGTCATCCTTGTACCGTTAAACAACGGACAGGCGCAGCTAAAGCAAATGGCGGTTGAAACAACCTATCAGTCTAAGGGAATCGGGCGGCTGCTCGTGGGTGCATTGCTGGCATTTGCAAAGGAACAGCGGCTCAAAGAGATTGTTTGTCATGCACAGGATACCGCAATCCCTTTTTATATAAAGAACGGGTTTGAAATTTACGACGAGCCGTTTGTGGAAGTAGGGGTACCACATCATCATATGCGGATCGCTTTGTGAGGCCGCCCATTATGTGAAGCTGATTAATGGATACGATCACCACGCAGTTCCATTTCCTGCATGATCACTGCTTCATGGCCCAGCCATTCGGCCCAGCGCTTCCTTACTTTTTCTTTGGGCAGGTAAGCTTCCGCCAGCTCAATAAAGAGGGTATAATGCCCGGCCTCACTTTCCATAAAGCGCCGGTAGAACTTGCTTAAATAGGCGTCGTTCAATCCTTCGCTCAGCCGTTTAAAACGTTCACAGCTCCGGGCTTCGATCATGGCCATGGTTAACAATCTGTCAAGAAAAAAATCATCCGGGCTTCCGCCTTTTGCCTGGAACTGCAATAATGCATTTACATATTCATCCTTTCGCTGACGTCCCAGTTTCAAACCTCTTTTTTCCAGTTCCTGCAAAACAAGGCGGAAATGCCCCCATTCTTCTGTCACAATAGGCGCCAGTTCTTTCACCAGTTTTTCCCGGTCGCTGTATCGTTGAATGAGCGAGATACAACTGGTTGCCGCCTTTTGCTCGCAATAGGCGTGGTCCGTGAGTATGGCTTCCAGCGATATTTCTGCAAGATTTACCCAGCGCGGGTCGGTAGGGAGCTGTAAGCCCAGAATGTTTTTTGTGTCCTGTGAAAATTCCATATGCTGCGAAATTAAAGAAATTATATCCAGGCCGGCGTACCAGGTAGTAAGCATTTTGTAGCCGTATGCCGGTCCCGGACCATTTTATATTTTATGGTAAAGCCCTCTTTTAATACGATGTATAATTAATCCTGAAGCGTTAAAATCGATTGCAGACACTGGTGTTCCATTACTACCTGAAATGAGTGAGTTTGTCTGAATTGTGGTGGGATTCTGGCTTTTATTCCATATTTATCATTACTTTAGGCAAAAAAATCACCTCTTGCTTTATGTTTGTACTGAACCCACGTCTCGCTGCTGATGTATTTGACGGAGAATATATTATTGCCAACTTAGACACGGGGCTTTATTATAGTGTGCAGGGGCTTGCTGTTTCATTGCTCAATGCACTTCCCTTTGAGGATGAAGTCCGTGTTGTCCGGTTCTTTTGCGAAGCATTGCCACAGGATACTGCGGCCATTGAAACCGAGCTTCCATCTGTTTTCCGGCAACTGCTGGATGAGCACATCATTCTTAATGTAGAAGGGACGGATATTACAGCTGCGGATCAGCCGGATATTCCGGTCCGGTACGAAATTCCGCGGCTCAATCGTTATGCGGATATGCAGGACCTACTGCTGCTGGATCCGATCCATGATGTGGATGAAGAGGGGTGGGTGGTACAGAAAGACTCCTAAAAGATATGTTGCTTCTTACGGATTATTTTTCACGTCTTCTTTCTTTGTTCACAGCGTTGCCTGCTTATCATACAGACTGTCTATCGCTGGCCGGAAGGAGCGTGCGCCTGAATACGCCTTCAGATATATTAAGGGGCAGGTTACTGCCGGCATTGTCGCATCTTCTGGTTGAAGGGGAACCCGAAACAACCGGGCTGACGATCTGGTACGCAGTGGATGCAGATCTGCCTGACCGGGTAACGGCACCGCCGTGGCCCGGGTTCAATGCACAGGGTTTTAATGCGGCACTCGATCAGGAAGCAGTGCAGCTTTTCTTTCAACCCTGGCAGCGGCAGTTGTTCCTTTATTCAAGGCAACAGCGTACCGGGATCTACTGGGTACAAACAGCAGCGGATCTTCCGTGGTGGGAAGCCAGTTTTCCATTCAGAGCCCTTTTTCATTTCTGGACGCGGGATCTGCCTGCACAGTTGGTGCATGCCGGTGCGGTTGCCAAAGCAGGAAAAAGTGTGCTGATCACCGGACCCAGCGGATCGGGAAAGTCCACCTCCTGTCTCACATTGTTGCGTTCGGGGTACCAATACCTCGGTGATGATTATGTATGGGTGGAATTAACCGGCCACCCTGTGGTATATACACTGTATCAGACAGCCAAAGTGGAGCCGGACAATCTCAAAGAACGTTTTTCAGATTGGATGCCTTATGTGGTCAATAAAGAATTACTGGGGCAGCAAAAGGCCATTTTTTATATCCGGGAGTTATGGGAACGATCATTTATTCCAGCGGCAGCGCTGAGCGCAGTATTGCTGCCAAGGGTGACGTATCAGGAACGTTCGCTGTTTGAACGCATCAGACCTGCACAGGCATTGCTGGCGATGGCGCCTACAACTTTACATCATTTGCCGCACCATCGTCAGGCCGCCTACCGGAAGCTGACGCAGATCAGCACTGTACTGCCCGGCTTCCGGTGGAGTTTAGGAAGCGACCCTCAACTGTTTGAACAATCAATCGATCAATTATATTCTGATGAATTGTCCTGAGATCAGTGTTATCATACCTACACATAATAACGGAGCGGAACTTTTTCGCGCCCTGGAAACGGTGGCAGGCCAGGACGCAGTGCTTGGAGGCCGGTGCCGGCTTCAGGTCATCGTTGTGAATGATGCATCCGATGCCGCTTCCCAACCATTGCTGGAACAGCTTGCGGATGTATATCCGCAGATAACACTTATAGCTCATGAGGTACAGAGGGGCCCTGCTGCAGCCCGGAACACTGGTATCGGTGCTGCCACCGGTGAGCTGATCAGCTTTCTGGATGCCGATGACGAATGGCCGCTGAATAAATTAAGTCTTCTGCTTCCTGTGCTGGAGGATGCATCGGTGGATGTGGCAGGTGGGAAGATAAAATATCTTCTCGGGGATGGTGTACCGGAGCTGGAGATGAACTATGAAGATCATGAAAACAGGCTGAGTCATGTTCACCTCGGCGCCCTGCTGGTACGAAGGTCCCTTTTTCAGCAATCGTTATTTTTTGATGAAAGCCTGCGTTACAGTGAAGACATTGACTGGTGGCTGCGGTTAAAGGAGCAACAGGTGAAAATAGTGCTGCTTGAAGCGACGACGCTTTTATACCGGGTACATGGCAGTAATATGTCGGTGCATAAAAGTATCCGGGAACTGCAGCTCTTAAACGTATTGCATAAAGCTGCGCGGCGAAGAGAAAATAAAATGCTTATGCCCCATATACCTCAATTAAAGGACTACCGGATCGGGAAAGCGGATCCGCTGATCAGCATTATCCTGCCTTTGTATAATGGAAAAGATCTGGTGACGAAATCGATCGGAAGTGTACTGGCACAAACATATACCCATTGGGAACTACTGATTATAGATGACGGGTCAACGGATGGCGGGGATGCGTTTATTCGTCGCCGTTTCCCGCAGGCAACAATGATTTCACAGGAAAATGCCGGCGTGGCAGCAGCCCGGAATAAAGGAATTCAGCATGCCCGCGGGGAGATCATTGCTTTTATTGACCAGGATGATGAATGGATGCCGGACAAATTGCGCGAGCAATGGGAGGTGCTGAAGCAGGACCCTTATTGTGCTTTTGTTACCTGCAATCAGCATTTCGCCTGTGCGGCGGATACGGTGCTGCCTGCCAATTTTAGTGAAAAGCTCCGCGAAGCGCACCGGGGCCTGGTGCCCAGCGCCCTGCTGATCCGTAAACAGGTGTTGCAGGATGTGAATAATTTTGATGAATCGCTGGATGTAAGCAGTGATTTCGACCTGGTCCGCAGGCTGCGTAACGCCGGTTTCCAGGAGAAAAATGTAGAGCGCCTGTTGCTCCGGAAATGGTACCACGGGGGGAACGCCAGTCTTAATAAAACAGTAATGCGCCGGGAGATACTGGGTTTGCTTCACCGACAAATCAGGAAGCTATGAATGCTCCGTTGATCGACGTTGTTATTGCCGTATACAATGGCCGGAAGTTTATCCGGGAGGCTATCGAATCGGTGCAGGCGCAGACCTGGAAAGCGCTGCGTATAATCGTTGCTGACGATGGTTCTGAAGATGACACCACCGATATTGTTGCGTCCCTGATGGCCGGTGATTCCAGAATCCGGCTGTTAAAATGTCCGCACCGGGGGGTGTCGGCTACACTCAATACAGCTATTGCACAGGGGGCGGCGCCCTATATCGCTTTTTTGGATGCGGATGATTTATGGGAACCGGAGAAGCTGGAGAAGCAGCTGGGCGCGTTGCGCACTGGTACTGCGGCGGCCTGCTTTTGCCTGATACGGGAGTTTGAAACGCTCACCGGGAACGGAACTGTTACCCAGCGCGCCCGCTCCGGATCACTGAAAGGGTATTCAAAAACGGCTTTTTTGGGGAGGCGGGAGCTCTTCGATAGGTATGGTGGTTTTGATCAGCAGGTTTCCATAGGTGATTTTGTCGAATGGTTTAGCCGGATCATACGGGCGAATCTTGAGGTGCTCCTGCTGGATGAAGTGTTGGCCTACCGCCGGGTACATCATCATAATATGACCCTCGGGGTCGATAAAACGGCTTTTTTAGGATTGCTAAAAGCTCATTTGGATGAAAAACGAAAAAACTGATTTTTATGCAGGTGGAACGGACCGGTAACTATCTGAAATGGTCCGGGTTTCTAAGGATGATTCCGGGAAAACAGTTAATGGCAACTTTTTTTTACGGGACATTCCGCATACTTGCTGCAACGATCTGGCCTTATTTCCTGTATCGTTATCTTAAGAGTGCTTCATTGCCCCGCTTTACGGATCTGCTTCCCGGTGTGTTGGTGGTGCTGTTGCTTTTTGCCGGAAGCGGCATCGCATCCTACCGGCAGTCTGCGATTAATATCAGGCTGCTCAAAAACTTTTCTCTTGAACTGGCCGATCGTATCTGGAAAAAAATGAATGCACTTGACTGGCTTACGTTCCACCAGAGGAACCGGGTGTACTATTTTGATATGATGATGATGGAGGCCTGGCGCTTGCGCAGCGCGATGGGCGCCGTGCTTGAGGTGCTGGCCGTTAATGGCATTATTGCAGCAGCTCTTATCGTTGTTATTGCCCTGATCAGCTTTCCGCTGTTCCTGTTGTGTCTCGGTGCCCTGGGAGTACTGGGTGGATTGCATCTTTATTCCATGCGCCGGCAGCGACCCGCTGTACAACGGTTTCACGCAGCCTGGCGCGCGCAGCATCATTGGGTGGCCAAGAGTGTCGATCAGTTCGATCTGATCAAGATGGGAAGAGGGTATGCCTGGTCTGCTAACGAGAACCGCGTAGCCACCAACCATTTCCTGGAGGCCAATTCGGATAAACTCCGGCAGCAGTCCCGGTGGCGCATCATCAACCAGGTTGCCGGCAATCTGGTACGGATCATTATTTTCCTGGTGGGTATCTTCTGGCTGCGCCAGGGAGCTGTACAGTTCAGCGAGCTGCTTCTGGTGTTGTTGCTTGTGAGTATTGTGCAAAGCAACCTGATGCAGGTGCCGGGCGCTGTAAGCCAGCTGCTGGAAGGACAGGATGCAGCGCTTACCCTGGCAGCATTCTTCGATCTTAAGGAAGAGCGGATCGCCGATCCGGATCCGTCCGGAGTTCAATCGGTCGAACAGTTATCCTTTAAAGGGGTCAGCTATTTTTATAATAATGATGCAGGAATAAAGGAGCTGGATCTTGACCTGGAACGGGGCAGGGTCTACCTGTGGCGGGGGCCGAATGGCAGCGGGAAATCTACGGCTGCCCACCTGTTGTTGGGCCTGTTGCAGCCGCAAGCAGGCCATTTGTTTGTGAATGGAGCGCCTGCAGATTGGGAACTGCTGAAAACGCTGCGTCCCCGCTTTGGCTTTCTGGATCAGGATGCACCGATCTTTATGGGTAGCATCAAAGAGAATGCGGTCTTTGGGCATGAAGCACCGGAAAGAGCCTGGGCAGGATTGGGGGACTCCTGGCTATCGCATTTACTACCCTCCGGAGTCATTGAAGAGCGCCATGTTGGAGAGCGGGGAGAAGGATTGTCCGGCGGTGAAGCAAAACGTATTGCCCTGATACGCGAGCTGCTGCGTTCGCACGATATATTAGTACTTGATGAGCCGCTCAATCATTTGGATGAGGCGGCCGTTCAGCTGCTCAAACAGGAAATGACCCGTTTAAAAGAAAGCAGGATCATCGTTATTATTAGTCACCAACCCGGTTTTGAATCTATTGCTGATGAAATTCGTTCTTTCTGATCTCGTTGACAACCTGAGCGTTGAACAAACGCTGCTGCTACGTGCCTGTCTTGCCAAAAGCAAAACAGAGCGTGAAGGTTATGTACGTGCATGGGAAAACGAGGTGCAGATCATGGATCTTGATTTCAGCTCTTCGCGGCTGGTACCTTATCTGCTGTACAAAAATCAGCAGGAGGGGATCAGTTGCCGGCATGATAAGCGGCTTAAAATACTTTATAAGTACTGGTGGCTGAGGACGCAGCACATCAGCAACCAACTCCGTCAGGTGCACCGGGCCTTTCTGGCGGAAGGGATTGCGGTGGTTGTCATCAAGGGCGCATCCATCAGGCAATACTATCCGCGTGCGGAGTTACGATCCATGAGCGATTTTGATCTGCTGATCCCGCAGCAAAAAATGCAGGAGGCCATCGGTATTCTCCGGCGGATGGAATTTGTTCCCCATCAGATACTGATGGCCTGCATACAGGAAGTACCCGGACTGCTGTTCGATTTTGGGCATGCTGTTTCCTGTACCAATCCTTCCAGCGATACATTTATTGACCTTCACTGGAAGATCGGATCCAACTGTACGAAACAATTCACCGAAAGATTGTGGCTGCACCTGGTTCCCTGTCCGGAGCTGCCGGGCGGAAAAAAACCGGCACTTGCTTACGAGGTCTTTATGATCCTCATCCATGCGGGCGATAAAGCCAACCGGCATAACCTGAACTGGATCATTGATATTGCTCAATTGCATGATCAGCTGGATGCGCCTCTCTGGCAACAGGCCCGGCAGCTGGCGATTGAAGAAAAGAAAGAAGACCTCTTCGATTATGCCTGCAGGGTGTTATTGCAATTTGGCC
Source organism: Niabella beijingensis (assembly GCF_020034665.1). NCBI lineage: Bacteria > Pseudomonadati > Bacteroidota > Chitinophagia > Chitinophagales > Chitinophagaceae > Niabella > Niabella beijingensis. Next base: position 33,469 of record NZ_JAIQDI010000001.1, on the reverse strand, counting down.
TGCCTGTGCCCGATCCCGGAAAGGTAAAGACACCTCCAAGACTGATCTATAAAGAAGCCCGCAAAGGAGGTATTCACCGGGTGCTTAATGGCCCGCGCACGGTGAGAAACCTGATATGTATCATTACCCGTCTTTATCCGCATGCATCCCTGTGGCAGCAATGTTATCAGTTTGTACGGAGTGTGAGATTTGTCTTTATTTCCAGGCGGATTGAAAAACGTATCGATGGTACCGACGGCCAGGTTGTGCAATTGCGCAAATAAAAAAGTCCCCGGAGGGGGACTTTGGAAAATACATTGCAAGACCGGTCAATACCCGGGGTTCTGTGTTAAATTGGGATTTACCGCAAGCTGCTGGCTGGGAATCGCAAACACAAGATATTTGGGATCGGAAGCCGTCGGTTTTTCCTGGAAGGGTTCGAGGAATTTTCCAAAGCGGATCAGGTCCTGCCGCCGCCATCCTTCCCAGTATAGCTCACGCCCGCGTTCGTCCAGTAAATTGTCAAGCGTCAGGGAGGCAAATGGTGTTACGCCGCGATTGGTCCGGATCGTATTTACCTTGGCCAATGCTTCAACGGTACTGCTGCCGGTGCCGCCTCTTAATACCGCTTCTGCCTGCATAAGCAGCACATCAGAATAGCGGAACACTACCCAGTCGTTGTTCTTTTGTCCGGAGCTGGAGTAATCGTAAGCATATTTCAGGGGGCGTATACCTGCGGTTTCCAGTGTAGCGCCCGAGGTACGGATCGTTACTTCCCTGGTGAAAACCAACGGTGTATTGGCCGGGTTTCTTGCCATCAGCGGTTTGTTGTTTTTCCAGTCGTATTGCTGTCCAATAAAAAAGCCCACATTCTGCCGGTGATATTCTAGTTTTTTGTTGTTGGTGGTATCCGCGGGATAGTTGTAATAGATACCTCGTCTTTCATCTGTGGCACCAAACTTATCATAATAGTCGGAGAGTGTGCACCAGCCGTTCCAGCCGCCAGGCGTCATATTATAATGCGCGATCGTATTCCAGGTTCGGTCAACCGCGCCCCCTCTTTTGCCGTTCTCATTGTATAAGGTGAAAATGTTTTCACTGGATACTGCGTCATTGTTGGGTGCGAAGTTATCGAAGTATTTGCCTTTTGCAGCAACGCTATAAGTGCCGGTACCCGTAATTGCTTTTGCAAGCGTAATAACCTGGGTCATATCTGCTACATCAAACGTGGGCGATTGCCGGTTTAAGAACGTTCCTTTATTCAGATAGATCTTCATCAGTAATGTTCTCGCAGCATTCTTGTTGGCAACGAAGGCTGATGTGAGCGTTCCGTTGGGAAGGGTAGCTATGATCTCGTTGAGCTCCTTAACAATATAGTCGATCCCTTCAGCTGCGGACAGTACTTTGGGCGCGATCCTGAAATCATCCAGAGCCTCTCCCTCTCTTATTGGTACAATACCATAGAGGTCGATCATGTCAAACATCGCCAGGGCACGAAGGAACCTTGCCTCAGCTTCTTGCTGCTTACTCGGATTAAAGCGTAACACATTCGTGGCGTTATAGATGGTCGTACCCAGGCTGACAAATGTATTGTTCATAAAAGCATTGTCGGCATTCCAGCGATGCAGGTGTACAGCCCTGTAGATGCCGTTATCGTCCCAGTCGCCACCCCGGGTCGGCGCCATTGCGGCATCTGTTGAGATTTCCTGTAATACCCAGCGCTGGTCCTGCTGATAGGGTACCAGCAATGAGGAATAGGCGGTGATCAAAAGCCCGTCGGCGCCTACGTTTGTGGTGCCTTCTTCCAGTTCTCCCCGGAACTCTTCATTGAGCTTTGTGCAGGAGGAGGCCCCAAAAATGACGGAGCCTATAAACAGTGAGTAGAATAAATATTTAGATTTCATATGATTCATTATTTAGAGCGAAAAGTTTACACCAAGAAGAATTGTCTTTGCAGGGGGATAAGGGAGGTATTCGATACCCAGTGACGGAATACCGTTGGTAGAACCATCCGTATTTACCTCCGGATCAAATCCGGTATACTTGGTCAGTATGAACAGGTTCTGCCCGGTCAGCGAAATGTTGAAATTCTTTAACACATTTCCAATGTCACCCACCTTGTAGCTCAGGGTTACGTTCGCCAGTTTAAGGTAGTTGCCTTTTTCCAAATAACGGGTTGAAGGCGATGCGGAATTGGAGGTAGACTCTTTAACACTTGTATTGAAGAAACTTGTTCCGATATTTCTTGTGGAAAGATTGCTGATCCCGAGAGATGTGGCTGCGGTATTGTTGAACAGGTAGTGTCCCATTGCACCATTCATATTTGCACCCAGTGAAAACTTCTTATAGGTGAGATTGGTGGATACGCCCAGTAATGTTGTAGGATTGGGACTTGCTGCATAAAACTTGTTCACAGAAGGATCGTTGTCGGAACTGATACTGCCATCCAGCCCGCGGTACATGCTCATACCTGTATTGGGGTCGATGCCTGCATATTCGGCAAGGTACCAAACGTTCAGGGGCTGACCATTTGCCATTCGTTGTCCTAAAACACCAGAGAAACCCTGACCTCTTAATGCGCCGGTTTCATAATACCCGACCAGGCCGCTTACGCTGTTTTTAAGAAAGGTGGCATTTCCTGTTACATCCCAGTTCCAGTCGTTTTTTCGAATGATATTCCCGGTAATGGCGATCTCAACCCCTTTGTTCACGATCTCTCCATCAAGGTTTACCCAGATGCGGCCGGCGGGAGCTGGTTGCGCCAGTGTTTGCTCAAATAAGGCATCTGTGGTCTTCTTGTTAAAATAGTCCACCGAACCGTAAATGCGGTTGTTAAAAAGGGCAAAGTCGATACCGGCATTGATCGTGGCGGAGGTTTCCCATTTCAGATCGGGGTTACCATAGTTGGCCTGAACAATGCTTTGACTGGCGAAAGTAAGGCGGTCTTTTGATGCTCCTGATGGGAATTCCTGGTTCCCTGTTTTACCCCAGCCCAGTCTTAATTTTAACTGGTTGATGTTGGGATTGTTTTTAAGAAAATTTTCTTCGTTGATATTCCAGGCAAACGCAACTGAAGGGAAGATGGCATATTTATTATTGGCACCGAATTTTGTAGACCCGTCTCTTCGCACCGTAGCCGTTAAAAGATAGCGGTCCAGGTAATTAAATGCGCCTCTTAAAAACAGGGATTGTAATTGATTGCTAGGACTTCTGTAAGAGGTTACTTCGCGCGTGCTGATGGTTGAATATTGCAGGTAATCAAAATAATCCAGCCCCAGGTAAGTAAATCCGTTCCCGTACATCATGCTCTGTCTGTAGTCGAAGTCAAGATACTCGTATCCGGCTACAGCATTGATATTAAGATCGGATGAAACCTGCTTATTGTAAGATAAGGTATGCGTCATCTGCTGATCGGTCTCTGAATATTTTCCCAGGAAGGCCTGCTCCTGGTCGTTTGATGCGGTAGGATTAATCATTGTTCCGCGTACCATGGCATTGCGATCTCCTGTAAGTCGCGTAACACTATATACAAATTTATATTCAAGATCATCGGTGATCTTATAGGAAGGAGCGATCATGGCCAGGATGGTATTATTGGTGCCAAGGTCTTTGTAGGCGGCTAAACTGGCCAGCGGATTCCTTTGGTTTCCGCTTACAAATGTAAAATCGCCGTTTTCATCTCTGAATGGCTGTGTTGGATTCCATTGTAATGCCTGTGATATAATATTTCCTTCAGCACCCACACCCACATCGATGGGTGCAAACTTCTGATCGGTCTGCGTTACAAACATTCCAAAGTCCAGTCCCAGTCTCCGGTTCTCCAGAAATTTGAAATTGCCGCTGAAGTTGGCGGTATATTTTTTCATCTGGGAGCCGACGATGATCCCCTGCTGATTGAGGTACCCGCCGGAAAGACGGTATTTCCCGTGCTCTGTGCCACCTGTGATATCTGCGTAATAATTTTGCGTGGGCGCTACTCTGGTTATTTCTTTAAATGCATTCACATTGCTGCCGAAGTCGGAGTTGGCCGCCTCATTGGGTGTATAGAAGTTCAATGCTTCCCTGAACTGTGCGGCATTCAGCACTTCGGGCTGTTTCCTCAGGCTGGAGATGCCGGTAGAGGCCACTACCGAAATCACCGGCTGACCAACTTTTCCTTTTTTTGTATTGATCAAAACAACACCGTTTGCACCACGGGAGCCGTAAATAGCTGTTGCCGATGCGTCCTTTAAGATATCCATGCTGGCAATATCATTCGGGTTAAGGTAGTTGAGCGGATTGCCCCGGTCTGAGGAAAAGCCGCCTCGTCCGGGGGGCAGGGCCGTATTTCCCGACAGGGGAATACCATCCAGTACGAATAACGGGTTATTACTGGCACGTATGGATGAATTACCACGGATACGTACCGTGGTGGCACCTCCCGGTTGCCCGGTATTGTTGATGACCATCACACCCGGTGTTTTTCCCTGGATCAATTGATCGGGATTGGTCATAACGCCTTTATTGAAATTCTTTTCACTGATGGTTACCATCGCACCGGTAAGATCTTTTTTCCGGGCGGTGCCATAACCGATCACTACTACCTCATCCAGCGCCTGCTGGCCGGGCTGCAGCACTACGGATAGTTCGCCTTCAGTAATGGGAACATCCTGTGTAACAAAACCGATAAACGAAACCTGTAATGTTTTTGCATCTCCCGGAACATTGATGGTAAATGTTCCGTCATCTTTCGAAAGGGTAGCAGTCTGACTGCCCTTGATCTCCACGGTAGCCCCTGCCACCGGTTGGTTTTTGTCATCCAGCACTTTCCCCTGTATGGTCTTCGTTTGGGCAATTGCGGTGAAGGATGCCAGCGAAAACACAAATGCCATAAGGCATTGCACAAGCAATTTGATTTTCATACGCTTTTAATTAGTTAAAGAATGTTTAGAATAGCACAACCGCGCATCGTTATTTCTTCATGTACCTGATACACATTGTGGGTTAAAAATATCTAAAAGGAGTGATATAAAAAAATCTAAATCAATTAAAACGCATTCATTGACTGCTGTCGATACGAGGAGCGCGCATGCCGGTAAAATACGGCTCCGCTCCACAGGGTATTCTGCAGAATGTTGGTATTGCGGTCTTCCTACGGCGTATTAAATAGCGTAATGCAGGATGTCTTTCCGATAGGTAGCTACTCTTTATAGCAGTGCTTTTTTGCGTTGCCGGTAATGTTTCAATGCTTCTCTTAAAAGCGTGGCGATCCCTTCCGACTGTATCTGTTCCGCGCTGCTGACAGGAATATAGCGTGTTGTTTTTGCAGTGCCTTGCAGCAGCCGGCCCGGATCGGAGAGCTCCGGCCCTTTATTAAACCCCAGCTTCAATCCTTTTTGGGAGGGGATGATGACACAGATAAAGTCGGTATAACTTTGGCCGTAGGTATAGGCGATCATTTTTGCAGGAAGATCCAGCTGTTCGGTGATCTGTGGCAGCTGTTGCAGCAATACCTGGCGAAGCAGCAACGCATTGCCTTGCACCTGTTCCGCGTATTGCGCTAAAAATGTTTCCACAGCGGTTGCATGCATCTGAACGTGTTTTTACAGTGACAGGAAGATGACACTCCGTTATTGATTTTGATATTCCCGGATCTCAATGCGGCCGTCAAATTCGAAAATGGGGCAGGAGCGCATCATGTCTGCGGCGGCGTCAAGGTCGGCAGCAGTGATCAAAAGAAAACCTCCGACAATTTCTGTTCCGTTTTTATAAATGTCAGCTGCCGGGGCTGTTTCCAGGTCTTTTAAGATCCGGCCGTTCAGGGTAAGACCGCTGCCGCCGCTGATCTGTCCGCTCCAGCGCTCCATCCATGCGGCCCAGTTTTGCCGGTGCTGTTTTATGGCGGCCTCGTCATGCGGTTCCTGTCTTCCATCGGGTTCCCTAAACAGGGCAATAAATTTTTTCATTTTTTAAGGGGCGTATTTTAAGCTGTTAAACCTGCTGAATTTTTTACCTGATCCGTTTTCAGAAACTGTTCCGGGCGATCGCTCTGCCGGGATTCAATGATGCTGCCAATGCGGCGGGCTTTTTCCAGAAAGAGGGACAATTCTTTTGTGTCAACAATTTTATCGGGCAACATGATCACAAAGTTAGGAGAGGAGGCGGGAAACGGGCATCTGTTTTCTCAACCTAAAAAACCGGGAAAGGAAAAAAGGTGGTTGGTTCGATTTTTTTATGTAATAATTTGATAATTAATGGTTTGTTTTGTTGATTCTCTTAGCCGGGCCGCAGCAACAATTTATTTGAAATTTCCCTTTAATGCGTTACCTTTGCAGCCGAAAATATTGAATAGAAAAAAATCGGATGACCATTTAAAAGTTTAAAGATGCCAATCACAAAAGAAAGAAACGAAGCAATTTTTACCGAATTTGGCGGTAAAGCTACCAACACCGGTTCTATTGAAGGACAGGTTGCTCAGCTTACTGAGCGTATTGCACAGGTTAGTGCACATTTAAAAGAAAACAAAAAAGATTTTTCCACTCACCGCGGCCTGATGCAGCTGGTTGGCAAGCGTAAAAGCCTGCTGGCATACCTGCAAAAACACAATCTGACAGGTTACCGCGCATTAATTGAAAAACTGGGTCTTAGAAAATAAATGTTACCAACGCCATAGGGTATTGGTGAATGTTTTATCCGGTTTTTGATTGTTGCGATCAATGCTATTATAATATCTATTCCCAATGTCCGGCGGATGTTGGGAATAACTGTTTTTATACCCTTTGTCTTTTGAGGCGGGGTTTGCCAGAAAAAGGTCCGGATTTCCTGATACGATAAACCACCGTGATCATTCTTTAATGATGCGGAGCACGTACAGAAGATTCATTTTTGTACAGCAGGATTGCCCCGGGCCATTAATAAATTTAAAATTCAACTTTATTTTATGTTACAACAACCTATCAGAAAGGTATTTAATATAGGCGATGGCCGGGAAGTGACTATTGAAACAGGTCGCCTGGCACGTCAGGCCGATGGATCCGTAACGGTATCCAGCGGAAAATGTATGATACTGGCTACCGTGGTAGCCAATAAGGAAGCAAAAGAAGGACAGAGCTTTTTTCCGTTAACGGTAGATTACCAGGAAAAATTTGCTTCTGCCGGCCGTATCCCGGGCTCTTTCTTTAAAAGAGAAGGCCGCCTGAGTGATTCGGAAGTATTGATCTCCCGCCTGATCGACCGGGCATTGCGCCCCCTGTTCCCCGAGGACTATTTCTGTGAGGTACAGGTGCTGGTAACACTGATCAGCAGTGATCCCGAAATCCTTCCGGATGCAATGGCCTGCCTCGCGGCTTCTGCTGCACTGGCAGTTTCTGATGTACCCATTAAAGAAATAATCAGCGAGGTTCGGGTTGGCCGTGTTGACGGACAATTTAAAATTAACCCGAGCCGTTCTGAAATGGAACAGTCGGACATCGATTTCATCATCGCGGCTACTGAAAAAAACCTGATGATGGTGGAAGGTGAATCAGAAGAGTGCAGTGAGGATGACCTGATCGCTGTTCTGGAAGTGGCACATGAGGCGATCCGTGTTCAGATCAAAGCACAGGAAGAACTGCGGGCTTTAAAGGGTGTTACCGGAAAACGGGAATATACCAAGCCGGTGCAGGACGAAGCCATCCGTGAAAAAGTATACAGCTATGCACAACCCAAAGTGTATGAAATAGCTAAAGGAAAATTAAGTAAGCACGATAGAAGCGACAAATTTTCAGCTGTTTATGATGAGTTAGTGGCTCTTTTTGAAGAAGGGGCTACAGAAGAAGATCCGTTTACATCAGAAAAGAAAAAGATGGTGTCCAACTATTACAGCGATCTTCAGTATGATGTGGTAAGAGATATGATCCTGGATGAGCGGGTACGTTTGGACGGCCGCGCGCTGACCGAGATCCGCCCTCTGGATATGGAAGTGGATGTACTGCCTTCTCCGCACGGATCAGCTTTGTTTACAAGAGGTGAAACACAGTCTATTACAACTGTTACATTGGGTACTGGTTTAGATGAGCTGCTGGTTGAAACAGCTGCAAAATCCGTTTATTCCAAATTTATCCTGCATTATAATTTTCCTCCTTTCTCTACCGGTGAAGTAAAGATGATGCGCGGCCCCGGCCGTCGTGAGGTAGGACATGGAAACCTGGCAATGCGTTCCCTGAAGCAGATGATGCCAAAAGAAGGAGAGGACTTCGGCTACACCGTGCGTGTGGTAAGTGATATCCTTGAATCAAATGGTTCCAGCTCTATGGCTACCGTGTGTGCCGGTTCACTGGCCCTGATGGATGCAGGGGTACCTTTCCCCAAGCATGTTTCTGGTATTGCTATGGGATTGATTACCAAAGGAGATAAATTTGCTATCTTAAGTGATATCCTGGGTGATGAAGACCACCTGGGTGATATGGACTTTAAGGTTACCGGTACCCGTGATGGTATCTGCGGCGTGCAGATGGATATTAAGGTGGACGGACTTCCGATGGAGGTAATGAAGCAGGCGCTCGAGCAGGCAAAGGCAGGCCGTTTGCATATCCTTGATGCCATGTATACCGCAATGCCGGAAGCACGCGAAGAAGTGAAAGCACATGCCCCCCGGGTTGTGAAAATGTTTATCGATAAAGAATTTATCGGTGCAGTGATCGGACCAGGTGGTAAAGTGATCCAGGAAATGCAGCGCGAGACCGGTACCACGATCAATATCGAAGAAGTGAACAACCGCGGCGAGATCAGCATCTTTGGTGTGGAAAAAGCCGCTGTTGAAAAAGCAGAGAACTGGATCAAGGGTATCGTGGCAGTGCCTGTGGTAGGTGAAGTTTATGATGCAGTGGTAAAAGGTATCAAGGAGTTTGGTGCATTTGTAGAATTCCTCCCCGGCAAACAAGGGCTGGTACATATCAGCGAGATCAGCTGGAAACGCCTGGAAACGCTCGAAGGGGTAGTGAAGGAAGGCGACTCCATGAAAGTAAAACTGATCGGCACTGATCCGAAGTCCGGCAAATTCAAATTATCCCGGAAGGCGCTGATCCCGCGTCCGGAAAAGAAAGATGCTCCGAACGCTGAGAACAACTGATCTTTCTTGGTATAATATAATAATAAGAACCCCGCTGAGTGCGGGGTTTTTTATGTGTGGCTGCTTTACCCCGGATCTTCATTTTAGCTTCCTGAAAAAAATAAGATACAGATTTTCTATTGTCTGATAATTATATTTTTATGTCATTTAAATGTTCTTTTTTCTATGATCACTACCGTTAGCCGGCTGATGCAGGTCAGCTGCTGTTCATCATTATAGATCCGGATATCCCATACATGGGTCTTGCTGCCCAGGTGCAATGGTGTACAGGTGGCATGCACCGTACCGGAGGCAACCGGTTTCAGGTGATTGGCATTCACCTCCAGTCCTACCACCATAAACTGATCGGTATCCACTACAAGACTGCTGGCATAGGAGCCCACGGTTTCGGCAAGGACTACGGAAGCACCCCCATGCAGGATGCCGTAAGGCTGGTGCACTTTAGGGGTTACCGGCATGGCTGCGGTAAGACTGTTGTCTGTAAATCCCGTGAATGTTATACCAAGATAGCTGCCCATATAATCCTGTGGCGTGTTCAGCAGCGCTATATCGACAGGTTTCTTCCAGATCATAGCTTTTTTGTTAAATATAGGTCTTTCACGGGAACGATTCAAGGTTGCGGGGGTGTGCGAAGGGCAGGCGACCCTTAGTTTTTAGCGCTGTCTGTATGGAAGATCATGTGCCGAACCTACGGTTCTCTACGTACTGCAGCTGCTGCTCAAACGGGTTAAAACCCGTATTTGAGTATCCTTTCGAGGCGCTGCCTCTTTTACTATTGCTTCTCATTTAGATGCATGGGGCCAGGAAGAGCGCAGTAAAGGTCTTTTGAAAACCGCTCACCGATTTCTCAGACTGGGACAGAAGACTTTCGTCTTTCCGTCATAATCCGTGAGAGCAATTCTTCGTGTATCTTGGTGCCCTCGGGTCTTGGTGGCCTTTTTCGCCACAAAGGCAGAAAGCCACGAGGAACCACTAAGCTTTTTTTTTACGATCCTCCGAATATTTGCAGACTTTAAAGGTCTCCTGAAAATGGCCCGGAGATTTCTCAGACTTGCACAGAAGGCTTCAGTCTTTCTGTGATAATCCGTGTAATCCGTGAGAGCAATTCTTCGTGTATCTTGGTGCCTTCGGGTCTTGGCGGCCTTTTTCTCCACAAGGGCACAAAGCCACGAGGAACCGCTAAGTTTTTTTTACGATTCTCTGAATATTTGCGGACTCTAAGGGCTTCTGAAAATGGCCCGGAGATTTCTCAGACTTGCACCGAAGGGGGCAGTCTTTCTGTGATAATCCGTGTAATCCGTGAGAGCAATTCTTCGTGTATCTTGGTGCCTTCGGGTCTTGGCGGCCTTTTTCGCCACAAAGGCAGAAAGCCACGAGGAAATACTAAGCTTTTTTTTACGATCCTCTGAATATTTGCGGACTTTAAATGTCTCCTGAAAATGGCCCGGAGATTTCTCAGACTCGCACAGAGGCTTCAGCCTTTCCGTGATAATCCGTGTAATCCGTGAGAGCAATTCTTCGTGCATCTTAGCGCCTTCGGGTTTTGGTGGCCGTTTAACCACAAAGGCGCCAAGACTCCAAGAAACACTAAGACTTTTATCCTCTTCTTCGTGGATCTTCATGCCTTTTCGGGTCCTGGTGATTCCTGCTTTCCATAAAAAATTTCCGGTATTTATGTCCCCGTTATTCATCCCTGTTTGTCATTAACCTGCTAATAATTTATTAATTTCAAAAAAATAAGATCATGAAAGAATTTTTACTGCTCATCCGGGAAAACCCGAGTTATGGAACCGAAATGAGTTCCAAGGAAATGCAGGATTGCATTAACGAACATATTGCCTGGGTGGAGGAGCTGACAAAAAAAGGAAACTACAAGGATGCCAACCCCCTCGAAGCTGCCGGTGCGGTTATCAAAAACAACGTGATCACGGACGGACCGTATATCGAAAGTAAAGAATGTGTAAGCGGCATTTATTTTCTGAAGGCTGATTCCCTGGAAGCGGCAATTGAACTGGTAAAGGACTGCCCGGATCTGAAGCGCGGCAATACGATTGAGGTGCGGGAAATTATGCAAATGGACGTATAGTGCATGACGGGATATACGGTTACACATACATTGGCCGACCGTCTTTTCAGAGAGCAATCCGGGGTAATGACCGCCGTATTGATAAACCGGTTTGGTGCAGCACATCTGGATACGGTTCTGGATGCGGTACAGGATGCCTTTGAAGCGGCGCTGAAGCGGTGGCGGTTCTCGGGTATCCCGGATAATCCGGAAGCCTGGCTGATGACCGTAGCACGCAACAACGCCATCAACAGGATCAACCGTGACAAAAAACTTTACCCGGATTCAGCATTACCCGAAATGCAGGAACAGGCAATACCGGAACCGGGGTTGCCTGCCTCCTTTGTGCAGGACAGCCAGCTGCGGTTGTTACTGGCCTGCTGTCACCCGGAGCTTTCAGAAAAAAGCCGCATCATCATTACCCTTTCCGTATTATGCGGCTTTGGTACCACGGAAATTGCGGGCGCACTGCTGATGCAAAAAGAAGCAGTAAAAAAATCGCTGACCCGTGCAAAAGCCGTGCTGCGGAACTCCGGCCGGCTTTTTGAAACGCCGCTGGTTGAAAACCTGCAAGCACGCAGCGATACGGTACATACCGTGTTGTACCTTATTTTTAATGAAGGATACCGGACCACCCGGGGAACAAGCGGCATCAGTCATGAGCTGTGCTTTGAGGCCATGCGGCTGACGAAGATCGTTTATGAGCATGACACAGGGAACGGCGCATCCGCGGCATTACTGGCATTACAGTTCTTTAATGCGGCCCGGTTCCCGGCCCGGATCAGCGCGGAAGGTGAATGGCTGACCCTGGAAGAACAGGACCGGAGTCTGTGGGACCAGGCACTGATCGGGGAAGGGTTTTATTACCTGCCCAGACAACAACCACCGCTGAACCGGTATTACCTGGAGGCGTTGATCGCATCCGTTCATTGTACCGCCGCTTTCTTTTCCGAAACCAACTGGCAGCAGATCGCTGTCCTGTACCAGGCGCTGGAACAGCTGGTTCCGGGGTCGGATATTATCGTGCTGAACCGGATCATTGCAGAAAGCTATACGGGGATGAACTTAAAGGAGTTGCTGGATCGCCTGGAAACCCTGCACTCACTGATCGCAGATGGAAAGGGCTTTGAATGGACCATGGCCCGGGCCCATCTGCTTTGCCGGCTGGGGCTCAGGGAAGCCCGGCAGGCTGTGCTGGGGGAGGCGCTGACGTATGCACGCACGGTGGCCGACCGGCAACTGGTGCTCCGGAAGCAGGGGGAGGAATGTCTCCCTTTATAAGCCGGGACAATTCAATATCTGCCGATTTTTACCTCCCTGCTCAAAAAACACACAAATGACTGTTCGTTTTGCTGATGAGCGGGATCTTTTCCTGAAATAAAATAAAAGTATAACGTTTTCGAAAGCTGTATTTTCTTTGGTTCTTTTTAATTTTGCACCACTTTTAAACGAATAAAATCGCGGAACGTGGCTAAAAGAAAAGAAATAGAGACCGATGTGGTATTGATTGGTGCCGGTATCATGAGCGCGACCTTAGGCGCTTTTATCAACGAACTGGAACCGGGACACTCCATCCATATCTTTGAGCGGCTGGGGCGGGTAGCCGGTGAGAGCTCAGATGCCTGGAACAATGCGGGCACCGGACATGCGGCTTTATGCGAGCTCAACTATACCCCCGAGCAGGAGGATGGGTCCATCGAAACCAAAAAGGCGCTTGACATTATCGAGCAGTTCGAGCAATCCAAGCAATTCTGGTCCTACCTGGTAAAAGACGGACAGATAAAGGACCCGAAAGACTTTATCCGTACCGTACCGCATATGAGTTTTGTGCGCGGGGAAAATGATGTAAAATATTTAAGGAAGCGTTATAAAGCCCTCCAGCAATTCAGGTTGTTCAGGGGCATGGAATACTCCGAAGATCCGGAGGTGATCAAAAAATGGATCCCCCTGGTAGCGGAAGGACGGGATGCATCCGAAAAAATTGCCACTACCTATACGGAGCTGGGTACCGATGTGGATTACGGGGCACTGACGCGGATCTTTATCGACAATATGATCGCCCGGGGAAATACCGAACTGCATCTCCTGCACGAAGTGTATGATCTCATCCGGCAGGACGACGGGCGCTGGAAAGTAAAAGTGAAAAACCTTTCCACAGGAGCGAAGACGATCTATTATTCCCGCTTTGTATTTATCGGAGCGGGCGGTGGCTCCCTGCACCTGCTGCAGGACAGCGATATCCCAGAAAGCAAGCTCTATGGCGGGTTTCCGGTAGGCGGGCAATGGCTGGTGTGCACCAACCCGGAAGTGGTGAAGAAACATAACGCAAAGGTATACGGACAAGCATCCGTGGGAGCACCACCCATGAGCGTGCCGCACCTGGATACGCGGGTAATGGGGGATGATACCTCCATCCTGTTTGGCCCCTTTGCCACGTTCTCCACCAAGTTCTTAAAAGAAGGGTCCTACTGGGATCTGTTCGAATCGATCAAATACTGGAACATCGTTTCCCTGATGCGGGTGGGGCTTAAAAATTATGAACTGGAAAAATACCTGGTACAGCAATTGAGCCTGTCCTTTGAAGACCGTATTGACGCATTGCGGGTATTTTATCCGGAAGCAAAAGCAGCAGACTGGAAACTTGAAGAAGCCGGTCAGCGGGTGCAGATCATTTATAAGGATGCGGAAAAAGGTGCGTCATTACAATTCGGAACAGAGATCGTTACCAGCGAGGATGGAACGATCGGCGCCTTACTGGGTGCCTCTCCCGGTGCCTCCACTTCCGTATCGATTATGCTCACGTTGCTGGAACGTTGTTTTCCCGACCGTTTCAACGGAAAATGGAATGAGAAATTAAAAGCGATGATCCCCTCTTTGGGACAGGACCTGGAAGAGAACGAAGCCCTGTGCTATCAGATACGTACAGAAACCTGTGAGCTGTTGCAGCTTGACTGGAAGGAACCGGTACCGGCAGGAATGGAAGTAGGAGTCTGAATGGGGTAGTCACAAGTAAGCTGTTTTTTTGTTTGGCCTGCCCTGGCAAATAATCCAGTGCTGCACCGTCATCCCATCGTATGATGCAATCGCTTTTTCGGTATCGTGCCATATCTGTCGAGGAAACAAAGCCAGTCTTGCTGATTGTCTTCGTACAAAATAATCTTAACGCCTTTAACTTGTATCTTCTCGGTTTTTTGCCATATCAGGCTTTGCCTGATCCCATCTATTAATCGCTCCAATTTTAGATACAACGCTATTTTTTATGCAGCTGGATAATTCATATGCAAAGTAAAAAAGCAAATAATTATCCTTTCTTTTTATTTTGTATTTTCTTAACTTCTTTCAGTACTTTCTTCTCTTCACTTTCCAGTCTTCTTTGTACTTTCTTAACATCTTCTGCAGTAGGCAGTTCTTCGGGAATTACTCCTCTATCCTTAAGCATTGCTCTTACGGCTTTGTTGTTTTCAACGTGCTCTTTAGAAATTTGTATATCGCCCTTTAAATCTTTGTCCACTACATTATGACTGGTTAATTCAGTGGCAAAATCTTTCGCCTTGATGGTAAGTGTGGGAAGGAAATCAGCCAATGGCCTGCTTTCGGGTATTTTCAGAACCCGCTTCATATCGTTGGTGCTTTTGCCGCCAAAAAGCGCCTGGTCCCCCTTAGATCGGATAACGGCAAAGCTTTTTTCATCAACACCTCTTTCGTAAATAATTCCCGACAATTTCTTTTCAGACTTGGATAGTTTTTCGCGTGCTGTTACCCTGGCTACATCAAGCAGCCGTCGTTCTATTATTTCCTGCTTTCGGGTTTGAACGGCAAAGTAGGTCTGGGCAAATGCAATTTCGCTTTTGGTGGTAGCATCGCCATTCTGAGCTATTAAATAACAAGCGTATCTTGTGAGCGCAAAATCAGTAATTTCTTTTTCAACCCCGCTGCCGATCTCGACCATTTTCCCGATATCGGCAAAATGGTTTTTGATGGCTTCTCCTGCCTGTTCGCACGACTTTTTGGCCTTGTCAATTACATTCTTAAAGTTATCCCACTTTGCATACCCCAAAATGGATTGAAGCTCGCGTGCGCTCCAACATTCAATGCCATCAAAGTCATAACAGGCGCTTTCAAAATGTTCGAATAGTTCCTTAATATATTCCTTCTTCATAAACTTCGCTTAATTTGTGCGACAGTAAACAGCAACACAATTCTACTACTTCCCCTCAATCAATCTTTCCAACTTCTCAATCATCTCTTTCTCCTGCTGAAGCATACGTATTGATGTATGCAATATCCGCTGCCTCATCAAAATTCTGGAAAGCTTCCACCGGTATCTTCAGCACGGCAGAGATCTGTTGCAGCAGCGGCACATCAATGGTTTCCTTGGTTTCCAGTACAGATATTTTCTTTTGATTCCTCCCGATAGCTATCGGGACGTCACCCAGTTCCAGCGACAGTGTTTCCTGTTTGATGCCCGGCATTTCGCGGAAGCGTTTCACATTCCGGCCTTCGTGTATTTTATTGTTTGGCATAGTGTTAAAAGTTCTTATAGAACAAATTTAATTTATTTGTATCATAAGCAGAAGGGTAAAGACTGGTAAAAACGTGGCAATAGTTGTAAAATACATGCATACGAACCGGTTTTAAAGGACTCTTGTTACTCCCGGAATAATTCTAAAAAAAATTTGTCCGTTTCAATTTTAATTCTACATTTGTAGAAATAAATCTATATTTGTAGAATGATCAAGCTATCACCATCGGAAGAACAGTTAATGGAATACATCTGGAAAGCAGAGAAGGCGTTTATGAAAGAGCTGATCGATAGCTTTCCGGATCCAAAACCCGCCAGCACAACCGTGGCCACACTGTTAAAGCGGATGACGGACAAGGGGGTTATTGGCTATACCCAGCAGGGAAACTCAAGAGAATATTATCCATTGATCAATAAGGCGGATTATTTTTCAAAGCATGTGAACAAGATGATCAAAAATTATTTTGATGATTCGGTACTGCAGTTCGCTTCTTTTTTTACAAGAGAGGCCAAGCTGAACCGGGAGCAACTGGAGGAGCTGAAACGGATCGTGGACGGACAGATTCAGTCGTTATCTGATCAAAAAAAGAAAAAATGATCGGTTATCTTTTAAAAGTGATCACCTGCAGCGGCCTGCTGTATGTGTTTTATGTCTTCTTCCTCCAGAAGGAAAAGATGCTGGTGTTTAACCGGTTTTACCTGCTGGCTTGCCTGGTTGTTCCGTTTTTGCTTCCCTTACTGAAGTTGGAAACAACAGTGCCGGATTACCTGGGCCTACCTGCACCGCCATTTGAAGAACTGCATATGATCCCTGTCGACCCTGTAAAGCCATCACAGGAGCAAGCGTTGCCCGGTTTGGCACTTTCCACAACGGGAAAAAAGAAGGGGATGGATACCGGGGCGATTGTTTTCTTTAGCATATCGATACTCTTACTGATCCGGTTTGTGCGGAATTTATTGTATTACCGGCGGTTGCTGCACCGCTATCCCAAAATAAAAAAAGAACATTGCTCCATTGTTTTGCTGGATGCAGATGTATCACCCCATTCTTTTTTGCGTACGATTTTCCTGAATCGCCTGGAGTATGAAGGGGGCCGGATCGACGATGCTGTTCTGATGCATGAAGAAGCTCATATAAAACAGCGGCATTCATGGGATATCCTGTTTACAGAGCTGCTTATAGTTGCTTGCTGGGTCAATCCTTTCCTGTTCTTTTTTAAAAGACTTATCCGGACAAACCATGAGTTCCTGGCGGATGCCCGTGTTGTTCAATATACCGGTAACAGGAACCACTACCAGGAACTGGTATTAAGAATGGCATCGTTGAAGGCAGGTATACCGCTTTCCAGCAGTTTCTATTCAGTAACAAAAAAACGCCTTATTATGCTTTACAAAGAAAGTTCAACAAAGGTCAAACGTACAAAAGGATTGATTGCGCTTTTTGTATTTATTCCATTGCTGGCTGTTTTTGCGAACCCGGTAAATGGACGGGGCCTTAAACTAAACGAACCGGTCACCTACGGGAATATGGCGGACCTGATAAGGGCCGCTCAAAAAAAGGTGGCGCAGCTTGTTGTTCCGGATTTCAGCTACGACACTGAAGCAGTAAAAAGCTCAGGAAAAGATCCTAAACCTTTACCTGCAAAAGAGGGCGCTGAAAAAGAAACGATACCGGCAGGTAACAGTTCGGAGGAAATTAAGAATACCACAACGCCGGAACCAATGCCGTCCCCAGTGGTCAACCTGCGGGTACAGGGCGATTCTTCGGAGATCCCCTACAGGTCCTATCCTGTAAATAAGGGACTGGCTGAAGCAAAAATGATGGAATTCGGAAAATTTATCGAAAAGTATGTGATGGAGGATAAAGGAGAAAAAGTTTTCTGGTATAAACAAATGTTACGCCCGGCACTCGACCTGTATTTTGGTATGACGGATGAACAGCGCGGGACGGTAAACGAAAAGCTACCGGGTATTTTCCTGGCGGCAAAGCAAAATCAGCTCGTACAGGTAAATGAGAAGTATAAAAACAACGATCGACGCATCATTGTTGTTTATCCGGATGGCAGAAAAGTGACAACGTCTGTTGCTACCGACGAGGACCGGACACGCTTTCTGGAAGGGTTGGGATTGCATCTTGGAAAAAAGCGCTTTGCCGATTATGCCTCCAGAACCTATGTGTACAATGGAAAGCCTGTTACAGGGTATGGGATGTTGTACATGGCTAAAAGATAAAAAACAGAACGGCTAACAACTGAAATTTTTTAAAATGATCGCTTATCTTTTTAAAGTCATTTTCTGCAGCGGCCTGCTGTATGTATTTTATTTCTTCTTCCTGCAGAAGGAAAAAATGCTGGTGTTTAACCGGTTTTACCTGCTGGGCGGTATGCTGTTGCCATTTTTAATTCCGCTGGCTGTAATAGAGGTACGGCTGAAACCAGTGGTGCTACTGCCATCAACGGCTACTGTCATTCCCCCGGTACCTGAAATCACCCCCTGGCCGGAGCTGCTGCTGCAATGGGCTTTTGTGACGGCAGGCGTGGTAAGTGTGGTATTGCTGCTGCGTTTTGCGCTGCACCTGTACCAGATAAGGCAGAAGATAAAGGGAAATGAGCAACGTGTTTTTGAAGGCGCAACGCTGGTATTGTCGGAAGCGCCGGTTATGCCGCATTCCTTTTTTAACTATATCTTTTTGAAGAAGGCAGATTTTGACCATCACAAGGTTGAAGCAGCCATTCTTATGCATGAGCTCGCGCATGTGCGCCAGAAACATACCTGGGACATTGTGCTGACAGAATTAATTGGTGCGCTGATGTGGTTCAATCCCTTTGTGTTATTGTACCGGAGGGCTATCCGGCTCAATCACGAGTTCCTGGCAGACCAGGCAGCAGCCGGCGGACAGGAACACCGGGTGGCCTACCAGCAGTTGCTGTTAAAAACGATTTACGTAAATCAATCCATACCGCTTGCAAGCAGTTTCTATTTTTTAACCACAAAAAAAAGGTTACTTATGTTACAGCAAGAAACAAATCGGTTCAGAACAGGTATTAAAGCGGTGATGGTCGCTCCGGTACTGGCCCTGCTTATTTTTGTATTTGCGGAGCGGGTATATACACAGGAGCCACCGCCACCGCCGCCCAAAGCACCAAAAGAACAAAAGCTCCCGGATGCTGTTAAAAGTCTCAGCGTGATAGCACCTAAGGGAAAAGCGGCTGCCGTTTTAACGTACAGGAACGGGAAAACAGTGAAAGCAGATATCAGCAGCGCGGAAAAACAGGCGGCGTTTGAAAGAAAATACGGCGTAAAAATTCCGCCGCCGCCACCACCTCCTCCGTCCAGAAAAGGGCAGCCGGCAGGGGGGAAGGGCGCCAGTGCGGGAGAAATGAAAACATATGTAGATTTTTACCAGGCCGCTCTAAAAGAGTCGGAAGATCAGAAGAATGGCAACGGAGAGCACCTTCAGCAGCTTGTAAAGATCTATCTTAAAATGACGGAATCCCAAAGGGCCGCCGTACCGGAATTGCCATCGCCGCCGCCACCTCCGACAGTACCGGAATTGCCACCACCGGCACCACCGGCAGAGGAAGAACAGGCCATAGCAAAGATTGGGTATATAAACGATGAAACAATTGCGAAGATCAGCCCGGTGGAGCGTGTTACACTAAAGACGACAGGCACGGTCAATATGGATATGGCACCGCTCAAAACGAAAATCGGGCAGATCAACGAACCTGTTGAAGTACGAAAAAAGAACCTGGGGACGGTTACGCCCTTGCCTGCAAAAGAAGCGGTATGGGAACGTGGAAAAAGCCGGCCGGCAAAACCGGCCCCGGCCGTAAAGAAAGTGCCCGGGGCAGCACCGGTTAAAATAAAAACAGGCACTATCAAAGAAGTGCCCGCCTCATCCCGTCCGGTAAAAGAAGACCCGCAACAATTGAAGCTCGATTGATATATTACACAAAGATCCGGAGCACTGCTTATTCAGAAGGTCAACACAAATGTTGACCTTTTTTATTGATCCGATCCATATATGTATAGGACCTGATCCGTTTTATTTTTTGTGTCAACCCGGGTCGTGTCATCTTTGAATTGACACCATTCCGGTTGACACAAAATTGTGTCAATGCGTTTTGTGTCATTGTAATGTTGACACTGTTTTTTTTGACACAACATTTTCCGGAGGGACGTTTATTTACAGGCAGCTTAGTCTGAGTTCATGGAACTTGCCTGTCATTTTTAACAATTCTTTTGTATCGTCAGCATAAAATTTTCGTGCTCTATCTCTTAAAATATTAAATAAATGATAAAGCTTTTAAAGTGAGCTTCATTGGTGCAGCGCTTGCTTAAGGAATGTTGTCTGGTTTAGTTGGGAACAACTATAATTAATTTAATAAAATCCTTAAGTTATGAAACGAAGTAAACTTGTTCTGAGATCTTTCCTGGTGGCGGCTGCAATTACCGTAGCCGGTTCGGCAATGGCGCAGGTGGAAGTAGGGGTGCGCGCGGGTGTAAATCTCTCTAATC
Source organism: Niabella beijingensis (assembly GCF_020034665.1). NCBI lineage: Bacteria > Pseudomonadati > Bacteroidota > Chitinophagia > Chitinophagales > Chitinophagaceae > Niabella > Niabella beijingensis. Next base: position 13,294 of record NZ_JAIQDI010000001.1, on the reverse strand, counting down.
TTACCATTAAAGATGCAGATGGAAACACAGTGGATGGTGCCAAGCTGACACCGGGATTTAATGCCGGTCTTACTTTCGATATTCCTGTTGCAGATGAGTTTTATGTACAACCAGGCGCATTGTTCAGTATGAAAGGGGCCAAGCTGACAAAAGATGCACACGAATATTTTAATGCAGATATTTATTCTCCGGCGGCCTCAGGCGATTACACAAAGATCAATACCTATAACCTGGAAGTGCCGGTGAACTTTATCTTCAAACCCGCTGCCGGGAACGGGAACCTGCTGATTGGTGCAGGACCTTATTTCTCTTATACTCTTGGAGGTAAATTTAAACGCGTAACGGATGTGGCAGGTACGGAAACCGGAGATCTTGAATTTGCCAACGACTATAATGATTTTGGCAATGATCCGGATAAAATGACCTTTGGTAAACGTGCAGAGGTTGGTGCCAACCTGCTTTTCGGATACGAGTTTGCCAACCGCTTTTCCGTACAGCTGAACGGACAACTGGGGCTGACCAATCTGGAACCGAAGACCGACGGACGGAAACCCGACGAGGTTTTAAGGAATAACAGTTTTGGTCTTTCGTTCGGATATAAATTCTAACCGTACGCTACAACTATAATTTGACAACCGCTTCCGGCAGGAGGCGGTTTTTTTATGCAATCGTTACCGTTTTTAAAGATATTGTTAAAACGGCAGCGGAGGCATGACAGTACATGACGGTGGTGTGTTTTAAACCGGATAATTTTGGCTATTAATGATTGCTTAAAAAGAATTCATGAACGCGCTATTAGGAGTTATATTTCACTTTATAGGAGGGTTTGCCTCAGGAAGTTTTTACATCCCTTATAAGAAGGTAAAAGGCTGGTCCTGGGAATCGTACTGGCTGGTGGGTGGCGTCTTTTCCTGGCTCATAGTACCGCCATTGGCGGCCTGGCTGACCATCCCTGATTTTTGGGAGATTATCCGGAATACAGGCAGCAGTACTATCGGTTATGCTTACCTGTTTGGAATACTCTGGGGCATCGGCGGATTGACCTACGGATTGGGGGTACGTTACCTGGGTGTATCACTCGGCAGCAGCATCATCCTGGGGTTATGTATGGTATTCGGTGCATTGATCCCGGCGCTTTATTACCAGCTGAATCCCGCTGAAGGAAAAGATACCATCGGTCTGCTGTTTGACACCAGCTGGGGCCGGGTGGTAATGCTGGGGCTGCTGGTCTGTATTGTGGGTATCATCATTTCCGGCAGGGCCGGGGTGCGGAAAGAAAAAGAACTTGCCGGACAGGAGCACGATCACCTGTCGGGTAAGGATGAATATAAGTTCGGGCTGGGGCTGATGGTGGCCATCGTTTCCGGTGTGCTGAGCGCCTGCTTTAATTTTGGGATCGAAGCAGGGAAGCCAATGGCGGATACCGCAAATGCCCTTTGGAAAGCAGCCCATCCCGGTCAGGGCGAATTCCTTTATCAGAATAATGTTTCTTATATAGTAATCCTGTGGGGCGGGCTCACTACCAACCTGATCTGGTGCCTGATATTAAATGCCCGGAATAAGACCTTTGGTGACTATACCAACAAAAAAACACCCCTGCTGTCTAATATTATTTTTTGCGCGCTGGCGGGTACCACCTGGTTCCTTCAGTTCTTCTTCTATGGAATGGGCGAGAGCAAGCTGGGGAACGGTCCGAGCTCCTGGATCCTGCACATGGCCTTTATTATTCTGATCGCAAATGTATGGGGGCTGATACTGAAAGAATGGAAAGGCGTAAGTAAGAAAACATTGGTTACTGTGGTGATGGGCATCATCGTGATCCTGATATCCGTACTCCTGGTCGGATACGGGAATTCATTAAAATAGCATATAAAAAAGAATCAGAGATATGAGCGTAGAAGCTAAAGTATTTAAACATGTGAGTTATTTATGGGATGACGCAACAGCAGCACAGCTTGCGGGCGACGAGGTGGCATTGCTGATCTACCGGTCGAACCTGTTGGGAGCCGATCTCCGGCTGACCAATTACGGGGGCGGGAACACTTCCTGCAAGGTAATGGCAAAGGACCCGCTTACCAATGCCGAAAAAGAAGTGATGTATGTAAAGGGCAGCGGGGGCGACCTGGGCACGCTGAAAAAAAGCGGGCTGGCAGCGCTTTACGTAGACCGCCTGAGAAGCCTGAAGGCCATTTACAGAGGTATCGAGCACGAGGATGAGATGGTAGAGCTGTTCAATCATTGCATCTATGACCTGGCTTCCAAAGCTCCGTCCATTGATACGCCGCTGCACGGCTTTCTGCCGTTCAAACATATCGATCACCTGCACCCGGATGCAGCCATTGCTATTGCAGCGGCCAAAGACGGAAAAAAAATCACCGAAGAACTGTTCGGTGGCACCATCGGCTGGGTACCCTGGCAAAAACCGGGCTTTGACCTGGGACTGCAATTAAAGCAATGCCTGGATGAAAACCCCGGTATCCGCGGCATCATGCTGGGTTCGCATGGTCTTTTCACCTGGGGCGATACAGCGTATGAAAGTTATATTAATACCCTGGAGGTCATCGAAAAATGTGCAGACTATATTGAGCAGCATATTGGTAAAGAGCGTCCCGTTTTTGGCGGTGAAAAAGTAACGGCATTGCCCAAGGAAGAACGGTTAAAAAAAGCAGCAGCGCTGGCACCGGTACTAAGAGGATTCTGCTCTTCATATACCCGGATGGTAGGGCATTTTACCGATGATGAGCGGGTTTTGCAGTTCATCAATTCCAACGACCTGGACCGCCTGGCACCGCTGGGCACTTCCTGCCCCGACCACTTCCTGCGTACCAAGATCAGCCCGTTGGTGCTGAACCTGGAACCAGGGGAGAACCTGGATGCTGTTGCTGCCGTTAAAGAAAAGATCGCGCCGTTGTTTGAAGCTTACCGGAAGATGTATGCCGATTATTATAACACCTGCAAACATCCGGACAGTCCGGCCATGCGGGATCCCAATCCGGTGGTGATCATTTACCCGGGAGTAGGGATGTTTACTTTTTCAAAGGACAAGCAGACGGCACGCGTGGCCGCAGAGTTCTACACCAATGCGATCAATGTAATGCGCGGGGCGGAAGCCATTTCCGAATATACCTCATTGCCCCGCCAGGAAGCATTCAATATTGAATACTGGCTGCTGGAAGAAGCCAAGCTGCAACGCATGCCCAAACCCAGGCCCCTCAGCGGCCGTATTGCCCTGGTTACGGGTAGTGGCGGCGGTATCGGCAAAGCCATAGCACGCAAGTTTGCCCAGGAAGGCGCCTGTGTGATCATCAATGATATCAACCAGGAGCGGATCGATGAAACAACAACAGAATTTCAGAAAGAATTCGGTAAAGATGCGGCTGCATCCGTGGTACTGGATGTTACCAGTAATGATTCGATCGAATCCGCGATCCATCAGGCCGTACTGGCTTTTGGCGGACTGGATATTGTGGTGAACAATGCCGGCATCAGTATTTCAAAATCCATCACCGATCATACCATCGAGGAATGGGACCGCCTGTATGATATCCTTGTAAAAGGCCAGTTCCTGGTTTCAAAATACGGTGTTGCGGTAATGCGCAAACAGGAGATGGGCGGCGATATCATCAATATCGTTTCCAAGAACTCGATCGTTTCCGGACCCAATAATGCCGGTTACGGTTCTGCAAAGGCAGCACAGGCGCACCTTTCACGGTTGCTGGCAGCAGAGCTGGGCGCTGATAAGATACGTGTAAACTCAGTGAACCCTGATGCGGTGATCGCCAATTCCAATATCTGGGCAGGCGGCTGGGCCGAAGGGCGTGCCAAGGCCTATGGGATCACAGTGGAAGAGCTTCCTGCGTATTATGCAAAACGCACCCTGATGAATGAAGTGATCCTGCCGGAAGACATTGCCAACGCCTGCTTTATCTTTGTAAGCGGCTTGCTGAATAAATCGACCGGTAATGTGCTGAATGTAGATGGTGGTGTGGCCACCGCTTTTGTACGATAATAAAGTCTTCATATAACAAGCAATACAAGAGTTGATGATTTTCTAATCGGTCAACTCGTTTTTTTAAGATCTTTAAATAACAGCTGCATTAAAAGAAACACAGGTATCGGCGGAATAATATGTGAACGGAAAGTATCCTGCTTCTGCCGGAATCTTTTAATGCTCGTTTGTAGGACCGATATAAAAGTAGTTTTATGTTACTGAAAAAAACGCAATTAGAAGCGCATAACGATGCCTTGTTGACCCGGCACCAGCGGAATTTTGAATTTATATCCGGCAATATTCCGGATGCAGAAGCGATTATAAAAAAGCTTACCGACTTCCAGGTGGGGATTCCTTCCTGGGCGCTTGGGAACGGCGGTACCCGCTTCGGCCGGTTTGCCGGAAGAGGAGAACCCACCACGCTGGAACAGAAAATGGAAGATGTGGGATTACTGCACCAGCTGAACCGTTCCAGCGGGGCTATCTCCCTGCACATTCCCTGGGATATTCCCAAAGATGCGGCGGCATTAAAACAACTGGCTGTACAGCTGGGACTGAAGTTTGATGCGATGAACTCCAATACCTTCCAGGATCAGCCGGGGCAGGCACACAGTTATAAATACGGATCGCTGCAGCATGTGGATAAAGCGGTACGCAAACAGTCGATCGATCATAATATTGAAGTGATCCAATATGGAAAAGAGCTGGGGTCTGAGGCGCTCACCATCTGGCTGGCGGACGGTTCCTGTTTTCCCGGTCAGCTGAATTTCCGTAAAGCGTTTAATAATACATTGGAGAGCCTGAGTGCTATCTATGAAGCATTGCCGGAGAACTGGAAAGTATTTGTGGAATACAAGGCATTTGAACCCAACTTCTATTCCACTACAGTGGGCGACTGGGGGCAATCCTTCCTGTTTGCCAGCAAACTGGGGGATAAGGCGTATACACTGGTGGATCTCGGGCATCACCTGCCCAATGCCAATATCGAACAGATCGTGGCATTGCTGCTGAACGAAAAAAAATTAGGCGGTTTTCATTTTAACGACAGCAAATACGGCGATGATGATCTTACCGTAGGCAGCATTAAACCTTACCAGTTATTCCTTATCTTCAGGGAGCTGGTAGACGGGATGGATGCGCGAAACATGAATCATGCAACGGACCTGGGCTGGATGATCGACGCCAGTCATAATGTAAAAGATCCGCTGGAAGATCTGCTTCAAAGTGTGGAAGCCATTCAAATAGCTTATGCGCAGGCGCTGCTGGTGGATCCGGTAAAACTAGGCACTGCGCAGGAGCAGAATGATGTGGCACTGGCACAGGAAATCTTACAGGAGGCCTACCGCACGGATGTGCGTCCGATACTGGCAGAAGCCAGACTAAGGGCCGGTGCTGCGCTGGATCCCATCGGGCTGTTCCGGCAACTGAAAGTGCGGGAGGAACTGGTGAAAGAACGCGGAGAGCGCACCGTAGCAACGGGACTGTAGCTCAAAGCTATCAGCCTTCAGCGATCAGCCGGCAGCTGTTCGATGATCCGTCGTCGATTTTAGGACACTGTCTGATAGCTGACAGCTGATAGCTGACATCTTTTTTACTATTAAATATTTATACCTTACATACAAATGAGCGCCATACCGGGAATAGCGGTTTTTGACATCGGTAAAACAAATAAAAAATTCTTTTTTTTCGATGAGCAGTACCAGATTGTGGAGGAGGAAGTACAGGGCTTTCATGAAACAAGGGACGAGGACGGCTTTCCCTGTGATGATATTGCGCGCATCAGTGAATGGGTAAAAAATAAACTGACAGAAAAAGGGGCCGATCCATCCATCGATATAAAGGCAGTGAATTTTTCAACCTACGGTGCCAGCTTTGTGCATCTTGATGCTGCCGGCAAACCCGTAGCTCCCTTATATAATTATTTAAAACCCTTCCCGGAAGACCTGGCCGATCTTTTTTACTACCGGTACGGCGGGAGGGAACAATTTGCTACTGATACCGCTTCGCCTGTTTTAGGCAACCTCAATTCCGGACTGCAACTGTACCGGATCAAAGAGCAGCTGCCCCATTTATTCAGTGAGATCCATACCTCACTGCACCTGCCCCAGTATCTGGGCTTCCTGGTACATGGAAAATTGTTATCGGATATTACCAGCATCGGCTGTCATACGGCACTCTGGGATTTTAGTAAGAACAATTATCACCGCTGGGTAGCGGAAGAAGGCCTCAGCGATCTGCTGGCTCCTTTATTTCCTTCCGATGCCACGATCGAAACGATGCTAAACGGCCGGCCGCTGAAATGCGGTGTGGGACTGCACGACAGCTCGGCTGCCTTTATTCCCTACATGCAGATCGTACAAGAACCTTTTGTTCTGTTGTCTACCGGCACCTGGAGCATTTCGATGAACCCGTTCAACCATACGCCGCTTACCACAAAAGAGCTGCAGCAGGACTGTCTGTCTTATCTTACGTACAAGGGCACACCGCTTAAGTCCTCGCGGTTATTTGCAGGGAATGAACATGAAGAGGCTGTAAAACGACTGGCTGCATCCTATCATATAAACACGGCGTATTTTCATGATATTCCTTTTCAGCCGGAGCTGGTGGAAGAGGGGGAACCGGAACGGATCCGTGAAGATTTTGATTTTTCCGGTGAAGCTGACGTGGACAAGACCTATCATGACCTGGTACAGCACCTGGTGCGAAAACAAAAACGATCGACACAGCTGGTGCTGGAAGGATCGGAAGTAAAACGGTTATATGTGGACGGCGGCTTTGCCCGCAATACTATTTTTATGAACCTCATTGCCCGGGCCTTTCCACAGCTGGAGGTATATGCGGCTTCTGTATCGCAGGCTACTGCTGCAGGGGCGGCACTGGCCATCCATGCGGCCTGGAATACAACACCACATGTAACACAGCTGCTAAAAGTGCAGCGGTATACCATATAAATCACCGGGGCATTCAATAAACGCACCACTGGCTTTTAGCAGGGCAAAGGTCCCTTTTTTTATTGCCTGCTTATCATCTGCCGAGCCTATCAGTTCCGGGCACAGCGTTACCTGGTATCCCTTTGAAAGTGCGTCCAGTGCCGTTTCCTTTACACAGTATTCAGTGAGGAAACCACAGAGCAGCAGGTGTTTGAGCTGTTGCTGCTCCAGATATTCAGCAAATCCTCCTGATGAAAAACAACTGTGCTCTTTTTTAGCAAATTCAATGATACCGTTGTTCGAAGGCAGGATGCTTTGATGTCCTCCGGTGCCCGGTATACATACCGACAGATTTTCCCCGAACTGGTGAGGGAAATAATCAGACCGGACAGCAAGCAGGGGTACGGATATCTTTTGATGGGCCAGTATATTAAGGCGTTCCGCAACAGCTGCGATATCTTCCTGTACAGGATGTCGTTTCCCATAGGCAAAAGCAGGATCGGCAAAATCCTTTTGCGCATCAATGATCACAATAGCCGTTGCACCTGGTGAATGCATGTGGTTTTATTATTAAGAATTTTAATGCGGCAGCTTTTCGCGAAACCGGCCATAGACCCAGGTTCCGGCAATGGCACTCAGTAAAGTAACGATCACTACGGTAGCGCCTGTTCCGATCTGGGCGAACAGCGGGCCGGGACAGGCACCCGTAAAGGCCCACCCGATGCCAAAGATCAGTCCGCCAAAGATCTGTCCTTTATTGAATTTCTTATCCGGGATCCCGATCTTTTCCCCGTCGATGGTTTTGATATTGAATTTTTTTAGCAGCAGGATAGAAACAATACCTACCACCACGGCACTGCCGATTACCCCGTACATATGGAAGGATTGCAGGCGGAACATTTCCTGTATACGGAACCAGCTGATGACCTCGGCCTTTGTAAAAACGATACCGAACACAATGCCGGCAATAAGAAACCGGATATTGGCCCGCCATTTCGGGAAGGACGATCCGGTGGTTGTAACGGAAAACTCATCGCTGCCCGTTGCTGCTGTATGTTGCTGATCTGATTGCATCAGGATACTGTTTTAGGAGTTATAACGAAAGGATCCAGGGAAGGAGCAGGTTGGCCGCCAGAAAGCCCCCCAGCATAAAACAAATGGTAGCTACCAGGGAAGGCCATTGCAGGTTTGATAACCCCATAATGGAATGCCCGCTGGTACAGCCCCCGGCATACCGTGTTCCGAACCCTACCAGGAATCCGCCTGCTATCATTAACAGGAATCCTCTTGGCGTGACCAATGCGGGCCAGTTAAACAGGTCACGAGGTACGAGATGGTTAAAATCCGTAACCTGTTGCGCCGCCAGTGAGGCCGCCAGCTGTGGTGCTATTTTTACCGGCCCAGGTGCTGTAAGCCATTGTGCAGCTACCATGCCGCCCAGGAAAATACCAAAAACAAAAAATAAATTCCACACTTCCTTTTTCCAGTTGTACCGGAAAAAAGGAATGTTGGCCGGGATGCAGGCCGCACAAATATGTCTTAAGGAGGAGCTGATGCCAAAAGGCTTATTGCCCAGTAGTAAAAGCGCCGGTACCGTAAGCCCGATGACCGGCCCTGCCACATACCAGGGCCAGGGTTGCTTGATGAGTTCTAACATCAGAAATGTTGTTTAATCTGCTAAGCTATTGAATATTTTGATTGTTTGGGGAAATAAGGATAGGCATCAGTACCAGGGCAGTTTTCACGCGGGCGTTGATATGATTTTTGACCGATATTGCATAGCCCCAGGCAAATATCGGTTGCGCCCATAAGATAGGATGACGCGCAATATGTTGCTATCTACGGAAGTGTTTCATTTGTTAAACAGGTGCAGCAAGATCATTCGTCTATTGCGGAGCTGCCGATTATAGTTATTTTTATAGCCTGCCAGCGGCGTTGTTTACCGGGGCAAAGAATAAGAACTATGCATACAAAAAAAACGATCCTGGCGATCATCGGCAGTGCCAGCGCAGCCTCCAGCTGTGAAAAGCTGGCGGCCCGTTTTGCAGAACAGCTCTCCGAAGCTGCCGAAGTTGTTCGGTACAATACATTAAAAGTATTGCCTCATTTTGACCCGGACCTGGCTGTTACAGCACCGCCGGAGGAAGTGGTGCGGCTGCGCAACTACATCGCTGATGCGGCAGGGGTGCTGATCTGCACACCCGAATATGTTTTCAGTATTCCCAGCGGATTGAAAAATGCGATCGAATGGTGCGTGGCGACAACGGTCTTTTCGGAAAAACCTGTCGGACTGATCACAGCAGCCGCAAGCGGTATAAAAGGGCATGAAGAACTACAGCTGATCCTGCAGACTGTCGGCGCCTCGTTCACCGAAGCCACCACCTTACTGATACAGGGCGTAAAAGGTAAGATCAACCAGGAGGGGCAAATAACGGATACACAAACAGCGGAAGCCTTTGCCCGGTTTGTAAGTGCCTTTAAAGAACAGGCTGGTTTGTAAAGAAAGCTGCCCGGAATAGGAGGGTCAGGTGAACTGGAAGGTAAAGTAGGCTTTGTTACAGGCGGGACATCTGAAGGCTGCTATATCGCGTTCACCTTCCGGTAGTCCGTATTTTCTGAAATCCATGTATTCCGATTTTTCTGCTACTTGTTTTTCCCAGTAAGTGTTATTTTCTGTAATGTGAAAGAGTTCTTTTTCATCGGCAGGGTAGCCCGTAAATTCCGTCAGCGTATTGCAGCAGAGCGGCCGGTCATCGTATTGCAGGAACAGGGGGAGCTGCGGTGTCTGCCGGTATTGCTTCAGCAGTTTTTGCAGCAGCGCATCGTATGCCTGCGGGGTGGTTTGCTGCGCCGTTAAATAGTCCCTGATCGTTTGGCTGTAAGCCCATTCCCCGGATGGTATCAGTGGCTGGGTTTTAATACAGTCTGCACAAACGGCATAGATATCATCATCCACCGTGCCGTCTTCCAGCATCAGTTTTCCCTGGTAGGTATACAGATCGACACCGGTACTGTTACATACATGACATTCGGTATAATAGTCGTCCAGCACTTCCAGCGCAGCATCTGCAATAAATTCAAAAATCTGTCCCATAAAATTTTATTTGCAATATATGGTTGCTCAAGTTACGTCAAAAGAAAGAAACGCCGTGCGGGCTCATGAAGAATGTACTGTCGGGTTTGTACCTTTGGTGTATGGAACAGCTGATACAACAAATTGAATTTATTAAAGAGATCGATAAACTGAAGTATATCCTTCGTCGCACGAAACTGCTTCACAGCGACCGGCGGGAGAATGATGCCGAACACAGCTGGCATTTAGCCCTGATGGCGATTGTACTTGCGGAGCATGCCAATGAGCCGGTGGACCTGCTGAAGGTGTTGAAGATGGTACTGATCCATGATATTGTTGAGATCGACGCCGGTGATGTATTCATCTATGATACAAAAAAGAATCATACCAATACCGGGGAGGAATTAAAAGCGGCCCGCAGGATTTTTGGAATGCTGCCGGAACCGCAGGGAGACGAACTGATCGCTGTCTGGGAGGAGTTTGAAGCCGGACACACACCGGAGGCAAAATTTGCAAGGGCACTCGACCGCCTGGAACCCTTGTTGCAGAATACATCAAACAATGGTGGCACCTGGAAGGAATTTGATGTACGCTACGACCAGGTGGTGGCTAAAAAGAAAGCGATCGCCCGGGGCTCCGATCGTATCTGGGCATTTGCAGAAGACCTGCTGAAACAAAATCTTGAAAAAGGAATTTTAAAAAAATAAACAGGCTGTTTCCTGTGGAGATATGCCTGTGCCGATGTTAGAAATGGAAAAGCGGATCATAGAAAAAAGTGTACTCATTGATGCCGGAAGCGACAGGATCTGGGAAACGCTTACGCTGCCGGAATTGATGCTGCAATGGATGGGTGAGCCGGAAATGGAACTGCAGGTGATCATCCAATGGAACGCGGGGCAACCGCTGATCATAAAGGGCGTTCATCATGTCCCGTTTGAAAACACCGGGAAGGTGCTGGCTGTGGAACCCGGACGGCGTCTTCAATACAGCCAGATCAGTTCGTTATCGCGGCTGGAGGATAAAGACAGCAACTATTCTGTGTTTGAGTTTATATTAACACCCGAAATACCCCGGACAAAGCTATCACTTAGTATAAAAGGTTTTCCTACTGAAACGATTTACAAACACCTGGCCTTTTACTGGAATACGACCTTGTATAAAATAAAACAGGTGGCCGAAAACGGAACCCGGTAAATCGCCGTCATTCGGTTTCCGAATGCTCTTTTATTTTGACAATAACCGTTGCAGCCAACCGGGTTTCCGGATCCGGCTGTTCTGGAATGAAGCAATTTTCCAGTCGCCGTTTTGCTGACGGATGAATACATTGGTATTGATCGACCTCCTGCTTTGCGGCAGTTGCTTCTGCCAGCGGAACCGGATACCCCCGGTGGCGATCACAATGGCCGTATCCGGGTTCACGAACTTGATCTGCAGCAGGTCGGATTCTAATACAGCTCCGCGGAAGAGCTTCAGGTTTGAAAGATGAACATGCGCGTCGAAATTTTCTTCAATGCCTTTAAGATGTTGCCCGTTGAAGGTGATGTAATCGCAATCTTCCGTAAAAAGATCTTCGAATAACCCGAGGGTAGGGTGTTGAAACATTCCTTTTATCTTTTCCAGTTTGGTCCTGATGATCTGTTCGTCTGTCATATTTTTTTTAACGAAGCTATAGCCTGTTGACCGCCGGTATAACTGTTTTCAGGTAACAAAACAAAAAGAGCGGATAACCGGCGAAATAAGCCGGTAAAGAGATTGTATGATCTATCCAATTATAAGTGTTAATGAAGGAGGGCTGGCGCCATCCTTTAAATGTTACCATTGGTCACTCAGGGATTTTTTCCAATCGTAGGGGAGTATTTCGGAAAGTAGTACCTGCACGCCATCCTGTACTTCGATGATGGTTTGTAAATTAGTGCTGGACAGCTGGCTGATCAGTTCCCTGCACCGGCCGCAGGGCGGCACGGCATGACCTTCGCTGTCTACTGCAACCAGAGCTTTGATCTTATGCTCGCCATGTTTCAGCATTTCTGCAATGGCGCTGTGTTCTGCGCAAAAGCCCATAGAGCAGGCGGTGTCGATGCTGATGCCGGTGTAGATGTTTCCGTCGATCGTTTCCAGTGCGGCGCCTACGCCTCCGTAGGTGATAAATTCATTGAGTTGTTTTTCATTGGTAATAAGTCGGGCCATTTGTTTCAGGATTGTTGTGTCCATCTTCTTTCGGATTTATAGGGTTACTGAAAAAGGAGCGGTGATCTTATGCCGGGTTATTGTTGTGCTGCTGCAGGTACCAGTTCACTGCATTGCGTTCTTCTGTTTTTATGAAAGCGTCTTTTGCTTCATTGTATTCAATACCATCCTTCCATTCGCGCAGACTCAGTGCTTCTTTTAACTGCTGATAGGCGACCCGTATAATAGGATGTGCGCGGAGATAATCCCTGAAAGCGATATGGCGCGTCCAGTGTTCGGAGTGAAGTGGCAGTGCATGGATATGCGCCAGCCGGGGCGGTTGTTCGTTCAACGCATCAGGAATGGGATCTTCCGGTCTGATGTAAACGGGAAGCGACAGGCTTTTGGGGCTTGTTTTAAGTTTTACAAAAAAGCGGCGATAGGGCATTGCTGTATTGTATTTTTCAAAGTAGATATATTCCCTGGCCATCAGTAGTTGCGGGGTGCTGCTGAGATCGGCTTCGTTCTTTAAGCCCACGAGGATATCGATAATGGGTTTGGCCGCCAGTCCTTCCACGGAGGTACTTCCGATGTGCTCAATTTCGGGATGTATCGGTCCGGTGAGTGCTGCCAGTTCTTTCTTTATAGCTTCGAAATGTATTCTCCATTCCGGGTTATGGGGTTCAATAGTAATCTTCATCTTTATGTATGTTGCTCAAAGTTAGCCGGTTCTCCGGGAGTGATGCGGAAGATGGGTGCTATTCTGTATGAATGGTGCGGGCTGTGCCGTAAATGGAAGAACGAATGCTGTTCAGAAAAAAATAAAAAATAAATTTGCTGGTTTGAAAATCCTCCCTATCTTTGCAATCCCAATTCAAAAACGGCAGTCTTAAATGCGCCGGCAAGTTCTTCAAATACAGATAGTTAGGTTGAAAAAAATCAAAAATATTTTCTCAAATATTTTTGTTAGTTTGAGAAAAGTGTGTATCTTTGCAACCCCAAAACGGAGGGTTTGGTAGGGGTTGAGAGTTTGGGAAGTTAGTTCTTTAAGGTAAAAATGGTACAGGCGGTTGGCGCCAGGTTTGGTGGTTCGATTCCACGGTATTATCGAAAGTGGCGGAGGGGAGTTGATTC